>DASXFR010000141.1:0-14663 GCA_036489495.1 Acidimicrobiales bacterium | reverse complement strand
CTGGTTGTCGCGCTGGCGGCGGGCGCCGGGTGGGCGGCCTTCGACGGACGGGCGGGGCATGCCCATCAAGGCGGCCAGACCGGTGACGGCGAGGTCGCCGTCCACCGAGTCAGGTTCGATCCGGCGCTGCATCTCCAATCCGGTGAGCAGGGCCTTGACCAATGTGGCCAGCTCATCGGGATCGGCGACCGGGTCGACGCCGACCTTCGACGCCCATCGGGACAGCTCCTGGCCGCTGTGGCGGCGAGCTTCGGCACTCCGGGCCCGGAGGGCATCGGCGACTTCGGGGTCCCGGGCGGCCCGCAGCCACAGCTCGTGCTCGAGCAGCGACCAACGGTCGGAGTCGGTGTCGGGATTGTTGCCGATGTTGTCCCACACGGCGGCCAGCTGTCCGAGAGGAGAGTCGGTGATGGCCACCTCGGCGAACAGCACGGTGAGGACCGATTGCTTCCAGGCATCGAGCACGGCCAACAGCAGCCCTTGCTTGCTCCCGAAGTGGGCATAGACGGCGCCGGAGGTCCGTCCGGCCGCCTCCGCCACGGCATCGACGGAAACTCCGTCGATGCCGCGGTCAGCGAAGAGGTCGGCTCCGGCCGCCAGCAGGCGCGCCCGGGTCTCCGCCTTCCGCTCCGCTTGGGTTTGGGCCATCCTGCTCCTCGGGTCAGTTACATACTGGACACTACATATATAACGAATCCTATGCAATCGAGCGAGGGAGACGCCGGCCCGGCGAATTCTGGGTTCGACGCCGCGTGCCTATGCTGAGGCGAAGCCACTTCGACGAGGGGGACCACCGTGGGTAATCCGCAACCAATTGTCCGTGACCGCTTGTTCATCGGGGGGGAGTGGGTACCGTCCGCCGGCACCGGCACCCTGGATGTCATCGACTCCACCACCGAAGCAGTGATGGGCACCATTCCGGAAGGGTCGCCCAAGGATGTCGACCTGGCGGTGGGCGCTGCCCGGGCGGCGTTCCCAGGGTGGGCGGCGACTCCGGTGAAGGAACGGACCGAGCTCCTGACCCGGGTCAGCCAGGAACTGACCGCCCGGATGGACGAGGTGGCCAACCTGATTGCCCACGAAGTCGGGATGCCCCTGGTGCTGTCGCAACTGGTGCAGATGGGGTTGCCCATCGGGACCTTCGCGTCCATGGCCCAGGTCGCCGCCGACTTCACCTGGGAGCAGACGGCGGGGAACTCGGTGATCGTGCGGGAGCCCATCGGGGTGGTCGGCGCCATCACCCCGTGGAACTACCCGCTGAACCAGATCGCCGCCAAGGTGGCGCCGGCGCTGGCCGCCGGATGCACGGTGGTACTCAAGCCCAGCGAGGTAGCCCCGTTGAACGCCTTCGTCCTGGCCGAGATCTTCGAGCAGGTCGGGCTTCCGGCCGGCGTCTTCAATCTGGTCTCCGGGGTCGGACCGGTGGTGGGAGAGGCGATCGCCGCCCATCCTGACGTCGACATGGTGTCGTTCACCGGCTCCACCCGGGCCGGCAAGCGGGTCTCGGAATTGGCATCGGCCAGCGTCAAGCGGGTGGCCCTCGAGTTGGGCGGCAAGTCGGCCAACGTCATCCTCGACGACGCCGACCTGGCCAAGGCGGTGCCCGACGGGGTGCAGAAGTGCTTCCTCAACTCCGGACAGACCTGCAGCGCCTTGACCCGGATGCTGGTTCCCCGCGAACGGCTGGCGGAGGTGGAGACGCTGGCGGTTGCCGCCGCCGAGGCGTTCACCCCCGGCGATCCCTTCGACCCGGCGAGCCGGCTCGGGCCCCTGGTGTCGGGCATCCAGCGCGACCGGGTTCGCAACCTCATCGACAAAGGCGTGGGGGAGGGGGCGACCCTTCTCACCGGTGGGGGAGAGGCACCCGAGGGATTGTCGGTCGGTTTCTTCGTCCGCCCCACCGTGTTCAGCGGCGTCACCCGGGACATGACCATCGCCCGGGACGAGATCTTCGGGCCGGTGCTCTCGATCATTCCCTATGACACCGAGGAAGAGGCCGTCGACATCGCCAACGACACCGACTACGGCCTCGCCGGTGGCGTGTGGTCGGGGGATCCGGAGCGGGCCAAAGCCGTGGCTCGTCAGCTCCGCGCCGGCCAGATCGAGGTGAATGGCGGCGGGTTCAACCCGATGGCGCCGTTCGGCGGTTACAAGCAGTCGGGTAACGGACGCGAGTACGGCAGCTTCGGTTTGGAGGAGTTCCTCGAAGTCAAGGCGATGCAGCTCTAGCCATCTCCGCCAGCCGAACTCGGCCGGCTAGCGGGGCGGGTGGCTCCCCGGGCCCCAGGCCAAGAACACCGGATCGGCAGCGGCCAGCCGCCAGCTTCCGTCAGCCAAAACCTGGCCTCGGCCGGTCGACACTTGGACGAGATTCCCCAGTCGGTCGGCGGCGCCGGTAGCCCGGTCGAGGGCGGAAAAGGCGGCCACGATCCGCCCGCCGGGACGCAACCGGGCCAGGGCGGTGTCGAGGACGTCGAGCCCGCCACCCCCGACGAACACCCGGTCGGGATCGGGGAGCCCCACGCACGCCTCCGGAGCGTGGGCATGGACGACCCGGACGTCGGCCCCGAAGCTGGCGGCATTGGCGGTGATGCGCATGGCCTCGGCGTCCCGCCCCTCGATGGCGAAGGCGGTGATGCCGGGGCACAGGACGACGGCTTCGACGGCCACGCTGCCGTTCCCGGCGCCCACGTCCCACAACACCCCGGTGGCCGGCAACGCCAGCTTCCCCAGCGCCACCGCCCGGACCTCCGCTTCGGGTACCAGCCCGTCCCGATGGGCGTAGGCATTGTCGGGAAGACCCCAGGCCAGGGGTTTGGCGTCGGCATCGATCCCGCCCCAGCCGGCGATGGCCCGCCCGGCCGGACCGACCACGACCACCACCGAGAAGGGGTCCCAGCTCCCGGTGGCCAGCTCGTGCAGCCCGACCAGGGTGATCGACTCATCGGGGTAGCCGAGCCGGCTGCACACCGCCACCATGTCCACTGCCGCCCGGGCGGCGATGAGGGCCTTGCCCACCGCCTCGGGGGGCGCGTCGGGGGAGGTGAGCACCGCGGCTTTGCGAGCCAGCCGGATGGCCCGGATCGAGTCGGCCAGCGGTCGGCCCCGCACCGCCACCACCGCGGCGTCCTCCCAGGGAAGGGCCAGGCGGGCGAAGGCCAGGGAGACCGGAGAGGTGGCCGGGAGGATCCGCAGGTATCGCCGGTCGATCACCCGCACCAGTGCGCCCACAATGCCGAAGAAGCCGGGATCGCCGGAGACCACCATGCACACCGGCACCCCGTCGCGGGACGCCGAGGCGGCTCGGCGGCAAGCGTCGTCGACATCGTCCCCGATCTCGATGGCGGGAGTCTCTTGGCGGGAAGCCCCGGCCTTGGCTCCGGGGGACCACTTCCGCAGGCTCTCGAGCTGCCGCCGCCCGCCCATCACCAGCTCGGCGGAGACCAGGGCCTCCCGACCCTCGTCGCCGATGGCTTCGAAGGCGTGGCCCGCCAGCCCGATCACCGTCACCACCCCCGGCGGCCGGGTGGGGGTCGAGCCCGGTTGGGCGGCGGTCCGGTCAGGCCGGGGCAACGGAGCGCTCACCTTCGGTATCGGTGGTCGGCATGATCGACGCATGGTACCGCCCGCCACGGCCTTCCTTTCCCGGCCCGGAGGGTGGGCGCGAGGAGCCCGGAGCTAGGCGAAACTCAGGTCGGCATCGTCCCAGTAGGCGCTCACCGAGGTGAACCGGCCCTCCCCGTCGGCCTCGAAGACCTCGATGCCGGCGATGGTCATGGTGGCCCCGCCGGTCGCCACCGCGATCTCGAAGTCGACGGCCACATTGTCGGCGCAGGTGTGGACGGCCTTGGCGGTGAAGGTCCAGGCATCGCTGGCGGCAATGCCGTTCTCGAAGAAGGTGACGATGGCGGCCCGCCCGATGTTGGGGGGGTTGGAGACCGGGTCGTGGTGGTGGGCGTCTTCGGTGAACTGGGCGGCAATCGCGTTGGCGTCGCGCGAGTTGACGGCATTCACGTACTCGACGATGCGGGTGCGGAGTTGGTCAGGGGTTGGCAAGGTCGGCTCCCTCAAGTGTTCAGATTCGAAATGTTCAGACCGGGATGGCGGACAGAGGCTCAGGCCCCGACGGCATGGACGCCACCGTCGACGTGCACCATCTCCCCCGTGGTCATGGGGAAGTAGTCCGACATCAGGGCGACGCAGGCCCGGGCCACCACCTCGGTGTCGAGCACGTCCCAGCCCAGCGGCGCCCGCTCGGCCCAGGTGTCCTCGAAGGCACTGAACCCGGGGATCGACTTGGCCGCCATCGTCTTCACCGGACCGGCGGCGACCAGGTTCACCCGGACCTTCTCGGGACCCAGATCGCGGGCCAGATAGCGGGAGAGCGATTCGAGCGCCGCCTTCGACACCCCCATCCAGTCGTAGGCGGGCCAGGCGACGGTGGCGTCGAAGTCGAGCCCGACGATCGAGGCGCCCGGGCCGTCGCCTTCGCCGGCGGCGGCCAGCAGCGGGCGGAACGCCTCGGCCAGCGCCTTCAATGAGTAGGTCGACACGTGAAGGGCGATCTGCACCTCTTCCCACGTCGCCTGGAAGATGTCGCCGCCGAGGCATTCCGGTGGCGCGTAGCCGATCGAATGGAGCAGGCCGTCGAGACGGTCCCACTTGGTGGCGAGTGCCTCGGCGGCCTCGGACAGCTGTTCGGGTCGGGTGACGTCGATCTCCAACACGTCGGCCTCGACGGTCAACTTCCGGGCGGTGCGACGGGTGAGGGAGAGGCCGCGCCCTGCCCCGGAGAGGATGACCTCGGCCCCTTCCTCCTGTGCCTTCCGGGCCACCGCAAACGCCAGCGAGGCGTCGGTCAGCACTCCGGTCACCAGGATTCGTTTTCCGTCGAGCAGTCCCATGGGGGTGCGAGGTTATCGCCCGGCACTTTGCCGGGGCGACGGTGGCATGTGCAAAGGTAAGGGCCATGCGCGTCGGAATCTTTGGGGGCACCGGACCGGCCGGTCGAGGGCTGGCCGTTCGCCTGGCCGCCGGGGGCACCCAGGTGGTCATCGGATCCCGCGACGCCGACCGGGCAACCGCCGTCGCCGAGGAGCTGACCAAGGCCTGGCCCGATCATCAGCTCGACCTGGAGGGGGCGTCCAACCAGGACACCGCCGCCTGCGACCTGTTGGTGGTGGCCACCCCGTGGGACGGGGCGGTTGCCACCGTCAAGCCACTGGCTTCAGCCCTGGCCGGCAAGGTGGTGGTGTCGATGGCCAACGCCCTGGTCAAAGAAGGCCGGGAGTTCCTGGCCCTGGTGCCACCCCGCGGATCGGTGGCGGCATCGATTCAGGCCGCACTCCCCGAGTCCCTGGTGTCGGCGTCGCTCCATCACCTTCCTGCCGCCCAGATGGAGAAGCTGACCACGCCGCTGGTGGCCGACGTCTTCGTCTGTTCGGACCATCTCACCGCCACCGCCGCCACCACCGCCATGGTCGACGGCATCGAAGGGCTGCGGGGCATCGACGCTGGCAGCCTGTCGCAGGCCGCGCCCATCGAGGCGTTCACCGCCGTGCTGATCACCGTCAACATTCGCCACAAGGCGCACACCACGGTGCGCCTGGGTGGTTACGGGGAGCATTGAACGGTGACCTCCGAGCCGTGATCCGGCTGTACGACTCCGCCCGGCAAGAGGTGACGCCCCTCGAAGTGGGGCCGGTGGTGTCGCTCTACTCCTGTGGGATCACTCCCTATGACTCCGCCCACCTCGGCCATGCCCAGGTCTACCTGACCTTCGACATCCTCCAACGGCGGCTTCGCGACATGGGCTACGAGACCCGGTGCGTCCGCAACGTCACCGACGTGGACGACGACATCCTCCGCAAGGCCCGGGAGCTCGGCGTCCACTACCTCGACCTGGCCGCCGAGGAGATCGCCCAGTTCGATGCCGACATGAGCTCGCTCGGCCTCATCCCGGCCTGGTCCGAGCCCCGGGCCACCGGAGCCATCGCCGACATCCTGACCCTGATCGGATCGGTGCTCGATTCCGGTCACGCCTACCAGGCGGGAGGGGGGGTGTACTTCGATGTCACCACGTTCTCCGAATTCGGCAAGGTGAGCCACCTCAGCGAGCCGGCCATGCTGGCGTTGGCCGCCGAGAACGGCGGCAACCCCGACGATCCCAACAAGCGCCACCCGCTCGATTTCGTCCTCTGGCAGCCGGCGCTGCCGGATGAGCCGTCGTGGGAATCGCGCTGGGGATCGGGACGGCCCGGATGGCACATCGAGTGCTCGGCGCTCGCCCTCCGGGAGCTCGGGGAGACCATCGACGTCCACGGTGGCGGCCGCGACCTGATCTTTCCCCACCACGAGTCGGAGACCGCCCAGTCGGAGTCGGTCACCGCCCGCCCGTTCGTCCGTCACTGGCTGCACGTGGGGTTGGTGGGCCTGAACGGCACCAAGATGTCCAAGTCGCTCGGGAATCTGGTCTTCGTGGGCGACCTGCTGAAGACCTGGGAGCCGGCGGCCATCCGGTTGGCACTGCTCGACCATCACTACCGGAACGACTGGGAGTGGACCGCCGCGGACATGCCGGCGGCCGCCGCCCGGTTGGCGAGGTGGCGAGAGGGGGGGATACCCGCCGCCGGGTCCGCCTCGGCCGAGGACGGCTCGACCGACCCCGGCCTGGAGGCAGTCCGCGCCCGCCTCGACGACGACCTCGACACTCCCGGGGCGCTGCGGGCCCTCGACGACGAGGCGGCGGCCGGCCGCCGCGTGGTTGCCGGTGCGGCCCTCCTCGGCGTATCCGTTACCGTATAAAGCTCCCGGCGCGACGTGCGCCGTGGAAAAATTCCGAGCAGATCAACACCGAGCGAACGAGCAGAAAGGTTTCCCCCATGGCAGGCGTCGTTACCGTCCGGCTTCCCGATGGATCGACCAAGGAGCTTGCCGAGGGGACCACCGCCCTGGAGGTGGCCGAATCGATCGGGCCCCGCCTGGCCAAAGCGGCGGTGGCCGCCAAGGTCGACGGTGCCGAGGTCGATCTCTCGACCGAGGTCCCCGACGGGTCGTCGGTGGCGGTGCTGACCGCCGACTCGGATGAAGGCCGGAACGTCATCCGCCATTCCACCGCCCACGTGCTGGCCCAGGCGGTGTTACGGCTATGGCCCGGAGCCCGCTTCGCCATCGGCCCGGTCATCGAGGACGGCTTCTACTACGACTTCGAGCTGCCCGGCGGTGCCCATTTCAGCGACGACGACCTCGGCCGGATCGAGGCGACCATGCGGGAGATCATCGCCGAGAATCAGCCCTTCATCCGCCATGAGCACTCCATCGAGGAGGGCCTCTCCCTCTTCGAGGACCAGCCGTACAAGCGCGAGATCATCGAAGCGGTCGGCGCCGGGGCCGACGAGGTCGACGCCACCGCGGCGGAAGACGGCGCCCCGGAAGTCTCCACCTATTGGAACTCGCCGACCTTCACCGACCTGTGCCGCGGCCCGCACGTCCCCTCCACCGGGCGGTTGGGCTTCTTCGCGCTGATGCGGGTGGCGGGGGCCTACTGGCGGGGCGACGAGAAGCGCCAGCAGCTCCAGCGGATCTACGGGACGGCCTGGGAGTCGGAGAAGGCGTTGGCCGCCCATCTCGAACGGCTGAAGGAGGCGGAGCGGCGCGACCATCGCAAACTGGGAGCCGAGCTCGACCTGTTCTCCTTTCCCGAGGAGATCGGCTCGGGGCTGGCCGTGTTCCACCCCCGGGGAGGAACCATCCGGCGGCTGATGGAGGACTACTCCCGCAAGCAGCACGAGGCCAACGGCTACGAGTTCGTTTACACCCCCCACATCACCAAGTCCGAATTGTTCGAGATGTCCGGGCACCTCGACTTCTTCGCCGACGGGATGTTCCCGCCGATGGAGTTGGACGGCGGACAGCAGTACTACCTGAAGCCGATGAACTGCCCGTTTCACATCCTGATCTTCAAGAGCCGGCAGCGGTCGTATCGCGATCTGCCCATCCGGATGTTCGAGTTCGGGTCGGTCTACCGCTACGAATTGTCCGGGGTGGTGCACGGTCTCACCCGGGTCCGGGGGATGACCCAGGACGACGCCCATATCTTCTGTACGCCCGAGCAGTTGGAGGGCGAGCTCCACACCACCCTCAACTTCGTGTTGTCCTTACTCCGCGACTTCGGGCTCAACGACTTCTTCGTCGAGCTGTCCACCCGGCCGGAGGGCAAGGCGGTCGGCGCCGAAGCGGAATGGGACGAGGCCACCGAAGTGCTCCGTCGGGTCGCCGAAGGCATGGGGCTGGAGACGGTGCCCGACGAAGGCGGCGGCGCCTTCTACGGCCCGAAGATCTCCATCCAGGCCCGGGACGCCATCGGCCGGACCCATCAGATCTCCACCATCCAGCTCGATTACCAAGAGCCGAAACGATTCGGGATGGAGTACACCGGCGCCGACAACAGCCGCCACCTTCCGATCATGATCCATCGGGCCCTGTTCGGATCGGTGGAGCGGTTCTTCGCCATCCTCCTCGAGCACTACGCCGGCGCGCTGCCCACGTGGCTCTCCCCCGAGCAGGTGGTGGTCCTCCCGGTGGCCGACGCCCACCAGGGCTATGCCGAGGAAGTCGAAGGCCGGCTCCACACCCTCGGCGTCCGGGTGTCGGTGGATACCGGCGACGAGCCGCTGAAACCTCGGATCCGTCGAGCCAAGTTGACCAAGGTGCCCTACATCCTGGTCGTCGGCGACGACGATGTGGCCGCCGGGACGGTGGGGGTGAACCGCCGAGGATCCAATCGACCCGAGCGCGGGATCTCCTTCGAGTCGTTCGCCGAGGACCTGATCACCGAGATCGCCGACCGGGGCTCGCCCGAGACGTCCGGCAGCGCCCCGGGCAGCGCCCCGGGCAGCATCCCGGGCCGCGCCCCAGCGTGAACCTCGATCACCTCTGGGCCGGCTGGCGCCACGAGTACGTCTCCGGCCTGCCGGTGGTAGCCAACGCCGGGATCGAACCGGAGGCGGACACCCTGGATGATCACCCGCTCGACGACCCGGCCCGTTGCGTGTTCTGCCGGATCGCGGCCAGCGGTCCGCCCTCGGCCGACAACGGGGTGATCTGGCGCGGGAAGACCACCTTCGCGGTGCTCAACGCCTACCCCTACGCCAGCGGCCACCTGATGGTCATGCCCTCCCGCCACGTCCGGTCGATGGCCGATCTCTCCGCCACCGAGGGTCCCGAACTCTGGGGGGCGCTGCAGGACGGGATGGCCGCCCTCGAGGCCGCCTACCACCCTGAAGGGATCAACATCGGGGCCAACTTCGGCCGGGCCGCCGGGGCCGGGATACCTCGGCACATCCACCTCCACGCCGTCCCCCGGTGGCTGGGGGACACCAATTTCATGACCTCGGTAGGCGGGGCCCGGGTGCTCCCCGAGACCCTGGCCGACAGCTGGGCCCGGCTCCACCAGGCGTGGCCGGCTTGAGCCCGGGAGGCCTCACCGGGCTCGGTGCGACCGGTTCCGGAACCTGCCCGGGGGCGTCGGTTACTGCCTAACTCGAGCAAGCGGATGGTAAGGTGAGGGAAACCTCTGGAGGAATACATGTTCGACGGCCGCTGGCGCGACACCGTTGATCGGGGAACCGGTCCGGTCGGTCGCAAGCTGCAGCAGCTAGGTGTAACCGCCGACGTTCTGACCGCGACCGGCCTGCTTTCGGCGACCGCCACCGCATGGGCGATCGGCACCGGCCGTCTCCACCTCGGCATCCTGCTGCTGACGCTCACCGGGTTCCACGACCTGCTCGATGGTCCGGTGGCGAAAGCTTCGGGAACGTCGTCGGTCCGCGGTGAATTCTTCGACTCGGTCACCGACCGGGTGGCGGACGCGCTGATCCTGGGCGGCGTCGCCTGGTATCTGCTGTCGGCCCATCCCGGGCATCTGGTCCTCCTTCCGTTCGGGGTCTTCGCCGCCACCTCGCTGGTCTCCTATCAACGGGCCAAGGCGGCATCCCTCGGCATCTCGGCCAAGGGCGGGCTGATGGAACGGGCGGAGCGGATGATCCTCCTGGGCTTCGGGCTGCTGTCGGCGTCATTCCTCGTCCCGGTGTTGTGGGCGATGTTGGGGCTCACCCTGATCACCGCCATCGGCCGCTTCGCCAAGGTGTGGGGCCTGGCCGAGGCACCGGTGTCGTCGTCGCTCACCCGCCGCCCCCGCCGGACCCGCACCGCCATGCGGGGCGAACGCCGGCGGAGCAGCGGATCGCCGTCCCGGTGGCGGGCACGCCGTCAGGGCGAGCTGTCCAGCCGATCGGGCCGCACCTGGCGAGCGCGTCACGCCGGCCAGGGCATCCGCCAGCGGGCCGCGGCTCGACGCAATAGCTGACCCTTCCTCGTCAACTCACAGGTCTCGGGAAAGCAATCGGTGAACAAGGATCGGGCAGTCTTCCGCCTCTACACCGGCTTGGGTCGCGCCCTCGGTGCCCTGCCCGAGCCGGTGGCGTTGTGGGCCGCCGCCCGGGTGGGCGATGCAATGTTCGTGCTGCGCCACGAACACCGCGACATGATCACCAGGAATCTTCGCCGGGTCCTCGGCGGGGACATCGACGACGCCGCGCTCGACCTCTGGGCCCGACGGGCGTTTGGCGCCTACGCCCGCTACTGGGTCGAAGGGGCCCGGCTGGGGACCACCCCGATGAGCGAAGTGCTGCAGCGGTTCGTCGCCGACGGGTTCGAACACCTGGTCGATGCCATGGCCGAAGGCAAGGGAGTCGTGCTGGCCCTGCCCCATGTCGGTAGTTGGGAGTATGGCGGGGCATTCCTGGCCGGCAAGGGATTTCCGATGACCGCGGTGGCCGAACGGATCGAGCCACCCGAACTGTTCGACTATTTCGTGGAGCAGCGGCAGGCGATGGGACTGACCATCGTGCCGCTGGGCCCTGACTCGGGTGCGGCCATGAGCAAAACCCTGCGGGAGGGGAAGCTGGTCGGGCTGCTCTGCGATCGCGATCTACTGGAGAACGGGATCGAGGTCGAGTTCTTCGGGGAGACCACCACCATGCCGGCCGGGCCGGCCACCCTGGCCCTGCGCACCGGGGCCCTGCTCCTCACCTCGGCCGTCTACAGCGGCCCCGGCCGAGATCACCACGCGGTGGTGCAACCACCCATCGACACCTGCCGCACCGGCTCCTTCCGCAAGGACGTCCAGCGGGTTACCCAGGAGATCGCCACTCGATTCGAAGGCCTCATCCGCCAGGCCCCCGAGCAGTGGCACGTCTTCCAGCCCCTGTGGCCGTCGGACCGAACCCCGACGAAACCGTGAGGGCGGACGGCGGGTCTCCGGTGGATCCGCCGATGCCACCGGGGGCGCCCAGCCTGCGGGTCGCCCTGGTCTGCCCCTACAGCCTCTCCCGTCCCGGCGGGGTCCAGGGACAGGTGATGGGCCTGTCCCGGGTGCTCAGCCGGCGGGGGCACCCGGTCACCGTGTTCGCCCCCCTCGACGATGTCGCCGATGTTCCCGACGGCATCGACCTGGTGGTGACCGGTCGGTCGGTCCCGGTGCCGGCCAACGGGTCGCGGGCCCCGGTGTCGCTGTCGCCGATGGCGGTGGTCCATGGCGTCCAGGCGCTCCGTGGCGGCGGGTTCGACGTCGTCCATGTCCACGAACCGTTCGCCCCCGGATTGCCGTACGGACTCCTGGTGGCTTCCGGGATTCCGCCGCGGGTGGCAACCTTCCACCGGAGCGGGGCAAGCATGTTCTATTCGTTGCTGGGTCCGGCGGCCAAGCTGGCCGCCCGGCGCTTGGCGGTGCGGTGCGCGGTCTCCCACGCCGCCCGCCGGACGGCGGCGGCGGCCATCGGCGGCAACTTCGAGGTGCTGTTCAATGGGGTGGAGGTCGACCGGTACCGCGACGCCGACCCGTGGCCGAAGGACGGTCCCACTGTCTTGTTCCTCGGGCGGCACGAAGAGCGCAAAGGACTGAGGGTGCTGCTCGAGGCATCCACTGGATCCTCCGCCGTGCTGTGGATCGCCGGGGACGGGCCGGAGACCGAATCGCTGCAGCGCCGGTTTCCCGAATCACCGACGGTCCGCTGGCTCGGGGTTCTCACCGAGGAGGAGAAGGTGAGACGGCTGGCGGCCGCCGACGTGCTCTGTGCCCCGTCGTTGGGCGGCGAGTCGTTCGGGATGGTGCTGTTGGAGGCCATGGCGGCGAACACCCTGGTGGTGGCCAGCGACATCGACGGCTATCGAGACGTGGTCGGTGACGATGGGGTGCTGGTGCCACCCGGGGACGCCCATGCCCTGGCGGCCGCCCTGGAGTCGGTTCTGACCGCCGGCGAAAACGGGAGCGATGGCGACCCGCGACCCGCCCGGCTGGCGGCGGCGTCGGCCCGGGCTGCGCAATGGTCGATGAATCGCCTGGCTGAGCGCTACGAGTCGCTCTACCGGTCGGCCGCGGTCCGGCCGGACCGGTGAGCGGCCGTACACTGCACTGGTCATGAGTCTCCCGCCCCAGTTCCCACCGGCATCGGTGCTCTCGCCGGACGACGCATCTATTCGGGGTGGCCGGGGGAGCGGAAACGCGACCCCGACCCGGAGCCAAGGTGGAAATCCAGGTGGCGCGGGCGGCGGCGGGACCGGCGGCGGGACCGGCGGCGGGACCGGCGGCGGTGGAGGGGGCGGGCGCCGCGGGGGCGGCGGGCGCGGGGGCGGAGACAATCGCAATCGCAACCGGAACCGGGGTCCCAACCCAGGTGGGGGCAGCGGCGGCGGTCGGCACCGATCGCCCCAGGGGAACCGGCGTCCCACCGGCCAGGGTCAGCGTCCTGGCGGCAACCGTGGCGGCCAGGGATCGAGATCGGGTGGATCGGGCCGGAGCCCGGAGTCGTCGGGGACGGTCGCCACCGGCACCCGGCACACCGTCCCGGCGCCGGTCCGTAGCCCGGAGAGTGCCGAGAGCGCGGAGGAGAGGAAGACGATCGCCGCCAATCGCCGGTGGGCGACAGTGGCCTCGGTGATTCCGGGTCTGGTGGTGGGGGTGATCCTCGCCGCCATCGTCTTAGCGGCCGGCGTGCCGTTGGCGGCCATCGCGGTGCTGGTAGTCGTCACCCTCGTCGTCACCGGGTGGGTCTGGAGGGCGGCCCCGGGCATGGTGGTGCGGGCGGTAGGTGCCCGGCCCTCCAACCCCGAGGCGCATCCGCGACTTCACAATGTGGTCGACGGGCTGTGCGCGACCATGGGGCTGCCGCAACCGGCTGTGCTGGTGGTCGACAGTCCGGTGCTCAACGCCATGGCCATCGGCCGCCATCCTCGAACCGCCTCCTTGATCGTGACCTCCGGCCTCGATGCCAGCCTGAGCCTGGTTGAGCTCGAAGGGGTGGTGGCCCAGGAGCTGGTGCACATCAAGCGGCACGACACCGTGCGATCGGGGGTGGCGGTGGCGGTGGTGGCGCCGCTCGCTCTCATCACCTCGTCGGGCGCGACCCGGGTGCACTCCCTGGTCGGACCCGGCCGGGAATTCTCGGCCGACCAGCGGGCCGTCGGGGTGGTGCGCTATCCCACCGGCCTCGGCTCGGCCCTGGCCAAGATGGCCGAATCCGCCGGGAGCTCGCCCCAGTGGCCTCCGGGTCGCGGCCGAGTGTCGGCCCTCACCCGGTGGCTCTGGATCAACCCGCTGGCCGGTTCCCCCCGGGGTGAGGTAGCCGACGGCGACCTGGACGACACCGGGGTGCGGGCCGCCGCCCTGGCCCTGCTCTGAACCCACGGCCGTCCGTCGTCCGGTCCACCGATCGGCCCCGACCCGTCGGGTTGTCTAGGAGATGCCCGAAGCCACCGGCGCGGTCATGTCCGACTCGTCACAGGAGGTCGAATGGCCGAGGCTGCGGATGTGGTCCCGGACCTTCCGCAGCAGTGAGGAGAGCGTCGCCTCCTCGTCGCCGGTGAGCACCCCGTCCAGCAACTCGTTGATGTGGGCGACATGGAGGGGCATGGCCTGGTCCATCAGCGCCCGACCCTTGGTGGACAGCACCGCGAACGCCCCCCGACGATCCTCCGGGCAGGCTTCCCGGGTGACGATGCCGGCTTCTTCGAGCCGGTCCACCGAGCGGGTGAGCCCGCTGGGGGTGAGGGTGGTCTGAGCGGCCAGGTCGCTCATCCGGAGGCGGAAACCCGGGGTCCGGGCCAGCCGAACCAGGACGTCGAACGATTGATTGGACAGGCCGCTATCGGTCAGGAGCAGCGGCTCGAGGACGCGGCGGAGCCCGGCGCCGGACTCGAACAGCAGCCCCACGGTGGTCACTCGCTCGTCATCCCATTCCTGCTCTCCGCTCATACGGCCAGTATATCGGACCCTGTCAAGTAGTTTCACTTACAAAAGTTGTGTTTACAAGCAAATGGCACGTCTGGAGGTCCCGGAAGGGAGGCGCCGGGGCGCCTCCGGACGGGAAAGTGGCAGGTCAGACGACAAATGCCGGAATGTTGCCAGGGATGTTGCGCAAGCAAGTACATGGTGGTATGGTTAGTTGTGTAGTCAAATACCTGTAGTTGGAAGCCTGTGACAACGAGCCCCAGGCGATGGATGGAAATGAGGAAATCACATGGCTGATGTAACCGAAGCAGAAGCAATCACCAGGACGGTAGACGGGGTGGATCTCCCATTGGCCGGGACCTACGCCATTGACGTG
>DASXFR010000128.1:0-46176 GCA_036489495.1 Acidimicrobiales bacterium | reverse complement strand
CGCCAGGCCGGCCACCTCCGAGCCGAGCTGGACGGGCTGTGGGCGCTGACCAAGCGCAACGTGTCCCAGGCGGCTCGGACCGGCGTCCCCGGCATCGGCGGGACGGTGTTCAAGCTGGCTTACACCGAGACCCGACAGAAGTTGGGGGAGTTCTCCCTGTCCCTCCTCGGGCGGGCCGGATTGGCCGCCCACGACTCCGACGGGCTCGACGGGCTGGGAGCGCTGCCGGCCGAGGAGATGGTGGAGGACTGGCTGCGGGGGATATCGCTGACCATCGCCGCCGGCACCTCGCAGATCCAGCGGAACATCGTCGGCGAGCGGATCCTCGGCCTCCCCAAGGAGCCGGTCAGTGGACTTTGAGCTGACCGAATTCCAGACCGATCTGGCCGCCGGGGTCCGCCGGCTTTGCCAGGGACGGTTCGCCCTCGAAGGGTTGCGCCGGTTCGAAGGATCCGACCAGGTGGTCGACCGGGAAGGGTGGCGGGAGCTCGGAGACGCCGGGGTGTTCAACCTCTGCCTGGCCGAGGGGGACGGCGGGCTCGGGCTCGGGCTGGCCGACGCCGCCCTGGTGTTCGAGGAGCTGGGCCGGGCCCTGGTCCCCGGACCGCTGGTCGCCTCGCATCTGGCCGCTGGACTGATCCCCGGCGCCGCCGACGGCTCGGTGGTGGTGGGTGTGGTCGAGCAGGTCCAATCGGTCGCCGGATTGGAGGCGGCGGAGACCAATGACCCGGTGATCCCGCTGGTGGTCGAACAGCTGGCCGATCTCGATGTGTTGCTGGTGGTGTCCGACGACGGGGTGGGCTCGGTGGAACCGGCCTCCCTGGAGGCGGCCCGGATGGACCGGCCGATGGACCCCCTCACCCCCCTGTGGTCGCTGCGCTCACTGCCGGCGGGCACCGCGGTGGGCGGTCCCGACCTGTCGGCCCGATGGCGACGGGACGGGGCGGTGCTGACGGCCGCGTTGCAGGTCGGCTCGGCGGCGTGGACCACCGAACTCGCGGTCGAGTACGCCAAGCAACGAAAGCAGTTCGGCCGGCCGATCGGGGGGTTCCAGGCCATCAAGCACCTGTGTGCCGACATGGTCGTGCGGACCGAGGTGGCCCGGGTCGCGGTCCAGGCGGCGGCGGTGACCGTCGATCAGCCCGACGTCGGCGATCCGCAAGCGGCGGCGGGCGGCGCCAAGCTGCTGGCCGACGAAGCCGCCCTGGCCAACGGGCGATCCTGCATCCAGGTCCACGGCGGGATGGGGTTCACCTGGGAGGTGCCCGCCCACCTGGCCTACAAGCGGGCCCGGGTCCTGGCCACCCAGTGCGGCACCGGCGACGAGTGGGCGGAAGCCCTGGCCGATTCCATGGCTGACGCGGCGGCCCATACTTCGGCGACCTGAGCCGGGCCGCGGACGGCCACCGGCGCGGGTTGGCCGACCCCGCGCTGAGCCATACTGTCCACCTCCTACGCAACCTGAAGGGACCCGATGAGTTCGGGGAAGCACTCCAACAAATCTGGGTCCAACTGGTCGCGCCGGGTCCCGGTGACCGCCGTCGTCCTCCTCGGCCTGGCCGCGGTGGCGGTGACGGTCCACGCCGGGGAGGCCGCCGCCCGGTCGACACCGGGCCCGGCCGGAGCGTCGGCAACGTCGGGGGCCGTGGTTCCCTACCAGTACGTCACCAAGGCCTACACCGAACTACTAGGAAGGGCGCCGACCCCCACCGAATGGTCGGCGGCGGTGGAGTCATTCCAGCGGCAGGGATGCACCCCCACCCCGCTCATCCAACTCGGGGACATCATCCTCGCCTCCGCCGAGTACCAACACGACTACCCCGTGAGTGACGCCGGTTCCAGAGCGCTGACCTTGTATCGGTTCGTCCTCAATCGGGAGCCGAACGCCTCCGAGTACGTCAGCATGAGGGACCGGCTGGCCGGCACCGCCACTACCCCGCAGCTCACTCCCGAGGTCGCCGCCAACTTCCTGTACGAGACCTCGGAGTTCACCACCCTCACCCGTCCGGCCATCTGCAGCCCCACCAATCCGAGTTACTACTTCGGGAAGCCCGGTGATCTGACCGGCTACCCGGCCATCCCGACCCCGGCCGCCGGCGCCCCCGGGGCCGACCAGCCCGAGGCACCCCTGGAGGCGAAACTCGATCTCCTCTCGGCGGCCGGCGGAGGGGTGGTGTCGCTCCCGGACCGTGAGGTGGTGGGACTGACCACCACCCTCACCATTCCCGGCAACATCACCCTCACCACCATCGGCGACCCGGGTCCGACCCGGTATGCGGACATGGCTCGGCTGGTGCGCGCCCCCTTCTTCGCCGCCGAAGACGGAAACCACAGCCCCGACCTGATCCACCTCGACCCGGGGGCGAAACTCGAGCATCTCTGGGTCGACGGCCAGCGCGATGGCCCGGATCCGAATTCCTTGGCCGTCTTCAACGTCCGGATGTTGGGGGGCGTCGGCACCACCGTGGCATCCGATCGCATCGGGAATGCGTTCGGGGCCAGCAACCTCGAGGCCGACACCCAACCCCCGACCGCTGCCGACCCTAGCGGGTGTTCGGCGAACGTGGTCGCCGACAACCTGGTGGAAGGCTACGCCACCGCCCACGGTGGGACCGTCCCCGGAGAGACGGCGGATGACCACCCGGAGGCGGACGGCTTCGGCGTCTACTGCGGTTCGACCGACATCCGGAGGAATACGATCATCGACGTCTCGGACGCCGCCATCGTCCTCTTCAACGGGAGTCCCACCGATGCCCCCGCCCCGCCCCAGCTGTCGGTGGTGGCCGACAACACCATCATCTCGGCCGGCAATTCCCTCTACTGGGGCATCGTCACCGACCCCTTCTGGTCGTTACATGTCGGGGCGGTTCCCGGCGGTGACCCGCCCGGGAAAATCACCCGCGCCTTCGCCCTCGGGCCGGCTCATTCGGCGATGATCATCGACAACCGTCTGTGGTCGGGCACCCGGACCCACTTCGACGTCATCCTGTCGTCGGGGACCCATGAGCTGTTCGGCTCGACCGTCCATCAGAATTGCCTGTTACCGAACTCCGGGGGACAAGCCACCTGTGGCGGCGGGAGGAACGCCGCCGGGGCTGAATGGACGGGGAACTCGAGCGCCGGGCTCCCTGCCTGGGCCAAGATGGGCATCTACGTGGGCGGGACCCAGGACACCGTCGTCGAGGGAAACCGCTTCCCCAACCTAGGTCACGTGACCGGTGGCGCCTGTCCGAAGGGCACCGTCATCGTCGCCTACGGAAACGGCACCACCACCGACTTCGCCCCCGGACTCCAGATCGACCTCCCCTTCACTCGTGACGTCGCGCTGCACAGCGACCTCTGCATCACTCCGTCGTTCTGATCGATCGGGCAGGGCTATCCTGCGCTCGTGACCGCCGACCCGTCCCCCATCACCCTCCCCGATGACGTGGTGACCGTGCTTCCCGCCGGCCGCACCGTCTACGGCATGCAGCTCCCCATCCAGTCGCAGTCGAGCATCTACGTCCAGCCGTGGGAGCCTTCCGCCGGGCCCGACGAGTTGGCCCGGGTCGCGCTGGCCTGTGAGTCAGCCGGCTTCTTCTATGTCGGCGTCTGCGACCACACCTTCATCCCTGAGCGGTTGGCCGGGGCCATGAGCACCACTTGGTACGACACCGTGGCCACCCTCGGTTGGCTGGCCGGCGTCACCACCCGCATCCGGCTGCTGTCCCACATCTATGTGATCGCCCTCCGCCATCCGCTCCGGTCGGCCAAGGAGTTCGCCACCCTCGACGTGCTGTCGGCCGGCCGGGTCATCTGCGGGGTCGGAGCCGGTCACGTCGCCGAGGAGTTCGAGCAGATGGGCCCGGAGTTCGACCATCGCGGCGCGGTCACCGACGAGGCCATCGCCGGCTTGGCCCTCGGACTCGTCCACGATTACCCGGTGCTCGAGGGGCCGCGCTGGACGGCCTCGGGTCTCGGTTTACGGCCGCGTCCGATCCAGTCGCCTCGCCCCCCGATCTGGACCGGCGGATCGTCGCCCGCCGCCCTCCGCCGCACCGCCCGGTTCGCCGATGGCTGGCTCCCCCAGTCCCTCGGGCCGGATGCGGGGATGTTGGCCGAACTCCAGCGGATGCGTGAGGAGTACCGGGGCGGAGCACCCCTCGACATCGGCGGGATAGCCGACTTCCTCTACGTGGGGAGCCCATCGGCCGGTCTGGAGCTGCCAAAGGGGACGGTGTCCGGGCCGCCCGAGAAGATCGCCGACTATCTCCGGACCTTCGCCGATGCCGGCGTCGGCCAGGTCCAGGTCCGCTTCCCGTCCCGTTCGGTGGACGAGCTTTGCGACCAGGTGGCCGCCTTCGGCGCCGAAGTCACCCCCCTGGTGGACGGCTGATCGCTGGGTTGCCGCCGGCAACGTCAGCGGTAAGTGGCCTGTCCGGCGTCGATGACCACCGCGGCCGGGGTGGCGGTGCGGAAGTAGGCGTTGCCGTCACCCAGCTCCCAGATGCTCACTGTCAGCTGGTCGCCGGGCATCACCGGCTTGGAGAATCGGGCGGCCATGGATATGAACCGATCGGGGTCGGATCCACACAGCGAGTGGAGCAGCGCCCGTCCGGTGAAACCGAACGAGCAGAGCCCGTGGAGGATCGGGCGGTCGAAACCGGCCATCGCCGCGAATTTCGGATCGGAGTGGAGCGGGTTGCGGTCGCCGGAGAGCCGGTAGAGCAACGCCTGGTCGGTCCGGGTCGGGTAGACCACCACGTGATCGGGCTGGCGCTCGGGAGCCGCGGCACTGCCGGACGGGCCCCGGTCGCCACCCCATCCGCCCTCACCCCGGATGAACGCCGACGATGACGTGGTCCACAGGTCATCGTTGGTCGCCACGTCGGTGGCGACGGTCTCGGTGACGACCACCGCCCCGGAGCCTTTGTCGTAGATGCCGGTGATGGTGGTCACCGAGTTGGCCGCCCCCTCCACCGGGAGCGACTGGTGGAGGCGGACCGACTGCTCGCCGTGCACCAGCATTGCCGGGTTGAACTCGCCGATGGCGCGGTAGGCGCTGCCTCCCCGGGCCATGACCACTGGAAAGGTCGGCAGCACCCGCTGGTCGATGTCGGCGGAGTTCTCGGTGGTGAACTCGAGCTCGAAACCGGTCGGATCGAGCTCACCCGCCCCGACGCCCAGGGCGTAGAGCAGCGCATCTTTCGAACCCCAGGAGACCCGTTCCGGGTCGGAGGTGGTTCCCACGGCTTCGGCATTGATTGGCATACCGGCGATAGTACGGCGCGAGTCGATCCGGGGTCGATTCAACCTCGTCGGTAGTGCGGAGGGTCGTGCGCCTCCGACTCAGGGAACCGTGGTCGAGGTGGTGGTGGTTGTCGTGCTCGCCCCTTGAACACCCGGCGCCGTCGTGGTGGTGGTCGCTCCGCCCGCGCCGGTGGTGGAGGTGGCAGTGGCGCCGCCCACCCCGGTAGTCGAGGTGGTGGTCGACGCCTTGGCTCCCGGGGCGATGGTCGTGGTGGTGGTAGTAGCCGTCACCGGCAGCGTGGTGGTCGTGGTGGAAGGCGGCGCGGTCGTGGTGGTGGTCGACACCGCGGGGATGAAGGCAGGGATGTAACCGTTCGGAGCCGAAGCCGCCTTGGGCTGAGACGGAAACTGGATGTGGAGAGCTTCGAATCCCGCGAACAACAGCACCATCAGCGCGGTGGAACGGCGGATTCGAAACCGGCGGTTGAGCGGGCGCCCCATCCAACCCGGATGGCCCACCCGCTTGGTCACCTTGAGCGGTGCGGCGACCTTGGTGGTCTTGGGGAGCTCGGTCGTCTCGTCAGTGGGGCCCGGATCGTCGGTGTTGCCAGGATCGTCGCGGTTGCCAAGGTCGTCGGGCACGCCAAGATCGTCGGTCACGGCACCCCCCGGGTGGCGCTGTCACCGATCGGAGGGGAGGTGATGCCGGCAGCCCGGAGGGCGGTGGCGGCGCGGAGCCGGATCTCCCGCCCGACTTCGAATTGGCGGCCGGGAAGGGTGCGAGCGATGAGCCGGAGCTGCACATAGCCCACCTCGATGGACTCCACCCCGGCCACCACCGGCTCGCCGAGGATCAGGCTCCGCCAGTGGTCGTCATGGGTCATGGCGTCGATGGCATCCCGCAAGAGATGGGTCACGGCTTCGAGGTCCTCGTCCACCGGGATCGGGATGTCGATGACCGCCCGGGCCCAGTCCTTCGACAGGTTGGTCACCTGCCGCAGGGCACTGTTGGGCACGATCACCAGTTCGCCCTGGGCGGTGCGGAGTTTGGTCACCCGCAGGGTGATCTCCTCCACCGTGCCGGTCACCCCGGTGCTCTGACCGGGCATCGAGAGTCGAATGACGTCACCGAAGGCAAACTGGTGCTCGGCGAACAGGAAGAACCCGGACAACAGGTCTCCTACCACCTGCTGGGCGCCGAAGCCGAGACCGATGCCGATCACCGTGGCCGGGGCGACCAGGGTGGTGAGCGGAAGGCCCAGGCGCTCGAGGGCGAGCAACCCACCCAAGAAGCAGGCGAGCGCCACCACCACCCACTCGATGGCTTCGCTGAGCGTCCGTGACCGCTTGGCCCCCTCCGAGGCCACCAGCCCCGACTCGATCGACTCCCGGATCCGGTCGTCGATGTCGCGGCGCCGGAGGGCGCCCGCCCAGTGGGCAAACCGCACGATCAACCAGGCTCCGAGGAGGATGACCAGGGCGGGAAACAGGGAGTCGTCGAGCCACGAGTTGTGGAGCCAGTGCACGGTTCAGCGAAATTACCATCGACCTCAGGGGGCCGAGGCGCCCCCGGCTCGGTCCCGATCCGGGCGGGATCCGATCCTCGTGCGCGACCGACCGCCGGCTGCCATAAACTGACGGTCTGTCAGATTTGGACGACGTCCACGAGTTGCCGGGCCCGCCACTGATCGCCCGGACCAAGTCGATGCCTACGAAGGGGAGCCGCACATGCTCGATTACGCCATCCGCAACGGCCTGGTGGTCGACGGTACCGGGGCCCCGGGCAAGCGAGCCGACGTCGGTATCCGCGACGGAAAGATCGTGGCCGTCGGCGAGGTCAGCGAGGACGCCGCCGCCGAATTCGACGCCGAGGGTCTGGTGGTGGCCCCGGGGATCATCGACCCCCACACCCACTACGACGCCCAGCTGTTCTGGGACGCCACCGCCTCGCCGTCCAACCTCCACGGGGTGACCACCGTCATCGGGGGCAACTGCGGCTTCACCCTGGCCCCGATCAAGAGCCAGGACCATGACTACATCCGCCAGATGATGGCCAAGGTGGAAGGGATGCCCCTGGTCGCGCTGGAGGACGGGGTCCCCTGGAACTGGACGACCTTCGCCGACTACCTCGGCCAGCTGGAGGGAAAGCTGGGGGTCAACGCCGGGTTCCTGGTCGGGCACTGTGCCCTCCGCCGGTGGGTGATGGGCGAGGAGCGCGGAGCCGAGGTGGCCAACGACGAGGAGTTGGAGGCCATGAAGACCCTGCTGGCCGAATCGCTGGAGGCCGGAGGGCTGGGTTTCTCGTCCTCCCAATCGCGCACCCACTCCGACGGCGACGGGAACCCGATCTCCTCCCGGTACGCCGATCGTCGCGAGATGCTGGCGTTCTCCTCGGTGGTCGCCGCCCATCCGGGAACCACCCTCGAGTACATCACCAGCGGCTGCCTGGACATGTTCTCCGACGAGGAGATGGATCTGATGGTGGACATGAGCACCACGGCCAAGCGCCCGCTCAACTGGAACCTGCTGAGCATCGACTCCCGCGCCCCCGAGAAACTCGCCCGCCAGTTGGAGGTCTCGGCCAAGGCGGCGGCGGCCGGTGGGAAGGTGGTGGCCCTGACCATGCCGACGTTGGTCCCAATGAACATGAGCTTCCGTACCCACTGCGCACTGTTCCTGATCCCCGGATGGGGCGACGTGATGGGCCTGCCCGAAGGCGAGCGCATGGCCAAGTTGGCCGAACCGGAGGTGCGGGCCCACCTCGATGAAGTTGCCCATTCGAAGGAGGCCGGGGTGTTCCGGCGCCTGTCCCACTGGGCCAACTACATCATCGGCGACACCTTCGCCCCGGCCAACCAAGGACTGAGTTGGCGGGACGTGGGCTCCATCGCCGAGGAGCAGGGCAAGGAACCGTTCGACACCCTCCTCGACATCGTCATCGCCGACGATCTCCGCACCGTGCTGTGGCCCAAGGCCTCCGACGGCGACGCGGCGTCGTGGGAGGCCCGGGTGGAAGCCTGGGACAACCCCGGCGTCATGATCGGGGGATCGGACGCCGGGGCCCACCTCGATCGGATGTGCGGCTCCAATTATCCGACCTCGTTTCTGGGCGACTGTCTCCGGAAGCGGAAGCTGGTGCCGATGGAGCACGCCATCCAGATGATGACCGAGGCGCCGGCCAACCTGTTCGGCATCGAGGATCGGGGTCACGTGGCGGTGGGCCAGCAGGCCGACCTGTTCATCTTCGATCCCGACATCGTCGGCTCCGAGCCGGCCACCCTGGTCAACGACCTCCCCGGCGGGAGCCCCCGGCTGGTGGCCGACGCCATCGGCGTGGTCCGGGTGCTGGTCAACGGGATCGAGACCATTTCCGACGGCAAGCCGACTGGCAACCTGCCGGGCACCCTGCTCAAGTCGGGCCGGGACACCGTCACCGTCGATCCGTCCCTGGTCAGCGTCTGACCCTGACCGCGCCGCACCGACGGGCTGCCCACATGGCTGGGTCCGAGGTCGGCGATCTAGACTGACGCTTCGTCAGAAACCGCGAGAGGGGAACCCGCACATGGCCGGTCAGGTCACCAAAGATGAGACCCAGCTGCTGATCGGCGGGCAATGGGTTGCCCCCGGGAACGGGACCTACGAGATCATCAACCCGGCCACCGAACAGGTGGTGGGACAGGCTCCCGACGCCTCGGTGGAAGACGCCAATGAGGCGGCCGCCGCTGCCGCCAAGGCCTTCCCCGCCTGGTCGAACACCCCGGTCGACGAGCGCCTGGCGCTGCTGAAGAAGGCGGCCGCCGCCATCCGGGCCAAGAACGACGAGCTGGTCCCGCTCGTCATCGCCGAGACCGGGGCCACCGCCTCGGTCGGGTCGCGTATGCAGGTGCCGATCAGCGCCGACCGGTTCGAGCGGTATTCCCGGGACATCCGCCATGTGCAGGAATCGATGCTGCCACCGGTGTCCACCGCCGCCACCCCCCTGGCCCCCGGCGGACTGGTCAGCGCCCTGGCCTACCGGCAGCCGGTCGGGGTGGTCGCGGCCATTGCCAGCTACAACTTCCCGCTGACCAACATGGCCGGCAAGATCGCCCCGGCGCTCGCCATGGGCAACACCGTGGTCATCAAGCCCGCCCCCCAGGATCCGCTGGCGGTGGTGGAGCTGGCCCGGGTCCTCGACGAGGTCGGCTTCCCCCCGGGGGTGATCAACCTGGTCAGCTCCCAAGGCCCCGACGCCGCCGCGGCGCTCACCACCTCCCCCGACGTCGACATGGTGTCGTTCACCGGGTCGACGGCGGTGGGCCAACGGATCGCCGCCGCCGGCGCCCCGACCATGAAGCGGTTGCTCATGGAGCTGGGTGGCAAGGGCGCGGCGGTGGTCTTCGCCGATGCCGACATCAAGACGGCGGTGGGTGCCATCGGATCCACCTGGGCGTTCCACTCCGGCCAGATCTGCACCGCCCCGACCCGGGCGGTCATCCACCGGAGCATCTTCGACCAGGTGGTCGAGGGGCTCTCGACCTTCGCCGGGTTCCTCAAAGTCGGGGACCCGACCGACACCAAGACGGTGGTGGGACCGCTCATCTCCGCCGCCCAGCAGCAACGGGTCCTCGACTACATCGAGACCGGGCGCAAAGAGGGCGAGGTGGTGATGGGCGGCAATCGCCCCGAACATCTCCCGACCGGTTATTTCGTGGAGCCGACCCTTGTCTGTGGGACCAACGACATCACTGTGGCCCGGGAAGAGATCTTCGGACCGGTGGTGGTGGCCATCCCCTTCGACGACGACGACGAAGGCGTCGCCATCGCCAACGATTCCGAGTTCGGCCTCTACGACTACGTCTTCAGCGCCGACACCCCTCGGGCCTTCCGGGTGGCCAAGCAACTCCGGTGCGGTCACGTCGGCATCAACACCGCCCAGCGCAATATGGACGCCCCCTTCGGTGGCTTCAAGATGAGCGGCATCGGTCGCGACGGCGGCGACTACGGGCTGGAGGCCTACTCGGAAATGCAGTCGATCATCTGGGCCGGCTGAGCCCAACCACCCGGCCGTCGGCTACAACAGTCCAGTGCCCGTTCCCGTTTCCCCGTCGATTCCCTCGGCTTACACCGATCTGGCCAAGCGGGTCTCCAACTGGGGACGCTGGGGTCCCGAGGATCAGCTCGGCACCCTCAACTTCATCGACACCGCCGCCCGGCTCCGGGGCGTCGGCGCGGTCCGGGAAGGAAAGGCGTTCCCGCTCGGACTGCCGATGTCCGCCGAGGAGGGGATCCAGGCGGGATTCATCGAAGGAAGGGTGAACCCCACCCGTACGATGATCTACATCAACAACCCGCTGTCCGCCGATCCCGACTGGATCGCTTCGTCCGAGGATGTGGTCACCCTGGCCCTCCAGTGCGCCACCCACTGGGACGGCCTGGCCCATGTCTCCTACGGGAGCGGTCCGGACGGCGGCAAGCTCTACAACGGATTCCCGGCCTCCTCGGTGTCGGAGGCCGGCACGGCCAAGCTGGGCATCCACCTCGTCCGATCGTTGGTGTCACGGGGGGTGCTGCTCGACGTGGCGCGGGCCAAGGGGCTGGAGATCCTCGCGCCCGGGTACCCGATCACTCCGGACGACCTCGACGCCGCCTGCGCCCTCGGCCGCCTGGAAGTCGCCTGCGGAGACGTGGTGCTGGTGCGCACTGGGCAGACCGCCCATCTGGCCCTCCCGGGTCGGCCGGGGTTGGCTGGCGCCGCCCCCCACCGGGACCTGGTCGCCTACACCTGGCCGAGTCCCGGCCTGACCCTGGCCACCGCCGAATGGTTCCACGCCCGGGAGGTGGCGGCGGTGGCCATCGACACCATGGTGCTCGAGGTCTATCCGTGCGAGGACAAGGACCTCTATCTTCCGGTCCATCTCATCCACCTGGTCGAGATGGGGATGACCCAGGGCCAGAACTGGTACCTCGACGAGCTGGCCGACGCCTGTGCCGGCGACGGGCGCTACGAGTTCCTCCTCGACGCCACCCCGCTGCCGTTCACCCACGCCCTCGGCTCGCCGGTCAATCCGGTGGCCCTCCGATGAGCCCCTCCCGCGCCCGCCGCCGACTGGCGATCGGCGCCCTGGCCCTCGGCGCCGGCGCGGTGGTCGGCTACGTCGGTCAGCGGCGGGTGTCCAACCGGTGGCGCGCCGACCAGGCGGCCATGGAGGCGGCCGGACTGGTGCTCGACGACCAACTGCTGCACCACCAGATACCGGTGAGCGACGGCGGGAGCATCCATGTCGTCGAGGGGGGCACCGGCCCTCCCGTCGTCCTGGTCCACGGGGTGACCCTCTCGGTGATCACCTGGGCCCGACAACTGGCCGGGCTCTCCGACCGGCACCGGGTGATCGCCATCGACCAGCGGGGCCACGGACCCTCGACCGCGGGTTCCGACGGCTTCACCCTCGACCGGCTGGGTGAGGACATCATCGAGGTGCTGCACGAACTGGACGTGGAAGCCGGGGTGCTGGTCGGCCACTCGATGGGAGGGATGGCGACCATGGCCGCCGCCATCAACTCCCCCGAGCGCCTGGCCGAGCATGTCGGCGGCCTCGTCCTGGTGGACACCTCATCGCACCCGCTGGCCAACGTGCCGGTGCCTCCGGCGATGGTCGATCGGTTCGGCGCCCGGAACGAGCGGGTGCTGATCCGGGCCGGCGAGCGCGGCCGTCCGGCCATTCCCGGCGAGGCCCGGCTGACCTGGTCGATGCGCATGGCCTACGGGTCCCGGCCGGATCCCGCCGCCGTCGAGCTGGCCCGCAACATGATGGTGGCCATGTCCCCGGCGTCCCTCGGACCTCTGGTCCGGGCCATCGGCTCGTTCAAGCTCCGGGACCGCCTCGGGGCCATCGACCTTCCGACCCGGGTGGTGGTCGGCTCCCGTGACGTCCTCACCCCGCCGAGGCACGCCCGGGCCATCGCCGACGGCATCCCCGAGGCCGAGTTGATGGTGCTGCCCGGGGCCGGGCACATGGTGATGTTGGAGCGACCCGACGAGCTCAACGCGGTCATCGACGAGCTCTCGCACCAGGTGGTCAAGGATTGGCCGCTCTGAATCGGGCGAACCAAGCGGCGATACTGTCGTCGGCGTGAGCGACTACGACTTCGGCATTGACACCGAACCGATCACCATCTTCCATAACCCGAAGTGCTCGAAGTCCCGCGGCGCGCTCGAGCTGGTGGACGCCCAAGGGGCCAAGTACAACTTGGTCGAGTACCTGAAGGCGCCGCCCGACCGGGCCACCCTCGAGCACATCGCCGGGAACTACGACGGGCCGGTCGCCGACCTGATCCGGACGGGAGACACCGCCTTCACCGATCTCGACATCGACCCGGCCGGCCTCGCGACTCCGGAGGCGGTGGTCGAGCTGCTGCTGGGCCACCCGGAGGTGATGCAACGTCCGATCCTGGTGCGAGGCGATTCCGTGGTCATCGCCCGGCCGCCGGAGCTGGTCGCCCAACTGCTGGAGAACTGACCCGGCGCCGTTACGGCTTCGGTCGGCCGGCCGCTTTCGACCTCCCCTTTTTCACCTGAGCGGAACGGGCCGCCGCCGCACCTCCACCCACCACCGGACCCGTCCTCGGCAACGGGGCCTCGGATCCCGGGACCGAGGCGCCCTCCGGGGCCGGCCTCCCGGTGACCGACCAGTGCAGCAGCCGGGCCTGGCTGTCGACCAGAGAGGCGGTCCGGATACCCCAGAACTCGAACCCGTAGCGGTGGCTGGACACCTGGGCCAGCATGGCGATGAGGGTGCCGGCGGTGGCCATTGGATCGGCGCCGCCAGCGGATCCGGCGCCGTCCCCGGCGGTGGCGATGACCCGGGCCAGGGTCACGGTGACGGCGTTGAGGGCCCGGACCCGGAGCCCCTGGAACCGGAGGTCGCCCTCGACGGTGGTGAGCTCCACCACCCGGAACACGGCCCGATTGGTCTCCCAGTAGGCCATGAACCCCTCGACCACCGCCACCGCGGTGGCCCAGCTTCCGGCCTCCGACCAATCGCCGTCGACCAGGCCGGCCAGCACCCCGACCCCCTCGACCAGCTCCTCGGCCAGCACGGTGATGGCGGCTTCCACGTTCTCGAAGTACTGGTAGAAGGCGGCGGGAGACGTCCCGGCCTGCCGGGCGATGTCGATGACCTTGATCGATCGCCACGGGGTGGCCACCAGCAGCTCGGCGGTGCACTCCAGCAGCCGCTGACGGGTGGCCATCCCCCGCCGCCCGGGGACCCGACCGTCGGTGGTGGCGATGAGCTCCGGGTCGTCGGGAAGGGCCATGACCACCCCAATGGTACTGAGGAAGGCCCGAAAGTGACGGATCGTCAGATAAGGGCCGGCAAAGGCCGCCCGACTAGGGTTTGCCAATGGCGATCCGACCGGTGCCCCGCACCCTGACCCGCACCCAGCAGGCCCGGCGCCAGCGGGTGATCGACGCCGCCATGGCGCTCGGTCTCGACGGGGGCTACGACGCGGTGCAGATGCGGGACGTCGCCGCTCGGGCGGACGTGGCCATGGGCACCGTCTACCGGTATTTCACCAGCAAGGACCACCTGTTGGCCGCCACCCTGGTCCACTGGGTGGAGCAACTGGACGCCAGGTTGGCCCAGCTTCCTGCCCAGGGCGATTCCGTCGCCATCCGGGTCATCGACGTACTCGACCGGGCCTTGAGGGCCATGGGCCGCCAGCCCCAGCTGGTCGGGGCGGTGTTCACCGCCCTTGCCTCCCCCGACCCGGCCGCGGTCGAGTGCCAGCAACAGGTGTCAGTGCTGATGGAAGGCATCATCACCCGGGCCATCGGCGAGCCTCACCCGCCCGATCTCGGCGACCGGGCCCGGATGATCGGACATGTCTGGTACTCGGCGCTGGTCGGATGGGTCAACGGCTGGAGCAACATGGGACGGGTCCACGACGAGTTGGTGGTCGCCGTCGAGCTGCTGCTGCCCGCTCACATCTACGCCACCGCCTGAATCAAGCCGGGTTCAGCCGGCCCAGGGGCCCACGCCGCCGACCCGCTCCACGTTGATGTGGGTGATGTAGCCGGGGGGCGGATCGTCCATGGGCGGGAACTTGACGTCCGGACCCAGATAGACGCGGGCCAGATCCTGGAGCAGCTCCGGCGCCCCGCCCTCGGTGATCCGGGCCCGGCCGTGAACGACCACGTACTCGTCGAGTCCCATGGGGTTGCGGGTGCCGGCTTCGATCGACAGTGCGACCCGGGGGTTCCTCCGCATGTTGCGGATCTTCCGGTGCTCGGGGAGATGGGCGGCCACCACCTCGTCGCCATCCAGCCCGACCCAGACCAGCGACACCTGGGGCCGGCCGTCGGGCTCCAGGGTGACCAGGTGGCCGAGCGCGGCGGACTCGAGCACCGAACGGGCGGATTCGGGAAGGGCGACCATCAACGCAAGGTAGCCGCGGCTCGGGGCGCGTCGACGTGCCACGCCATCTCGGTCGGGCGGGTGGGCGGTGGCGTCGACTCGGGGCGAGCCAGATCCCGCGACCCGGGTAACGATCACCGCCGGTTTGGCATTCCGCTCACCTGGAAGTTCTTGTCGCTCCGACCGATTGCGGATAGTCTGCCGGTCCCTGGAAAATTTAAGAAAGTTTTAAAGAACAGGAACGTCCGGGCGAGGAGGGGCAATGACGGCATGGCCGGAGTCCGTTGCGAAACGGCGCGCCAAGTCCTTCGCCCGGTTGCTCAGCGCCGCACTGGCGATCGGTCTGGCTTCGAGTCTGCTGGCGGCGTGTTCGAGCTCGACGCCGTCAGCTACCTCCACCGGCGGAACCGTGGCGCCGAAATCGGCCGCCTCCGACGCCATCGCGCAAATCGTGCAGGACGCGATCACGTCCGAGCAGCTGCGGGCGGTGATCGTCAAGGTGACCAAAGACGGCAAGGTCATCGCCGAACAGGCGTTCGGCCCATCCCTGGATGGCGTCCCGGCGACCACCGACATGAATTTCCGCAACGGCGCGGTGGCGTTCGCCTACATCGGGACACTGCTGATGGAATACGTCGACGAGCACAAAGTCACGCTCAACGACACCATCGACAAATGGGAGCCGTCACTTCCGGAAGCCAACCAGGTCACCCTGAAGATGCTGGCCAACCAGACCACCGGCTACCCCGACTTCGAGACCGACACCGCGTGGACGAATGCATTCAACGCCAACCCGTTCCATATCTGGACCTACCAGGAACGGCTGACCTACGCCTTCGCCCGACCGCCCCAGTTCGCGCCGGGGACGAACTGGAGCTACTCGCACACCAACTTCATGATCCTCGGGGACATCCTGGCCAAGATCGGCGGCAAGCCGCTCGACGTCCTCTTGAAAGACAAGGTGCTCGACCCGATGGGTCTGCACCATACCTTCGCCACCCAAACGTCTTATATCCCGAGCCCGGTCCTGCACTCCTTCACATCCGAACGGCGCTTCCCGCCGACGGCGACGTCCTACGAGGAGGCGACGTATTGGAACACGCAGTGGGGCACGCCGATCGGCGCCAACGAGACCACGAACATCGACGACATGATCACCACCGCCCAGGAGGTCGGCTCCGGTGCCCTGCTGTCGAAGTCGAGCTACGACGCCATGACCGGCCCGAACCTGTTGGGGTTCGGCACCAAGCAAGCCGACTGCGTACCGAGTTGCTTCACCCAGATCCCCGTGTACAACTTCGGGCTCGGCATCGTGCGCTCGGGTGACTGGTTGCTGCAGGACCCGCTGCTCAGTGGCTACGCCGCCACCGAGGCCTATCTCCCGCAGCAGAAGATCGCCATCGCCGTCGCCACCACGTTTGCGCCCGGGGCGTTCAACCAGCAAGGCGTCGAACCCAATGCCAGCGACACGTTGTTCCGTTTGATCGCCAAGTACATGGCACCGACAGACCCGACCCCGCCGCCGCCCGCCAACGGGTGATCCGGTGAAACGTTGGGGGGTAGTCGTGGTGGTGATCCTGCTGGTGGCGGCGGCGTGTTCGACGTCGGGGACCGCGGGGATCACTGGAGTCACCGCCGGTTCGGCCAGCCTGACCAAGGCGCTGGCGGCGATCGAGAACGAGGCGAAGTACCAGCAGGCGGACTGGGGTTACTCGGTACTCGACGCGAAGACCGGCGAAGTCCTGGCGGCTCAGAACGCCAACAAGATGTTCGACCCCGGGTCGACGATGAAGACGTATTCGGTGTCGACCGCGCTGAAGCTGTACGGCCCCGACTACCGCTTCCACACCCCGGTGTACAAAACCGGGACCGTCGCCGGCGGCATCTTGACCGGGAACCTGGTCCTGGTGGCCTCGGGCGACATGAGCCTCGGGCTACGCGAACAACCGGACGGCACCCTGTACTACGAGAACCTCCCACAGGTCGACCAGAGCTACGCCAATACCGGACTGCCGGGTGCCGTCGAACCGCCGGGCAACCCCCTGACCGCGCTCGACCAATTGGCGCAGGCGGTACGGGTGTCAGGTATCACCCAGGTGGCCGGCAACGTCGCCATCGACGACCGGTTGTTCGACCTGTACAACGGGTTTCCCGACGGGAACATCTCGCCGATCTGGGTGAATGAAAACCTCGTCGACGTTCTGGTGACACCGGGTGCGACCCCCGGGAGTCCGACTTCGATCAATTGGCGGCCGATGACGGCGTCGTACACCGTCACCAACCACACCACCACCGTGGCGAAATCGGGATCGACGTCGCTGGCCATTGCCGAGCCCACCCCCGGGCAGCTGGTCGTCACCGGCACGGTTACGGTAGGAAATACACCGACGCTGGTGGTGAAGGAAGTCGACAATCCTTCGGCGTTCGCCCGCACGGCCTTCATCGAAGCTCTCCAGCGCGCCGGCGTGGCCGTCACCGCCCCGGCCACCGGCCCGAACCCGGAATCCGCCCTGCCGCCGGCGGGCAGCTACCAGCCGGCGGACAAGATCGGCGAGCACGTCTCGGCGCCCCTGTCGCAGTTCGCCTCGCTGATCATGAAAGTCAGCTACAACCGTGGTGCTGATCTCATGACGTGTCTGGCGGCGGTGAAGTCGGGAAGCACCGACTGCTCACAAGGACTGGTGGCCGAGGTGAAGACCCTCACCGGTCTCGGCATCCCGGCAACCAGCGCCTTCCCCTTCGACGGCGCCGGCTCCAACGACCAGGGTCGGACGACACCGAGCGCGCTGGCCAGGTTCTACCAGGCCGCCACCACCACGCCGTACGGGAAGGCCCTGTTCGACGCTCTCCCCACCCTCGGCCGGCAGGGCACCGCCGCGAGTCTGGTGCCGAACTCGGGCGCGGCAGGCCGTAGCCAGGTGAAGACCGGCAACCGCGTGGTCGGAACGCCAGCTGACCAGCTGATCGTGCTGGGCAACAGCCTCGCTGGCTACATCCAGGCCAAGTCGGGTCGCAGGCTTACGTTCATGATCGCGGTGGGCAACGTGCCCGTCGCGACACCCGCAGAGTTCCTCACCATCACCAACGAACAAGCCGAGATGATCGTTTCCATCCAACAGTCGTTCTGAGATACCCAATCAGACGGGCGCCTCCCGCGGTTCCGGGACCGGATCGACGGTGCGGTAGCCTGCGAGGCTCTGCGATAGACGAGAGGATGGACGGTGGAACAGGCCATCGCCGGGGGGATCCAACCCGAGGGGTCAAGCGCGGCGACGGGGACCCGGCCAGGTGCCGCCGTCGTGGTCGACTCGCTGGTCAAGACGTTCAAGGGTGACGTCCGGGCGCTCGACGGGGTGAGCTTCGAGATCCCCACCGGAACCGTGCTCGGGTTGCTCGGACCCAACGGGGCGGGCAAGACGACTGCGGTCCACGTCCTCACTACCTTGCTCCGACCGGACTCCGGGCGCGCCTGGGTCGCCGGCATCGACGTGTTGGCCAACCCGGAGGAGGCCAGGAAGCACATGGGTCTGGCCGGCCAGTTCGCCGCGGTGGACGAAGGGCTCACCGGGATGGAGAACCTGGTACTGGTGGGGCGGCTCAACCACCTGCCGCGGCCCGAGCGGCGGCGGCGGGCCGCCGAACTCCTCGAGCAGTTCGACCTGGCCGACTCCGGCACCCGGTTGCTCAAGACCTACTCGGGCGGCATGCGCCGCCGGCTCGACCTGGCCGCTGCCCTGGTGGCCCGGCCACCGGTCCTGTTCCTCGACGAACCCACCACCGGACTGGACCCCCGCAGCCGTATCGACCTGTGGGCGGTGATCGAGGGGCTGGTGGCCGACGGCACCACCCTGCTGCTGACCACCCAGTACCTCGAAGAGGCCGACCGGCTGGCCAACGCCATTTGCGTCATCGACCACGGACGGGTCATTGCCGAGGGAACCGCCGCCGAGCTCAAGAGCCGGCTGGGCGGCACCACGGTGGAGGTGGTCTTGCCGGACAACCCCACCGCCGCCCGGGCGTTGGCCGCCCTCGAGGGCGTCGGCGACGGCGACCCAATGGTCGACGGTCTCACCGTACGGTTGGCGACCACCACCGGCCTGGCCACCACTTCCGAGCTGGTCCGCCGATTGGAGGGCGCCGGCCTCGACGTCAGCTCCCTGCAGCTGCGCCAGCCGAGCCTCGACGAGGTGTTCCTGTCGCTGACCGGACAGGAGCCCGGCCGCGGGGATGGAAGCGACGGGTCCCAATGAGCCTGGTCGCCCTGCCGCGCGGATCCCGGGTGGAGCTGGGGATCGGCGACACCTTCGCCATGGCCGGGCGCAATGTTCGCCGCATCCTCCGGGCGCCCGACCAGGTGGTGTTCACCCTGGTTTCGCCCATCTTGTTCACCCTGCTGTTCCGGTTCGTCTTCGGCGGTGCCATCCGGGGGCTCGGGTCCATCAACTACGTGAACTACCTGATCCCGGGCATCGCGGTGCAGACAGCCATCTTCACCTCGAGCAACAGCGGCTTCGCCCTGGCCGACGATCGCGGCAACGGGTTCCTGGATCGGCTGCGATCCCTGCCCATGGCCCGCAGTGCGGTGCTGATCGGCCGGGTGCTCACCGACACCATCAGCAACGCCACCGGTCTGGTGATCATCGTCATCGTCGGCCTGGCGGTGGGCTTCCGGCCCCACAGCGTCCCCGGCCTGGTGGTGGGTTTCGGGGTGCTGCTCGCCTTCGTGCTCGCCACCTCGTTCCTTTTCGCCCTCGTCGGGTTGTATGCCAGCAGCTCGCAAGCCGTCAACGCCGCCACCTTCCCGGTGATCTTCCCGCTCACCTTCGCCTCCAGCGCGTTCGTGCCCACCGCCACCATGCCGAGCTGGCTGCGGGCTTTCGCCAACCACCAACCGGTCACCACGGTGATCAACGCGGTCCGGGACCTGACCCTCGGCAATGTCACCGCCGCCCAGCGGCATCAGCTCTTCGCCGGGCAGTCGACCAGCACGCTGATCATCCAGTCGCTGCTGTGGACGGTGGGAATCGGACTGGTCTTCGGATATCTCGCCTTGCGGCGCTATAACTCGACGAACCTCTAAGGGACGAGCCATCCACTGGGTGGGCAAACCCGCCTCTGCGGCCACGGTATCGTCGTTGAATGCCTTCGGCCATCGAAGTCCAGAACCTGACCAAGCACTTCGGCCACGTCCACGCCGTCGAGGACCTCAGCTTTTCGGTGCAGACCGGCCGGGTGACCGGATTCCTGGGTCCCAACGGTTCCGGTAAGACCACCACCCTGCGGATGCTCCTCGGGTTGGTGAAGATCACCAGCGGCACCGCCACCTTCGGGGGCCGCCGGTACCAGGAGCTCGAACAGCCCGACCATCACGTCGGCGCGGTGCTCGAAGCCACCAGCTTCCACCCCTCCCGTCGGGCGGAAGACCACCTGAAGATGGTGGCCATCGCCTCCGGCATCCCGGTGTCCCGGGTGGACGCCACCCTCGAGTTGGTCGGTCTCGCCGACGTCGCCCGCCGCCGGGTGGGCAAGTTCTCGCTCGGCATGCGGCAGCGGCTGCAGCTGGCCACCGCCCTGTTGGGCGACCCCGAGATCCTCATCCTCGACGAGCCAGCCAACGGTCTCGACCCGCAGGGCATCCAGTGGCTCCGCACCTTCATCCGATTCCAGGCGTCCATCGGGCGGTCGGTGCTGGTCTCCTCCCACCTCCTGTCGGAAATGGAGGAGACGGTCGACGACGTGGTGATCGTCTCCGAGGGTCGCCTGGTGCTCCAGACCACCCTCGCCGAACTGGCCAGTCGGGCCGGCACCTCCAGCGGTATGCGGGTGAAATCCCCCGAGATCGACCGGCTGACCGCCATCCTCCAGGCCATCCCGGTCGGGTTCCGGCCGCTGAGCCCGGACACCATCGCCATCGACGGCGCCACCCCGGAATGGCTGGGTCCAGTGCTGGCCCAGAACCAGATCGTCGTCTACGAGCTGGTCCACGAACGAGGGAGTCTCGAAGACGTGTTCCTCCAACTCACCCAGGGATTCGCCGCCGGGCTTCCCGGTGCACCCCAGGGTGCCGGGGGCGGGCCGGAGACGGCGTCGCCCGGGCTCACGCCGATGCCGGGAGGTGGAGCATGATCAACATCGTCCGCGCCGAATGGCTGAAGTTGCGCACCACCGCGGTCCCGTGGGTGCTGGGTGCCATCGCCATCATCATCAACGGCCTGCTGATCCTGGTCATCTTCTTGAACCACGGCTCCAACGGCGGCGGCCCGTTCGGCGGCGGCGATGACAACAGCCAGGCCTTCCTCACCGGACCCAACTATCCCCACACTGTCCAGCAGCTCCGGAACCTGGTGGGGTCGGGCTTCTCCGGCTACCTGTTGGCGTTGTTGCTCGGCGTGCTCATGGTCACCACCGAGTTCCGCCACAAGACGGTCACCAGCGCCTTCCTGATCACGCCGCGCCGCCCGGTCATGGTGGCCGGAAAGTTGATCATGGCCGCCCTGGCCGGAATCGGGCTGGCCGTCATCATGCTGTTCACCGCCCTGGTCGGCGGGGGCCTCACCCTGATCAGCCTGGGGGGATCGTTCTCGGCCCTACTCCATCAGGTGCCGGCCGTGGCCCCGGGGATGATCCTCGTCTTCGTCCTGTTCGCCATCCTGGGCGTCGGCATCGGATCGCTCCTCACCAACCAGGTGGCGGCCATCATGGTGACCTTGGGGTGGTTCATCATTTTGGAGGGGATCCTGGTCAGCCTGGTCAAGGGGGCCACTCGATGGGTGCCCACCGGGGCGGCCGAAGCCGCCGCCAACATCAGCCGGTCTCGGACCGGGCTCTCGTCCCTGCTGTTCACCTGGTGGCAGGGGTCCCTGCTCATCGTCGCCTACGGGCTGGTCTTCGCGGTGGTGGGGTCCTACGTCCTCACCCGGCGGGACATCACCTGATCGGCGGTCACGGTCATGGCTGACGGTTTCCCCGACAACCGGCTGCCGGCCCACGGCGCCGATGCCGACGCGGTGCTGGCCCGGATGGTGTCCCTCCGGGACGACGATCGGGACTGGAAGGGGGGCCGGGTCTTCAGCCTCGTCTACTCCGCCGGAGACGCCGTCCACGACCTGTTGCAGAAGGCGTCGAATCTGTACTCGGCGGAGAACGCGCTCAACACCATGGTCTTCCCGAGCCTGGGCTGGATGCAGCACGACATCGTCACCATCACCGCCGGGCTGCTCGGGGCCGACTCCGGATCGGGCGGGATCGGGGCGGAAGGCGGCGCTTCGGAAGTACGCGGCTACCTGACCTCGGGCGGGACCGAATCGCTGTTGCAGGCGACCAAGACCGCCCGTGATTGGGGCCGGGGCCGTGATCACCCGGTCACCCACCCGAACATGGTGCTGGCGACCAGCGCCCACGCCGCCTTCGAAAAGGCCGCCCACTACTTCGACGTCGAGTCCCGCCGGATACCGGTCGGGACCGACTACCGGGCCGACCCCGATGCCATGGCCGATGCCGTCGATGACGACACGGTGATGGTGGTTGGATCGGCACCCTCCTACCCGCAGGGGGTGATCGACCCGATTCCCGAACTGGCCAGCCTGGCCGCCGAACGGGGCATCCTCTGTCACGTGGATGCCTGCCTGGGCGGCTTCATCCTGCCGTTCCTCGGACAGCTCGGTCACGTGACCAAGCCGTGGGACCTGTCGGTGCCGGGTGTCACCTCCATCTCCGCCGACCTCCACAAGTACGGCTACGGATCCAAAGGCGTTTCGGCAGTGCTGTACAGCTCCAAGGAGTTGGCCCGGCTCCAGCCGTTCATCACCAGCAACTGGCTGGGCGGCCTCTACGGTTCCCCGTCGATGGCCGGCACCCGACCCGCCGGTCCGATCGCCGCCGGGTGGGCGGTGCTCCACTATCTCGGGAACGACGGTTATCTCCGACTCGCCGCGGACACCTGGCAGGCGGCCGTCACCATTCGGGGCGCCATCGACCGGGCACCGGGGCTGGCTGTGCGCGCCGACCCGGACGCCACCGTGTTCGCCTTCGGGGGCGAAATTCCCGGGGACTCCGGAGGGCCGGGTGGTACCGGGGGCGGCATCGACACCTTCGCCCTTGGCGACCAACTGGCCGATCGGGGCGGCTGGTACTTCGATCGCCAGTCGCCGCCGGACAGCCTGCATGCCACCGTCCACGCCGGGCATGCGACGGTGGCCGACGAGCTCGCCGCCGACATCACCGCGGTGGCGGCCGAGTTGGCGTCGTCGGGGGCCACAGCCGCCAACCGCGACACCACCTACGGGACGGCGTAACCCGGCGACTCGTCAGTAGAAGCCGAAGCGGATGGCGGAGGCGAGACCGAAGACGAGCGAGTAGATCGCGAAGGGCAACAAGGTGCGGGTCTTGAAGTAGCGGGCCAGGAAGATGATGGCGAAGAGGGAGCTGACTACCGCGGCGATACTCCCGGCGATGATCTCGGGCCGGATGCCGGCGCCGAGCGACCCGGTCAGGTCGGGGATCTTGACGGCGCCAGCGGCCAGGATGACCGGCGTCGACAGCAGGAACGAGAACCGCATGGCGTTCTGGTTGTCGAGACCCCGGAACAGCCCGCCCACCATGGCCACGCCCTCGCGGCTGATTCCGGCCAGCAGGGCCAGAGCCTGTGACGCCCCGATGATGGCGGCGCTGACCACGCCGATGCTCGACAGCGCCCGTTCGGCGTCCGCGTCGATGACCACGATGTGATCGTCACGGAAGCGGGGCTGGGCAGTGGAAACGGAGATCGAGGACTCGCTGTCAACCGGATCCCTCAGGTGGCGGCGACGGTGAAGCTCGCCGGAGAAGAGGATGACCCCGTTGACCATGAGGAACAGCGCGGCGGCCAGAGGCTTGGCGAAGAGGACACGGAACTGGTGTTCGAAGATCAGGCCAAGCGCGCCCACCGGGATGGTGGCGATGATGATCAGCCATGCCAGTCGCTCCTCATCGGTGACGACCTTGCCCCGGGTCAGTGAGCGGAAGAACCCGACGACGAGGCGCACCCACTCCCGGAAGTAGAACCCCAACAGCACCACCGCGGTAGCCAGGTGGAGGCCGACCACGAAGGCGAGGTAGGGGCTCTCGGCCGAGGCCTCCTGGCGAACCAGCGTGGCCCAGGTGCCGCCGATCCACGACGGCACCAGCACGGTGTGGCCCAAGCTCGAGATCGGGAACAACTCGCTGACCCCTTGGAGCAAGCCGATCACGATGGCCTGTAGCAAGTTCATGTGGTACACGGCGGAAATCACGCGGGTCCTCTCGTGGTCGCCCACCAAACCGGTCGCGAGTGCCAGTGCGAGTGCCAGTCCGGGTGCGAGGGCGGCACCCGGAGCAGATCGGCATCGGGGAGCGGGACCGGCATCGGAGGGTCACGCTATCGCCGACGAGCCGGGGGCCCGATCCCTGGTTGACCATCAGGTCGTTGCCATGTAAACATTCTGGGATGACCGGCCGCCGAACCGCTCCAGCCAAGGCCGGGGGCGAACTTCCGGCCCGGGACAACGGCCCGGGCGACGAAGGCGGTGGCGAAACAGTTGGCGACGGGCCCAACGGGGAGGACATCCCCTTCTACCAGCTGTTCGCACCGGATTCCCGGGCTCCTGATCTGAGTGACCACGTGGCCGGTTTCCTCAACCTCTGCTCGGCCCGGTCGCTACTGGAAGAGACGCTCGACCGCCATCTGCGGGCGTCGGCCGGCATTACTTTGGCTCAGCACGAGGTGCTCTATCGGCTCAGTCTGGCCCCCGGAGGTCGGCTCCGCATGGCCGGCCTCGCCAACATGCTGCTCACCTCCAAGAGCGGATGCTCGAGACTGGTGGACCGCATGACGGTGACCGGGCTGGTCGCCCGCGAGCCGTCCACCACCGATCGCCGGTTGGTGTTCGCCGTGCTGACCCCCACGGGGCGGAAAATGCTGGTGCGGTCGGCGCCGATCTTTCTGGCCGGCGTCACCTCGGCGTTCGGCGACCACCTCGACGGGGACGACCACCGGACGCTGGCGCGTATCCTGCAGAAGTTGCTCGCCGCCCACGACGCCTGGGATGTACGGAGGTGCGAGCCTCCGACAACCACCTCCCGATGAAGCCTCGATACCTCCCGATGAAGCCTCGATACCTCCCGATGTCGCCTCGATGAGACAAGGAATCCTGTGATGGACAAGAAGTGGTGGACCCTCATAGCCGTGTGCACAGGAACCTTCATGCTCCTGTTGGACATCACCGTCGTGAATGTCGCGCTCCCGGACATCCAACAGTCGCTGCATGCCAGCTTCGCCGATCTCCAGTGGGTGATCGATGCCTACTCCCTGACCCTGGCCGCGTTCCTTCTCACCGCCGGCGTGGTCGGAGACATGTTCGGCCGTCGCGAGGTGTTTGCCACCGGGCTCGGCATCTTCTCGATTTCATCCTTGTTGTGTGGGCTATCGACCTCGTCGCTGATGCTCAACCTGTCCCGCGGCGCCCAGGGAGTCGGCGGAGCCATCATGTTCGCCACCTCCCTGGCCCTCATCGCCCAGGCCTTCCAGGGAAGGGACCGGGGCACCGCCTTCGGCATCTACGGCGCGGTGATCGGGGGGGCGGTGGCGGTCGGTCCCCTCATCGGTGGGGTCATCACCAGCGGCATCGGCTGGCGATGGATCTTCTTCGTCAACCTCCCCATCGGGGCGGTAGCCATCTTCACCACCCTCACCCGCATCGAGGAGTCGAAGGACCCCAACAGTCGTCGGGTGGACTGGATCGGATTCGTCTCGTTCTCGGCCTCGTTGTTCCTGCTGGTCTTTGCCCTGGTCCGGGGCAACAACGAGGGGTGGTCGAGTACCACCATCCTGGCCCTGTTGACGGGCTCGGGCGCCCTGATGATCGTGTTTCTGGTTGCCGAACTCCGGCAGAAGGACCCGATGCTCGACCTCAGCCTCTTCAAACGACCGGCGATGGTCGGGGTGTCGATCGCCTCCTTCGCCATCGCCGCCTCGATCTTCGCCATGTTCCTGTACCAGACGCTCTATCTCCAGGACGTCCTCGGCTACGGGCCGCTGGCCGCCGGCCTCCGGTTCCTCCCCATCACCGTGCTCGCCTTCGTCGCCGCCCCGGTGGCCGGGAAGTTGACCGTCAGATTCCACTCCCGCTACCTGATGGGCCTGGGTTTGCTCCTGGTGGCGATCGGCTGCTTCTTGATGTCCCATACCGCCGCCGACTCCACCTGGACCGTCCTGCTTCCCGGGTTCATCGTGGCCGGGCTGGGCATCGGGATCGCCAACCCGGTGATGGCGTCGGCGTCGGTGGCGGTGGTGCCGCCGGAGCGGAGCGGGATGGCATCGGGTTCGGCCAACACCTTCCGGCAGGTGGGGATCGCCACCGGTATCGCCGGGCTGGGGGCGGTCTACCAGAGTCAGGTGCTGCAGAAGACGCTCGGGAACCTGGGACAAACCGCCACCGGCCGCCAGGTGGTCGCCGGTGGGGGGAGCCAGCTCAACCAGGCCATCACCGAAGGCGGGGTACGGGGCGCCGCCACCCACGTTCCTCCCGACGTCAGCAACGCCCTGCTCCACGCCTACCAGGTCGGGTTTACCTCCACCTTCAATCACCTGATGATCATCTCCACGTTCGTCGCCTTGGCCGGATCGGTGGCGGCGTTCGGGCTGATACGCCAACGCGACTTCGTGCTCAACCAGACTCCCGGACGCGCCGGGGCGGCCCCGGGTCGGGACGTCGAGGCGACGGAACCGGCAGTGGTGCCGGCCAGCTGACGGCGCACGACGATTCTCCCGGTGCGGTCGGGGCGGGCCACCGGCCCGCGGGTCCGCCGGTTGCCACCATTGAACGTTCACCCTTGAGGAGTCACTGATGCACACACGCCTGACCGAGATGCTCGGCATCGAACACCCGGTGATGCTGGCCGGCATGGGCGGTGTCGCCTATGCCCCGTTGGTGGCCGCCGTCTCCGAGGCCGGCGGGTTCGGTTGCCTGGGTGCATCGACCATGGGCCCGGACCGGATGGTGGCGGAGATGAAAGCGGTGCGGGAGTCCACCGCCAAGCCGTTCGGGGTCGACCTGCTCACCGCCATGCCCGGGGGGATGGAGGCCCAGGTGCACCAGGTCATCGAAAGCGGCGCCACCGTCTTCGTGGCCGGGCTCGGGGTTCCGAGTGATGTGGTGGAGCTGTGTCATCGCCACGGTCTGCTGGTGGTCAACATGTGCGGGAAGGTCGACCATGCCCGGCGGGCCGTCGACGCCGGATGCGACATCGTGGTGGCCCAGGGCACCGAGGCGGGCGGGCACACCGGCACGGTGGCCACCTTCCCCTTGGTCCCCCAGGTGGTCGACGCGGTGGGCGACCAGGTCCCGGTGGTGGCCGCCGGAGGCATCTTCGACGGCCGGGGGCTGGCCGCCGCCCTCGCCCTCGGTGCCGTCGGGGTATGGATCGGCACCCGTTTCATCGCCACCCCGGAAGCCCACGGGGTCACCGGTTACAAGGACGCGTTGATCAACACCGGGGAGGACGGCACGGTGGTGAGCCGGGCCTACTCGGGCAAGACGATGCGGGTCATCCGCAACGACTACACCCGCTTCTTCGAGAACCACCCCGACGAGCTCCGTGCCTTCCCCGAGCAGCTGGGACGTTCGGTCAACGACGGGACCTTTCATCTGGGAGGCGGCGAGGACACTCCGGATGTGGACCCGAACCGAGAGTGCTACCCCACCGGGCAGGGGGTGGGCGCCATCCGAACCCTGATCCCCGCCGCCACCCTGGTGGCCCAGATCGTGGCGGATGCCACCCAGATCCTCGGCGGGATGGGCCAATTCCTCGCCGACCAAACCGCCAGCTGATCACTCGAAAACGACGTTCCGGCGACTAGTCTCCTGGTCACCATGGGTGACAATGCTTCCTCCCCGTCGAGCCCCGTCCCGGCCATGAAGCGGCCCCACCGGGCGCACCCCGAGCGGATTCCGGCCACCAGCTTTCCGAAGGCGGTGCGACGGTCGGTGAAGTCCGAGGTTCGGATGGTGCCGGGCGTCATCAAAGTCGACGGCCGCTATCTGCGCTTCGCGGTGTCGGACAACGAGAATACGGTCGGGCCGGATGGGGCCGGGAGCCCGCCGGTGTGGGCGATCAACATCCACGGCTACTTTGCCGGAGGCGGGATGTACTGGCGAGAGAGCTCGCGGTTGGCCGATGCCCTCGGCTGGAGAGTCATCACCCCCAGCCTTCCCGGGTTCGGCGGCAGTGATTCTCTGCCGTGGGGCCAGGTCACGATGGAAGCCCTGGCCGAGCAGGTCACCGCCATCACCGACCATGTTGGAGCCGGCCCCGCCGTGGTCCTCGGGCACTCGATGGGCGGCGCAGTAGCCATCCAATACGCCGCCACCCACCCGGAGTCCACTCTGGGGCTCATTTACCGTGACGGCATCGCCACCCCGGCCTGGAGAGACCGGCACGGGCTGTTCCCCACCCTTCTGGCCCCAGTCGCACCCGACGCCGCGGCGTTCGGCGACCTGATGTTCTCGCTGCTCATCGACGGTCCTGATCTTCTGGTCGGGCGGATGACCTCCACTCTTCGTTCCGTCCTGCCCGACGCCCGCCGCAACATCCGGACCATTGGCCGCACATTACCGGTGGCCAGCATGCTGATGGACATCGACCTCCGGCCCCAGGTGGCTGGCATCGCCGAACGCGGTGACGTACCGGTGCTCCCGATCTGGGGAGTGTTCGACCGGGTGGTCAACCGCGCCACCGCCGAAGAGTTCGAGGCACTGTCGGGGGCCAAGGTGCAGTGGGTACCCGGCGGCCACAGTTGGATGCTCGGCCGTCCCCAGGGCCAGTCCGAGGTCCTGCGCTATCTCGATGCCGGGCTCGGTTTTCTCGAAGATGTCGAAGCCCGCTGGCGACTGCTCAATCAGCGACCGGTGGCAGCTGCCGCCAAGGTCAAGCCCAAGGTCAAGCCCAAGGTCAAGCGCAAGGTCAAGCCCAAGGCCAAGACCAAGTCCGGTTCCGGATCGGGGAAGCGGGCACTGCGCACCGCCAGCTGAGCGAAGCATTGACCGGCCGGCAGGAGGGCTTCCTGCTGATCACGACGTCGAACTAAGTTCAGGCTTCGGGAGGAGGAACGATTGTCCACGCCGACAGAGACCGTCCAGGCGTTCATGGCCACCTTTGTCGCCGCCTGGCCCCGCGGAGCCGCCGCCGACCTGAAGCCATTCTTCAGCCGGGACGCCGTCTATCACAACATCCCGATGGAGCCGGTCCACGGCCGCGACGCCATCTTGGTCACGTTCGCCGAGTTCATGGCGATGGGCGGTCAGGTGCGTGTCGACATCACTCACATGGTGGCCGACGGCGCCATTGTGATGACTGAACGGGTCGACCATTTCGTCAGCTCCGAACAGACCATCTCGTTGCCGCTGATGGGGGTTACCGAAGTCCATGACGGAGTTATCACCGCCTGGCGCGACTACTTCGACCTCACTCAGCTCCGGGCGCAAATGCCCGGCGAGGCTTGAAGCGGCAAAGGCTCCGCTCCCGCCATCGACTGGCCTCCCGCCACTCAACCGTTGGCGGCGATGCCTTGCAACACTCCGAGACCGCTGGCGGATCCACGGAAGGGGGCATCGCCGAACGAGAACACCCCTCCGTCGGCGGCGGCAGTCCAGTATCCGCTTCCATCGGGATTGCCGGCAATCGCCACCATCGGCTGGTTCAGATGCGTGCCCCCCATGGAACCGTGGAAACCGGCGTCGCCAAAGGCAAAGATGCCGCCATCGGAGGCGACCAGCCAGTAGCCGTTGCCGTCAGGGCTCGAGCTGATGCCGACCATCGGCTGGTTCAAGTGGGTGCCGCCCATCGAACCGAAGAAACCGGCATCGCCAAAGGCGAACACCCCACCGTCCGAGGCAACCAGCCAATAGCCCTTGCCGTCCGGAGTGGCGGCGATGCCGACGATCGGCTGGTTCAAGTGGGTACCGCCCATCGAACCGTAGAACGGTGCCCCGCAGAACGAGAAGACGCCGCCATCCGCGGCCGCCAGCAGGGCACCGAACTGGGCGGAAGCCACTCCGACCACCGGAGTGTTGGAGAGCACCGCCGACACATGGTTGCAGGTGTCGGTATCCCCGAGTCCGGTGACTCCACCGCCGTATTGCACTTGTCCGTTACTGGCGACGAACCGGGCCGCGGTCCCGATCCAGTATCCCGGATCGATGTAGTCGCCCGTTGACGCGATGCCGATACCGGTGCAGGTCCCCGACGTCGCCGGGGGACAAATTTGCGGTCCACCCCCGGTCGGGTTGGCGGGGAACGTGTTGAGGGCCGGAGCGTTGTATCCGTAGGCGGTGCCGGAGACCAGCAATTCGTAACCGGGGCCGGTTGGTGATGGAACGATGGGGCCAAGCTGCGAATGCACCGGAGCCGCCGCCGCACTGGGTCCATTCAGAACCACCGTGAGCAGGATGACCAAGAGGGCACAAAGAACAACGATCCCACGTCTCACGATTTCCCCCAATCCCAGGGCGTCTGGCGATCCGCCGAGCGAACTAAATCATAACCAGGTCGAGCCCGGGGCGGGAGGGTGACCATCCCCGGTTCGGGACGGCTACTCCTCGATCCGAGGTGGCAGGCCGAACTCGGCGAACAGCTCGGGGTACAAGAAGTTGTGGTGGCCGACGATCTTGCCGTCGGCGACTTCGACCACCTGGATGGCGAACGGCTCCCACAGCCCGGGCCGCACCTGGTGGTAGTTGCCGAAACCGGCGGTGCCGTTCACCGCGATCGGCAACAGGCGGCCGTCCTTGCAGACGATCCCCTCACCCAAGAACCAGCCGGCCAGGTTCTCCGGGCCCCGCATCCACAGGTCGAAGGGTGGCATCGACAGGACCACGTCGTCGCGCAGGAGCCCCACCAGCGCGGGGATGTCGTAGCGCTCGAAGGCGTCGACATAGCGATTCAGCAGCGCCTCGTGCTCGGCGTCGATGGTCGGATCCAGGACATCCTCCTGGGCGAGGGCCATGGTCGTCCGGGCCCGCTGCAGGGCACTGTTGACCGATGCCACGCTCATCTCCATGAGCTCGGCGACCTCAGACGCTTGCCAGCGCAGTACCTGGCAGAGGATCAGCACCGAGCGCTGGCGGGCCGGTAGCCGCTGGAGCGCGGCCACGAAGGCCAGCCGGATACTGTCCCGGGCCACCGCCACCTCGGCCGGGTCGCCGCTGACGTCGATGACCTTGTCGTCGTTGACGGGTTGGACGAAGACGTCCTCGGAATGGGGGGCTCCCAGCACGGCATCCGACACGGCGGACGACGGTCCCATCTCCATGGGCCGGGCCCGGCGCTGCGGGCTCTTGACCATGTCGACACAGACGTTCTTGGCGATGCGGTACAGCCACGAGCGAAACGACGACCGTCCCTCGAAGCCGTCGATATAGCGCCACGCCCGCAGGAACGTCTCTTGGACCGCGTCCTCAGCTTCGGATCCCGACCCCAGCATCCGGTAGCAGAAGCCGGTCAGCTCACGTCGGTGGGACTCGAGGGCCTGCTCGAGATCGGCTCCGGTGAGCGAACCCGGGCCGGTGGAGGTCACGGGAGAGGGTGCCATGAACGAACAGCTTACGGCGCCAGATTTCTATCGGTGCCGGCCGACCCGCCGCTGGGTGACGGATGGCGGGTCCGCTCAGGTGGAGGCGAGCTCGGTGTCCGGCTGGGCCACGTAGATACTGGCTTTCGGGGCGGCCATGATCTGGCGCAGCAGCGGGTCGTAGTGTTCGAGCGGGAACGACTGGTAGGCGGGATCGAACGCTGGTTGGTCATACTCGGCACAGAACTCCGCGGTGTAGTCGAACCACGGCTGGCCACGGAACTGCTCACGAATATCCCGGTCGAGCCCGAGATGGTGGAAGAAGTAGTAACCCTGGAACATCCCGTGCTTTTCCATCATCCAGTGGTTTTGCTCGCTCACGAATGGTTTCGCCACCGCCGCGCCGATGTCGGCGTGATTGAAGGAACCCAGCGTGTCGCCGATGTCGTGGAGGAGCGCGCAGAACACATACTCGTCATCGCGACCGGCCCGCTCAGCCCGGGTGGCGGTCTGGAGGCTGTGCTCCAGCCGGTCGACGGCAAACCCGCCGTAGTCGCCGCCCAACAGCTGCAGGTGGGCCATCACCCGGTCGGGCAACGCCGCGGCGGCATAGATCGCCTCGGTGGCGATGATGTCCCAGTCGGCTTTGGTGCCCTCGGTCATGGCGTGGAATTCTGCCCGGGGCTTGGTAAGAGATTCGCTCATTGGTTCCTCCTCAGGACCGACCAACTGCCTCCAGGCTACCGCTTCGCCCCCCGGCCCGGCTGACGGCCGTTTCCGGCACGCAACCCCGGCGGCCGCCTGCCTCTAGCCGGGCTTGGGAAGGCGGTCGGCCCGCAACGCCGGTCGACGCACCTTGCCGGCGTCGTCGCGGAGGTGACCGGTGACCCGTTCGAACGATCGGGGCCGCTTGTACGACACCAGCCGATCCCGGAGGTAGGCATCCAGTTCCTCGTCGTCGACCGGTGACGAGAGGGCCACGATGGCGTGGGGGACGTTGCCCAGGTCGTCGTCGGGCAGCCCGATGACGCAGGCATCGGCCACCGAAGGGTGCTCGGTCAGCACCGCTTCGATCTCGGCCGGATACACATTGGACCCGCCGACCAGGATCATGTCGGTGTCGCGGTCGGTGAGGTAGAGATAGCCATCCTCATCCATCCAGCCCACGTCGCCGAGGGTCTCCCACCCGTCGGCGGCCTGGCGGGCCTCGGCGCCGATGTAGGAGTAGGTCTTCTGGGTGCCCTCCTCCCGGCGGATCCACACCGTGCCGATCTCCCCGCTCGGCGACGGGTGGCCGTCGGCATCGCGGATCTGAATCTCGCCCGACAACGGCCGACCCACCGAGCCCCGATGGAGCAGCCACTCCGTCCCGTCGATGAACGTCGCCACCTGGCCCTCGGTGCCTCCGTAGAGCTCGAGGATCACCGAGGGCCCGAGCCAGTCGATCCAGGCTTGCTTGAGCCACTGGGGGCAGGGGGCGGCCACGTGGAACACGCCGGTGAGCGAGGACAGATCGTGGCCGAGCCGGGAGGCCTCGGGGAGACGCCAGATCCGCTGCATCATGGTGGGGACCAGGTACATCCAGTCCACCCGGTGTTGTTCGACCAGCGACAGCGCTTCCTCGGCGTCGAACCGGGGCATGACCACCACGTGGTTGCCGGTGAACAGCGCGGCGAATGCGTAGATGAACGGGCCGTTGTGATGCATGGGCCCGGTGGCCAGGTGCACGCCATCGTTGGGCATCCGGGTGTACCCCGCATTGATGGTGACATTGGCCACCGTCGCCCGGTGGCCGGACACGATCAGCTTCGGCCGACCGGTACTCCCCCCCGACGTCGGTGCCTTCAGGGCTTTGGCGAACCGGGGTTCGAGCGGGGTGTCCGGATGCGCCGGGTCGGGCTCGAATCCTGCCGGCATCGATGGCCGGCCGCCGGTCTCGGTCGGCTCGATCCCCACCACCAATGAAGGCTCGGCCAGTTCGATGATGGCCCGGCGCTCGCTGGCCGGAAGCCGATCGGAGACCGGCTGGGGGGTGGCTCCCGCCTTCCACACCGCGATGGTGGCCTCGACGAACTCGATGCCGTTGGGGAGACCGATGGTCACGAAGCTGTCGGGAGTGACTCCGAGGTCGAGGTACGCCCGAGCCAGCCGGTTGGTTCGAGCCTCGAGCTCGCCCCGGGTGATGGTCCGTTGCCCGCCGGTGACCGCCGGGCGGTCCGGGTCCGCCGCCGCCAGCGCCGCGAGTCCCTCCGCCATCGATACCGCCGCCGGTGACCGGGTCATCCAGCCGGGCGGGTGATCAGAGACGGATCCGCGGTCGGGGTTGGCATCGCTCGATCATAGAAACACCCGGACCAACCCGGTGACGGGCCTGGCCGGATCGTCCGGTCGAACCTCGGTTACGTGTGGAGATAGCGGCGCACGGCGATTCCCGACCAGATGAACTCGACGACCCCGAAGGGCCAGGCGCCGGACAGAAACCCGTAGGCGCTGGACAACAAGCACCCGGCCGCGAATCCGAGAATGAATCCCTTTCGGCGTCGCTCCAGCGCGTACATCGCCATCATGAATGACACCGCACCTACCCCGTAGATGGTGACGGCCACGCTTGACATCGGACCAGTTAACCCGGCCGGCAATCACCCGCCGCCTCTGCCCGCCAACCATCGGCGCTACAGGTTTCGAATCGCCGCCCGGGCTTCGTCCAGGGACACCCCGTTGATCGCCCGGTAGGCCTTGATGGCCTTCAGGGTCTTGCCGGCGCAGCGCTGCCGATGAAGCTGGCCCCTGTGACTCATTTGGCGTCGAGCACCGACCGGTCGCCGGCCCGGAGGCCGGCGATGATCCGACGGTAGGTCTCGCCGGCGTCGTCCCCCATCGAGTCGGTCTCCAGCCAGCGGAACCCCCGTTCCCCCCGGTGCCGGTCCACCCCGTAGAGGCCGAACCTCGGCTGATACGACCCCCACTCGTAGTTGTCGACCAGTGACCAGTGCCAGTACCCGGCCACCGGCACCCCGGCCTCGATGGCGTTCAGCACCGCGTTGATGTTCTCTCGGAGGTAGCGGGAGCGGTCCCACCCGTCGAGCCGCGGATACGAGCGCCCGTTCCGCACCCGGTTGCAGAGTCCGTTCTCCACCACCCACAACGGGGTGCCGGGAGTGGACGAGGCCTGCACGTCGAGCCACCGGGTGAGACCGACCGGATCGGGGATGTCATCCCACAACTCCCGGGCCGGCAGCCATCCCCGGCCACCGGCGGTGCGATGGGCGGGAGCCCGGACATGCCGGGCCACCATCGGGTCGTAGTAGTCGAGACCGATGACGTCGAGGGTCGAATCGGTGGGGCAGGCGTAGACGGCATCGATAGCCCGGTGGGGGCCCTCACCCTCGCCGCGCTGTCCGGGCCGCGGGCGCCGGCGTGACCCCGAGCCGAACGGCGACGCCACCGCCCCCAGCCGGCGAATGGCGCGCTCCCCGGGCACCGACGCCGGGAGCGAAGCATCGTGCTCGGCCCGCCGCTCAGCGATCCAGCCGTCGATCTCGTTTCGAGCGACACCCAGGCTGCGGGCCATCAGGATGTCCATCATCCGCCGGTCGAAGTCGTAGACGCTGACGCAGGCGTTGTTGGTGGTCACGACGGCGTCAGGACGGGCCCGGTGGATGGCTTGGTAGGCCAGGACATGGGCGGCGAGCAGATGGTCGGTGGCCACCGCGGCGTCGGCGAAGGCCAGGAAGCGGCCGGGCGGGAACAACCCCAGCAACCACGACTGGATGGCCAGCACGTTGATCTCGTTGATCGTCACCCACAAGCGCGCCTTGCCGGCCAGTGCGGCCAGCGCCACCTCCGCCCAATCCCGGAAACGCTCGGGCGAATCCGGTCGGAGCCAGAAGTCCTCTCCGAGCCATGACGGGTGGGTGAAGTGATGAAGGGTCACCAGTGGCTCCAGCCCGCGTTCGGTGCAGCCGTCGATGATCTCCGCGTATCGGGCCAACGCCCCGTCGTCGACCTCCCCCGGGCGCGGCTCCACCCGGGCCCATTCGAGGCCCAGCCGGAAGCTGTCGCACCCGAGCCCGGCGGCCCGATCCAGGGCCTCCTCCGGTCGGTCCCAGAACCCGACCGCCTGGCCCGAGGGTTCGACCCGACCGACCTGTTCCCATCGCAGCCAGTTGTTGCCCGGCTCGCCCGGCCCGTTGAAGCCGCCCTCGATCTGGAATCCGGCGGTGGCCACCCCGAAGTGAAAGCCGGCCGGCAAGATCCCATTCCCGGCGGATGGATCGCCCCCCTGGAGGCCGGTAGGTTCGATGCCCGCGGTCATCGCCCCAGCCTGACAGCTTCCGGTGGGGTTGGGCGGGCCGCTCGGCTCCACCCACTCGCCGAAAGGCCTCCGGACCGGGCTCAGTGATAGCTTCCGCCACCGACCATGACACCCGAAACCTGCGCCCTTCCCGGCGGCCACGGCCCGATCCGATGAGCATCTCCGAGCAGGAGGCCGAGCGAATACCGGTGGTCATCGCTTCCGGGGAGTCCATCGAGCGCGGCGACCCGGTCACTCCCATCGATCTGATGGCCCGGGCCGGCGAGGAGGCGCTTTCCGACGTCCCCGATCTCCGCCAACGGATCGACCGGCTCTCGGTGGTCAACATCATGACCCACAGTGGTCCGGCCCCGGCCACCGAGCTGGCTCAGGCGTTGGGGGCGAAGCCCGATGTCTGCGAGATGACCACCATCGGCGGCAACTCCCCCCAGTGGCTGGTGAACCGGGCCGCCGCCGACATCACCGCCGGGACCTTGTCGGTGACGCTGATCGCCGGGGCCGAGGCCATCCGGTCGTCGCGCCTCCGGCACAAGCTCGAACAGCCGCGGTACAACGGGGACACCACCTTGGCGCCCGACCCGGCGGTGGGGGACGACCTCCCCGGCATCGGGCCGGCGGAATCCGCCATCGGCCTGATGGCTCCGGTGCACATCTACCCGATGTTCGAGAGCGTGGTGGCCGCCCGAGCCGGGCATACCGCCGACCAGCATCGCCAAACCATCGGCGAATTGTTCGCGCCGTTCAGCCGGGTGGCCTCGAACAACCCCTACGCCTGGTTTCCCGTCGCCTACACCCCCGACGAGATCGCCACCCCGACGCCGGACAACCGCATCGTCTGCGAGCCGTATACCAAACGGATGACCGCCTTCCTGGGTTCCGACCAGGGTGCGGCTCTGGTCGTCTGCTCGCTGGCCGCCGCCCGGCGGGCCGGGGTGGCCGACCGGGCGGTGTTCATCTGGTCGGGGGCGAGCGCCGTCGATGTCCGGTTCCCTGCTTCTCGGCCCGACCCCGGGAGTTCCCCGGCCATCGCCGCCGCCGGGCGAGCACTGTTCGAGGCCGCCGATATCGGGATCGACGATGTCGAAGTGCTCGACATCTACTCCTGCTTTCCGTCGGCGGTGGAGCTGGCCGCCGATGCCCTCGGCCTGCGGGGCGACGACCCCCGGGGGCTGACCTCGACCGGCGGGCTGCCCTACTTCGGTGGCCCCGGGAACAACTACACCACCCACGGGATCGCCGCGGTGACCAGCCGGCTCCGCCTGGCGGGTTCGGGTTCGGGTTCGGGTTCAGGTTCCGATTCCGACTCCGACTCCGGTTCCGACTCCGCCGGGGGCCGACCCCGACTGGGCCTGGCCACCGGGCTCGGATGGTTCATCACCAAGCACGCCCTCGGGCTCTACGGCTCGTCCCCGCCGCCGGGGGGGTTCCGCCTGGGTGACACCTCGGAGGACCAGCGCCGGATCGATGCCAGCGCCGCGGCGATGGCCCTCCAGGTCACGGAGCCGACAACCGCCACGGTGGTAGCCCTCACCGTGATCCGCGACCACCTGGGTAACGCCACTGGGGCGCCGGTGATCGCCCGGCTGCCCGACGGCCGCCAGCTGGCCGCCGCCCCCGCCGACGACGAGGTCACCTCCGAAATCGGCCAGCGCGACACCCCGGGGATGGTCGGCACCCCAATTGTCGTGGAGGGCGATCCACCGCGCTACCGTCTGCCCGAACGCTGAGATCCGACGAAGGGACAACCACGTGTCTGATGCACTGCTCCGCGAGCGACAGGGTCATATCGAGATCCTCACCATCAACCGGCCCGAGGCCCGGAACGCCATCAACGGCGCGGTGTCCAAGGCATTTGCCGCTGCCTTCGACGAGCTCGAGGCCGACGACGACTGCTGGGTGGTCATCGTGACCGGCAGTGGCGACAAGGCGTTCAGCGCCGGCATGGACCTCAAGGCCTTCACCGCCGGCGAGGCGGGCGACATCATGGGGGCCAAGGGCGGATTCGGCGGCATCGCCCAGCGCGACTTCGCCAAGCCCCTCATCGCCGCGGTCAACGGCTCGGCGCTGGCCGGCGGCTGCGAGATCATGCTCTCTTGCGACCTGGTGGTGGCGGTCGAGGAGGCCAAGTTCGGCATCCCCGAGGTAAAGCGCGGCCTGATGGCCGGCGCCGGCGGCCTGTTCCGCCTGCCCAAGCGGATCCCGCCGGCCATCGCCCTGGAGCTGGCCATGACCGGCGATCCCATCGACGCCCAGCGGGCGCTGGCTCTCGGGCTGATCAACCGGGTAGTACCGGCCGACCAGCTGATGGAGGCGGCGTTGGCGTTGGCCAACACCATCGCCGAGAACGCCCCGCTGGCGGTGCGGACATCCAAGCGGGTAATGAAGCAAGCCGGTGAGCTGCCCGACGCCGAAGGCTGGGAGATCAACAACAAGGCGGTCCCCGAGGTCTTCGGCTCCGCCGATGCCATGGAGGGACCGATCGCCTTCGCCGAGAAGCGCAAGCCCAACTGGACCGGGAAGTAGCGGACCGCCCCGGGTGGTCACCCACTCGTTGGCGGCGTCGGTGCCGTCACTCAGCCCCGGCGTCGATGGCATCCGGCTGACCCTCCACGTGCTGGCCGCCACCATCTGGGTGGGGGGTCAGTTCACCGTGGCCGGGCTGTTGCCGACCGTGCGCGGCCTCGGGGAGGACGCCTCCAAAAAAGTCGCCCGGGCGCTGGCCGTGCTGCTGTGGCCGGCCTACGCGGTGCTGGTGGTCACCGGGATCTGGAACATCTCGACGTTCACCTTCTCGGATGCATCTTCCGCCTGGAAGGCGGTGCTCATGGTCAAGATCGCGGTGGTGGTCATCGCCGGGGTCGGGGTCTACCTCCACCAGCGGTCCACGTCCAAGCGGGGCCTGGCCATTTGGGGGTCGGTAGGCGCCACCGCCTCGGTAGCGGCGCTGGTCATGGGCGTCTTCCTGGCCGGCTGACCGCCACCCCCTAGAACCCGGGCCGGCCACGAAGTACAGGTTGGCCGCCGACAGGTCTAACCTGGTGACAAGGCCGACGTAGGAGGCATACCCATGCATTTCGCTCCATCTGCAGAGATCTTTGGCGTTGACGGCATCATCGTTCTGGTCGTTGTCGTGCTCGTCCTCTTCGGGAGCACCCAGATTCCCAAGCTGGCCCGATCGCTGGGGTCGGCGCAGAAGGAATTCAAGAAGGGCCTCGACGAGGGGGCCTCGGCCGATGGCAAGGGCGTGCAGTCCGCCGCCGCCATTCCCGCCCCGGCGCCGACTCCGGCTCCCGCGCCCCAGCCCGCTCCGCAGCCCGTGGTGACGCCGCCGGCCCAGCCGTCGGGCGATGGCTCGGCGGCGACACCGTCGTAACCCTGGCATCACCGACCGGATGAGGGCTCGCCGCGCCAGGCCCGGCGCGGCCGGTGTCGGTGCCTCGGTAGCGCCTTCGTCGCGGGTGACTCCGTTCTGGATCCTGCAGCTTGCCGAGATCCTCTCGGTACTGGCGCTGGCCGATCTTTCTCTTCACGTCAGTCGCGGGGGCGTGCTGTTGGTGGCCGGCGCCGTCTTCGCCGCCCTCGCCCTGACCGCCGATGGTCCTCTCGGACTCATCCGGATCTTCGGTCGGCGATTCCACGTGCGGCTGGTGGTGGTGGTCTCCGTCCTGGTCGCCGTCTCTCCGGTCGTCCCCTCGATCCGTCCCGACGTCGAGGGGATCATCATCCTCGAGCTGGTGGCGGTGGGCATCATCCGGCTGGCCACCTTGGTCAACACCGACCCTCGGCCGGCCAGGCTGATCGGCATCCGGGGGTCGGGTCGGGTCCTCGACGCCACCGCCACCGTGGCCCCCTCGCCTTCCGCCCGCCCCCGACCCGACCCGTCTCCGCCTCCGGGCTCGCCGGGTCGATCCTTTCTACCGACCGAGGAGACTGTCGGCTCCGCCGCCCGGTGGGCAGGGCGGGCTGCCGGTGCCGCCAGCTCGGCGGCATCCAGGACCAGCGCCAAGCACGGCCCGGCGACCAAGGCCCAGGCCAAGCGAACCATCCGCACGGCCGGACGCCTGGTGGGCCGGGCCAGGTCGGCATCCCGACCCGACGAGCCCACCTCCGGGCCGGGCTGAACGGCGACCTCGCCGGCTCCGGCGTTGACCGATACATTGCACCCGGGGTGAAAGGGGGACGGGTGTCCGAACCTGACGTGCTCGACATCGCCGAACGCTTGTGGACGGGGGGACTATCGACGTCGGAGGCCCACCCGTTGCGGACCTGGGGCGGCCTGGCCGAAGTCGCCGGCGGGGTGGCCTTCACCCCGTCCTTCGCCAACGTGTCGGCGCTGGACACCGACGACGGCCTGTTTCTGGTCGACACCGGGAGCTCGCTGATGGCCGGCGAGATCCACCGCACCCTCCGGGCCTGGTCGGCCAGCCGGCTCCACACCGCGGTCTACTCCCACGGTCACATCGACCACGTCTTCGGGGTTCCGGTCTGGGAGGCGGAGTCCGAGGCCAACGGCTGGGCGCCGCCCACGGTGGTCGCCCACGACGCCTTGCCCCCCCGGTTCGACCGGTACATCCTGACCGCCGGCTACAACGGGATCATCAACCGCCGGCAGTTCAACATCAAGGACCTCGAGTGGCCGACGGAGTACCGCTACCCCGACCGCACCTACCGTGATCACCTGGACCTCGACGTCGGGGGACTCCGGGCCCAACTCCACCATGCCAAGGGCGAGACCGACGATCACACCTGGACCTGGTTTCCCGATCGCAAGGTCCTGTGTTGCGGGGACCTGTTCATCTGGGCGTCGCCCAATGCCGGGAATCCCCAGAAGGTGCAGCGCTACCCGCGGGAGTGGGCCGAAGCGCTCCGGGAGATGCTCGCCCTCTACGACGGACCCGACGGTGGTCCCGAGGTCCTGCTTCCCGGTCACGGGTTCCCGGTGATCGGCGCCGACCGGATCCGCCAAGCCCTCGGCGACACCGCCGACCTGCTCGACTCGTTGGTCAACCAGACCCTGGCCCTGATGAACGCCGGCGCCCGGCTGGACGAGATCATCCACACCGTCACCCCGCCGCCCCACCTGATGGAGCGCCCGTACCTGCACCCGGTCTACGACGAGCCGGAGTTCATCGTGCATACCGTCTGGCGGCTGTACGGCGGCTGGTGGGACGGCAATCCGGCCACCTTGAAACCAGCGCCCGAGCGGGCCCTGGCCGCGGAGTTGGCCGGCCTGGCCGGTGGCGCCTCCGCCCTGGCCGACCGGGCCCACGACCTGCTGGCGTCATCCACCGGCTCCGCCGGCTCCGCCGATCGACCCGACGACCGACCCGGCAATCGACCCGACGACGCCGCCGACGCCGCCCTCCGGCTGGCCGGGCACCTGGCCGAGCTGGCCTGGTTGGTGGATCCGGCCGACCCCGGCATCCGTCGAATCCGGCGGCAGGTGTACGAGGCCCGGGCCGCCGCCGCCACTTCGACAATGGCCCACGGCGTGTTCTCGTGGGCGGCCCGGGAGTCCGACAACCATCACCACGGGTAGGCGTCGGTCCCGGCCGGTCCGGCCAGGCATGGACACCCCACTTGACCTGGATAGATGGTGCCGCCCACCGCCGGCGTGGCTCAACTTCTAATTACCTGCCATCCCCCGCTAGTGTCATCGCTGTGACCGACCCCTCCACCGGCCCGATCGACCCGTCCCCGAGCCGGGTACGCGGAGGGCGCGGAGGGCGCCGCCGGTGGATCACTGCGCTGGCCATCGGGGCTCCGCTGCTCCTGGCCGGGTGTAACTGGTATCCCAGCTACGGGGCCGACCCCGGGGTCACCCGGCAGGGTCACAACACCTTCAAGCTCTACTCGGGGATGACCACCGTCGGCATCATCGTCGGCGGGGCGGTGATGCTGCTGATCATCTGGACGGTCCTGCGGTACCGGAAGCGGTCCGATGAGATCCCCAAGCAGTTCCACGAGAACGGGCCCATCGAGGTCCTGTACACGGTGGTGCCGGTCCTCATCGTCGCCGTCCTGTTCGTCTTCACCGTGATCACCGAGAACGACGTCGACGCCACCCAGTCGGCAACGGCAAGCTTCACGTCCAGCGGCCCGTCCAGTGGCGAGCCGGTGGTGGACATCACCGTCACCGCCTTCCAGTGGGGTTGGCGGTTCGACTACACCGGTCTGAACGTCGGGGTGGCCGGCGAGCTCACCAACGGGCCCAATAACCACGGTCCCCAGATGGTCGTCCCCGTCGGCGAGACGCTCCAGATCACCCTGGTCTCCAACGACACCATCCACGGGTTCTACCTCCGCGACTTCAACTTCAGCCGATACGCCCAGCCCGGCGTGACCAACATCTTCGACTTCAACGTGTTGCGCGCCGGCACCTTCGACGGCCAGTGCACCCAGTTCTGTGGGCTGTACCACTCGGAGATGCTGTTCAGCATCCGGGCGGTATCGCCGGCCGCCTTCGAGACCTGGGCCAGCGCCGAGGTGGCGGCCGGACACACCCTGCAGGGCTCGCCCTCCGGGGCCGAGAACAATCCGCCCCCCAATACCCGAATTACCAGTACCCCCCCGCCTAATTCCGGCAGCTCGGCGGCACCTTCGGCCACGACCAACGCAAAGGCACCGGCATGACGACGACGATTGAACGCCCGGAAGTCATCACGCCCGAGGAGTTGGGGGGACCCGATGGTCACGGCCCCGAGGAGCAGCACGGTGACGCCGGCCATGGCCACGAAGGGCCCAGCGGGATCCTCAACTGGCTGACGTCGACCGACCACAAGGTCATCGGCGTGTCCTACATGATCACCTCGCTGGTGACGTTCTTCATCGCCGGCATCATGGCCATGGTCATCCGGTCGCAGTTGCTCGACCCCCACACCTCGCTGGTCTCCTTCCAGACCTACAACGAGCTCTTCACCATGCACGGCAGCCTGATGATGTACCTGTTCGCCGGCCCGTTCGCCTTCGGAGGCCTGGCCAACTACATCGTTCCCCTCCAGGTCGGCGCGCCGGACATGGCGTTTCCCCGGTTGAATGCGCTCTCCTACTGGTTGTATCTGAGTGGTGTGATCACCATGCTGTCCGGCTTCCTGGTGGCGGGTGGCGCAGCCAGTTTCGGATGGGTGTCCTACGCCCCGTTGTCCAATGCCACCAACTCCCCCGGTGCCGGTAGCGACCTGTGGCTGATGGCGCTGGCCCTCACCGGCTTCTCGGCCATCTTCACCGGCGTCAACCTGGTGGCCACCATCTTCTACTTACGGGCGCCGGGCATGACCATGTTCCGGATCCCGATTTTCTCGTGGAACATGCTGGTCACCGCCATCCTCATCCTCATCGCCTTCCCGGTTCTGTTCGCGGCGGTGGTGATGCTGTTCTGCGACCGGCACTTCGGCACCCACATCTTCTCTGTGCAGGGAGGAGGTTCACCCATACTCTGGCAGCACCTCTTCTGGTTCTTCGGGCACCCGGAGGTGTACATCCTCGCCTTGCCCTACTTCGGGATGGTCACCGACATCCTCCCCGTATTCTCCCGCAAGCCGGTCTTCGGCTACAAGGGCATGGTCTTCGCCACCATGTCCATCGCCGGGTTGTCCACCGGCGTGTGGGCCCACCACATGTTCACCACCGGGGTGGTGCTGCTGCCGTTCTTCTCGCTGCTGTCGTATCTCATCGCGGTGCCGACCGGCATCAAGTTCTTCAACTGGATCGGCACCATGTGGCGGGGCCAGCTCAGTTTCCAAACCCCGATGTTGTTCTGCGTCGGGTTCCTGCTGGTCTTCCTGGTCGGCGGGGTGACCGGGGTGCTGCTGGCGTCCCCGCCGGTGGACTTTCTGACCCACGACACCTACTACGTGGTCGCCCACTTCCACAACGTGCTCATCGGGACTGCGGTCTTCGCCGGGTTCGGCGGCTTCTACTTCTGGTACCCGAAGATGTTCGGCCGCATGCTCCGAGAGAGTCTGGGCAAACTCCACTTCTGGTTCCTGTTCGTCGGCTTCTGGGTCGCCTTCATGCCCCAGTACCTCCTCGGCCTTCACGGCATGCCCCGAAGGGTGGCCAGCTATGCCCCCGACACCGGCTGGACCACCCTCAACGTGGTCTCGACGCTGGGCGCCTATGTGATCGGCTTCTCGTTCTTCTTCTTCCTCATCAATCTCTGGGTGTCCTGGCGCAAGCCGGTGCCGTCCGGCTCCAACCCGTGGGACGCCCACGGCCTCGAGTGGTTCACCACCTCGCCGCCGCCCCACCACAACTACACCCATCTGCCGCCGATCCGTTCGGAGCGGCCCACCTGGGACTACAACCATCCCGAGCACCGCACCATCGTCCACAAACCCAAAGACAAGAAGTCCTCCGATCCGCCCGATAGGACCAAGGAACCCGCAGGAGCTCCATCATGAAGGTCGAGTCCCTTGTTCTTCTCGCCGTGGCCGTCTTCTTCGGCATCATCGGAGTCGTCTACTGGTTCACCAGCTACGAGGACGCCGGGTTTCTGATGCTGATCGGGGCGACGGGGCTCGGTCTGCTCCCCGGGAGTTATTACCTGTGGTGGACCTATCACATGAAGCTTCGGCCGGAAGAGAATCCCGATGCCACCATGGAAGACAGTGCCGGGGTCGTCGATTCGTTTCCCGGATCGAGCATCTGGCCGTTCATCTTGGGCATGGGTGCGCTGTTCACCACGTTGACCTTCGTGTTCGGGCTCTGGTTGGCTCCGATTGCCGGCTCCCTGCTCCTCTCGGCACTGATCGGGGTGACGGTCGAGAGCCGCCGCGGGGGCGCCGTCTAAGGGTCTGGTTTGGCGGTGGCGGCGGGTCGGCTCGGCCCGTCCGGGGCCGGTCGGCCCGGTCAGAGCCGGGTCGGCCCGTCCTACGCCGGCAGTTGCAGCAGGTGGAACACGGTCCCCTGGTCGTCGGCGCAGTTGTCGGCGGCGAGCCCGTAGGGGCGCTCTTCGACCGGGCTGGCGGTCCCGCCCAGTTCGCCGACCTTGGCTACCGTGGCTCGGATGTCGTCCACCCGGTAGGCCAGCACCGCCCCGGGGGTGTCGGTCTGAAAGAGGCCGGACATCGGGGTCACTCCTTCGATCTGTCGACCCTGGTGACTCGAACCGGGAGAGAACGACCATCCCAGCACCGCACCGTAGAACCCCTCGGCCAGGGCCAATACCGGCACCCCGAGTGACACGTAGCCGATGTCACCGTGCCGGCGGCCGTTGCTCAGATCCCCGTCGTCATCGGTCGGGGAACCGAGGAGTTGGTGGAGGTAGAAGGGCAGGCCCTGGTTATCTTGGCAAGACGATTCGATCCCGTAAGGGCGCGCCTCGGGATCGGTAGCGGTTCCCCCGGCAGCCCTCACCCGCAGGGTTGTGGCCGCCACATCCGCGACCCGGTACCCCAGAGTCGCTCCGAGGGTGACCGAACCGTCAGCTCGTGTGCCATTGAAGATGCCGACCTGGGGCGTGACCTCGTCAGCCTGCCCCCCACCGGAATGGCCGGGAGAGAACGACCAGCCCAGTAGGGCCCCGTAAAAGGCCGTACCCCGGGCAGGATCGGGGATGCCCAGCGAGATATAGGAGATGTCCCCTTGGCGATGTCCGTTCCGGTATTGCACTGCAGTGGTTGTCATGGCGGCTCCTTTGGGTGTGATTTGGGGGTCGGGAGGCGTCTCCAGCGCGTCGATGAGGCGGCCCCGCAGCTCGGCGGCGAAGCGGGGAGACGGGGCGATCGGACGGTCGGGGCTGTGAAGGATCTCGAGAGGGTCAGTCATCGCTTTCGCTCCTCTCGTAGGCGTGGCGATAGGCCCGTCTGGCTCGTACCAGCAGGGCTTCGGTGGCGTGCAGGGTGCGCTGCAAGGCAGCGGCGGTCTCGGGGACGCTGAGCCCGTCGAGATACCTCAGCGTCAACGCCGCCTGGTGGTGGGCTCCCAGCTCGGCCAGGACCGCCTGGGCGCGGATGGCGTCGAGCTCGACGTCCCAAGGATCCTCGACGAGTTCCGAACCGTCGGTGATCAGTACCAGCGTGCGCTGTCGACGCTCTTGTCGCCGCCAATGGTCGACCAGCTTGTGACGGGCGACCCCGATCAGCCACGGGATGGTCAGCTCAGTCTCGCCGCCCTTGCTGACCAAGGCGGCGGCGGCCAGGAAGGTCTCGGAGGTGAGGTCCTCAGCGGTCGGCGAGTCGCTACACCGGCGCAACAGGTAGCCATAGACCTCGGGCAACCCTCGGTCGTAAAGGGCCAGCAACTCCGGGCCCTGGCTGGGCACGACCGCTGGTGAGCCGCTCATATCCATATCATCGCCCGAGCCACCCGAACTCCGACGGGTGCCTCCCGAATTCTTTGGATCTCGGGGCCGCCCCCCCCGATTGAGTAATACACCCCCCTGTCATGCTGTGTGCATGGCGTTGGCCACTCAGCAACCCACTTCCACCGCCGTCAACCGGGCGTTCGATGTCATCGCCAGCTTCGTGGAGTCCTTCGAGCCCGGCCGCTACTCCGGCGGGGACGCCGCTGAGTTGGTGACCCTGTTTGCCCGGGGCGAGCGGCTGTGTGCGGCGGGCAAGACGCTGGCCGCCCGGCGGGCCGCCGACGCCAACCAGCACCAGTGTGCCGGTCACCGGACCCCGGCCCACTGGCTGGCCGAGGCGACCGGG
>DASXFR010000123.1:0-2857 GCA_036489495.1 Acidimicrobiales bacterium | reverse complement strand
ATGGCCAGCCGACCCCCCGACTTCGGTCGGGTCAGCCGTCAGGCCGCCGCCGACGGAGTCACCGGCTTCACCGACGCCACCCCCGACCAGCAGCCCGCCGACCTCGAGACGCTGGTCGAGCTCGGTGAGTCCGGCATCATCCGCCAACGGCTCCAGCTCATGGCCCCGCCCGGGGTGGATCCGACCCCGAGCCGGCTGGTCACCCGGGGGCCGGTCAAGGTCCTCCTCGACGACACCGACCTCCCCACCCTCGACCAACTGACCGCCCGGATCCGGGCGGCGCATGATGCCGGCCGATCCATCGCCATCCACTGCGTGACCCGGGTCCAGGGGGTGCTGAGCGTGTCGGCCCTCACCGGCGCCGGAAGTCGGCCGGGCGACCGGATCGAGCACGGATCGGTGCTGGGCGCCGACCTGCTCCCCGCCCTCCGGCACCTCGGGATCACCGTGGTCACCCAGCCGGGTTTCGTCCTGACCCGGGGGGATCAATATCTCACCGATGTCGATCCGGCCGACCGGGGAGACCTGTGGCGACTCGCCTCGTTGCTGGCCGCCGGGGTCGGGGTGGCCGGGTCCACCGACGCCCCCTTCGGTTCGCCCCGACCCTGGCCCGCCATCCGGGCGGCGGCTACCCGGCGAACGCTCGCCGGTTGCCTCCTCGGACCTGCCGAAGCGATAACCGTCGCCCAGGCATTGGACCTGTTCCTGGGGCGGGCCGACCGCCCCGACCAACCCCGTCGGCTGGAGGTGGGCGCCGCCGCCGACCTCTGCGTGCTGGCCGAGCCGCTGGAGCCGTCGCTGACCGGCGACGAGGATCCGACGGTGTTGGCCACCATCGTCGACGGGACGGTCATCCATCGGGCCGACCGCTGAGATCGGCTGGTCAGCTACCTGCGGACCAACACCTCGGGATTGACGATGTGCAGCGGGGTGTCCCCCCGCAGCAGCCGCTCGAGATCGCCGGCCACCATCAGGGTGTGGTTGGCCTCGGTGTCGTAAGTGGCGCCCCCGATGTGGGGGGCCAGCACCACGTGGGGGAACTCGGTCAGCGGATGATCGGTCGGCAGTGACTCGTTCACGAAGTGATCGATGCCCGCCGCCCCCACCTTCCCCGACGCCAGCGCCGCCACCAGCGCGTCGGTGTCGTGGAGCTGGGCCCGGGCGGTGTTCACGAACACCACCCCGGCCTTCATGCTGTCGAACTCGGCCGCACCGATCATCCCGGCGGTCTCCGGAGTCACCGGCGCGTGCATGGAGATGACGTCGGCCACCGCCAGCAGCTCGGCCAGCGAGCAGGTGGCGTCGTCGGCGTAGGGGTCGTAGGCCACCACCTCCATGCCGAGTCCCTCCAGCCGCCACCGCAGCGCGCGGCCCACCGCCCCCAGGCCGATCAGCCCGGCCGTCCGGCCGGCGATCTGCCAGGCCCGGAAGCGTTGGTAGGGGATGGTCCCGTCCTTGTAGATCTCTCCGGTCCGCACGTCCCGGTCGGCTTCGAGGAGGCCCCGGGTGGAGGCCAGGATCAGGCCGACCGCCAGTTCGGCCACCGCGTCGGCATTGCGCCCCGGGGCCCGCAGCACCGGGACCCCGGCGGCGGTGGCCGCCTCGACGTCGACGTTGTTCGGATCCCCCCGACAGCTGGCCACCGCGATGAGGGGTTGCTCGAACAACGCCGGTCCGCAGGTGTCGGACTCCACCACCACGATGGTCGCGGCTTCGGCCGCCACCCGCTCGGCCAACTGCTCGGCGTTGTAGATGCGGAGGGGATGGTGATCGATCCACGGGTCGATGACCAGGTCGGCGAGCTCGTGCAACGTGTCCAGTCCGGGTCCCCGCACCGGTGCGGTGACGAGCGCCTTGGGCCGATCGTTTGCCATGCAGCTTCCCTTCTGTGGGCCGGTCCTGGATAGTCTGCGTCCATGACGGTTGCGTCAGCATCATGACAGCCGACGGCGCCCACGCGCCCATCACCGTGGGCATCGACATCGGCACCACCTCCGTCAAAGCGCTGGCCGTGTCCGAGGAAGGCGAGGTGCTGGCCCGGGCCCGGGTTCCCCACCGGGTTATCCATACGTCGGCCGAGCACATGGAGCACGACGCCCGGGCGGCGTGGCGGCGGGGCCCGTTGAAGGCGTTCGCTGCGGTTCGAGACGCGCTGTATCTCGCCGAGGACGACCGAGCCGGCGCGTCTGCCCCCCTCCACATCGCCGGGGTCTGCGTGGCCGGGATGGTCCCGTCCCTCACCGCGGTGAACCGGCGGGGCATCCCCCATACTCCCGGTCTCCTCTACGGCGACAGCCGGGGCCGGCAGGATGGTGCACCGGTCGGCACCAGCGGGCCGATGCCGGATGCCGAGGGGTTCCTCCAGTGGACCTCTCAGCAGATGCCCGACGCCTTCGGGTTCTGGCCAGCCCAGGCCGTGGCCAACCACGGCCTCACCGGCCGGGCCAGTATCGACACCGCGGTGGCTTCCACCCTCGGCGGCCTCCACGCCGCCGGGAATTGGAACCAGGAGCTCCTCACCCGCTTCGGGGTCGACCCCGGCCAGCTCCCCTCGGTGGTGCTGACCGGCCAGCCGGCGGGGACTCTGCGCCCCGATCGGGACCGCCGCTCCTCCGAGCCGGGAGAGACAGTGGTGGCCGGGGGGACCATCGACGCCTTCTGCGATCAGATCGTGGCCGGCGCCGGCGAAGTGGGCGACGTCCTGGTCATCTTCGGGGCCACCCTGATCGTCTGGGTGGTCACCGACAGCTGGGTCGAGGTGCCCGGGCTCTGGACCGTCCCCCACACCGCCGCCGGCCGGGTGCTGGTGGGGGGCCCGAGCAACGCCGGCGCCCTGTTCGTCGACTGGGCCCGCTCC
>DASXFR010000115.1:0-20941 GCA_036489495.1 Acidimicrobiales bacterium | reverse complement strand
GGGGGGGTGGGAGGTGGGGGTGGAAGCGCTGGCCGCCGGCCCCGACGACCTCGAGCGCTACCTGTCCAGCCTGCGAGCCGGCGGCCGGAACCCGGCGTCGATGGCCCGGACCGTCACCGCCCTCCGGGGGCTGTACCGCTTCCTGGTCGACGAGGGGACCCTGGCCGTCGACCCCACCGTCGACCTCGCCTCGCCCCGCCTCCCGCAGCGACTGCCGAAGGCGCTCGACGAGGACCAGACCCTCCGGCTCCTCGATTCGGTGGCCGGGAGCGATCCCTTCGACCTCCGGGACCGGGCCCTGCTCGAGCTGCTCTACGGCACCGGGGCCCGCATCTCCGAGGTCACCGGGCTCTCCCTCCTCGATGTCCAGAACGACGACGGCCTGCTGCGGGTGTTCGGGAAAGGGTCCAAGGAGCGGATGGTCCCGCTCGGCCGGGTGGCCCGCCGGGCCCTCGACGAGTGGCTGTCCCCGGCCGGGCGGGACCGGGTCGCCCCGGACCGGTGGGCCAGCCGCGGTGATGCCGAGGCGGTGTTCCTCAACCGGCGGGGGGCCCGGCTCAGCCGGCAGGGGGCCTGGGCCGTCCTCAAGCGGCGGGCCGGCCAGGTGGGGCTGGCCGACCGGGTCAGCCCTCACGTCCTCCGCCACTCCTGTGCCAGTCACATGCTGGCCCACGGGGCCGATATCCGGATCGTCCAGGAGTTACTGGGCCACGTCTCGATCTCCACCACCCAGCTGTACACCAAGCTCAGTTCCGAGCACCTGCGGGCCTCCTATGAAAGCGCCCACCCGCGAGCCGGTGCGCAACAACGGGGGTAGGATCTCTCCCGTGTCCAGCGAAGCCCCAACCATCGACTACCGCCGTCTTCTCGAAGAAGAGCGGCAGCAACTGGTGTCCCAGCTGTCCGAACTCGGGTTCGGCGACGGCGGGAAGGGCCTTTCCTATGACTCCTACTTCGCCGACTCCAGCCAGGTGACGGCCGAGCGGAGCGAGGCCGAGGGGCTGGCCATCCAACTCCAGGAGTCGCTGGACGACATCGCCCATGCCCTCGACCGACTGGCCGACGGCCAGTACGGGCTCTGCGAGGAGTGCAAGGAGCCCATCGGTGCCGCCCGGCTGGAGGCGATGCCCGCCACCCGGTTCTGCATCAGTCACGCCTCCCGGCCCTGAGCGGTCGGAGCAACGTGGCCTTTGGTGGCTCGGGCGGTAACCGGCGCCCGCAACGACCGCTAGCCGGCAACGAGCGCACTGCCATCATCGTGGTGGTGGCCATCGCCATCGTGGTCATCTTGTTGCGCACCCACCGCCTGACCCGCTTCGAGATCATCTACTTCCTGGTGTTGATCCCGTCGATCATCCTCCACGAGATCTCCCACGGGGTGGTCGCCCTCGCCTTCGGGGACGATACCGCCAAACGGATGGGCCGGCTCAACCTCAACCCCATCCGCCACATCGACCCGATCGGGACCCTGCTGGTGCCGGCGGTCCTGTCCCTGTCCGGGCTGGGCGCCTACGGCTGGGCCAAGCCGGTGCCGGTCAGCACCAACCGGCTCCGGAGCCCGCGCAACCACACCGTTCTGGTCTCTCTGGTCGGACCCCTCACCAACATCATCCTGGCGTCGCTGTTCGGCCTGGCCTTCGTCCTCACCACCCCGCTGGACGTCCGCCAGATCGTGTATCACGTCCAGGTCTATCCGCCGACCCTGCTCGGACAGATCCTCTTCATCGGCGGGATCGCCAACATCGTGCTGGCCGTCTTCAACCTGATCCCCTGTCCACCCCTCGACGGCGCCGCGGTGTTGGAGCGATTCATCCCCGCCCGGCTGCTCCCCGACTACTACCGCCTGCAGCCGGTGCTGATGTTCCTGCCCTTCCTCCTCATCCTGTTGTTCCGGAACCAGTGGAGTGAGTTGCTCGGCCACCTGATCAACTGGTGGTCAGGGCTGTTGGTGTGACCGGCTAGGCGGGTGCACCTGGCGGGGGTTCAGGACAGCAGCCCGATGGCGTCGGCCGCCCGCCGGTAGGTCACCGAGGCGATGGCCCCGGCCTTCTCCGCCCCCTGGGCCAGCAGGGCGGTGACCGCCCCGGGGTCGGCGGAGAGCTCCGCCCGCCGCTTCTGGATCGGCCGGAGCAGCTCGACCAGGGCGTCGGCGAGGTCGCGCTTCAGGTCCCCGTAGCGCTGGTAGGACTCCGCCGCCTGGGTGGGCGTCCGGTTGGTGGCCACCGCCAGCAGCTCCAACAGGTTGGCCAGGCCGGGCTTGGCCTCGGCGTCGTGGCGGACCTCGCCGTCGGTGTCGGTGACCGCCTTGCGGACCTTCCGCTCGATCTCCTCCGGCGGGTCGAGCACCAGCAGGGTGCCGAGCGGGGAGCTCACCGACTTGGACATCTTCCGGGTGGGGTCCTGGAGGTCCATCACCCGGGCCCCGACCGGGGGGAAGGCGGCCTCCGGCACCACGAAGGTGTCCCCGTAGCGCCCGTTGAAGCGGATGGCCAGCTCCCGGGTCAGCTCGACGTGCTGGCGCTGGTCGTTGCCCACCGGCACCCGGTCGGTGTCGTAGAGGAGGATGTCGGCCGCCTGGAGGACCGGATAAGTGAACAGCCCGGCCCGGACCGACTCCCGGCCTTCGGACTTCTCCTTGAACTGGGTCATGCGCCGCAACTCGCCCATCGAGGCGGTGCACTCGAGCAGCCAGGTCAGCCGCGGGTGCTCGGGCACCTGGCTCTGGACGAACAAGGTGCAGGCGTCGGGGTCGAGCCCGGCGGCCAGCAGATCGAGGGCGGTCTCGTAGGTACGGGACCGGAGCTCGGCCGGGTCGATGTTGAGGGTGAGGGCGTGGAGGTCGACCACGCAGTAGATGGCGTCATAGACGTGCTGGTCGGCGACCCAGTTGCGGATGGCGCCCAAATAGTTCCCCAGGTGGAGCTCGCCGCTGGGTTGGATACCGGAGAAAACCTTCGACATAGGCGGTCATCGTACGCCCCGACGGTGCGCGGATCGCCCGGGTACAGCCGGTATGGTCGGGGTGGTGAGTGCCAACGTCTCCACTCCCGTCTTCGACGGGCCGGTCGACCTGCTGTTGCAGCTGGTCAACGGGCACGAAATCGACATCTACGACATCTCCCTGTCCGAGCTGGTCGACGCCTTCATCGCCGAGGTGGCCAGCTGGGAGTCGATGGACCTGGCCACCCTGTCGGAGTTCCTGGTGGTGGCGGCGGTGCTGATCGAGCTCAAGTCCCGCCGGCTCCTGCCCGGTCCCGATGACGTCGACGCCGACGAGGAGCTGGTGGGCTGGGAAGAGCGCGACCTGCTGTTGGCCCGCCTGCTCGAGTGCCAGGCCTACGCCGCCGCCGCCGACAGTTTCACCCTCCTCATCGAGCGGGCGGCGCGATCGGTGGCCCGCACCGCCGGCCTGGAGGACGGGTTCGTCGCCCACGCCCCCGACCTCCTCGAAGGGGTGACCCCGGCCGAGGTGGCCGCCGCCTACCTCCGAGCCACCGCCGCCCAGCCGGTGCCGACCGTCGACCTCTATCACGTGACGGTGGATGCGGTCACCGTGTCGGAGGCGGTCAGCGAGCTGGAGATCCGGCTCCCGCTCGAGGGCAAGGCCACCTTCCGTGGCCTCACCCGCCACCTCTCCACCCGAATCGAGATCATCGTGCGGTTCCTCGCCCTCCTCGAGCTGTGCAAACAGGGCCGGGTCTCGCTGGATCAGGGACACACCTTCGGCGACCTCCAGGTGGAGTGGGTCGCCCCGTCGGACCCGGTGCTGGTGGGGGCCGAGTACGACGAGTACGAGGGCTGATGGTGGCGCTGTCGGCCGAGGCCCGGGCCATCGAGGCCGTCCTCATCGTCGCCGTCGAGCCGGTGGCCCCGGGATTACTTGCCGAGCTCTTGGAACTCCCCATCGAGCAGATCGAGCCGCTATGCGAGGAGCTGGCCGAGTCGTGCCGGACCGGGAACCGGGGATTCGAGGTCGCCCGGATCGCCGGCGGGTACCGGATCCAGACCCACCCCGACCTCGCCCCCTACGTCGAGCGGTTCGCCAACGTCGGGGTGTCCTCCCGGCTGTCGGCGGCGGCGCTGGAGACCCTGGCCATCGTGGCCTACAAGCAGCCCGTCTCCCGGTCCCAGATCGCCGCCCTCCGGGGGGTCAACGTCGACGGGGTGGTCCGGCTGCTCGAGCACCGGGGCTACATCGCCGCGGTGGGTCGGGCCAGCGGGCCCGGCCAGGCCGTGCTCTACGGCACCACCGACGCGTTTCTGGAGCGGCTGGGCCTCGACCGGCTCGACCAACTGCCGGCGGTGGCCGACCTGCTGCCCGGGCCGGAGGCGGTGGCCGAGTTCGAGGACCAGCTGCGCCCGGTCGTCGATGGCTGAGCCCGCGCCCGAGTCCGAGCCCGCTCCCACTGCCGCGCCGGAAGGCGAGCGACTGCAGAAGGTGCTGGCCCGGATCGGGCTCGGATCCCGGCGGGCGTGCGAGAACCTCATCACCGCCCGGCGGATCACCGTCAACGGTGAGGTGCCGGTGCTCGGGCGCCGGATCGACCCGACGGTGGACGAGGTCGAGCTCGACGGGGTGCCGCTGCCGGTGATTCCGGGTCTGGTCCACTACGTGCTGAATAAGCCGGCCGGGGTGGTCAGCACCGCGGAGGACACCCACGGGCGGCCGACGGTGGTCGAACTGGTGCCCGACGATCCCCGGGTCTTCCCGGTGGGCCGGCTGGACATGGACAGCGAGGGACTCCTCCTGCTCACCAACGACGGCCGGCTCACCCACCGGCTCACCCACCCGTCGTTCGGGGTCCCCAAGGAATACCTGGTCGAGGTGGAGGGGGAACCATCGGCCGGCGACGTCCGCCGGCTGCGGGAGGGGGTCGACCTGGAGGACGGGCCCACCGCCCCGGCCCGGGTGGCGGTGGTGGAGCCCACCCTCCTCCGGATGGTCATCCACGAGGGTCGGAACCGTCAGGTCCGCCGGATGTGCGAGGCGGTCGGGCACCCGGTGGTCCGCCTGGTCAGGACCCGCATCGGGCCGCTCACCGATCCCACCCTCGAGCCCGGCGCCTGGCGCCCGCTCACCATCGACGAGGTCCGGGCCCTGGCGGCGGCGGCGATTCCGGCGGACGGCCCGGCGGCGGCCTCTGAGTAGCATGCCTGGCTGATGCCTCGTTCCGTCAAGGCCGTCCGCGGCGCCACCACCATCGATGCCGACAACGTCGACGCCATCACCACCCGGGTGGTGGCGTTGCTGCGCGAGATCCTCGAGCGCAACGGGCTGGTGGAAGACGACATCATCTCCATCCTGTTCACCGCCACCGAGGACATCGTCTCGACGTTTCCGGCCACCGCCGCCCGATCCATCGGGCTGGGAGCCGTCCCGCTCATCTGTGCCCGGGAGCTGGCGGTGGTGGGGTCGGTGCCCCTCTGCATCCGGGTCATGCTCCATGTGGAGACCGATCGCCCCCGGGGCGACATCCACCACGTCTACCTCGAGGGCGCCAGGGGACTCCGTGACGACCTCCCCGACTGAGGGCGGCGCCACCCGGTCAGCCCAGAACGCCGCCACCGGGAACGGGGCGGCGGCCGCCCCGGGCCGGGCGATGATCTTCGGCACCGGCCTCATCGGTGGCTCGATCGGCATGGCCCTGCTGGACAAGGGATGGCAGGTCAGCGGGGTGGACGCCGCCCCCGGGGTGGCGGCCCGCGCCGTCGCCCTCGGCGCGCTGTCGGTCGAGGGCGAGGACGCCGATGCCGAGCTGGTGGTGGTGGCCACCCCGGTCCATGCCGCCGCCGCCATCATCACCGAGTACCTGGCCCGCCCGGGCCGTCGGCCGGATGTGATCATCACCGACGTCGGCAGCGTGAAGGGACCGCTGGTGGCGGCGGTCGACCACCCGTCGTTCGTCGGTGGCCACCCGATGGCCGGCTCCGAACAGGTGGGGGTGGAGGGGGCGTCCGCCGACCTGTTCGTGGGGGCCACCTGGGTGCTCACCCCCACCGCCCTGACCGATCCGGCTGCCTACACCCGGGTCCGCAGCCTGCTGGCCGACCTCGGGGCGGTGGTGGTGGCCCTGGCCCCGGCCCAGCACGACGCCCTGGTGGCGGTGGTCTCCCACGTCCCCCACCTCACCGCCGCCACCCTGATGGATCTGGCTTCCAACCTGGGCGAGGAGCACGCCGCCCTTCTCCAGCTGGCCGCCGGGGGCTTCCGGGACATGACCCGGATCGCCGCCGGGCAGCCGAACATCTGGCCGGACATCTGCGACGACAATGCCGACGCCATCGTCGCCACCCTCGACCTGCTGGTCGCCGCTCTCCAGGACATGCGCCGACGGGTGGCTGAACACGACCGCGACTCGTTGCTCGATGTCCTGGGCCGAGCGGCGGTCGCCCGCCGGGCCCTGGCCGAGCGCACCCCCCAGGCCGAGGAGCTGGTCGAGGTGCGGGTCCCGGTGCCCGACCGCCCGAAGGTCCTGGCCGAGATCACCACCCTGGCCGCCGAGCTGGGGGTCAATATCGTCGACCTGGAGATCGCCCACTCGGTGGAGGGGGACCGGGGGGTCATGCTGCTGGTCATCGCCGAGGGGGCCAGCGCCCGGTTGCAGGCGGCCCTGGCCGATCGCGGCTTCCGCTCGACCCGCGCCCCGGTGGGGCCGAGCCGATGACGGCCGAGAGCTTCGAGGTCACCGGCGGCCGGGCCCTGGTCGGCGAGCTCCGGGTCCCGGGGGACAAGTCGATCTCCCACCGGGCCCTGCTGCTGGCCGCGCTGGCCGAGGGCACCACCTCCATCACCGGTCTCTCCGACGGCGACGACGTGCGCCACACCCGGGAGGCGGTCGCCGCCCTCGGGGCCGGCATCGAGGACCGGGAGGGAGCCACCCGGGTCGACGGGGGTCGCGCCCACCTGTCGGCCCCTGACGGCCCGATCGACCTGGGCAACTCCGGGACCGGGATGCGGCTGTTGCTGGGGCTGGTGGCCGGGCTGCCGATAACCACCCGTCTCACCGGCGACGCCTCCCTCCGGGGCCGCCCGATGGACCGGGTGGCGGAGCCGCTCGAGCAGATGGGGGCCCAGGTGTCCGGCCAGGGGCGGCGCTGCCTGCCTCCGGTGACGGTCACCGGCGGGAAGCTCCACGGCATCGAGTACACCCCGCCGATGGCCAGCGCCCAGGTCAAGTCGGCGCTGCTGTTGGCCGGGCTGGCCGCCGACGGCGACACCGTGGTCCACGAGCCGGTACCGACCCGGGCCCACACCGAGGAGTTGCTGGCCCAGATGGGAGCCCGGATCACCGTGTCCAACTCCGAGGCCGGCCGGACCATCACCGTCCGCCGGAGCGACCTCAACCCGACGGTGGTGGTGGTCCCCGGCGACCCGTCGCAGGCCGCCTTCTGGGTGGTCGGCGGGCTGGTGGTCCCCGGGAGCGTGGTGAGTGTGAAAGGCACCTACCTGGGGGCGGAGCGGACCGGGTTCATCCACGTGCTGCAGCGGATGGGGGGCCAGGTGACGGTGGATGCCGACGGCGCCGGGCAGGGCTCGGTCACCAGCCGGACGTCGGCCCTGACCGGCACCGTGGTCCACGCCGAGGAGATCCCGTCCCTCGACGAGGTGCCGATCCTGGCAGTGGCGGCGGCGGTGGCAGCGGGCGAGACCCGGTTCGCGGACATGGCCGAGCTCCGGGTGAAGGAGTCCGACCGGCTCTCCGGCACCGTCGAGTTGGTCACCGCCTTCGGGGGCACCGCCCGGGTGGAAGGCGACGACCTGGTCATCGCCGGCGGCCATCCCCTCCGGGCAGCGACCGTCGACGCCCGGGGCGACCATCGGATGGCCATGGCCGCGGCCATCGCCGGCACCGCCTGCCCGTCGCCGGCCGACGTCACCACCATCACCGGATGGGAGTCGGTGAGGACCAGCTATCCGCGGTTCCGCCAGGACCTCGACGGCCTGTCGGTGGGCCGGTGACCGGATCGCCCGATACCCCGGACGCCACCGGCAAGGTGATCGCCATCGACGGCCCGGCCGGAGCGGGAAAGTCGACGCTGTCCAGAGCCCTGGCCGGCCAACTCGGGATCGACCGGCTCGACACCGGCGCCATGTACCGGGCGGTGGCGTGGGGGGCCCTGTCGGCCGGCATCGACCCCGGCGATCAGGCGGCGGTGGCCGCCCTGGCCCGCAGCCTGTCGATCACCGTCGGCGAGCGGGTGAGCGCCGACGGGACCGACATCACCGAGGCCATCCGGGCCCCCGACGTCAACCGGGCGGTGTCGGTGGTGGCGGCCAACCCCGAGGTCCGGGCCACGATGGTGGCCCGGCAACGCCAGTGGGCGGAGGAACACGGTGGGGGGGTCATCGAGGGACGCGACATCGGCTCGGTGGTGTTCCCGCGCGCCGACCTGAAGATCTACCTGACGGCCAGCGGGGAGGAGCGCGCCCGCCGCCGGAGCGAGGAGAGAGCCGACCTGGTGGCCCGGCGGGACCACCTCGACAGCACTCGGGCGGCGTCCCCGCTGGAGGTCGCCGACGGGGCGAAGGTGATCGACACCACCGGGCGTCCGATCGGAGCGGTGGTAGAAGAGGTGCTGGGATGGCTCTGAGCGAAACGACCGGCGCGCCGGTGGGGGACACCGAGGTCGACACCACCTTCACCCCGATCTACCGGTTTCTGCGGGGGCTGGCCCACGGACTCAACCGGCTGGTGTTCCGGACCACGGTCGAGGGGCGGGAGCGGGTGCCCACCGATGGGCCGATGATCATCGCCCCGGTGCACCGGTCGGGCATCGACTTCTTCGTCGCCTCCGAGGTCACCGGGCGGAAGCTGCACTACATGGCCAAGGACAGTCTGTGGAAGCGGCCGCGGTTCGGGCGGTTCCTCCAGACCCTCGGGGCGTTCCCCGTCCATCGCGACGCCGCCGACCGGGAGGCGATGCGCCGGGCCCAGCGGGTGCTGGAGGCCGGCGAGGTGCTGGTGTTGTTCCCGGAGGGGGAGCGCCGGGCGGGTCCGGTAGTCGAGGACCTCCACGAAGGGGTGGCCTTCCTGGCCGCCCGGACCGGGGCGGTGGTCGTCCCGGTGGGCATCGGCGGGTCGACCTCGGTGATGCCCAAGGGGAGCAAGTTCCCCCGGCCGCTCCACATCCACCTGGTGGTGGGCGAGCCGATCGCCGCCCCCGCCCGGACCCAGGCCGGCCGGGTGCCGCGCAGCCAGCTGCACGCCATGACCGAAGTCCTCACCACCACCCTCCAGGATCTCTACGACCGGTCGGTGGCGTCCACCGGGCGTTACTAGACGGCCGGGACTCCGACGTCCGACAATTCGGCGACCGTGAAGGTCTCCAAGCACCGCCAAGCCGTCTATTGTGACTCGCCGGGCGTAGCACCCGGACGTTTGGTCATGACCATGAGCTCTCGCCGCGAGTGAATGTCGAGCTTGGTGTAGATCCGCTCGAGGTGGGTCTCGATCGTGCTGACCGAGAGATAGAGCCGGCGGGCGATATCCCGGTTCGTAGCCCCGGAGGCGGCCAGTTCCGCCACCCGCTGTTCTTGAGGTGTCAGACTCCGGGGGTCCTCCCGACGCCGGCGTCGTCGTCCGCCGGCGACACGTAGCTCTTCTTGTGACTGGTTGGTGAGCCACACCGCCCCCGTTGACTCTCCGAGCCCGACCGCCTCGGCCAACAGTTGCCGGGACCGTTCGGGTTGGCCGGCGCGCCGCAGGAACTTGCCGTATTCCAGGAGCGTCTGCAGCCGCTCGAGAGGAAGGTCCACCTCGCGGTGGAGTTCGACGGCCTGTCGGAAGCGCCGATCGGCCTCGTCGTGGTCAGCGGCGGACTCCGCGAGTCGGGCCCAACCGATAGCGGCGGCGATACGCGGCCAGCGGGAGGGCAGCCGTCTGGCGCAGTCCTCCACCCAGAGGGTCAGCCGGCGGGCGTCGTCTTCCCGACCGCCGCCAACATAGGCGGCAATGGCGTGGCCGGCCCAGGGGACAATCCCGGGTTCGCCGATCCCCACCCGGGTCGCTGTTGCCTCCATCTCCGCGTAGAGCTCACACGCTTCGGCGAAGTGACCGTTCGACAGCCAACGCCAGGCTTGTGCATAGGCCAACCACAACCATGGCCACCAGGCCCCCAGCTCAGTGACCGTGGGCTCGATCCGAACCCGCCAGTCGTCACTCTCTTCGTGGCGGCCCATGAGCAGGAGGACGATGACCCGTTGGACCCCGGCGAAGGGTGCGGCAAAAGGGATGAGGTCCGAGAGGTTCGTGCAGCGCTCGATCAGCACGAGGGCCTCGTCGAGGCGGAGCCTGCGGATCAGGGTATCGGTGCAGCCGACTGTTGCCCACGCTTCTTCCTGGACAAGACCGAGTTCCTCAGCGAGTTGGAGGTGAAGCCGATAGAAGTGCTCCGACTCATCGAGGCGCCCCACAAGCTTGGCTGCGCTGGCATAGGAGGCCAGTGCACTGCCGGCGTCCCAGAAGTCAGGGCGCGAACCGGACGCGAACTCGGCCTCCTCCGCCCGTGCCGCCTGCTGGCTCAAGTCCAGACCGCTCGGGTCGCCGGTCTCGAGAGCCCCTACCGCCCAGGCGTTGTCGGCTTGTCGCCGGACAGCGGCGCTGCAACCCTGGGCGATCTGTCTTGCCCGACTCGTGACCGAGAGCGCCCGGGCCGGACCTACCGAGTGCCATACCACCGAGCCGTAGGCCAAGAGCGTCTGTGCCGCGAATGTCGGAGCGATGTCGGTGGCCAGCTTGACGCTCTCCTCGACCCTGGTCGTCGCAGCTTCGAAGACGCCCAAGAAGACGAAGGCTTGAGCCAGAGCCCGAAGCGTCCTTGCTCGCGTCATCGGGGCGAGATCGGCCAGATCGAGTACCCGTTCGCACACATCGACGGCTTCGCGGGATCGGCCGGTCAACACCATGGCTTCGGCCAGGTCGAAGAGCAGCTCGGGTGCAGTCTCTGAGCCCAGGTGAACCGCTGCCTGCATCAGCCTGACAGCGCTTTCGTGGGCGCCAGCGCGCCGCGCGCCTCGTCCGGCTCGCGCGAGGACTCGGATCGCCTCGGCGTCACCAACCATGTCGGCCTGAATGGCATGTTCAGCTGCTTCCGAATCCAGACCCATCTCGGTCAGGATGTGGAAGGCCCGGGCGTGAAGCCGGATCCGGATCGGCAAACCAAGATCGTCGTAGATGGCCTGGCGGAAAAGGGGGTGGACGAAGTCAGCGCTGGCGCCCGGGGTCCCACGAACCAGCCCGCTGCGATCGAGAGCGTCGAGGGCCGTGTCGGCCTCGCTCTCATCCAATTGGGCGAGCTGCACGGCGAGCTCTGGTCGGAAACGCACGCCAAACACCGCCGCCGCCTGGGCACATCGCATGCCAGCGGCTGGGAGGCCGGCGAACCGGGCAAGCAGCAGTTCCTCCAGAACATGCCCACCGCTGGCCGGGTCCGACCGTGGGATGCCCTCGCCCCGGCCGACGGCCAGCGCGACCTGTTCGAGTAGCAGTGGATTGCCGGCAGTGACCTCCCAGGCCTGCTCGATATCGATACCGGAAACCTCCCGTCGCACCCGGTTGGTGAGCAGCACACCAGCAGATGCCTTCGTCAGAGGACCAAGACGTTCGATTGAGGCGTAGCCGTCCTGGACGAGTCCGGCGGCGACCGCCTGCGCCGAGGGAGGCCAGGGGCGAAGAGTGCCGATCACCGCGATCGGCAGTGGGCTCAGCCGCCTGGACAGGAACGAAAGGAGGGCCAAGGAATCCGGGTCGGCCCAGTGGAGATCGTCGACAGCCAGGAGCACAGGCCCCGTGGCCCGGCTCTCCAGCCAACGCCGCGCCGCGAAGAACAGACTACCCCGCCGGTCCGGTCCGAGCGGTTCGCGGTCTTCGAGAGCGAGTACCGCGCCGCCGCCCAGAGGAGCGAAGGCCTGATGAAGCAAACCGAAGGGGATCGAGGCCTCCATGGTCTCGCCGCAACCGCGGCCGACCGTGAACCCTCTTTCGCTCGCCAGCTGGCACGTGTAGTCGAGGGCCGTGGTCTTACCCAGCCCCGCCTCGGCCAGAGCGAAGAGCACACCGGCTCCTCCCTCGCCCACCCGATCGAGGAGGCGGACCGAGGCGCCCAGAATCGACTCTCGCTCCAACAGGATCTCTGCCCTCGCCACCCTGCTCCTTCCGGGGCCACGACGGCCCCGAGCATGAACCTCGTAGCCCTAAAGGATAGGGAGATCTGCGGACGCTAGATCACGCCCGCCCCGTCACACTCGGGTGGGTCCCGGCCGGCCCATATCGGACCACCCAAGCTGGGAGAGGAAGCGTGGTCGATGGCTGGACAGGAACGTGCAGATGACGGCCCGCAGCCCTGCGGCCCGGATGAAATTGTCCTCTGGGTTCGGCTGACTCCGGGAGAGCGTTTCACCGGGGTCGTGGGTTGTCATGCCCCACACCTCTCGCATCGGTTCAGCGGATGGATCGACTTCATGGGAAGTGTGAATGCCCTGCTCGCGACGGGATCGGGTCCCGCGGCGAAATGAGATATCCAGCCGCAGGGTTCGTTCCTGCTGTCCGACCCCGCAGAGCGAACTAATGGCCAACTGACCAATACCTGGGAGGCCATCAAACCAACCAGGGTGGAACTAAAGATCGGGAGTTTCCCCGACGTAACCACAGTCCTTCCGGCGCATGCTCGCCATACGTCCAACGATCCAAGAATGAAACACGAGAGGAGCAATCCAATGAGGAAACAACGAATTCGACGAGGTGCGCCTGCAGTTTTGTGCACGGCCCTGGTCGCGGCCGGAGGGGTGATCGGGCTGTCCTCGCCAGCCGGAGCCTCCACCAAGACCCTTCACTACTACAGCGTGCAGCAGACTGCATCGGTTACGACCCCAACTGGGCAGGAGCTCGGCCCCAATGACGCGCCAGCGGTCGGTGACATTCTCGATTCCACTTCCCTTGACTACGTCGGCACTCATGCTCACCATGCGTCCAAGTCGACGGCATCGGACCATATCGACTGTGTATTCCTGAACTCTCCGCAGAGCGATTCGCAGTCCGGTCAGGCCAAATGCAGCGGTCAGTTCGCGATTGGTGGTTCTCTGATCCTGGCCACGAACATTGTGGTCACCCTCGCAAACAATGGGATCGGTCCAGTTACGATCAACGGTGGTACCGGTCCTTACAAAGGAGCGAAGGGCACTGTTGTCTCAAAAGGCGTAGGGAATTCAAACAACTCGGACAACACCATCGTGCTCACCCGTCAGTAGACGCCGGGACTCCGACAAAGGCCTCCAGCACATCGGCGGCCCCCGTCGAGCGATCGCCGGACAGCGCGGTGGTGCCAGTGTCGTCGGCGGCGACGTCGACGGCGGGGGCGGCGGCCATCAGCGACACCGCCGTCTCCAGGGCCCGGAGGATCTCCCGGAGCTCGGGGGGCGGCGGGAAGTACTCCTCTTCCAGGGTGATCGGCGCCGATTCGACCCCGTGGACGGGAGCCAACCGGGCCACCACCGCCTGGACCAACGCCTCGGGCGCCGACGCCCCGGCGGTCACCCCCACCGTGCCGGTGAGATCGTCGGGCAGCTCGGAGGCGTCGTTGATGCGGACCACCCGGGGACAGCCGAAGGCCAACGCCACCTTCTCCAGCGCCACGGTGTTGGAGGAATTCTCCGAGCCGATCACCACCACCGCGTCGGCCCGCCCGACCACCGCCTTGAGGGCGGCCTGGCGGTTGGTGGTGGCGAAGCAGAGATCGCTCCGGTTCGGCATCCAGAGGTCGGGGAAGCGCTCCCGGGCCCGATCGACGATGCCGGCCCACTCATCGTGGCTCAGGGTGGTCTGGGCCAGCAGGGCCACCGGCCCATCGGCACCCGCCTCCGGCCCGGGCAGCGCGTCGACGTCTTCCTCCCGCTCGAGGAGCCGTACCGCCTCGGGGGCCACCGCCATGGTGCCCACCGCTTCCTCGTGGCCCTGGTGGCCCACATAGAGCACCGTGTATCCCTTGCGGGCCCGGACCTTGAGCTCGTGGTGGACCTTGGTCACCAGCGGACAGACGGCGTCGACCACCACCCGGCCCCGGTCGCGGGCGGCGTCGACCACGTCGGGAGCCGAGCCGTGGGCGGAGAGCATCAGGGGCGCCCCGGCCGGGACCTCGGTGACGTCGTCCACGAAGATGACCCCCTGGGCCCGGAACTGGTCGACCACGTGCTGGTTGTGGACGATCTCGTGGTAGCAGTAGACGGGCGGCTCGAACACCCGGACCATCCAGGCCAGCGCCTTGATCGCCTTCTCCACGCCGGCACAGAAGCCTCTCGGCTCGGCCAGAAGTACTCGGTCCACAGCCACCCGACCAGGCTAGCGGCGCGATGCCGGGGCCCGGGACCGGCCGACGGCGGAGGTGGACAGGGGACCAGGTAGCCTTGTCCCATGTCGGTACCTCGGGGTACGGCGGCGCCCAGGGTCGTCGCCGTCACCGAAATGTCACCGGCGGATCTGTCCGGCCTCCGGCCCGGGGACGAACTCCTCTTGCTCAACGGGCGGTCCCCGCGCGACGTCATCGAGTACAGCCTGTTGGTCGACGAGCCCGAATTGGACCTCGTCGTCCGCCGTCGCGGGGCAGGTGACCCGTTCCCGGTGACGGTCAGCAAGCAGCCCGGAGAGCCGTTCGGGGTGGAGGTGTCGTCGGCCCTCTTCGACCGGGTCCGTACCTGTGACAACCACTGTGAGTTCTGCTTCATCCAGCAGCTGCCCAAGGGCATGCGCCGGAGCCTGTCCCTGAAGGACGACGACTACCGGCTGTCGTTCCTCTACGGCAACTTCACCACCCTCACCCGCTTCACCGAGATGGACCTCGAGCGGGTACTGAGCGAACACCTGAGCCCGCTGTTCGTCTCCATCCACGCCACCGATCCCGACGTCCGGGCCCGACTGCTGCGCAACCGGCGGGGGGCGACCAGTCTCCGGTGGTTGAGCGCCCTCCTCGACGGCGGCATCGAGGTTCACGGCCAGATCGTGGTCTGTCCGGACCGCAACGACGGGGCCATCCTCCACGACACCCTGGCCGGGGTGCTCGACCGGTACCCGCAGCTGGCCACGGTGGCGGTGGTGCCGCTCGGGGTCAGCCGGTTCTCCAACGAACCGGCCATGCGACCCCACACCCAATCCGAAGCCGCCGATGTCTGTGATGCCATCGACCAGTGGCAGGAGATGTTCCTGGCCTGTCTGGGCCGACGGATGGTGTTCGCCGCCGACGAGTACTACCTGATGGCGGACCGGCCCTTCCCCGCCGCCTCCACCTATGAAGGGTTTCCCCAGCACGAGAACGGGCTGGGCATGGCCCGGGCCTTCGAAGCCGCGTTCGGGGGCGACGAGAACGCCGCCCTCGGGGTACGGCCGGGCTTCTTCGCCTGGGTGGACGGGGCCCCGGCGTCGGGTTACCGGGCCCAGCGGGCCGATCCCTCCAACCCGGCCGTCGACGGGGATGCGCCGATTGCCATCCTCACCGGTGAGTACGGGGCCCGGGTGCTGGCCCCGCTGGTCGATTCGCTCGGGCGCTCCGACATCCGGTTGGTCCCGGTGCCCAACGACTACTTCGGTGGCAACATCGGGGTGTCCGGGCTGATGACCGGCATGGATCTCCGCCGGGCGCTGGAGTCCCAACCGGTCGGCCACCGGTACCTGCTGCCCGATTCCTGTCTGTCCGAGGGCCGGTTCCTCGACGACCTCTCGGTGACCGATCTGCCCCGACCGGTGGAGATCGTGGCCACCGACGGGCTCTCGTTGCGGCGGGCGCTGGACGGGGCCGGCCCGGTGGCAGACTCCTCTGTCAGTGGTTGCAGCTCGGATCAACCGCCCCGATCCGCCCGGGTGCCCGTCTCCATCGGGGCGGCACGATGACGACCTCGACATCGGAGGCGACCACCGAAACTCCCCGCAAGAAACCGCTGGTGGTGATCGCCGGACGCCCCAACGTCGGCAAGTCGACGTTGGTCAACCGGATCGTCGGCCGGCGGGCGGCGGTGGTCGAGGAACGGTCGGGCGTCACCCGGGACCGCAAGGAGCTGGACGCCGAGTGGTGCGGTCACTCGTTCACGGTGGTGGACACCGGCGGGTGGCTGTCCAGTGACGATCCGCTCGATGCCCAGGTGAGCGCCCAGGCCGAGCGGGCAGTGGCCGAGGCAGCCGTGGTGTTGCTGGTGGTGGATGTCACCGTCGGTCTCATCGATGAGGACGTAGCGGTGGCCAAATTCCTCAAGCGGTCCGGCCGCCCGGTGCGGGTGGTGGTCAACAAGGTCGACTCGTCCCAGCGCGAATCGGATGCCTGGGAGGCGGTGTCGCTCGGACTCGGTGATCCTTGGCCGGTGAGCGCCCTCCACGGACGGGGCACCGGAGACATGCTCGACGACGTAGTGCGGTTGCTCCCCGACCTCGATGCGGTCGACGCGGCGTCGGAGCCCGGGGGAGACGAAGATGCCGCGACCGGCGACCGGCGGGGGAGTGGCACCATGATCCCGCGGGTGGCTCTGGTCGGGCGGCCCAACGTGGGCAAGTCGACGCTGTTCAACCGGTTGGTGGGCGACGAGCGATCGATCACCCACGACGCCCCGGGCACCACCCGCGACGCGGTGGACACGGTGGTGGAGACACCGGAAGGAACCGTCTGTTTCATCGACACCGCCGGCATGCGCCGCAAGTCACGGACCGAACGCGGCACCGAGTACTTCTCGGTCCTCCGTGCCCTGGAGGCACTGGACCGGGCGGACATCGCCCTGCTGATCATCGACGCCACCTTGGGCGTCACCCACCAGGACCAGCGACTGGCCGAGCGGGTAGCCGCCGCCGGCTGCCCCACGGTGGTGGTGCTGAACAAGTGGGAGCTGATCCCGGCCGAAGACCGGCCGGACATCCTCGTCGACATCGGAGACCGGCTGGCATTCCTCGGGGATGCCCCGGTGTTGAAGATCAGTGCCCTCTCCGGTCTCGGCGTGCACCATATTCTCCCGGCGGTGGCAACGGCCGAGGAGGCGTACCACTCGCGCATCCCGACCGGCGAACTCAACCGAGCCATGAAATCGATTCAGATGGCGCACCCGCCGGTCGGAGCCAAGATCCAGTACGCGGTCCAGGGGGCCAACGACCCACCCACCTTCACCCTGTTCACCAATGGTCGGCTGCAGCCGACCTATCTGCGCTATGTCGAGCGGGGTCTGCGCGAGCGCTTCGAATTGGGGCCGACGCCGATCAAGCTGAGGGTTCGGGCCAAGGGCCCCAACGGAGGTGGGGGGCGTCGGAGGTGAGTGGTGCCCTGGTGTGAAGAGTGCGATCAGCGCCTCGAGGATGACCAAGTTGACGAGGAGGGGACGTGTCCGAACTGCGGTTCGGAGACCGTCGAGCATCGCGCCACGCCCTGGTACTTCAAGTTCATGCTGGTGGCCTCGGTCATCTACCTGGGGTGGCGAGCCTTCCAGGGAGTGACCTGGGTAGTCCACCACGTCTGAGGCCGGAAATCGGGAGTGATTTCCTCGGCGGTCCTCCTCCTCGCCCGTCGCTGGGCTCAGAGGCTCGCTGGCGGATGGGGTAGCCTGCCTCTTCTGGTCGTTCCGCTACGAATCCGCGTGATGAGTGCGTGCCTGAGTGGCGATGTGATCAGGTGGTCAGAAGTTTGAGATTGAGCCTCTGACGAAGACGTTTATTTGCGGGCTGTGGCGCAGCTTGGTTAGCGCGCTTGACTGGGGGTCAAGAGGTCCCGGGTTCAAATCCCGGCAGCCCGACGCACCAGGCATCCTCCGGTTGACTTGCCCGGAGGTGCCTGCCACAGCGCTTGTAGGACTAGGGGCCCCGGGGTGCGCTAGAGCGACTCGTACAGGTAGTTGGAGATGGTTCCCTCGTCGCTGAAGATGCCGGTGATGCCGGTCGCCAGATGGGCGAGGTCGATGGAGCCGGCATTGTTCACCATCACGACGTAGGCCAACTTGCGCCCGCTCTTCGCATCGATGTAGCCGGCCAGGTTCTGCGCCTTCACGGATGCGGTCTTGCCATCTGAGTTCGGGAACACTGTCGACCCGGGCTTGGTGAACACGTGGCCTTTGGCCGGCAGGTCCACCGACGTCGTGGCCATCGAGCCGGCCACACCCAGCACTGGCAAGGCCGCCTTGTAGTCGGCGGCGACGGGGGAGGCGGCCATCTTGGTGAGCATTTGCATGAACGCTTGCGGCGTCGCCTGGCTGTCGGGTGAGCCGCTCCCGTTGGTGGGGAAGTCGAACTGGTCACCCTTTACGCCGTATTGGGTCGTCAGCACCTCGCGTTCATTGGCCAGCGCGCCTTGAATCGTGTTGCGGTCCTTGGCCTGCCCGGTGAGGCTGAGGGAGAGGTTGGCCCCGAGATTCATGCTCACGTGCAGGATGAGCTTGGCATGCTCGGAGTACGGCACGGATGTGAACGCGGCCACCTTCGTGTCGTCTGTGTAGGTCGGGCTCGCGGGCAGTACCGCTCTGGGGTTGGGGCCGACCGGGTTCGCCGATACGGTCACGCCTTGGCGTTGAAGGGCCTCAATGAACGCGGTTCGAGCAAACGTGGACGGGTCTTCGATCCGGAACGTCCGAACCAGCTTCGAGTCACCGGTGAGCGGCGCTTTGTAGTCCTGGGGGATCGATCCGCTGATCGTGGCGTTGCAACCGCTCTGGCCGAGGCAGGTGATCAGGTTCTTGTCGGAGAGCTCGACCGTGTCCGCACTCCCCGGAGGGCCGGTGATGATCTTGTTCACGACCGTAAACGCAGCCGTCATCGGCCGGTACTCGACAGTTGCCGGTTGGCCCGGCTGGGTCGGTGTCACCGTGACGTCGACCATATTCTCGTTCACCATCACCGGCGTGATGAGCAGGTTCTGGTTGGGCACCCGGTAGGGCGCGAAGAAGCGATCGTCGACCGCAACGTCGCCAGTCACCTTGGTGATGCCGGCCGCCTTCACCTGCGACGCGAGCTGATCGAGCCCGAAGAGCGGGTCCTGGGGGGTGAGGATGGCGGTGTCGAGATTGTCGGCGTCGCCGTGATCGAAGTCGGTAATCTGAATGGTGTCCGCGTCGATGCGGCGACCGCCGAAGGTGAGGTCACCCTGGCCGAAAAGGATCAGGTTGCCCGTCAGGTTGCCCTGAGCGTCGACGGTGCCGCTGCGGTACACGGGCGTCGTCTGCCGGTAGTCCCCGCCAAAGAGATTCAGCGCCTCGCCAATCGAGAACAGCTTGCGGGTGGAGCCCGTGAACGACAACAGGCCGGGGTTGAGTGGGTAGAACTTCTCACCGGTATTCAGGTCGGTCACCAGGAGGCTCCAGGTGGCGCCCTTGTACTGGGGCTTGTTCATGACCGCTTTGATCGCGTCCGGCAGACCCGAGGCGGCCACACTGGTCCCTGGCGGCTGGGTTGTCTTTGCCGTCGAACCGGAGTTAGAGGTGCAGGCATCGAGCAGCCCTCCGACGCCGCCGAGGGCGACGATCCCGGCTCCGGTGACAACTCCTCGGGCCAAAAACGAACGTCGGTCGATGCGCTCAGGCTGTACGGGCTGCGGTGCGTGCCACGTTCCATCTGAGGCCTGCCACCAGCCGGGCCCTTCCGTAGTGACACCCATCATTTCCCCCATTTCTGCAAGCGTGAGCCGGACGATTCGCGGCTATCTGAGCACAATTACGATCAGCGTGCCCTTGGGCCACCGACGGGCCGTAGGCCTGGATCCCCCTGACGTGGGCCTAAATGGTTCCACAGATGGGTCCGTTTCGTGCCCACCATTCGCCAGTCGATCCACCCCACCGGCTGGAGACAGCTGACCGAACCGATGGCATCCCTTGGGTGTCTCTGGGGCTCGGGCTGATGACGGACAGGCCGCTCTCTGCTTCCGCCTACGGGCGCTTTCCGGATCGAACGCGGCCGGATCCGTATCGGCAAAAGCCCACTTCATTCTGTGGTTATTGGTACCATTCCGCCCACCGCAAGCAGAGGTGGTAGCGGAATGGCCCGAAATGAGTCATGACACGCGTGGTTTGAGGCGTCCGATCTGGGACCCCTATCCGGCCCAGTTGCGACTGCCGTCGCCCTCGGCCTCCGAATTTGTGCAATCCGGGGCCGACTGCGACTCATCGAGGGACCGAGATGTCAGCCTCGGAGGCCGTCAACGGACTGAAAATGCAACTTCACCAAAGGGAAGCGCGAGCAGAGAGCCCGGAGTTCACGCGGATCGAGCACGAACACTGAGGTGGGTGCCGTGGTGACGGCGGTCGCGTCTCGCGGAAGGCCCTTGAGGACGGCCCGCTCTCCGAGCACCTCGCCGGTACCCAGATCAGCCAGGACTTGTCCCTGCCTTGATACCTGGACCTTGCCATCCAAGATGATGAAGGACTCCCGTCCCCGTCGCCCCTCCGAGGTCAGCGTGCGACCAGCCGGAACGTCGATGCGGGTCATGAGCCGGTCGATGAGCACCAGCTCCGGATCGGTGCACTCGGCAAATGGAGTCAGTTGGCGAAGCGATGTATGGGGACGGGTCCGAACGCTCAACACGGAAGCTCCTTTAGAGGCTTTGGTGGATTCGACGAAGTGTCAACTTCATTGTCCAGGTCAGCGGCATGTCCCGAAATGCCCTAGATGGCCCGATTCCCCTCCCCGACAGGGGACAGTGACCTCCCCCTTTGGGGACCATGGACAATCCCTGACGCCCAGCCGAGGGATGTCGCGGAGGCTCACATGCCCGGGGTAGGGGATCTGATGAGAGCCCGCTACGAGCTCAAGGAGCGTCGGGGAGCCGGAGCCCAGGGCACGGTATGGCGGGCCTTCGATCAACAGCACGACCGCGACGTCGCACTGAAGATACGGCCGGTCGGAAACGAAGACGATCGACAGGCCCTCCTGACCGAGGCGCGAACACTGCTCAACCTCCGGCCCCATGCGGGTCTGCCGCTGGTCAGAGAGGACTTCTTCCA
>DASXFR010000111.1:0-21867 GCA_036489495.1 Acidimicrobiales bacterium | reverse complement strand
GCCACCCGTCAGCTGGCCAACCGCTGGGTGGGAATCCTCCATACCTGCCTGGAGCGGGAAGAGCTCTACTGCGAAGAAATCGCCTGGAACCTTGGCACAACGCTTGCAGCTTGACTTCTTACGCACATGGGGTGTCTAGATTGGGTGGCAGTCGCCGTGATCCCGCCGGGGTGACCGCTGACGCCGCGGGCGGGTCCTCGGTATCGGCCGAAAGGGCGGGCCCGGCTCAGCGTCCGGTTCGTCGGGAGCAGGAGTCAGAGACCTTGGATCACCCAGAGGTGGCCGCGACCTCGATGAACATCCCATGGGTGGAGTCGCCGTTCTTTGCCCGCGAGCTCGAGTTGCGTCGCGATGGGCTGACCGCTAATCAGCAGGCATTCGCCGCCACCTACCACCAGGTGGGCTTCCTGGCCATCGAGGACGCGGTGCCTCACGAGTTGTGTGATCGGGTCGTGTCCGAAATGCAACCGCTATTCGAAGAACCCGAGGTGATCCAGCTTCGGCGGGTACAGGACGCCTGGAATCAGGGGGCTCCGTCCGTCCGGGAGTTGGCCACCTTTGCTCCGATCCAGGAACTCCTCGGGCTCCTGTACGGACGAAAGCCGATTCCGTTTCAGACCCTGGACTTCAAGTGGGGATCCCAACAACCGGGACACTCCGACTCACTGCACTTCAGCTGCCTGCCGGCCCGTTTCATGTGCGGTGTGTGGGTGGCGCTCGAGGATGCCCACGAGGCGAACGGTCCGCTCTTCTACTACCCGGGGTCGCACAAACTGCCGGAGGCCACCGTCTACGACCTGGGTCGAACCGTGCGCGATCCTCGCTATCCCCAGTACGAGGCGTTCCAGCGCGAGCTGATGGAGGAACTCGGTATCGAGCCGGTGGAGTTCCATGCCCGAAAAGGAAGTGTGCTGATCTGGTCGTCAAATATCGTGCACGGCGGCCAGCCGGTCACCGCGGAGGGAAGTACCCGATGGTCACAGGTGACCCACTACTACTTCGAGGACTGCATCTACTACACCCCTTACCTGTCGGAGATTCCGACCGGTGAATTGTTCTTGAAAGACATCGTGGATCTGAACACGCTCGAACCGGTCGACCACAGCTATGACGGGAGACCGCTGGTCGTCAGCCCCCTGGCCAACGGCCGGAGCCGGCTGTCGATGGACGCCGACGCCGCCACCCTCGACGATGGAGCCGCCCACCGGGAGCAGGTCGTCGCGCTCGAAGCGCAGCTGCGCGCCGCCCACTCGGAACTGGACCGGCTTCGCCGATCCCGGAGCTTTCGGCTGGGGAATGCCATGCTCGAACCGTTGCGGGCGCTCCGAAAGCTGCTCGGCTGACGGCCTCCCGGCTCAATACGACTTGGGCAATCCCAGGGAGTGCTGGGCCACGAAGTTGAGGATCATCTCCCGACTGACCGGGGCGATACGCAGGAGCCGGGCCATGCCCCAGAGATCAGCGATCCCGTACTCCGACGACATCCCGTTGCCCCCGTGGGTCTGGATGGCCTGGTCGAGGGCGGCCAGGGTGGCCTCGGCCGCCGCGTACTTGGCCATGTTGGCGGCCTCCCCGGCCTCGGGGGTGTCCCCGGCGAAGTCGCACAGCCAGGCTGCTTTTTCGGTCATCAACCGGGCCAGCTCGACTTCGATCTTGGCCTTGGCCAACGGATGGGAGATCCCTTGGTGCCGTCCGATCGGAGTGCCCCACACCTGGCGCTCGCGGGCATAGGCCGCCGCCTTGTCCAGCACGTAGCGAGAGATGCCGTTGGCGATCGACGCCGACAGGATGCGCTCGGGGTTGAGCCCGAAGAAGACCTGGCGCAGTCCCTCGCCTTCCGCCCCGATGAGCCGATCGGCTTCCACCTGGACGTTGTCGAAGAAGAGGGTGTATTGCTTCTCCGGGGCGGTGATCTCCACCGGGAGTACCTGCTTGTCGAGGCCCGGGGTGTCGGTGTCCACCACGAACAGCGACAGCTTTCCCCGGCCGGTGTCGGGGTCGATGCCCGACCGGGTCACCACCAGCATGGCCTGGGCCTCGTCGACCCCCGAGATGTAGTACTTCGAACCGTTGAGCCGGTAGATGTCCCCATCCTTCGCGGCGGTCAGGGAGAGGTTGTGCGAGTTGGATCCGGCGTCGGGCTCGGTGATGGCGAAGGCCATCTTCAGCTCGCCGGTGGCGAACCGCGGCAGCCACCGCTGCTTCTGGGCCTCCGTCCCGAACTTGGCGATGATGGTGGCACAGATGGCCGGGGACACCACCATGATCAGCAGCGGGCAACCGGCGGCGGCCAGCTCCTCGGTGACCATGGCCAGCTCGGTGATGCCGCCCCCGCCCCCGCCGTACGCCTCGGGCACATTGACCCCGAGGAACCCGGCCTCGCCCACCGCGTCCCACAGCTCGGTGGTGCGCCCGTCGGACCGGGCCTGGGCCACGTAGTACTCGTGGCCGAACTTGTTGGCGATAGCGCTGACCGCCTCGCGAAGCATCACATGCTCGTCGGATTGCTTGAAGTCCACCGGGTTACTCCTTTGCCCGCCGCGGCGTCGGGCCCGGAGGCAAGAGGCCGGCCGGGATGTCGACCAGCCGGCTCCGAAGGTACTCACCCAGGCTCTTGGCTTGGGGGTCGGGCCGGGTGGAGGACGCTACTCCTTCTCCCAACAGGCCGACCACCACGAAGTTGAGGGCCCGCAGGTTGGGGAACCGGTAGCGCCGGACGGCCAGCTCCCCGGCCTCGGGAAGCAGGCTCCGGAACCGGTCGTCGGTGAGATAGGCGTCGAGCCACCCCCAGGCGGCATCCGACCGGGCCCACAGCCCGACATTGGCGTTGCCCCCCTTGTCACCCGAGCGCGCCCCGATGATGGTCCCGAGCGGCACCCGCTCGGTCGGGCCGCCCCCATCGCCATCGGCGACAGTCGATCCGCCCGGAGTCACCGCCCCCCCGTCGGCCTCCGGGCGGCCGGCCCGGTAGGCGGTATGGGGGACCGCCACCCGGGTGCCGTCGGCCGCCACCACCTCGGGAACCACCCGGTCGGCCGGAACCAGGGTCGGCCAGTAGACCCCGTAGGCCGACCCGGCGCCCGGCGGGGAGGTCAGGTGGAGCCCGGGGTAGCCGGCCAGGGCCAGCTCGGTGGCGGCGTCGGAGAACGCCCGTCCCACCCGGTCGGGGTCGGCGTCCTTCACCGTGATCCGCAGCTGGGCGGCGGCTTCGGCGTTGGTCGGGGCATCGGGCTTGTCGGTCCGGATGAGCCGGGTGTCGTACTCGGCGAAACGCTTCGGACCCCCGAGGCTGGCGTCCAGGGCGGCCAGGGTGATGTCGGATTTGGCTTCGATATCCAAGCCGGTGAGGACGAAGGTCATGGTGTTGCGCCAACCGCCCAGCAGGTTGATGGACACCTTGATGGACTCCGGCGCCGGGTCACCCTTGATCCCGGAGATCCGTACCCGGTCGTTACCGTCGTCCTCCAAATGCATGGTGTCGAAGCGGGCCACCACATCGGTGTTGGGGTAGTCGGGGCCGGCGATCTCGTAGAGCAGCTGGGCGGTGACGGTGCCGATCGACACCTCGCCGCCGGTGCCCGGGTGCTTGGTGATCACCGACGACCCGTCCTCGGCCACCTCGGCGATGGGGAAGCCGGGGTGCTCGAGCCCGGAAACCTCGGTGAAGAACGCGTAGTTGCCCCCGGTGGTCTGGGGCCCGCATTCGATCACGTGTCCGGCCGCCACCGCCCCGGCCAGCCGGTCCCAGTCGGTCGGGGACCACTGGTGGTGCCAGGCCGCCGGGCCCACCACCAGCGAGGCGTCGGTGATCCGGGGGCAGATGACCACGTCGGCGCCACCGGCGAGCGCTTCGACGATCGGCCAGGCCCCGAGATAGGCGTTGGCGGTGACCAGCTGGCCGGTGGCATCGGCCAGCGGTTGACCGGTGTCGAGGTGGGTGAGCGGGTTCCCCTCGAACTGGGCGTCGACGATGCGCGGCATCAGGTCGTCGCCTTCGACATGGGCCACCGATACCGGGAGCCCGAGCTGCTCGGCCAGCCGCCTGACCTGCTCGGCCAGGCCGGCCGGGTTCAGACCGCCGGCGTTGGTCACCACTTTGATGCCCCGGTCGGCACAGGTGCCCAGCACCTCTTCCATCTGGGTGAGGAAGGTGCGGGCCCACCCCCTGGCGGCGTCGCGTTGGCGACCCTTCCAGAGGATGAGCATGGTCAGCTCAGCCAGCCAGTCCCCGGTGAGGAAGTCGATGGGGCCGCCATCGACCATCTCCCGGGCCGCCGACAGCCGATCGCCGTAGAAGCCAGAGCAGTTGGCGATGCGCACCGGGGCGGTCACCCGTCGGGACCTTCCACCACCACCAGCACCCGGCCGGTCTCGACCTGATCGCCTACCGACACGCTCACTTCGCTGACCTTACCGGCGCCGGCGGCGTGGACGGCATGCTCCATCTTCATGGCCTCGAGCACCACCAGCAGTTGACCCGGCTTCACCTCGTCGCCCACCGCCACCGCCACCCGGACCACCCCGCCCGGCATCGGCGCCAGCGAGGAACCCGGGGCCACGTGACCCCCCGGGTCGGGGAACCGGTCGTGCTCGACCAACACCGATGCGCCGTCGGGCCCGTCGACGAACGAGGTGGCGGCCACCCGCTCGACTGCGTACCTCCGGGTGACGCCCCCGACGGTGAGGATCACCATCCCCGGGGTGATCGACTCGACCCCGATGGTGCCATCGACCCCCACCTCGACCGGCGCGCCGTCGATCTCCAACCGGGACAGGCGCTCTCCCGTCCGGTCGAACCGGTCGAACAGGTAGCCCACCGTGACCACCCCGACCCGGGAGTCGAAGGTGGAGGTCTGCAGCCCCGACGGGCTGTTGCGGTAGCCGGAGGGGATGTTCGGTTGCACCGGCGCCGCCGACCGTCGCCCGGCCTGGGCGGCCAGGGCGGCGGCCACCGCGTGATGCCGGAGGGCCGGCTCGTCGGCCCGCGGATCGGTCAAGGTGTCGAAGCGATCGAGGAAGCCGGTGTCGGTGTCACCCGAAAGGAAGCTCGGGTGGCGCAGGGTCCGCACCAGCAGGTCGCGGTTGGTGGTGACCCCGTGGAGGCGGGAGTCGGCCAGGGTGGTGGCCAAGGCGGAGGCAGCCTCGTCCCGGGTCGGGGCGTGGACGATGACCTTGGCCAACATCGGGTCGTAGTGGGGGCTGACCACCGTGCCCGACTCCACCCCGCTGTCGATCCGGACCCCCGGGCCGGTCGTCGGGATCTCGAAGCGGTGGAGGGTGCCGGTGGACGGCATCCATCCCGACCCCGGGTCCTCGGCATAGAGTCGGGCCTCGATGGCGTGGCCGACCGGACCGGCGGCCACCGCCGCGTGGACCTCGGCGGGCAACGGCTGGCCGGAGGCGATCAGCAACTGCAACCGGACCAGGTCGAGCCCGGTGATCGCCTCGGTGACCGGGTGCTCGACCTGCAGCCGGGTGTTCATCTCCAGGAAGTAGGGGTCGCCGTCGCCGTCGAGGACGAACTCGACGGTGCCGGCATTGACATAGCCGACCGCCTTGGCCGCATTCAGGGCCGCCTTTGTGAGCCGGGCCCGGAGGGCGGGAGTGACCGCCGGAGACGGCGCCTCCTCGATGATCTTCTGGTGCCGGCGCTGGATGCTGCACTCGCGCTCGAACAGGGCCACCGTCTCCCCGTGCTGGTCGGCGAGGACCTGCACCTCTATATGGCGCGGGTCGATCACGTAGCGCTCGAGGAACACGGTGCCGTCCCCGAAGGCCGACAGGGCCTCCCGCCGGGCCCCGGCCAGGGCCTCGGTCAGGTCGTCGGGCCCGGCCACCACCCGCATGCCGCGTCCACCCCCGCCGGCCGAGGCCTTGACCAGCAGCGGCCAGCCCAGGTCCTCGACCTCCCCCGGCGCCGGGAGGTCGTCGTCGGTCACGGTGATCGACGGGAGGGTCGGCACCCCGGCGAGCCGCATCATCTGCTTGGAGAGGACCTTGGAGCCCATGGCGTCGATGGCGTCCGCCGACGGTCCCACCCAGATGAGGCCCGCCTCGGCCACCGCCCGGGCCGCGGTCCCCGACTCCGACAGGAAGCCGTAACCGGGATGGACGGCATCGGCGGCGCACCGGGAGGCGGCTTCCAGGATGAGGTCGACCCGCAGATAGGTGTCAGCCGGGGAGACGCCCGGCAACCGGACGGCGAGGTCGGCCTCGGCCACATGGGGGCTGTCGGCGTCGGCGTCGGAGTAGACGGCCACCGAGGTGATGCCCATGGCCCGGGCCGACCGGATGATGCGGCGGGCGATCTCGCCGCGGTTGGCGACCAGCAGGGTGCGGATGGGGGTCGGGGAGGTCATCGGGTGGTCGCCCTCACATCCGGAACACGCCGTAGCCACGGGTGCCCTCGATGGGCTGGTTGGCGATCACCGACAGGCAGATGCCCAGCACCGTGCGGGTGTCGCGGGGGTCGATGATGCCGTCGTCGTAGAGCCGGGCGGTCAGGTACAGGGGGAGTGACTCGGACTCGATCTGGGCCTCCACCATCTCCCGCATGGCGGCGTCGGCCTCCTCGTCGAACGGGACGCCCTTGGCCGCTGCCGACTGGCGGCCGACGATGGACAGGACCCCGGCCAGCTGGGCCGGGCCCATGACCGCCGAGCGGGCGTTGGGCCAGGCGAACAGGAACCGGGGATCGTAGGCCCGGCCGCACATGCCGTAGTTGCCCGCCCCGTAGGAGGCCCCGATGTTGACGGTGAGGTGGGGGACCGACGAGTTGGTCACCGCGTTGATCATCATCGCCCCGTGCTTGATGATCCCCGCCTGCTCGTACTCCTTGCCGACCATGTAGCCGGTGGTGTTCTGCAGAAAGACCAGCGGGACGTCGATCTGGTTGGCCAGCTGGATGAACTGGGTCGCCTTGTGGGCCTCCTGGGAGAACAGCACCCCCCGGTGGTTGGCGAGGATGCCCACCGGGTAGCCGTGGATCGACGCCCAACCCGTCACCAGGCTGGACCCGTAGAGCGGCTTGAACTCGTCGAACCGGGAGCCGTCCACCACCCGGGCCAGGACCTCCCGGGGGTCGAAGGGGACCTTGGGGTCGGCCGAGGCGATGCCCAGCAGCTCGTCGGGGTCGTGGACGGGCGGGTCGGCGGGATGGCTGGGCCCGGCCCCGCGTTTCCGCCAGTTGAGTCGGCTGACGATCTGGCGGCCCAGCCGGATGGCGTCGGCCTCGTCGACGGCCAGCGCGTCGGCCAGGCCCGACACCCGGGCGTGCATCGACGCCCCGCCCAGCTCCTCGTCGTCGGACTCCTCGCCGGTGGCCATCTTGACCAGCGGGGGGCCACCGAGGAACACCTTGGAGCGTCCGTCGATCATCACGATGTAGTCGCTCATGCCGGGGACGTAGGCACCGCCGGCGGTGGAGTTGCCGAAGACCAGCGCCACGTTGGGCAACCCCATCGCCGACCGGCGGGTGAGGTCCCGGAACGCCCGTCCCCCGGGGATGAACAGCTCGGCCTGGGAGGGAAGGTCGGCCCCGCCCGACTCCACCAGGTTGATGGTCGGGAGCCGGTTGGCCTGGGCGATGTCCGAGCCCCGGGCCCCCTTCTTGAAGGTGAACGGGTTCATGGCCCCGCCCCGGATGGTGGGATCGTTGGCCGAGATGAAGCACTCGACCCCCTCCACCACCCCGATCCCGGTGATCGAGGAGGCGCCCACGGTGAACTCGCTGCCCCAGCCGGCCAGCGGGCAGAGCTCGAGGAAGGCGGTGTCCCGATCGAGCAGGAGCTCGATCCGCTCGCGGGCCGGCAGCTTGCCCCGCTGGCGATGGCGCTCCACGTACTGCTCACCGCCGCCGGCCCGGGCGATGGCCAGCTGTTCCTCGACCACGGCCACCGCGGCTTCGAGGGCGTCCCGATTGGCCCGGTAGGCGTCCGAGGTCACATCGACGGTGGTGGCGAGGGTGGGCATGGTGTCTGGGGTATTACCTAGGGTTTATGTCGGCGGGACGGGATGTGCTGCATTCACCCTCCGGACGTGGGAAGAATAGGCCGAATGAACTACATGGCGTCCAACACGCGGTACCGATGATGTCTCCGGAGGTCTTCTCATGGTGATTCGCACCTTTCCCCAGTCGTATCCCGATGAGTGGGGCACCGGCGAGGAGGGCTCCGAGTTGGGGGAGGGAGCATTGGCGGCGTCGGCGGCGTCGGCAGCGTCGGCGGTGGGTCCGCGGCCCGGCGGGTCCTCCCGTCCGCTGACCGCGGTGGTGCTGGCCGCCGGCGAGGGCACCCGGATGAAGTCGGCCCGTCCCAAGCCGCTGCACCGGTTGTGCGGCCGGCCGATGGTGCTGCACGTCCTCGACGCCCTGGCCGAGTTGTCGGTCACCCGGGTGGTGGTGGTGGTCGGCCACCGGGCCGAGTGGGTGACCAAGACGCTGATCGAGCACGCCCCGGCCGGCATGGCCATCGAGTTCGTCGAGCAGGCGGAACAACACGGCACCGGGGACGCCATGTCGGTGGCCCTGACCGGCCTGCCCGACGACGAGGGCGACGAGGAGAGCGACGTGGTGGTGCTCCCGGGTGACACCCCGTTGCTGCGGCCGACCACCCTGGCCCGACTGGTCCGGGCCCATCGGGATTCCGAAGCGGCGGCCACCCTGCTGACCGCCGAGCTCGACGACCCGTCGGGCTACGGCCGGGTGGTGCGGGGCCGCAACGACAGCGTGGCCCGGGTGGTGGAGCACGGCGACGCCACCGAGGAAGAGCTCGAGGTGAAGGAGATCAACACCTCGATCTACTGCTTTCGCCGGAGCGTGCTGGCCCCGTCGCTGCGCCGGTTGAGCCCGGCCAATGCCCAGGGGGAGTACTACCTCACCGACGTGGTGGAGGTGCTCTACGAGGCGGGACACAACGTGGGCTCGATGGTGGTGATGGACACCATGGAAGTGGCGGGGGTCAACGACCGCGCCCAGCTGGCCATCGCCGAGGCCGAGCTGCGCGACCGGATCAACGAGCGGTGGATGCGCCGCGGGGTGACGATGTGGGACCCGGAGCGCACCTACATCGATGCCGACGTGCGGTTGGCCACCGACGTGGTGTTGCTGCCGGGGGTGATCTTGCAGGGCGCCTGCGAAATTGCCGAACATGCCGAGATCGGTCCCAACTCCCATCTGGTCGACACCGCGGTCGGCGAGGGCGCGGTGGTGATGGACAGCGTCTGCCGTCGATCGGTGATCGGGCCGGATGCCCGGATCGGGCCGTTCGCGGTGCTGGCCGAGGGCTCGGAGGTGGCGGCGGGTGCGGTGGTGGGTGCGGCCGGGGTGGTGGTGTCGGGCCCCGGCCCGGAGGCGGATGCCGGGTCGGGTGTCGGGCCGGCCGACGTCGGGGTGGATCCAGAGCCGGCCGACGTCGGGGTGGATCCGGCGCGATAGCGTCAGACCAATGGAGTTCACCCCCCGCCGGCGCATCGAGTTGGTCTCCGGACGATCGCATCCGGAGTTGGCCCAGGAGATCGCCGACCAGTTGGACGTGGAACTGGGGGAGGCAAACCTGCGGGAGTTCTCCAACGGCGAGATCCACTGCCGCTACGGGAAGTCGATGCGGGGCAGCGACGTGTTCATCATCCAGACCCACTGTGGTCCGGTGAACGACTCGATCATGGAGCACCTGATCATGATCGATGCGGCCAAGCGGGCCTCGGCCAAGCGGATCACCGCGGTGGCTCCTTATTACGGGTACTCGCGACAGGACCGGAAGGCAACCGGTCGCGAGCCGATCACCGCCAAGCTGGTGGCAGACATGCTGTCGGTGGCCGGCGCCGACCGGGTGGTCAGCGTCGACCTCCACTCCGGCCAGATCCAGGGATTCTTCGACGTCCCCTTCGACCATCTGACCGCCGCGCCGGTGCTGGTGGACTACCTCCGGGGCCAGGGCACCAAAGACCTGGTGGTGGTGGCCCCCGATGCCGGGCGGGTGAAGGTGGCCGAGCGGTTCAGCCAGCATCTGTCGTCGGATCTGGCCGTCGTCCACAAGCGGAGGCCGAGCGGCACCGCCAACGAGGTGGAGGCTCTCCAGGTGGTGGGCGACGTCTCCGGCCGACGGTGCGTGCTGATCGACGACATGATCGACACCGCCGGGACCATCGTGGCCGCCGCTGACCTGCTCATTGAGCGGGGAGCGGCCGAGGTGTGGTGCATGGCCACCCATGCGGTCCTGTCCGACCCGGCGGTGGACCGGCTGAAGAACTCGGCGCTCACCAAGGTGGTGGTCACCAACACCCTGCCCATCCCGACCGAGCACCAGTTCGACAAGCTCGAGGTGCTGTCGGTGGCCAAGCTGATCTCCGACGCCATCGGAGCGGTGTTCGAGGACACCTCGGTCTCGGAGATCTTCGGGGGCGAGAACCTGGCCTGACCCGGGCCTCTTCCCGACGTGGTCCTGATCCTTGGTGGTCGGGGTCGAAGTGCGGTCGAGGTGTGGATCGAGAGTCACACCCCCCTGGCATGATTCGAGTATGAGTTCGGCCGCGTTGAAAGCGACCGATGCCAGTGCCGACGTCGCATCCGGCCAGAGGGGCTTCGATTCCCTGTCCCCGCTGTTTGAGGTAGCCCGGGGATCGGTGCGGACGGCATGCGCGGCCCTGGAGCCTGACTCCCTTTCCGGCCCCGAAGCGGTGTCGGTGCTCACCTCGGTGGTCGAGATGCTCCGGGTGGCGACCTCGGCCAAGCTGGCGTTGGCCTCCAGGATCGAGGCCACCGGAGTGGCCCGGGAGTCCGGCTACCGCAACGCCGCCGCCCAGCTGGCCGACATCGAAGGGGTGGGCGTCGGGGCGGCGTCCGCCACCCTGCTCACCGCCGAGCGGCTCCGTGAATGCCCCGCCGTCGGCGAGGGCCTGGCCAGCGGGGAGCTCTCCGAGCAGCAGGCGAAGACCATTGCCGCCGCCGCGGTGTTGGCCCCCGACCGAGAGGACCAGCTCATCGAGGCGGCTCACCGGAAGTCCATCACCGAACTGGGCGACGACTGTCGGAGGATCCGGGCGGCCTCGGCCAAGGCTGACCCGATGGCGACCTATCAGGCCATCCATGCGGGTCGTTCGGTCCGCCACTGGTGTGACGAGCAAGGGGCGCTCTGCCTCCAGGGCCGTTTCACCCCCGATGTCGGGGCCAGGCTGGTCGCCTCGTTGGACCAGGTGGCCAACGAGTTCTTCGAAGCAGCACGGGCCTCGGGATCCAAAGAGCCGCTCCAGGCCTACCGGGCCGACGCCTTGGTGGCGCTGGTAGCCGGGGAGCGGGACCCGTCCCATTCCGGCGCCACCATCAACGTTCGGGTGGATCATGCCGCCCTTCTCCGTGGCTATCCGGTCGGCACCGAGGTCTCGGAGATCGAAGAATCCGGACCCCTACCCATCCCCAAGGTCATCGACTTGATGTCGGACGCCGGGATCAACGTGATCTTCTCCCACGGGGACGACATCTCAAGGATCTTCCACTTCACCCGCACATCAACGCCTCGTTGCTCACCGCCCTCCAGGCCCGCGACCCGACCTGCGTGGTGCCCCGCTGCGGGGCCAGCCGGTACCTCGAGATCGACCATCTGGTCCCCTTCGCCGACGGGGGACCCACCACCATCTCCAACCTGGCCCGCTTGTGCAGCTTCCATCACGGTCAGAAGACCAACGAGGGCTACACCCTGTGGCTGGACAAAGACAATCGGTGGCATTTTGATCCGCCGCCGCCCTTCGGCCAGGAGCCTGGTCTCGGCGCGGACCTTCCCGATCCGGCCGTCCAATCCGGTCGGGCGGACTCGCCCGAACCGTCGGATCCGCCCGAACCGCCCGAGTCACCTCCCCCACTCTTCTAGCTGGAGCAGCTCACTCCCCGTCCCTTCTACCGCCTCCGGGTGGTTCATTGGCGCGAGAGTGGGCCTTCCACCGCCTCTGGATGGTTCGGTGATGCGAGATTGGGGCCCCGTTCGCCGCCCGGCCCGCCCGCCGTCTATCATGATGAGCCGCAGCTGTGGCCCGTACCGGACGGCCTTCGCCCTCGATTCACCCCGGTTACAGGCCCGCTACCAGCCCATCGTCGCCAGCACCCGTTGCCAGCACCACCTGAGGAGTTCCCGTATGCCCGAGATCACGCTTGTAGCCGAGGCCGGTCGGCCGACTGGCACCAGCGCCACGCGCCGCCTCCGGGCCGAGGGGAAGATCCCCGGTGTGGTCTACGGCCACGGGACCGAGGCCGTGCCGGTGTCCATCGTCGCACGCGACTTCCGGATTGCCATGTCCGGGGAAGCCGGCCTCAACACCCTGCTCTCCCTCCAGCTCGACGGCAAGAGCCTCCTCACCCTGGCCCGGGATATCCAGCGCCACCCGGTGAAGAACGTGGTCTCCCACGTCGACTTCCTCATCGTCCGCCGGGACGAGGTTATCGCCGCCGAGGTGACCATCAACCTGGTCGGCGAGGCCATCGAGATCCAGCACGGCGACGGCGTCGTGGACCAGCAGCTGTTCACGCTCTCCATCAAGGCCAAGCCGGCCGACATCCCGCCGTCGTTCGAGATCGACATCTCGGATCTGATCATCGGCGGCTCGCTCCACGTGAGCGACATCGCCATCCCCGCCGGCGTCGAGGTCGACAACGATCCTGATGCCACCGTGGTGGCGGGCCAGCCTCCGAGGGTCCAGATCACTCCCGAGGAAGAAGCCGCCGAGGCAGCACTGGCCGCCGAAGCCGCCGGCGAAGTGGTCGAGGGCGAGGCTCCGGCCGACGCCGCCGAACAACCCACCGAGGAGTAAATCCTGCTGCGCCGTCTGGGTCCCCGGACCGGCTCCGCCGCCGACCTGCTGGTGGTCGGCCTGGGGAACCCCGGTCCCGAGTTCGAGGGCACCCGCCACAACGTCGGGTCCGACGCCGTCACCCTGTTGGCCGAACGCCATGGCGGTCGGTTGCGGGCGGAGAAGGCTCTCCATGCCCAGAGCTGCGGGGTGCGGATCAACGACCGATCGGTGTTATTGGCCATCCCGTCGACCTACGTGAACGAGTCGGGGCTGGCGGTCACCAAGCTGGTGCGCCGGGCCGGCATCACCCCCGAGACCCTCGCCAACCGGCTGATCGTCATCCACGACGAGCTCGACCTCCCTCCGGGCCGGGTGAAGATCAAGGCGGGAGGCGGCAGCGCCGGCCACAACGGGTTGAAGTCGGTCGACAACCACCTGAAGGCCAATGACTATCTCCGGGTGCGGATCGGCATCGGCAAACCCCCGGGTCGCCAGCCGGGGGCCGACTTCGTGCTCAAGCGGCCCGGGGCGGCCGAGCGCCAACTGCTGGCCGTGGCCGTGGTCGAGGCGGCCGATGCGGTGGAGTCGGTGCTGGCCGACGGAGTGGAGGCAGCCATGAACCGGGTGAACACCACCAGCTGACGACCGCACCAACCGCGTTAAGGAACCCGTAAATAAACGCCTCCGCCAAGAAGTTTCCCTGGCCACGAAGTACGGTTGCCCAAGTGGGCTCTGACATCGATACCGTGATCTCTGTCAAGGGTCTCACCAAGGCCTACGGAGATTTCGAGGCGGTGCGAGGAATCGACTTCGAGGTCCGGCGCGGTGAAGTGCTGGCCCTGCTGGGGCCGAACGGGGCCGGCAAAACCACCACCGTCGAGATCCTCGAGGGCTTCCACCATCGTGACGGCGGGGAGGTATCGGTCCTCGGAAGCGATCCCTCCCATCGGGACCGGCACCTGCGAGCCAAGATCGGCATCGTCCTCCAGGAGTGCGCGGTGGACCCGTTCCTCACCGTCACCGAGGCCATCACCCAGCGGGCCGGCATCTACCCGACCCCCCGTCCGGTGGGCGAGGTGGTCGACCTGGTCGGCTTGGAAGCCAAGCGGGGGGCGAAGATCAAGACCCTCTCCGGCGGCCAGCAGCGCCGCCTCGATCTCGGGCTGGCCCTGATCGGGGATCCGGAGCTCATCTTCCTCGATGAGCCGACCACCGGCTTCGACCCGTCGGCCCGCCGCGAGTCGTGGCAGTTGGTCCGGGGACTGTGCGCCGAGGGTCGGACGGTGGTGCTCACCACCCACTACATGGACGAAGCCCAGGCGCTGGCCAACATGGTCACCGTCATCGCCAACGGGAAAGTGGTGGCGTCGGGGACGCCGGACACCCTGGGGGGTCGGGACGGCGGCATGACCACCGTCCGGTTCTCCTTGCCGATCGGGGTGGTGGTCGAGGATCTGCCCACCCCCCGTGACTGCTACCCGCGGGTGCGGCACCGGGCGGTGGAGTTCTGCCTTCCCGATGCCACCGTGTTCCTCCACGATCTGACCGGTTGGGCGGTGGCCCGCGGCGAGCGGCTCGAGCACCTGACCGTCAAGCGGCCGTCGTTGGAAGACGTCTATCTGGCCCTCACCGGTGAGCTCATCGGTGAAGTCGAGGACCTGGACGGCTCGATGGCCGCCGAGGAGCTGAAGAAGGCCAGACGGCGTGAGGCGGATACGGAGGCGGAGACGGAGGCGGAGACGGAGGAATGAACGACCTCCTCATCGCCAAGGACCAGGTCCGCTACGAGCAGAAGATCTACTGGCGGAACCCGATGGCGGCCGTGTTCACCTTCATGTTCCCGGTCATCTTCCTTTTGGTGATCGGCACCGGCGCCGGGAGCGGGAAGATCCAGGATTCCACCCTCCGCTACAACCAGTACCTGGTGGTGGCCATGCTGGTCTTCGGGCTGGTCTCAGCGTGTTACATCAACCTGGGCATCACCCTCTGCATCCGTCGTGACTCCGGGGTGCTGAAGCGGATGCGGGGCACCCCGATGTCGATGATCTCCTACGTCGCCGGGATCGTCGGGAGCGTGGTCATCAACGTCGCCCTCATCACCATTCTGGTGGTGTCCATCGGGATGGCCGGGTTCAACCTCCACTTCCCGTACCACTCGGCGGCGGCGGCCGTCACCATCCTGGTCGGGGTGCTGACCTTCTCGGCTCTGGGCCTGGCGGTGACCGCCCTGGTCCCCAACGCCGAGGCGGCCCCGGCGGTGATCAACGGCACCGCCTTCCCGATCGTGTTCATCTCCGGCGTCTTCTACCCGATCAACAACTCGTCGATCCTGGCCAAGATCGCCGACTACTTTCCGGTGCGGCATCTGATCAAGGGTCTGGTCGGCGCCTTCGAGACGGGGCCGGGATCGGGGTTTCAGGCCGGCGACATCCTGATCATGCTGGTGTGGGCGGTTGGCGCCTTCGCCCTCGCCGCCTGGAAATTCCGTTGGGAGCCCCGCCACCGGTGAGGGGGCGGGGAGAACTTCCGATCCCGATACCCTGAACGGGTGAGCCTCCGCTCGCTCCCTGCCCTGCTGCGCAACGAGCCCGCCTTGACGCGGGTCGTCGGCGCGCCCGTTGCCACCCTGGCGGTGGCCACGCCGGCCCAGGCCTTCGTCCTGGCCGGGTTGATCCGGTTGGGGAGCCGGCGCCCGGTGCTGATCGTCACCCCCACCGGCGCCGCTGCCGACCGGTTGGCCCATGACCTCGGGGCGCTCACCCAGCTCGGCGATCCCGACAACCCCGACGATCCGGGCCGGGTCGATGTCTTCCCGGCGTGGGAGACCCTTCCCTTCGAGCGGGTGAGCCCCGACGTCTCGACCATGGGCAAGCGGTTGCGGCTGCTCTGGCAGTTGGGGGGCGGGTCGGCCGATCGCGGGCCCCAGGTGGTCGTCGCCCCGATCAAGGCGGTGCTGCAGCGACTCGGCCCCTGGAGGACCGCCGCCCGCCCGGTGGTCGTGTCCCATGGCGACCGGATCGCCGTCGACGGGCTGGTGGCCCAACTGGTGGGCATGGGCTACCGGCGCGAGTCGCTGGTGGAGCACCGCGGCGAGCTGGCCGTCCGGGGTGGGATCGTCGACGTCTTCCCGTCGACGGCCGACGACCCCATCCGCATCGACCTGTGGGGCGACGAGGTCGACCGGCTGACCCGTTTCGACGTGGCCGATCAACGGTCGATCGACGACCTCGACTCGGTGGAGCTGTTCGGCTGTCGCGAGCTGGTCGCCGACCAGGCGATGCGCCGGCGGGCCGCCGGCCTGGTCGGTTCGGCGCCATGGGGACGGCACCAGTGGGAACGGATCGCCGACGGCGAGCTGTTCGACGGGATGGAGTCGTGGCTGCCGTGGCTGACCGACGGCGACGAGCTGATCACCGATCTCCTGGGCGACGACGCGGTGGTGGTGATGGTCGAACCCCGCCGGGTGCGGGACCGGGCCGGCGAGCTCCTCGACGAGGAGTCGGCCCTGGCCGACGCCCTCGCCTCCACCTGGGGGCTGAACGCCGAAGGCGACACCGATGGCGACACCGATGCCGGCGACACCACCACGCCCCGCCTCCACATCCCCTACGACCGGTTGCTCACCTCGACCTCGGCGGCGGTAATCTCCCTGGTGCCGACGGCGGAGGGACCGGACATCCCGGCGGTGGAGAGCCGGGGCTGGGAGCCGATCCTCGGTGACGGGGCCAAGCTGGCCAGCCAGGTGACGTCGCTGACCCGGGCCGGGTACTCGGTGGTGCTGTGCTCCTCGACCCCCGGCGGGGCCGAGCGGTTGGCCGGGATCCTGGCCGAGGAGGGGGTCACCATTCCGGTGGTCCCGGGCGCCCCCGCCGGCGACGGCGCCGGCGGCGATCTCTCCACCCCCGGCGCCCGCATCGTGGTGGCCGCGGTCGATAGCGGCTTCGTGTTGCCGGGCGCCAAGGTGGCGGTGCTGGCCGAGTCGGATGTCACCGGTCGGCGCCGGCCCCACCGGCAGGCCCGGACCCGGGCCCGCCCGGTGGACGGGTTCTTCGACGACCTGGCCCCCGGGAACTTCGTGGTCCACCGCCAGCACGGGGTGGCCAAGTACGGGGGGATGGTCACCCGGTCGATGGGAGGGGCCACCCGGGACTACCTCCTGCTCGAATACCGGGGGGCGGACAAGCTGTACCTGCCCACCGACCAGATCGAGCTGCTGACCCCCTATGCCGGCGGCGACTCGCCGACGGTGAGCCGGCTGGGAGGCTCGGAGTGGCAGAAGGCCCGGTCCCGGGCCCGGGCCGCGGTCCACGAGATCGCCGAGGAGTTGGTGGCGCTCTACCGCCGGCGGCTCCAAGTGGAGGGCCACGCCTTCGGCCCCGACACCCCCTGGCAGGGGGAGATGGAGTCGCTGTTCCCTTTCATCGAGACCGCCGACCAGCTCTCGGCCATCGAGGACACCAAGGCGGACATGGAACGGCCGCAGCCGATGGACCGGCTGGTCTGCGGCGACGTCGGCTTCGGCAAGACCGAGGTGGCCCTCCGGGCGGTGTTCAAGGCGGCCCAGGACGGCTTCCAGTCGGCGGTGCTGGTGCCGACCACCCTACTGGCCAGCCAGCACTTCCAGACCTTCAGTGACCGGTTCGACCAGTTCCCCATCAAGGTGGAGATGCTCAGCCGGTTCTTGACCAACGCCCAGGCCCGGGAGGTGCTGGCCGGGCTGGCTGACGGTTCGGTGGACGTGGTGGTGGGCACCCACCGGCTGTTGGGCGGCGACGTCACCTTCAAGAAGCTCGGCCTGCTGGTGGTGGACGAGGAGCAGCGCTTCGGCGTCTCCCACAAGGAGGCCATCAAGGCCATCTCCGACGGGGTCGATGTGCTCACCCTGACCGCCAGCCCGATCCCCCGCACCCTGGAGATGGCGTTGACCGGCATCCGCGACCTGTCGATGGTGAACACGCCGCCGGCGGCCCGGCGACCCATCCTCACCCATGTCGGCGAGTACGAGGAGGGTGCCGCCTCCGAGGCCATCCGCCGCGAGCTCCTGCGCGAGGGGCAGGTCTTCTACGTGCACAACCGGGTGCAGGATATCGACGCGGTGGCCGACCGGGTCCGCCGGATGGCACCCGAGGCGCGGGTGGCCGTGGCCCACGGTCAGATGGACGAGGGCTCGCTGGAGCAGGTGGTGCTCGACTTCTGGGAGGGCCACTACGACGTGCTGGTCTGTACCACCATCATCGAGTCGGGGATCGACATGCCCAGCGTCAATACCCTGGTGGTGGATCGCGCCGACCTGCTGGGGCTCGGGCAGCTGCACCAGCTCCGGGGCCGGGTCGGCCGGGCCGGCGCCCGGGCCTATGCCTATCTGTTCCACCCCACCGACAAGGTGCTGTCCGAACAGGCCTACGAGCGCCTCCGGACCATCGGCGACCACACCGAGTTGGGCTCCGGGTTCAAAATTGCGTTGCGGGACCTCCAGATTCGGGGGGCGGGGAACCTGCTCGGCCGGGACCAGTCCGGCCACATCGCCGCCATCGGCTACGACCTCTACGTCCAGATGGTGTCCGAAGCGGTGGCGGAATTGAAAGGCGAGGCCCGGCCGCAACCGGTAGATCTGAAGATCGACCTCCCCGATGCCGCCCACCTCCCGCCCGACTACGTGGAAGCCGAGGACGTCCGGCTGGAGGCCTACCGCCGGATCACCGGTCTGCGCACCGACGCCGACGTCGCCGATGTGGCCACCGAATGGGAGGACCGGTTCGGGCCGCTGCCGCCGCCGGCCGCCGCGCTGCTCGACGTGGCTCGCCTCCGGGTGGAATGCCTCCGACTCGGCATCACCGAGCTGACGGTCACCGTCCCGAGGAGCCTGGGCGGGATGGGGAGCGGGTCGGGGGCCCGGGCATCGCTCAAGCTGTCGCCGGTGACCCTCCCGGCGTCGGCGGAGGTGCGACTGCGGCGCCTGGCCCCGGGGGCGACCTACCAGCCCGACTTCCATCGCCTGCTGGCGCCGCTGCCGCCGCCGAAGTCGGGGAACGACTACGCCCCGGTGGTGGTCGACCTCCTGCGCGAACTGGTTCCGCCGCCCGACCCGCCGGCCGACGACGGAGGTGGTGGTACGGCGGCTGCCGATATTCCTGCCCTGGCGACCAGCCGGTAGCATCGCCGCCGTGAAGCGCCTCCTCCCCCTGTTGACCCTGTCCGTCGTCGTGGTCGGGGGAGGGTTGTTGACCAGCGCCTGCAACGTGACACCGCCGGCCGCCACCGTGAACGGGACCACCCTGTCGGCGAGCTCGCTCAACGACCAACTCCGGGCGTTGGACTCCACCCAGGTCGGCCGCTGCCTGCTGACCGCCGAGACCGGCCAGATCACCCCGTTCCAGACCCAGGGTGCCGGCGGCCCGGGCACCTACGACATGGCGTTCGCCGACTCGATCCTGGAGAACCAGGTCGGCAACCAACTCGCCGCCCAGCTGGCCGCGTCCAAGGGGCTGAAGATCTCCGCCTCCGACCTCCAGACCGCCCAGCAGAACTTTGTCGCCTCACTGAGCGGCGAGATCAGTGCCGCCGCCCAGCAGGCGAGCCAGACCGGTACCGGTACCTACTGCGTGGCCACCAGCGGGCAGGCCCTGACCGGGACCCAGGTGCTGTCGGGACTGCCGGCCTCCATCCGCAACTCGCTCATCAATAACAACGCGGTCGACGAGAAGCTGCTGGCCGACGGGGCCAACATCACCGATGCCGCCATCGCCAACTACTACGCCGCCAACCAGTCGCTCTTCACCACCGACTGCGTCAGCTGGATCGTGACCAGCTCCCAGGACCTGGCCGACTCCTACGTGGCCCAGCTGAAGGCGGGGGCGGCGTTCAGCGACCTCGCCAAGGCGAACTCCCTCGACACCCAGACGGCTCCGGGCGGCGGATCCCTGGGCTGTACCTTCACCCAGTCCCAGGTGTTGCAGGCGCTCCAGATCCAGGCGGCGCCGGTGGCCACCCCCATCGGGCCGATCCAGGATCCGAGCAGCGGGGCCTGGGAGATCTACGAGGTCACCAGCCAGACGGTGGCACCGCTCTCCCAGGTCCGGTCGGGCGTGGTCCAGCAGTTGCTGCAGTCGTCGGCCAACGGCAACCGGATCGCCAACGAGATCCAGGCGTTCGCCCGTCGGTCGACGGTGTCGGTCGATCCGCAGTACGGGAGATGGAAGGGCCAGGGGGTGGTGGCCCCGGTGGCGCCTCCGGCCCAGTACCTGTTGTCCGCCGTCTCCGGCAAGACCCAGAGTCCGCTTCCGACCAAGAAGCCCTCGAGTAGTCCGGGATCGACCACTACCACCACGACGACCACCACCACGACGACCACCACCGTCCCCTCCGGAACGACGACAACCACCAGTGCCGCCGACGCGGCGGCCGCCGCCCAGGCTGCTGCTGCTGCTGCCGCCGCGGCCGCGGCTGCCGCCTCCACCCCGACGACCACCACCGTGGCTGGCGGCTGATCTCCTGATCGGGTTCCCGTCGTGAGCGACCGCACCGGTGCCTCGGCTGCCGGAACAGTATCCGAGCCGCGCATCGACATGGTCGGATTGGGGCCAGCCGGGCCCGAGTTGATCACCGATGAAACCCTTCAGTTGATCAACGGGGCTGGCACCGCCTTCCTGCGCACTTCCCGGCATCCGGCAGCCTCCGCGTTCCCCACCCTCCCGTCGTTCGACCACCGCTACGAATCCGAACCCACCTTCGATGCCGTCTACCGCGCGATCGTCGCCGACCTGGTGGCAGCGGCCCGCCGCTACCGGTCGGTGGTCTACGCGGTGCCGGGTTCGCCGACGGTGGCGGAACGAACGGTGAGCATGCTCCGGGATGACCTGGCCGTGACGTCGGGAGAGATAGCCGTCGTGGTGCACCCCGCGCTGTCGTTCCTCGACGTCGCCTTTGCCCGGTTGGGGATCGACCCGGTCGCCTCCGGCGTGCGGATCGTCGACGCCGAATCGTTCGCCTCCTCGGCCGCCGGGGAGCGGGGCCCGTTGCTGGTGGCCCAGTGCTGGTCCCCGGACCTCCTCTCCGAGATCAAGCTGTCGGTTGAGCCGTCGCCGGGGACCACGGTGACGGTGCTGCACCACTTGGGTCTGGATGACGAGCGGGTCTGGGAGGTCGAATGGGACGGCCTCGATCGCTCGTTCGAACCCGACCACCTCACCTCGTTGTGGATCGGCAGGCTGGGTGCGCCGGTGGCGTCCGAGCTGACGCGTCTCGATGAACTGGTCCGCACCCTCCGAGAACGGTGCCCGTGGGACCGTGAGCAGACCCACGGCTCCCTGGCTCGGCACCTGCTGGAGGAGTCGTTCGAGGTCCTCGAAGCCATCGACAACCTGGCGGCTATCGACGCCGAACGCGAAATCGGCGGGGTGGACGGGGTCAGCCCCGAGACGGAGGAACAGGCCGTCGCCCACCTCGAAGAGGAGCTCGGCGACCTCCTGTTCCAGGTCTACTTCCACTCGGCACTGGCGGCGGAGACCGGTCGGTTCACCTTGGCGGATGTGGCTCGGGGGGTGCACGACAAGCTGGTGTCGCGGCATCCGCATGTGTTCGGCGACCTCACCGGTGCGACCAAGGATCAGATCGCCTCCAACTGGGAGACATTGAAGAAAGCGGAGAAGAACCGGACCAGCATCACCGAGGGGATTCCGGCGGCGATGCCCGCCCTGGCCCTGATGGCCAAGTTGCAGCGGAAGGGAGTGGCGCTGGGAATGGAGCTTCCCGGACGCCGCGACGAGGCGGGCAGTCTGGCCGAGACGGCGGCCGGGTTGGCCGAGCGCGCCGCCGCCGATGCCGCTGGCGATGATGCCGCCGATGCCGGCACCGAAATTGGGGACCTGCTGTTCTCGTTGGTCAACCTGGCCAGGACGATGGGCGTGGATGCGGAGAGCGCGTTGCGGGTGAGAGCGGCGGCCTTCCGGGCCTCGGTCGACGCCCTGGGATAACCGCGGTGCCGCCAGGCGTGAGAGACAGCAGCGTCGGTCTCCGCCAGGTCGGAGCTAATGCCCTGGTCGAGACAGGTATCAGTGATAACTTTTCCAACACCAGCAACAGGAGTCACAG
>DASXFR010000055.1:0-2338 GCA_036489495.1 Acidimicrobiales bacterium | reverse complement strand
GCAGCGCCACGATCAGCTCGACCGGATCTGCGACGATGCCGACATCGCCGCGGCCATGTCGACACCGCCCCAGACCACCCGGGCCCGGCTCCGGGGCGAATTCGTCCGGCGGGCCAAGGAGCGGCGACGGGACTTCACCGTCGATTGGGTGCACCTGAAGCTCAATGACCAGGCACAACGGACGGTATTGCTGAAAGACCCGTTCAAGTCGAAGGACGACCGGGTGGACAAATTGATCGCCGGATTGTGAGATGCGCGGGTGACCGTGCAGTAGGGTCCACCGACTGTGGCTATTGAAACCTCGGAGACCCCGACGATGACGCCCCGCGAACGACCCAAGAAATCCAGCTCGGTCGGGCGGTGGTTGGTCGAGTGGGCGATCATCCTGGTGCTGGTGGTCGGGTTCACCTTCTTGCTCCGGGCGTTCGTGATCCAGACCTTCTCGATCCCGTCGGGGTCGATGCTGCCCACCCTCCACGTCGGTGACCGGATCATCGTCAACAAGCTCAGCTATGACTTCCACGACGTCCACCGGGGCGACATCGTGGTGTTCAAGCGCCCCCCGCTCGAGTCGCAGAACTACTCCGATCTGGTCAAGCGGGTGGTGGGGATGCCCGGGGAGACCATCTCGTCGGTGAACGGCAAGATCTACATCAACGGGAAAGTCCTGTCGGTACCCTGGCTCCCGCCCGGACCCCAGAGCTATACCGGGCCGCTGGCCTCCGATGCCCACCCGCAGTTCAACATGCCCGGTCCGGTGAAGATCCCCGCCGGGGAGTACTACGTGATGGGGGACAACCGGACCGATTCGGAGGACAGCCGTTTCTTCGGGCCGATCCCCCAATCCCTCATCGTCGGCCGGGCGGTGGCGGTGGTGTGGCCGGTGAGCCGGATCAAGGGTCTCTGACCCACCGGTCGACGCCGGCACGATGCCGCCGGCGCGACGCCTGATCCCCGCCCGGGGAGGGTCGGCGGGCGGCCGCTCGGCTGTCGGCGGTGGGCGCCGGTACACTCGGTGACGTGCCGTTCCTGAGTCCCGCCAAGATCCTGGTCATCCTGGTGGTGGCCCTGGTCGTCCTGGGACCCGACAAGCTGCCCAAGGTGGCCAAACAGATCGGGGGGCTGTGGGGGGACTTCCGCCGGTTCCGCGAACGCCTGGAGACCGACGTCCGGGGATCGTTCCCCGACCTGCCGCCCACCGACAAGATCGCCCAGGCGGTGCGGTCACCGCTGTCGTTCCTCGGGGACCTGGCCGACGCCCACGAGTCGGAGAACGGCGCGGTGTCGGCTCCGGCGGGGAGTTCCGAGTCGGTGGCTGCGATCGGCGACGGGGTCCAGCCGTCCGGCAATGGCAACCGGCCGGCGGGGACGGTGAGGGTGGACGACGAGGGCCCGGCCCCGGGCGTCTCGCCCCCCGACTCGAACGGGGTCGTCCACCAGGTCCGGGTGTCCGGCGTCGAGGTGCCCGACGACCCGGGCATGAACTAGTCAACCCAGATCACCGACCAGCGGCGGCTCGAGGACCAACACGATGGCTATCAGCCTGAAGCGGCGCAACCAGACCCGGTCCCGTCCGGATTCGATGACGCTGACCGAGCACCTCACCGAGCTCCGGCGCCGGGTGCTGGTGTGTGCGGTGGCGTTCCTGGTCGCCGCGGTGGTGGCTTTCATCGCCTACAACCCGATCCTGGCGTTCCTGAAGGCGCCCTACTGCCAGGTGGCCGGGGCCCATCGCTGCGGCTTCTACATCACCGGGCCGCTCGACGGCCTGGCGCTGCGGGTGAAGATCTCCGCCTACGGCGGATTGTTCGCGGCATCGCCGGTCCTGTTGTGGGAGCTGTGGCGGTTCATCACCCCGGGGTTGAACCCGAAGGAGAAGAAGTACGCGATTCCCTTCATCGTCGCCTCGATCACCCTGTTCGCCCTCGGGTGCCTGGTCGCCTACGAGACGTTCCCCCATGCCCTGCGGTTTCTGGACTCGGTCGGGGGCCCGAGCCTCACCCAGATCCTCGACCCGACCAAGTACCTCAGCCTCATCGTCCTGTTGATGACGGTGTTCGGTCTCACCTTCGAGTTCCCGGTGCTGCTGGTGTCCTTGGAGGTCGCCGGGGTGCTGACCCCCAAACAGCTGTCCTCCTGGCGCCGGTGGGCCATCGTCCTGATCGTGGTGCTGGCCGGGGTCATCACCCCGAGCTCGGACCCGTTCTCGATGATGGCGTTGGCCATCCCGCTGTATGTCTTCTACGAGGCGTCGATCGTCGTCGGTAAGATCCTGAACCGTTGAGCCTCGGCCGGGGCCCGGCTCGGGCGGGGGAACGTCGAGCCGATCGAGTTGCGC
>DASXFR010000023.1:0-8593 GCA_036489495.1 Acidimicrobiales bacterium | reverse complement strand
AGACGGGGGAGGCGGAGCCAGGAGTTCCGGGCCATCGGCACCACCGTTCAGGTGGTGGTGGACGATGCGGAGGTGCTCGACTACGCCACCGAGCTGGTCCGGGCTCAGATCGGGGCGCTCGACCTGGCCGTGAGCCGGTTCCGTGACGACAGCGAGTTGACCCAGCTCAATGCCGCCTCCGGCCGCCCCCTCCGGGTGTCGTGGTTGTTCCTGGTCTGCCTGGAGGAGGCCCTGGAGGCGGCGCAGCTGACCAACGGAATCGTGGCCCCGACGCTCGGCCATGCGATCGAGCGCCGCGGCTTCGACCGGGACTTCGTCGAAGGGCCATCCGACGCCCCCGGGCGTGGCGTTCGCTTCCAGCGGGTGCCGGGATGGCGTCGCATTCGGATCGACCGGTCCAGTCGGACGGTCACCCTTCCGCCCGGCGTGCACATTGATCTGGGGGCCACCGTCGTGGCCGGCTGCGCCGACCGGACGGCCCGGACGGTGGCGGCCACGACCCGGACCGGGGTGCTGGTCAACATCGGCGGCGACCTGGCGGTGGCCGGTCCGCCCCCGCCGGAAGGTTGGGTGGTCCGGGTGGCCGACCGACATGACGCCCCCTCCGGTACCCCGGGGGTCAACGTGGCGGTCCGCCATGGGGGGTTGGCCACCTCGGGAGCCACCGCCCGCCGTTGGTCGCGGGGCGGGCTGACCATGCACCACCTGATCGACCCGGCCACCGGGGGCCCGAAGTCCAGCTACTGGTCGACGGTCTCGGTGGCGGCCGAATCGTGCCTCGAGGCCAGCATCGCCTCGACCGCATCGGTGATTCTTGGCCCGAGGGCCCCGCAATGGCTCGACGACCGGGGGCATACCGCCCGCCTGGTCCCGACCTGGGGACCGCCGGTCCGGGTCGGGGGCTGGCCCTCGGATCTCGCCCGGCGGGAAGTCGCATCGATCGCCTCGTGACCGTGACCTCCTCCCGATTCACAGGTGGCCCTCAGCAAGCTCCCAGCCGGTCCGCGTGGCGATGGGTCAAAGTGACCGCCATGAATGCGAGCCACCCAGCCGGGTGCACCCGATCATGACGACCATCCTCGAGCGTCCGGAACTCGACACCGATCTGTCAGGCGGTCCATCCGATGCCCCCATCGCCCATCGGAGTCGGCTCCGCCGGCTGGTCAGCGGGAAGCCCGATGATCCCCACTGGGTCCGGCCCACCCTGATCGCGCTGCTGGCCCTCACCGCCTTGAGTTATCTGTGGGCGCTGGGCGACTCGGGATGGGCGAACTCCTTCTACTCGTCGGCGGTGCAGGCCGGGACCAAGAGCTGGAAGGCGTTCTTCTTCGGCTCCTCGGACGCCTCGAACTTCATCACCGTCGACAAGCCTCCGGCGTCGCTGTGGGTGATGGAGCTCTCCGCCCGGATCTTCGGGGTCAACTCCTGGAGCATCCTCATCCCCCAGGCCCTCGAAGGGGTGGCCACCGTCGGGGTGCTCTACGCCACCGTCCGGAGATGGTTCAGTCCCGCCGCCGCGCTCCTGGCCGGGGCGGTCATGGCCATGACCCCGGTGGCGGTGTTGATGTTCCGTTTCAACAACCCCGACGCGTTGTTGGTGCTGCTGCTCACCGTCGCCGCCTACGCCACCGTCCGGGCCCTCGAGCGGGCCCAGACCGCCTGGTTGATGGTGGCCATGGCCTGCGTCGGCACCGGGTTCATCACCAAGATGCTGCAGGCCTTCGTCATCGTGCCGGTCATCGGCCTGGTCTACTTGCTGTTGGCGCCGACCCCGCTGGGACGTCGGATCCGACAACTCCTCCTGGCCGCCGTCGCCCTGGTGGTGTCGGCGGGGTGGTGGGTCGCCGCCGTCGCCCTGACCCCGGCGGCCAGCCGGCCGTACATCGGCGGCTCCCAGGACAACAGCATCCTCAATCTCATCTTCGGCTACAACGGGTTCGGCCGACTGACCGGCAACGAGGCCGGGAGCGTCGGAGGTGCCGGCCCTGCCGGCTCTCGCTGGGGGGCCACCGGTTGGGGCCGGATGTTCGGGTCGGACATGGGCAGTCAGATCTCCTGGCTGCTCCCCGCCGCCCTGATCCTGCTCGGCGCCGGCCTCTGGGTCACCCTCCGGGCGTCCCGCACCGATCGCACCCGTGCCGCCCTCATCCTCTGGGGTGGATGGCTGTTGCTCACCGCCGCCACCTTCAGCTTCGCCGCCGGCATCATCCACCCGTACTACACCGTCGCCCTCGCCCCGGCGATCGCCGCCCTGGTCGGGATCGGATCGGTGATGCTGTGGGAACGCCGGGCCCAGGTGTGGGTGCGCGTCGTGCTCGGCGTCACTCTGGCTACCACCGGGGTTTGGGGATACATCCTGTTGGACCGCACCCCGAACTGGCTGCCCGGGCTCCGGTTCCTCGTCCTCCTCGGTTGCATCGGGGTCGGGGTGATGATCGCGGTGGCGCCTCGTCTGCGGGGCCGGGTCGCACTCGGGGTGGGCGCCGCCGCGCTGATCACCGCCTCGATCGGGCCCGCTGCCTATGCCATCGACACCATCGTCACCCCCCACTCCGGAGCCATCCCGGCGGCCGGGCCGGCCACCGCCGGCCCCTTCGGCGGACCCGGCGGTGGCCGAGCCGGTGGATTCGGCGGACTCCCCGGCGCCCAAGGCACCGGCGGTGGCCCCGCCTTTGCCGGCGGGACCGCCCCGGCCGGTGCGAGAGGTGGTTTCCCCGGCGGAGCCAGGGGTGTCGGCCAGGCTCCTCCCGGAGCCGCCGGCTTCGGACGCGCTACCGGGGGGGCCAACTTCACCCCCGGCGCCAACCGCGGCGGTGGGGGTATCGGCGGAATCCTCAGCGCCAGCACCCCGGGGAAGGCGTTGGTCACCGCCCTCGAACAGGACGCCGGCAGCTACACCTGGGTGGCGGCCACCATCAATTCGAATTCGGCCGCCGGCTACCAGCTGGCCACCGATGATCCGGTGATGGCCATCGGCGGATTCAACGGGACCGATCCGGCCCCGACGCTGGCTGAGTTCGAGCAGTACGTCCAGGCCGGCAAGATCCACTACTTCATCGCTGGGGGCGGGGGCGGCGCCGGGGGAGCAACCGGAAGTAGCACCGGATCCACGGCCACCCAGATCACCAACTGGGTGGAGAGCCACTTCACGGCCAAGACCGTTTCCGGCCAGACGATCTACGACCTCACGTAGGCCGTGAGATCCTCCGCTTTCGGGCGCGAGGTGAATCTGCCATCAGCCACCAAGGTCCGCGTCGACCGTCACATCCCGGACGTACCTTCGAAGGCCGTGAACGCGATCCCGAGAGCCCGGTTGGATTGTCTAGGGGGGTCTTGGCAAAGTTGTCTAGATGGGGATAGACAGTTACAATGAGGGAGGTTTCGTATCGGGAGCTGGTCAAGATCCTCCGGGCGAATGGAGCGGTGAAGATCCGTGCGGTTGGCTCGCATGAGACGTGGCGAGTGGGCAAATGCCAAACGGTGGTACCCCACCACGTGAAGGTGTCGGCGGGCGCGCTGCGGTCGATTCGGGATCACCTGGCTCCGTGTCTTGGAAGGGATTGGTTGGGACAATGAGCAAGCGACACACCTATGCGGTGGAAGTGGAACGGGAGCCCGGGTGGTGGATCATCCGGGTTCCTGAGCTCGATGATCTGACCACGCAAGCCCGCCGGCTGACCGCCGTCGAACGAAACGCTCGGGAAGCGATTGCGGTTTGGCTGGACGTGGATATCGACGCCGTCGAAGTCAATCCGGTCATACACCCCCCCGAGGATGTGGTTGCTGATCTCCGTCGGTCAAAGGCAATCCTGGATGAGGCAGTGGCCAAGCAGAGAGAAGGCGCGGCTCTGGCCGGTGTTGCCATCCACCGACTCATCGACGATCTCGGCCTTACCCTTCGGGAAGCAGGAGACGTTGTCGGGCTCTCGCATCAACGGGTTGCACAACTGGCGGGAAAATCACCACCCTCGCGACCAACGTCCGCCCTCCCCGGCAACGATCCGGCCAAATCTCCGCGGCGCAGGAGCCCTCAGGGATGGGAAGGGGACGGTGGGGCGCCGTCGATCTCGAAGAAGAGGTCGTCGGCGTAACACCACCACCAGTCCTCTCCCGGCTCGTAGGAGCGGATGAGCGGATGGTCGTGGTGCTCGTTCCAGTGGGCGGTGGCGTGCTTGTTGGGCGACTGGTCGCAGCAGCCGATGTGGCCGCAGCGCATGCACATTCGAAGGTGCATCCAGGTGCCGCCGATGCGGAGGCAGTCCTCACAGCCCGTGCTCGACGGCTCCACATCGGCCACGGTGTCGAGGTGGCCACAGGTTTGGGGCATGGATCAGCTCCTGGATTCGGGCCGCGGCGTGCCGCTGCTCACCATTCGGTTCCGCCCACCTCGAGCGCCGCCCGGTCCCAGCGGGCCAGTTCGGCGGCGGCGGTATAGGTGCTCTGGAAGAAGGTGGACAACAGGGCGTCGGGGTCCTTGGCGGTGCGCACCGCTTGGTAGGGGAGCAGGAACTCACCCAGCTCCTTGTCGAAGTAGGCCGCCTCCGGCTGCACGTCCCACTCGGCGAACCCGTCGGGAGTCGGGTAGGCGTAGGCATAGAAGGACCCCTCGGCACTGCCGCCGGGCCAGTATCCGCAACTGCTGACCTCGTGGCTATAGGCGAGCTCCTGTACCCAGTCGGCGCAATGGGGCACGCCGCCGGGGTGCTTGGGTGCCACCCGTCCCGAGAACCGGGTGACGGCCATGTCGAACCCACCCCAGAAGAAGTGGACCGGGCTGACCTTGCCCACGAACTCGGCCCGGAACCGTTCCATGACCCGGTGGATCTGCACCAGCGCCAGCCAGAACCGGTTGACCGCGGCGGGATCGTAGGAGTGGTGCTGGGTGTCCTGGTCGAAGGGAATGGCTTCGACCACCTCTTGCGGCTCGTCCCAGATCTTCAGTGGGACCCCGACGTCGCGGAGGGCAGCCATGGTGGCTTCATAGAAGTCGGCCACCGAACGCGGCTCGAGCGGCACCCGCCGGACCTCGCCGTCGGTCGCCCGGATGGCCAGCACGTGGTCGATGAAGTCGAACTCGATCTCGATGTCCCGGCCGTCGGCGTGCATCAGCGAGGTGGTGAGCCCGCGGGCCGACACGTAGAGGGTGACCTGCCACCAGTGGTTGATCATCGGCTCCAGGGCCATCCGGACCTTGCCGACCACCTGGGTCCACATATGGAGGGTGATCCGAGTGTCCTCCCAGTCGGCCAGGGTCAGCTTCGGCCAGGTGGAGGCGATGCCGGTCGCCGCCGCCGGAGGGCTCACTGCTGGTAGCCCTCGACGACCCCTTCCGGGCGCACCTCGGCCTCGTCGGGGTTCTGGCCGGCGGCCCGGCGGGCCCGGCGTTGCCGGAGCAGGTCCCAGCACTCGTCGAGGGCCACCTCCACCGCCCGGAGCCGCTTCTGCTCCTCTTCGTTCAGGCCGTCGCCGGCATGAGAAAGCTCGAGTCGGTGTTCTTCGTCGGCCAACGTGCTGATCCGGTGCACGATTTCGGCATCGTCCATTGAGGACACCTCCTGGGTTCGAATTCCATTATGCCGCGGGCGGTGGTTTCACCGCTCAGGCGCCATACCCCCGCGAGAGGATCGGAGGCCGTCCCCACCAACGACCCACGCAGGTACTCTCGTCGGAGACGGCGGATTCTGACCGGAGATATCGGAAGGATCCCCAGTTGGCCGCCCAGTCGAGAGGAGACCTCATGCCCGCGGTGACCGTTGACGATTTGGCCGCCCTGCCCCCCGTCCCCGATCCCGACCCATCGGCGACCGAGCGACTGGTGGCCTCGGTGACCACCGCCCCGACCGGCTTCGAAGGGGAGGGGTTCCCGGTCCGGCGGGCGTTCGCGGGGATGAGCCTGCCCGACCTCGATCCGTTCGTGCACATGGACCAGATGGGCGAGGTGAACTACGCCCCCGGGGAGCCCAAGGGCACACCCTGGCACCCGCATCGGGGGTTCGAGACGGTGACCTACATGATCGATGGGACCTTCGCCCACCAGGACTCGAACGGTGGCGGCGGCCTCATCACCAACGGCGACACCCAATGGATGACCGCCGGCGGGGGGATCCTCCACATCGAGACGCCGCCCGAGGAGCTGGTGGTCTCCGGCGGGCTGTTCCACGGCATCCAGCTCTGGGTCAACCTGCCGTCCAAGGACAAGATGATCCCGCCCGCCTACCAGGGGATCGAGGCCGGCGACGTGACCCTGCTGTCCAGCCCCGACGGCGGAGCCCTGGTGCGGGTGATCGCCGGGAAGGTAGGGGACCACGGCGGACCCGGCTCGACCCACACCCCGATGGCATTGATGCACGCCACCCTGGCGGCCGGTGCCCAGCTCCGCCTCCCCTGGGACCCGAGCTTCAATGCGCTGGTCTACATCCTGGACGGGTCGGGACGAGCGGGGAGCGAGGGCCGTCCGGTACAGGTCGGCCAACTGGCCGCCTTCGGTCCCGGCGACTCGATCACCGTCCGAGCCGACGACGACGGGGACTCCCGCCACGCCCACCTCGACATTCTGGTCCTCGGCGGCCAGCCCATCCGGGAGCCGGTCGAGCACTACGGGCCGTTCGTGATGAATACCCGGGGCGAGATCCAACAGGCGATGGACGACTTCCAGGCCGGCCGGCTCGGAACCATCCCCGAAGATGCGTTGATGCCCCATGTGCCCGACCCCAATCCGGTTCGGTCGGAGCACACCGGGATTTGAACCCGAGCGAGAGCGATCGGCGGCCTACGCCGTGACCGGCTCCAACCCATCGACGAGGTCGGAGTCGGGCCCGGACTCAACCTCCGCAGCCGCGGCAGCCGCGGCTCGAACCTCGGTCGCGGTGGCCATCGGGGACACGGCGATGATCACTGCGCCGACCAGGGCGACAACGGAGCCGAACTTGAACGCCAACACCGTCCCCTGCGTATAGGCCCCGGCCGCCGCCGCCCCGTGGGCGATCGACGCGGTGGCGTGGCGAAGGGCCAAGGTGGCCAGCACGGCCAGGCCCACCGCCCCGCCCACCTGCTGGGAGGTGGACTGGACGCCCGCCGCCAGACTGGCATCCTGGCCGGAGACGTCGTGCATGGAGGCGTTCCCGAAGGCGGCGAAGCTGAGCCCGGAGCCGAATGCCATCACCACCAGGGCGGGCAGGGTCTGGCTGACATAGGAGCCGTGCACGCTGATCCTCGACAGCAGCAGGACGCCGGCGGCCACGAACAACGACCCCGCACACAGCAGCGGCTTCAGCCCGACCCGGGTGATCAACGCGCTCGACACCGCGATGCCCAGGCCGATGACCGCCCCGAAGGGCAGGTAGGCCAGGCCGGTTTCGATGGTCGAGTAGTGCTCCACCTGCTGGAGATACAGGGTCAGTAGGTAGAAGACGGTGAAGAAGACGCTGGCGAAGAACAGGTTGGCCACATTGGCGCTCACCCTGGTCCGATTGGCCAGGAAGCCGTGGGGGACCAGGGGATCGGCGGCGCTGTGCTCTCGGACGATGAAGGCCATCAGGGCGATTGCGCCGAGGCCCAGCGAGGCGACGACCTGGGTCGAACCCCACGGGTGGTTGCCGGCGGCGATGAACCCGTAGACGATGCCGACCAGCCCGGCGGTGCCGAGGATGGCTCCGGCGAAATCGGGGCGGATGCGGTTGGTGTGGACGACCCGGTTGGCCCGGCTCTCCGAAACCAGCCGCAGGGTCACCACCGCCGCGAAGATGCCGATGGGAATGTTGACGAAGAAGATCCAACGCCACGACGCCACGCTGATCAACACGCCGGAGATCACCGGACCGAGTGTCCCGCCCAGACCGGCAACCCCGCCGAAGATGCCGATGGCCTTGGCCCGCTCCTTCGGCTCGGTGAACAACAGGGCCACCAGGCCAAAGGCGGCGGGCGAGGCGATGGCCTCGCCCACGCCCTGAATGAACCGGCTGGCCACCAGCATCGCCGGGTTGACGGCCGCACCGCTGGCCGCCGACGCCAGCGCGAAGAGCAGCACGCCGCCGATGAACATCCGCCGCCTCCCGAGCAGGTCCCCGAGACGACCCCCGAGCAGCAGCAAGCCGCCGGCGGTGAGGACGTAGCCGTCGACCACCCAAGCCAACCCGGCCCGGCTGAAGTGGAGGTCGGTCTGGATGTGGGGGAGGGCCACATTGACCACCGTGATGTCCAGCACCAACATGAATTGCACCAGGGCGATAACGCCGAGTGCCTTCCAGCGGCGGGAGTCCAGAGTCTGTACGGGGTTGTCGGTCATGTGATCAACCTAAATCACTATGCGGACAGATTCTGTCCTGATAGTGGAAGAATGTGGGATCGTGGGAGACGCCCCGGGACGAATGCTCGAACTGCTCGGTCTACTCCAGGGCCGCCCATCATGGTCGGGTTCCGACCTGGCCGTGCGACTCGAGGTGACCGAACGGACGATTCGTCGCGACGTGGATCGCTTACGGGTACTCGGCTTCCCCGTCGAAGCGGCGCCGGGACGCTTTGGTGGTTATCGCCTGGGCCGGGGGGCCAGCGTGCCTCCGTTGCTGCTCAACGACGACGAGACGGTGGCGGTGGC
>DASXFR010000022.1:0-16248 GCA_036489495.1 Acidimicrobiales bacterium | reverse complement strand
CCCTGATCAGGGAGACCGCATTTGACCTGCGCTCGCCGGAGAGCCACCATCCCTGCATGGTTGACTCCCATCCGCCTCGCCCGATGCCCTCCCGCCCGCGGAACACCCCGCCGGGGGTCGACCGGTGAGCGGGCCGCTGGAGGGCGTCCGGTTGATCGAGCTGGCCGGGATCGGGCCCGCCCCGTTCGCCGGGATGATGTTGGCTGACGCCGGTGCCGACATCATCCGGATCGACCGGTCGGACCGAGCCACCTACCCGCCTCATCAGGATGCCCATGTCGATCTGCTGAATCGCGGGCGCCGGTCGGTGGCCGTCGATCTGAAACATGCCGACGGGGTGGCCCTGGTCCTGCGGCTGGTGGAGTCGGCCGATGGGCTCACCGAGGGGTTCCGGCCCGGGGTCGCCGAACGGCTGGGCCTGGGGCCGGAGATCTGCCTGGCCCGCAACCCGAAGCTGGTCTACGGCCGGATGACCGGATGGGGCCAGACCGGCCCGATGGCCCTGGCCGCCGGCCACGACATCGACTACATCGCCCTGGCCGGGGCGCTCGACCCGATCGGCCGGGAGGGCGAGAAGCCCATCCCGCCGCTCAACCTGGTCGGCGACTTCGGCGGCGGGGGGATGCTGCTGGCCTTCGGGATGGTGGCGGCCATCCTCTCCGCCCGGCAGACCGGTGAGGGCCAGGTGATCGACGCCGCCATGGTCGACGGATCCGCCTCGTTGATGACCATGACCTACACCCTCCGGCAGGCGGGGATCTGGAACGGCGAACGGGGGACCAACCTGTTGGACACCGGCGCCCATTTCTACGAGGTCTACGAGACGTCCGACGGCGCCTACATGGGGGTGGGGGCCATCGAGCCCCAGTTCTACGCCGAACTCCTCCAGGGACTGGGTCTGGCCGACCAGGACCTGCCGGGACAGAACGACCGGGAGGCCTGGCCGGCGATGAAGGAGCGCCTGGCGGCGATCTTCGCCGGTAAGACCCGGGCCGAGTGGCAGGCCATCTTCGACGGCACCGATGCCTGCGTGGCTCCGGTGCTGACCTCGGCCGAGGCCCATCTCCATCCCCACAATGTGCACCGCGGCACCTTCACCGAAGTGGCCGGGGTGGTCCAGCCGGCGCCGTCGCCCCGTTTCGAGGGAACCCCGTCAGCCATCCGCCGACCCCCGCCGAACCCGGGCCAGCACGGCGACGAGGCCCTGGCCGACTGGGGGCTGGACGCCGGTGAGGTCACCAAGCTGCGAGAGTCGGGAGCCATCCGCTAGCCGCGATCCCGACGTCGGCCGGTGGCGTCCTCAGACGTGGCCGCCGTAGAGGTCGAAGGTCCGTGCCATCCCGCCGTCGGCGGCAATCGTCTCCCCGGTGACGAACCGGGCGGCATCCGAGGCCAGAAAGACGATGACGTCGGCAATGTCCTCGGGCGTGGCCCACCGGCGGAGGGGCGTCTGGCCCTCGATGGTCTCGACGACCCCCGGGATCGCCTTGTTCTTGGCCCACAGCGCGGTGTCCACCACCCCGGGTGCCACCGAGTTGACCCGGATCCCCGCCGGCCCGAGCTCGATGGCCAGCGACCTGGTCGCCGCGTCGATGGCCCCCTTGGTCGCCGCGTAGGCCGCCCGCCGCGGCGTACCGACGAGGCCGGACACCGACGAGAGGTTGATGATCGAGCCGCCGCCCCGCTCGGCCATCGCCGGGATGAGGGCGGCGATGAGCAACAGCGGTGCCCGGACGTTGACCGCCAGCATGTCGTCGATCAACCCGGCGTCGGTGTCCACGGTGGCCAGCCGGGCGGCGGAGGCCGCATTGTTCACCAGGACATCGACGGTGCCGAGCGCGTCGAGCGCCTGTCGGGCGATGGCCTCCGGTGCATCGGGATCGCTCAGGTCGGCCTCCAGGACAACCGGTTGGTGTTCGAGGTGTTGAGCGACCTCGGCCAGACGGTCACGGCTCCTGGCCACCAACGCCACCCGGGCACCGGCCCGATCGAGGGCCCGAGCCGTCGCTGCGCCGATCCCCTGGGAGGCTCCCGTCACCAGCGCGGTGCGACCCGACAGGGAGAACTGATCCGGGCTCACGATTGGAGCGTGGTCAGAGGTTGACCACCGGACAGGTCACGGTGCGGGTGATCCCTTCGATCAGCTGAATCCGCCCCACCACCATCCGGCCCAGCTCGTCGACGCTGACTGCCTCGGCCCGCACGATGACGTCGTAGGGCCCGGTCACGTCTTCGGCGGCAATGACGCCGTCGAGCTTGGCCACGGCTCGGGCGACGGTGGCGGCCCTGCCGACCTCGGTTTGGATGAGTACGTAGGCGTTGACCGGCATGGGTTTCTCCCGACACGTGGTTCCCAATGGTGGATGCATGCTATCGCCACCGCCGTGGCCCTTAATATGCCGCGGTGACCCTTCGGGAGCGAGGAGAGCAGTTCCGGAGATTGGCCCGCGCCTCGATGGCCGACCTCTTCGACCAGCGGCAACCCTTCGGCCGATTGGCCCTCACCCACGTGCTGATGACCGCCGGCGACACCCTCTTCGCTGTCTCGCTGGCCGGGTCGCTGTTCTTCTCGATCTCTCCGACTGCCGCCCAGGACAAGGTGCTGCTCTACCTGCTCCTGACCATGGCGCCGTTCGCGGTGGTCGCCCCCGCCCTCGGCCCGCTGGTCGACCGGAGTCGGGGGGCCCGCCGGGCCACGGTGGTGGCGTCGGCCCTGGGCCGGGCGGCCCTCTGCCCGCTGCTGGCCGCCGACATCCACTCGCTGCTGTTGTTTCCGCTGGCCTTCGCCATGCTGGTGCTGTCGAAGGTGTATCTGGTGACCAAGGGCGCCCTGGTCCCGGAGATGGCCGCGCTCGGTCTCATCGGTCACCCGCCCGGCAGTGATCCCCCGAATACGCTGCCCCGCCTCGCCCCTCCGACCCCGATGCCGACCTCCACGCCGCCGTACGGGACCCCGATGGTCGGAGACGGCGGAGGAGACGACCTCGAGGATTCCGGAAAGCCCAACCTCGAGGGTGCCCCCGACCTGGCCGGCCTCAACGCCCGGTTGGGCTTGTTGGCCTCGGTGTCGGCCTTCGTCTTCGCCCTCCCGGCAGTGGGCATGCTCAAGCTGGCCGGAGCCCAAGGGGTCCTGTGGCTCGACTTCTTCGTGTTCCTGGCCGCGGTGGTGGCCGGGGCCAGGTTGCCGGTCCGGCAGCGTCGGCGGGCCCGAGGTTCGGGCCGGCGGCGGGCTCGGGTGCGGGCCGTCCCGATGGTGTCGGTCTCCCAGTCGCTGTCCGAACCGGCGCCCGAACTGCCCAGCGAACCGACCGAGGATGAGCTCGACCTCGCCGCCTTCCGTCCGATTGCCACCTCCGAGGTGCTCTTGGCCCTGATGCCGATGTCGGTGCTTAAGGCGGAACTCGGGTTCCTGACCTTCCTGCTGGCCTTCGGGCTCCGCCGGCAGGGGGCGGCGACCTGGTGGTTCGGACTGCTGCTCGGCGCCATCACCGCCGGCGCCCTGATCGGCGTCCTCCTGGTCGCCCGCCTCCGCCGGGTGTTCAGTGAGCAACAGATTCTGGTGGCGTCGATGTGGTTGGTGGCGGTGGTGGCCGGCATCATCTCCTTCCAGTCCAGCCGCTACTTCCAGGTGGTGGTGGCGTTGGCCGTCGGGGTGGCCGGCGCCATCTCCAAGCCGTCGTTCGACGCGCTGGTCCAGCGGCACGTCGAGGTGTACAACCAGGGTCGGGCGTTTGCCCGCTTCGAAACCCGCCTGCAGCTGGTCTGGGTGGTCGGGGCCTTCGTACCGGTGGTCTTGACCCTGCCAATCACCACCGGGAACCTGATCATGGCCATCGTCGCCGCGCTGGGGGCGGTGGTGTACATGAGCTCGCTTCGGGGCGGCGACCACCGTTGGTGAGGTGTACCGCATCCCCGGACATCTAACCTCTGGCTGTGTCCTCGCGATTCGACACCGTGGTCCGCTGCAAGGACGGCCATTTGTTCACGACCATCTGGGTACCGATGGCGTCCATCAAGGCGCTGCGGCTCGGGAACGGTCGGTGGCAGCACTGCCCGGTCGGGAAGCACTGGAGTGTGGTGGTGCCGGTGGACGAGGGGACGCTCGACCCCCCTGCGCTCGAGGCCGCCCGAGCCGTCCACGACATCCGCCTGTTTTGAACCCGGCCTCTCGACGAGCTGCGTGGCCCCGACCGCCGGGACCGTAGGACGGGTGGCGACCCCAGCTCAGCCGAGTTGCTTCTCGAGCCGGTCGACTTCGGCGTTGAGCTTGGCCGGCAGCTTGTTGCCGAACTTGGCGTAGTGCTCGCGGATGCCCGGCACTTCGGCCCGCCAACCCTCGACGTCGAAGGCCAGCAGCTCGTCCATGTCCTCGTCGGAGATATCCAGCCCGTCGGTGTCGATGGCGCCCGCGGCCGGGACGAACCCGATGGGTGTCTCCACCGCCTCGGCGTCCCCCCCGGCCCGATCGAACACCCAGGACAGCACTCGGGAGTTCTCGCCGTAGCCCGGCCACAGCCAGCGGCCGTCCTCGTCCTTGCGGAACCAGTTGACGTAGAAGATCTTCGGCAGCTTCTCGGGGTCGGCGGAGGCGCCGACGTCGAGCCAGTGGGCGAAGTAGTCGGCCATGTTGTAGCCGCAGAACGGGAGCATGGCAAAGGGGTCGCGGCGGAGCTTCCCGACCGCCCCGGCGGCGGCCGCGGTGGTCTCCGAGGTCATGATCGAGCCCAGGAACACCCCGTGGTCCCAGTCGCGGGACTGGAACACCAGCGGGACCACCGAGGCCCGCCGCCCGCCGAACATGATGGCGTCGATCGGTACCCCGCCCGGGTCCTGCCACTCGGGGGCGATGGCCGGGTCCTGGGCGGCGGAGACGGTGAAGCGGGCGTTGGGGTGGGAGGCCGGGGTGTCGGAGTCGGGGGTCCAGTCCTCGCCCTTCCAGGAGGTGAGATGGGCCGGCGGTTCCTCGGTCACCCCTTCCCACCACACGTCTCCGTCATCGGTGAGCGCGGTGTTGGTGAAGATGGCATTCCCGTCGAGGGTGAGCATGGCGTTGGGGTTGGTCTTGAAGTTGGTGCCGGGGGCAACCCCGAAGAAGCCGGATTCGGGGTTGATGGCGTAGAGGCGGCCGTCGGCTCCGAACTTCATCCAGCAGATGTCGTCGCCCACCGTCTCCACCTTCCACCCGGGAAGGGAGGGGATGAGCATGGCCAGGTTGGTCTTGCCGCAGGCCGACGGGAAAGCTCCGGTCACGTACTTGGTGACGCCGGCGGGGTTGGTCAGCTTCACGATGAGCATGTGCTCGGCCAGCCAGTTGTCGTCACGGGCCATCACCGAGGCGATGCGGAGGGCGAAGCACTTCTTGCCCAGCAGGGCGTTGCCGCCGTAGCCGGAGCCGTACGACCAGATCTCCCGGGTCTCGGGGAAGTGGACGATGTACTTGTTCTCGCTGTCGCAGGGCCAGGGGACGTCGGCCTTGCCGTCGACCAGCGGATCGCCGACCGAGTGGAGACAGGGCACGAAGTCACCGTCGGCGCCGAGCACCTCGAGGGCGCCCCGGCCCATCCGGGTCATGATCCGCATCGACACCACCACATACGGTGAGTCGGTGATCTCCACGCCGATGTGGGCGATCTCGGATCCCAGTGGCCCCATGGAGTAGGGGACCACGTACATGGTGCGCCCCTGCATCGAGCCCCGGAACAGATCGGTGAGGGTGGCCCGCATCTCGGCCGGGTCACGCCAGTGGTTGGTCGGCCCGGCATCCGACTCGTGGGTCGAGCAGATGAAGGTCCGGTCCTCCACCCGGGCCACGTCGCCCGGATCGGAGTGGGCCCAGTAGCTGTTGGGCCGCTTGGCCTCCGACAGCTGGGTGAACGTCCCGTTGTCGACCAGGAGCTGGCAGAGCCGGTCGTATTCGTCGGCTGATCCGTCGCACCACTCCACCGAGGCCGGCTGGGTCAGCGCCGCAATCTCGTCCACCCAGGCGATCAACTTCTTGTTCTCAGTGGGTGGCATAGGTGGGCGGTTCCTCCTCGGGATTCCAGGTCGGTGGTCGCGACGATCGCCCAGTGCAGGGGCCGGCGTCGCGGTGGGGCTACTCGATATTAGTGGCGGTGGCCGGAGTGGATGGTAGGCAAGAGCCATGGTCGGAACCAATTCTGGGTCCACGTCAGCTCATTTCCCCGGTTCAGGTGACGAATTTGACGCCATCTCCCGTCTGCGGGCCCGATTCGAGCGGGCGGCCGGCGCCCGGATGGACCGGGGACAGCCGCCGGAGGGGGAAACCTGGATCGGGGACGACGCCGCGGTGGTCCGGCGCCCGGAGGGGGACCGGGGCCTGCTGTCCACCGACCTGGTGGTGGCCGGGGTCCATGTCGACCTGGGCCTGAGCAGCTTCGCCGACCTGGGGTACAAGGCGCTGATGGTGACGGTGTCCGATCTGGCCGCCATGGGCGGCCGCCCCGATCACGGGCTGGTGTCGATCGCCGCCCCGCCGGGGACGGATCTGGACCTGGTGGCCGACGGGATGGCGATGGCCGCCGAGCAGACCGGGTGTGTGGTGGTCGGCGGCGACCTGTCGGCTTCCCCGGTCCTGGTGGTGTCGGTGGCGGTCACCGGATCGCTGCGGGGCTCGGACCAGCTCGGACCCATGCTCCGCTCCGGGGCCAAACCGGGAGACCAGCTCCTGGTCACCGGGGAACTGGGTGGGTCGGCGGCCGGTCTCCGGCTCCTGCAGGAGCGCCGAGATCATCGGGTCACCACCCCGCCGTCAGCAGAGGAGTCGGCGCGGGTCCAGGCCCACCGGCGTCCGCTCGCCCGGCTCGACGAGGGGGAGGTGGCCCGGCTGTCGGGGGCCCGGGCCGCCATCGACCTCTCCGACGGTCTGGTGGCCGACATTCGACATCTGGCCCGGGACTCCGGGGTCGGGATCGACCTGGTGGAGGTTCCGGTGGCGCCCGGGGCCACCCGGGAGGAGGCGTTGGGAGGTGGGGAGGACTATGAGCTGTTGCTGGCCACCCAGGATGCCGAACACTTGCGGGACGAATTCGCCCGGGCCGGGTTGCGCCCGCCGCTGGTCATCGGACGCTGCACCGATGATCCGGGCCGGCTCGAGTTGGGTGGCGCCCCGCTGCCCATCGGTGGATGGCGCCACCGGCTGGGATGATTCGGGGCCGGGACGCCGGGTGGCTCTCAGTAAATCCACAGGAATGCCGTCCAGAATCGGCGAAATGAGTACCGGGGACAGACATTGGATCTGAACGGTCGCCGGGTCCTGGTGGTCGACGACGAACCGAGCATCACCTCCCTGGTGACCATGGCGCTGACCATGCACGGGACCACGGTCGAAGTCGCCCATTCCGGAACCGACGCCCTCCGGGCGGTCAACTCGTTTCGACCCGACCTGGTGGTGCTCGACGTCATGCTCCCCGACATCGACGGGTTCGAAGTGCTGAAACGGATGGGGTGGGACCGCAACTCCCAGATGACCCCGGTGCTGTTCTTGACCGCCCGGGGAGAAGTCGACGACCGGATCCGCGGCATGGCCGCCGGCGGTGACGACTACATGTCCAAACCGTTCAGCGTCGAAGAAATGGTGCTGCGCATCAAGGCAATTCTCCGCCGGACCGACGGGTACGACAACGTGGGCCCACGATTGACGTTCGCCGACATCGAACTGGACGAGGACAGCCACGAGGTATGGCGCGGATCCGAGCTCATCGAGCTCACCCCGACCGAGTTCCGATTGCTGCATTATCTGATGGTGAATGCCGGGCAGGTGCTGTCCAAGTCCCAGATCCGTGATCGCGTCTGGGACTACAATTTCGACGGCAAGGTCAACATGGTCGAGGTCTACGTGAGCTACTTGCGCAAGAAGCTCGATGCCCATGGACCACCGTTGATCCGCACAGTGCGCGGCGTGGGGTACGCCCTTCGGGTCCCTCCGCCGACGGGACCGGGAGACCCCGACCCCCACCTCGGAACCCCGGGCTAAGGCGTCGCCTTGACCCTCCGCCTCCGCCTGCTCCTCCTGCTGGTGATCATCGTGGCGGCCGGACTGGTGATCTCCGACGTGGTCACCTACACCTCGCTCCGGTCGTTCCTCTTGACCCAGGTGGACAACCAGCTGACGGTGGCCACCTTCCCGGTGAGTCGGTCGCTCCAGGCATCCCCGACCCCGAGCACGACGATTCCTCCGGCGACTCCCGTCAATGGCACGACCACGACCGCCACCCCGCCGGCCACCACCACCCCGACCACCAATCCGGCGTCGGGGGTCCGCGGCCAGGGAGGTCGCCTCCCCGACCTCCGGGAGCCGTCCCGGGGGGCCGACCGGGGGGTGTTGGTTCCCCCGGGTACCTACGGCGAACTTCGTGATTCCCGCGGTCACATCACCGCCCATGTGTTCTTCAGCTATGGCAGCAAGGCCCCCTCCGCGCCGTCGGTTCCGTCGGCCCTCCCCGGATCCGGGAGCCGATCGACCGCCGACCTCTTCTTCAATGCCTCCAGCACCGGCTCCGACGGGATCAGTTACCGGGTCCTGGCCCGGCCGCTGCCCAACAACGGGGGCACCATCGTGGTGGCCGAGTCGCTGAGCGGCACCGACAGCACCCTCCAACGGCTGCTGTTCATCGAACTGATCGTCTCGGCCTCGGTGCTGGTGATCCTCGGGCTGATCGCCTGGCTGATGGTGCGCCGTGACATGCGGCCCCTCGAAGAGATGGCGGTGACCGCCGGCAACATCGCCGACGGCGATCTGTCCCAGCGGGTCTCCTATGTCACGCCGGGCTCGGAGGTCGGTCAGCTCGGCGTGGCTTTCAACATCATGATCGAAGAGATCGAAGAAGCCTTCGATGCCCGAGCCGCGTCCGAGAACAAGCTCCGCCGCTTCCTGGCCGATGCCTCCCACGAGTTGCGGACGCCGCTGACATCCATCCGCGGCTACTCGGAGATGTTCGACCTCGGGATCCGTGACCGCCCCAACGACCTGGCCACCGCCATGGATCACATCAAGAACGAGGCGTCCCGGATGGGGACCCTGGTCGACGATCTCTTCCTGCTGGCCCAGCTCGACCACGAGCGACCGGTGGCTCACGAGCCGCTCGACCTCGTCGAGGTGCTCGAACAGGCGGTGGCGAGCATCCGGGTGTCCGCCCCCGGTCGAACCGTCGCCCTCAACGTCCGCGGTCCGGTGACCGTGGTCGGCGATGTCCGCCGGATGCGCCAGGTGGTCGACAACCTCTTGGTCAACGCCGTCAACCACACTCCGGAGACAGCGTCGGTGGCGGTCGGGGTCCGCCTCGACGGTGCCGACGCCGTCGTCACCGTGAGCGACGACGGCCCGGGGATCGACCCGGCCGTCGCCTCCCGGATCTTCGAGCCCTTCTACCGGTCGGACCCGTCGCGGGCCCGGGCGACCGGGGGTGCCGGGTTGGGCCTGGCCATCGTCGCCGCCATCGTCGAGGCCCACGGAGGCCGGGTCAGGCTGCTCGAAGGCACCACCGGCGCCACCTTCGAGGTGAGGGTTCCGGCCGCCACTGCTCCGCCGCCATCGAACGGTGCGGTCCCGGCTCCGGAGCCGACCGGGGTGCCGACGCCGGATTGAGGCGGCGGCGGGTCGAGACGGCTGGTGTCGGTCAGCCACCCCGGCCGGTGAAAGCACCCCCGCCGGTGAGGCCACCCCCGATGCGTCCGGTGCCCCCGAGGCCTGCGCCCCCCAGGCCGCCGCCGAGGGCGCCCCCACGCCCGGTGGTGGTGGCACTGCTGGCCGGAATCGGCGCGTTGAGGTCGGCGAGCACGACGGTGGCACCCGGCTTTACCCCGGAGGTGATCTGGGTGAGGACGTCACCCACGGTGCCGAGGGTGACCCGCACCCTCGAGGTGGTGCCGTTGTTGTACTCGGTCACGAAATGGGTGCTACCGATCGTCTGCACCGCCGAACTCGGAACGCTGGGCACCCCGGTGGATCCCTTGGTGACGATGCTGACGCCGGCATCGGCTCCCGACGTAAGTTGCAGGCCGTTGTTGTTGTCCACCGACAGGGTGACCGGGTAGCTGGTGGAAGAGGAGGATGCCGACGGCACCAGGCCGATCGACGTCACCGTCCCGGTGATCGTCTTGGTCGTGGCGTCGGGGGTGATGGTGGCCTTCTGGCCGACCAGCACGTCGCCGATGTCGGTCACCCCGATGTCGGTGGTGACCACGAACGAACCGGGACCGATCACCACGATGGCGGCGCCGGCGCTCGGGCCGATGTTCGAACCGGCCGTCACCGCCGCGCCGGAAGCGACGGAGACCGACGCCACCGTGCCGGCGATCGGGCTCAAGAGGTTGGCGTCGGCCAGGTCTTGTTGGGCCGAGGTCAGGCCGGCGTTGGCCACGTCCAGAGCGGCCTGATCACTGGCCAACTGCTGCGGCGTCGCCACCGAGGAGGCGGCCGACGAACCCCCGGAAGAGGGAGAGCTGTTCCCCCCTCCGAAATTCCCACTGGCGCTCGTCCCGCTGCCGCCGTTCGCGCTCCCGCCGCTCCCGGCGCTGCCGTTCCCACTGCCACCACTACCGCCCGACCCCGATGACGGTGTCGAGGTGGTCGGGCTGGCCGACCCTCCCGAGCTGGACGCCGCGCTGGTCAGAGCCGCGGCCAGCGCCGACTCGTCCGACCCCACTGTCGTCTGGGCCTGGGAAACGGCACTCTGATCGCTGGCCACTTGCTGGAGGGCTTGGGTGCAGGCCGCGGTGATCGACGGGCCGGGCGTACTCGTCGGCGCGGTGGGCGGCGTGTCCGCCGAGGTGGCGGCCGTCGTGGTGGTGGTGGTCGTCGGGGTTGGGCTGGCGGTTACCGCCGCGCAGGCGGAGATGGCCTGCTGGAGGTCGGCGGCGGCCTGTTGCTGGTCGGCGTCGGACTCCTTCTGATCGGCCAGCAGGGTGGACTGGGCCTGGGCGATGGCCGAGTCGCCACCGCCGCTCGATTGACTCCCGCCGCCCGGGTTGGGGGTCTCCCCGGTGGAGGCGTCGGTGATGTCGGCGGTGAGGATGGCGGTCGTGGCGCCCGCCGAAGCGGCGGTGTCGGTGGCGGAGGCGTTGGTGGCGTTACTCGACGAGGTCTCGCCGTTCTCGTCATCGGTGAGCTTGGCCTGAGCCGACGTCACCGTGGCCTGGGCCGACAGCACCGACGCCTGGAGCGAGGTGGTGTCCAGGGACGCCAGGGTCTGACCGGCGGTCACCGCCTGTCCGACCGTCACCCCGACGCTGGCCACCGTCCCCGAGGTGCTGAAATTGAGATTGGCCTGGTTCTCCGGAGTAAGCGTCCCCACCGAGTCGAGGGTCTGCACTGGTGAACCGCTGGTGACGGTGGTGAGACGGTAGGCCGGACCCGACGAGCCGGTGGTGAGCCACACGGTGGCGGCGATGGCCAGCGCCACCACCGCCACGATCGACCAGGTGATCCACGAGACGCGCTTGGCGCCGGCCTTCGGATCAGGCACCGGTGGTCCCACCGCCAGCCCCGGCACCGCCGCCGAATCTGCCCGCCCCGCCTCCGAGCCCGCCGGTGCATCCGTTGGGACCCGGCGTGGTGATGCTGATCGAGGAGGCGGTGACGGCTCCGGTGTCGTCCGCCGGCCCGATCGCCTGGACACATTTCCCGACCGCCAGATCGGTGGCCGCCGCCGCCAGCGTCTGGGTGTAGGTGGTGGTGCCGCTCACGTCGACGGTCTTGGCGGTGACCGCCTTGGTCGTCGGGTTGGTGGCGTTGACCACGATGGTCGAACCGTTCACCGCGGTGACGCTGCCCGACGCACCCGCGAATCCGCCCCGGCTGGCCCCGGTCCTCGGCCGGGTCCCGCCGCCGGGCGTTGTCGGCCGGGTCCCGGTTCCACCGTTGGCCCCGCCGCGGAACCCGCCCCCACCGCCCCCACCGAAGCCACCGGCGCCGCCGGTGCAGGTTCCGTTGGTCGGCGTGGTGATGAGGACGGTGGTGGCGTTCACGGGCGTCGACGGCGCGGTGGTGGTGGTCGAGGAACTCGCCCCGCCGAAGCCCGACGCGTTGAACGCCGAGACACACGATCCGACCGTCACCGCGGCCAGGGTGGCGGCCACCGTCTGGTCGAAGGTGGTGGTCGAGGTGTAGTTGACGGTGGTCTGTGCGCCGGAGCCGCCGGAGGAAGCCGCCGCGGTGCTCTGGACCTCCATCGATTGTCCGGTGATGGAGGCGATGGTGCCGAAGGTCCCCGGCGGGGCGGTGGGCCGGTTCGACGGTGCCGTGGTGGTCGGGCTGGTGCCGTTGGCCGCCGATGATCCGCCACCGCAGGCGGCCAGCACCAGCGCCGCGCTCCCGAGGACGGCCAGCACCGCCCATCGTCGGGCGCCGGCCGCCGAGGTGCGTGCGGTCGACGGGCTCGTCGTTGATGGCGAGGGGTGGCTCATGGTGAAGGCTCCTTGTTGGTTCGTCCGGAGGGGACGGGCGCGTCGGTGGGGGTGTCGCATGCGGTCGGGTTCCTATTCGCTTCGGAGCGCGTCGATGGGAGCCAACCGGGCGGCCCGGCTGGCGGGGTAGACGCCGAATGCCACTCCGATGGCAATGGCGATGACGATGGATCCGGCAATCGCGGCCGCCGAGATGGCGACCGGATCGCTGATGAAGTGGGGGAGGACGATGGCCACCACCAGCCCCAGGAGGGCGCCGAGCATCCCACCGACCAGACCCAGCACCGAGGCCTCCACCAGGAACTGCCGTCGGATCAGCCGCGGGGTCGCCCCCAATGCCTTGCGGAGCCCGATCTCCCGGATCCGCTCGGTGACCGACACCAGCATGATGTTCATCACCCCGATCCCGCCCACCAGCAGGGAGATCCCGGCAATCCCGGCCAGGAGGACGGTCAGGGTCTTGTCCACCGAGGTGGCGGTGGCCAGCAGCGACTGCTGGCTGGTGATGGTGAAGTCGGCGTCGGTGGCATCGGTGATCCCATGGAGGCTGAGCAGCGCGTTGTCGGCTTCCTGATAGGCCGCCGACAAGGTCTGGGAGTTGGTGGCCTCGATGTAGATCGAGCTCAGATCGTTGCGGCCGGTGCCGCCGATGATCCGGGTGGCGGCGGTGGTGATGGGGATGATGGCCTGATCGTCATCGTCGGAGGTGGACGACGAGCCCTCGGCGGTCAGCACGCCGATCACCGACATCGGGGTGCCGGCCACGTCGACGGTCTGACCCACCGGGTCGCCGGCCCCGAACAGCTCCGAGGCCGTTGTCGGGGCCAGAACCACCACCGCCGCGTGGGTCTGGACGTCGTGGCCGGAGATGAACCGCCCTTCCGCCATCGCCCGGCCCCGCACCGCCATCCACGACGCGTTGGACCCCACCAGGGTGGTCGTCCAGTTGGCGGTCCCGGCGGTCAACGACTCCGAGGCGGAGACCACCGGGGCGACCCCGGCGATATCGGGAGCCACTGTCTTGTTGGCCAGCACGTTGGCGTTGGCGACGGTCAGGGTGGAGGCGGAGCCCAAGCCACCCCGGATCCCGGCGGATGAGGTGGTGCTGCCCGGCGAGACGATCAGCAGGTTGGCGCCGAGCGAGGAGATCTCCGACCCGACCTGTTGTTGGGCGCCCTCCCCGAGACCGACGGTGAGGATCACCGCGGTGATGCCGATCATGATCCCCAGCACCGTCAGCGACGAGCGCAACCGGTGGGAGATCACCGCCTCCAGGCCGGTGCGGAACGTCTCGACCAGGTTCATCGGGCTCCACCCCCGACCGTGGCCGAGGCATTGTCGAGGATCTGCCCGTCGAGGATGCGGAAGATGCTGGAGGCCACGTCGGCGACATCGGCGTCGTGGGTGATCAACACCACCGTTCGCCCCGAGTCGTGGAGCTCGGCCAGCAGGTCGAGGACTTCACCGGCCGACACCGAGTCGAGGTTCCCGGTCGGCTCGTCGGCCAGGATCAGCGCCGGATCGCTGACCACCGCCCGGGCCACCGCCACCCGCTGCTGTTGGCCGCCGGACAGCTCGCCGGGCCGGTGCTCGACCCGGTCACCCATCCCCACCCGGTTGAGGGCGGCCAGCGCCCTCTCCCTCCGGGTGGCGCGGTCGACGCCCGCGTAGATGAGCGGAAGCTCGACGTTGCGCAATGCCGACAGCGAGGCCAACAGATTGAACTGCTGGAAGACGAACCCGATCCTCCGGTTCCGGACATCGGCCAGGTCCACCTCGGTCATCGCCGACACGTCCTCCCCGGCCAACCGGTAGGTACCGAGGGTGGGGACGTCGAGGCAGCCGAGGATGTGCATGAGGGTCGACTTCCCCGAGCCCGACGGGCCCATCAGCGCCACGTACTCCCCGGCGGCGATGGTCAGCGACACCCCCCGGAGTGCGGCCACCTCCAGGGCGCCGGTCCGGTAGATCTTGTGCACCCCTTCGATGTCGATCACCGGGGCGGGCGAGGCCGGGTGCTGCCCGGTGTCGCCGATCCGGATCGGTTGGGTGTCGTCGAGTGGGGGGTTGACGGTGCCCGACTCGGTCATCCGCCGCCCCCGCCGGTGAAGCCCCCGCCGCCCCCGCCGGTGAACCCACCGGCACCTCCACCGCCGAACCGGCCACCGGCGCCACCCAGTCCGCCGGCCCCGGTCCGGGTGCCGGTGCCCCCGAATCCCTTGATGGTGATCACCGGCACCACCACCTTGTCACCGACGGCCAGGCCGCTGACCACCTGGGTGTTTCCCCCCGACGCCGCACCGATGGTGACCGGGTGGGAGGCGGTGGACCCGTTGGTCACCATGTTCACCGTGGTGGCATTGCCGGAGTAGTGAATGGCGGCGGTGGGGACCACCACCACGTTCTGCAGATCCTTGGTGGTGATCACCACCGTGGCGGTGGCACCTCCGAACAGCCCGGCCGGGCTGCCGGTGACGTTGATCACCAGGGGGAACGACGCCACGTTGGAGCTCGAGCTGGCCAGCAGTCCGATGGAGCCGACCGTCCCGTACACCGGGGTGGTGGCCCCGCTGGGGGTGATCACCGCTTGGTCGCCGATGGCGACTTGGCTCACCTGGGTGTCGTCGACGGTGGCGTTGACGATGTAGGAGCCGGTGCTGACGACCACGAATTGGGACGTCGAGCTGGACGACGAGTTCGACGACGAGTTCGACGACGACGAGGAGTTCGGCGACGCGGCGGAGTGGGACGAGGACGGGGTCGTCGACGCCGGGCTCGACGAGTTGCTGGATGACGGGCTGGACGCGGTGCCGGTTCCCGACACCTGCTGGCCGACCGACAGGTCGACCGAGGCCACCGTGCCAGCGATGGTCGAGGTCAGCGTGGCATCGGCCAGGGACGTCTGGGCCGAGGACAGCTGGGCCTGGGAGGAGTTCAGCTGGGCCTGGTCGGCGGCGACCTGGGTGGCGGATGCGCCGTCGGCCTGGTCGGTCGTCAACTTGGATTGGTCGGACGACACTGTCGCCTGGGCCTGGGCCGCGGTGGCGGCCAGCGTGGTCGGGTCGATGGTGGCCAGGGACTGGCCGGCGGTCACCGTCTGGCCGGCGGCGACATTGATGGCGGTGACCCGGCCGCTGACCCCGAACGACAGGTTGGCCTGGCTGGCCGGTTCGATGGTGCCGGTCGACGACACCGTCTGGGTGATGGTCCCGGTGGTGACCGATTCGGTCTGATTGGTGGTGGTGATGGATGGGCCGGCGGCGGACGACTGGGTGGCGAACCAGATCCCGGTTCCGCCGCCCGCCAGGACGACGATCACCACGGCCGCCACGATGCTACGTCGCTTGGTCAACAGTCGTTTGCCGCTCCACCGCACTGGGCCCTCCTCGAATCGCCGTCAGACGCTGGCGTTCCGTTCCGGTGGACGGATCCATCGGGTACGCCGAGCAGGCTCGAATTTGAGGCCGCTCAGCTTGGAAAGTCCGGTGATTTGCCTTGGAGAATCCTTAAGACCGTCGCTCGGGCAGATCCAACGCCGGCGGCGGGGGTTCCCCAGCGACGGGCGGAGCCGGCGGTCATCCCTCTGCGACATCGGCGACCAGCCGGACCCCCTCGACGCGGGGATGGCGCATCACCCGCGTCCGCCCTCGCCGGATCAGCTCGCCGCCGCCGGCGGCCACCACGTTGCGCACCCAGTCGGCATCGGCGCCGTAGAACAGGGCGATGACCACCTCACCGTCATGGAGATGGGCGAGGACCGGCGTCTCGTAGCGACGACCGGAAATGCGGCCCCGGTGGACGACCACCGCCCACGGCGGGAGCCGG
>DASXFR010000017.1:0-53381 GCA_036489495.1 Acidimicrobiales bacterium | reverse complement strand
CTCGGCGTGATCACCGTCGACGACATCCTCGAAGCCACCATTCCCGACGACTGGAGGCGGCGAGAACCTCCGCCTCATCCTGAAACGGCCCACCCGGATTCGGATCCGAACGGCACGCCCATCACCCACGCGGAGCACCAGGGGTAGTCATGACGGACCGTCCAACCGCCACGGGTGCCCCCGGGGCGGACGATTCGTCACGCCCCCACGACGCCCCGGAGCCCCAACTCCAAGCCCCGGCCACCGCGGTGCTCGACCAAGCCCACCTGGGCGACATCGAAGGCGCCTTCGGCCGGGTCGCCGTCAACGACTTCGGTGAACGGCACAGCAGGCGGGCGCGCCTGCTCACCTTTGCCGCCATCGCCGGCCCCGGCATCATCGTCATGGTCGGCGACAACGACGCCGGTGGCGTCTCCACCTACGCCCAAGCCGGCCAGAACTACCACACCAGCCTGCTGTGGACGCTGCTGCTGTTGATCCCGGTGTTGATCGTGAACCAGGAGATGGTGGTGCGGTTGGGGGCGGTCACCGGCGTGGGACATGCCCGGCTCATCAACGAGCGGTTCGGAAAGTTCTGGGGCTGGTTCAGCGTCGGCGACCTGTTCCTCCTCAACTTCCTCACCATCGTCACCGAGTTCATCGGAATCTCCCTGGCCGCCTCCTACGCCGGGATCTCCGAGTACATCGCGGTGCCGACCGCGGCGGTGGCGCTGGTGGCGATCATGGCGTCGGGCAGCTTCCAGCGATGGGAGCGGGCGATGTTCGTCTTCATCGCCATCACCCTGGTGCAGTTCCCGTTGCTCTTCCTGTCGCATCCCCAGTGGGGCACCATCGGACACAATTTCGTGGTCCCGGGCATTCACGGCGGCACGTCGTCGGCGGCGGTGTTGCTGATCATCGCCATCGTCGGCACCACCGTGGCCCCGTGGCAGCTGTTCTTCCAGCAGTCCAACATCGTCGACAAGCGGATCACCCCGAGGTTCATCAGCTACGAGCGGGCCGATACCGTCCTGGGGGCGTTCGTAGTGGTGATCGGGGCCACCTGCGTCATGGTGGTCGGGTCCTATGCCGTCGAGGGGTCCAAGGCCTTCGGGAACTTCACCGATGCCGCCGGGACCGCCCATCTCCTGGGCAACCACAGCCACCTGATGGGCGCGCTCTTCGCCATCCTCCTCTTCGATGCCAGCATCCTCGGAGCCGCGGCGGTCACCCTGTCCACCAGCTATGCGTTCGGCGACGTCTTCGGCCTCCGTCACTCCCTCCACCGGGGATTCAAGGAGGCCAAGCCGTTCTACCTGAGCTACACCGGAATGGTGGTGGTCGCGGCCGGCATCGTGTTGATCCCCAAGGCCCCGCTCGGCCTGATCACCACCAGCGTCCAGGCGCTGGCCGGATTGCTCCTCCCGTCGGCGGCGGTGTTCCTGTTATTGCTGTGCAACGACCGAGAGGTGCTCGGCCCCTGGGTCAACCCCACGTGGCTCAATGCCGTCGCCTCGGTGATCATCGGCGTCCTGCTGATCCTCTCCGGCACCCTGATGGCCACCACCTTGTTCCCCCACATCAATGTGGTCAGCATCTTCGTCGACCTGACCATCGCATTGGTCGCCGGGGGCATCGTCGTCACCGTCGTGCTCCGCATCGTCGGCCGACGAAGTGGCCCGGCCCGGCTACCTCCGGCCCGGATGAGCCGGACCGAGAAGGAGTCCTGGCGAATGCCGCCCCTGGCCCTCCTCAAGCCGGTCAAGTGGTCACCCGGGCTCCGGTTCGGCATGCTGTCGCTGCGGGCCTACCTGGTGCTGGCGGTGGTGCTGCTGCTGGTCAAGGCCATCCAACTCGGCGGCGGCTGACCCTCAGCCTGCCGCCTCCTCCGCGGCCATGGCCGCCACCACCGCTTCGAAGATCTTGGCGGTGTCCTTTTCGATGTGCCGTCGGGCCGCCAGCAGGAACGCCGCCCCGACGAAGGTGATGGGCATCACCAGGGCGAAGGCCACCCGGTAGTTGCCCCCGAATTGCGACGCCACCGCTGACGTCACGATCGGTGCCGCCGCCGACCCGAACACGATGGAGGCCACGTTGAAGGCGCCGAAGCCGGTGCCCCGCAGACTGGCGGGGACGGAATCGGAGAGCCCGGCCCGCAAGGACGGGACCCCCGACGCCGCCGACAGGAAGGCCAGCATCTGGAATACGAAGGCGCCGGCAAAGGGCATCGGAATGAACGACACCATGAACAACACGCCGCTGATCATCAGGCACACCCCGGGGATGACCACCCGGGCGCCGAGGAAGCGGTTGATCCATCGATCCGCCATCAACCCTCCCACCAGGGTGCCGGGGATCCCGGCCACGATGACCAACATCCCGAACGCCAGGTTCGCCGATCCCTGGCTGAGGTGGAATTGCCGCTGGTAGAGAGTGGGCATCCAGCTGGCGACCGCGGTGACCACGAAGAGGATGGTGGATACGCCCACCAGGGCATAGCGCATGGTGGGAATCGACAGGATCGTCTTCACGTCAGCCCGGAGGCCGGCGACCATGTCGGCCAAGAACTTGGAGACGCCATCGGGGAACAACGGCTGGCGGTCGCCGGCCACTTCCATGTCTGTCTCCTGGGTGACGTGAGCCCGGTCGGCACTCCCCCGGCGGGGCTCGGGCAGGCGCCAGCAGAAGTAGGCAATCAGCAGGCCCGGAAAGATCGAGACACCGAAGGCCAACCGCCACCCGTAGCTCCCGAAGTGGGTGCCGAAAAAGGAGCCGATGGCCAGCCCCAGGCCCAGGCCCACATAGATGAGGCACTGTTGCATCGAGTAGGCCCTCCCCCGCCGCTCGATCCCGTAGAAGTCGGCCAGCAGGCTCGAGCCCGACGGGTCGGTCACGGCTTGGCCGAATCCCAAGGCCCCCCGCATGACCACCAACAAGCCGAACGCCCCGGCGGGGACGACCCCGCCGAGGGCGCTCACCACCGACCAGGCGACGATGGTGACCGCCATGATCCGGGTCCGGCTCCACCGGTCGCCGAGGTAACTGGCCGGCATGGTCGCCAGCCCGTTGACGACGATGAAGGCGGAGAACAGGATCCCGATCTGGAAGTCGCCGACCCCGAACGCCTTCTCGATCTGGTTGGAGGTGCCCCGCACGATGTACTGGTCGATATTGTCGATCATCACCGCCAGGCCGAGTACCCACATCGGCCACGTCCCGACCCGGGCGATCTTGCCCGCCGCGCCGCTCACCGGCAGAGGATTCTTGGAGAGCTTGTCGTGGCCGCCACGGGAGGAACATACAACGAACCGCCGCCGGGGGCGCAGACGATGACGGCCGGCTTACCGGCGTGAATGATCCACCGATGGCGTCACATACAACCAACGGGCTCCGGATCGGTCTCGGAGTGGCGAGCGATCATTTCGGGCTAGTCGGGCTCGACTGGCGGGATCCGCCGGCCGGATGGAGATCCTGGACGGCGGCGGCCAGGGTTTTGGACCGGGAACGAGAGGAAAGCAGCTCGGCATAGCGAGCGTCGTCCCCTTTCAACCCCGACACCAGCGGGGAGAGGGCGATGGAGGTGACGCCAACGAACATGATGAGCAGTGACACCGCCTCCAGGGGCCCGTAAGCGCCGGTGGTTCGGAGGCTGTCCCCGTAGAGACCGAGACCCAAGGCCACGCTGGCCAGGGGGTCGACCAGCACCAGGGCGGTCTGCGACGCCGCGATCGGTCCGGCGTGGAATGCGTTCTGGGCCAGGAACAGCGCCCCCACACCGCACAGGATGAGGGCGTAGGTCTCCCAGTGGAGAACCAGGTGCGTCCAGTCGGCGGTGGCGAAATCGCTCACCGACTTTATGAGGGCCGCCGCGAAGGCAAAGCCGACGGCACCGGCGGTGCCGAACATGAAAGCCCGCCACCAACGGGGGCCGCGCAGGGCGAGCAGCACGGTCAGGAGCACCGTGCCCGCGCAGACCGAGCCGGCGACCGTCCACTCGAAAGCGGTGGGCACCAGCTTGCCCCCGCCGGGCTGGGCAAAGGCTAAGAACCCGGCGAGACCACCGGCGGCGGCCAGACACCCGAGCCACTCGCGCAGCCCGATCCGGAACCGGAACCAGGTGGCCAGGAACAGGACGATGAACAGCAGCTCGGTGGTGAGGATGGGCTGGACCTGGCTCAGCCTCCCGATGTGGAGCGCAACTGATTGGAGCAGGAATGTCGTGACGATGAAGACGAACCCGAGCAGCCAGATCCCCCGCTTGAGCGCATGTGTCACCAGGCTGAGGTGGAGGGTGTCGCGGTCGGGGGCGTCCTCCACCCCCATCCGTTGGAGAATGCTGGCCAAGGCATTGGACAGCGCGCACGCCAAAGCGAGAATGTAGACCATCTGCTCGGCAGGTTAACCAGCGGCCGGGTCATTTGCGACGACCTCTGCTGGTGGCAATCGGGCACCGAAGGTTCCGTGATCGAGGCCACGCGCGAACATGGCAGCCGGCCCCGGGAAGCCAGTCCGAGCCCACCGGGTCCGCCGAGCTGAATCCCCTGGCCATAGTCTATTTCGGAGGCGGGGATCCCGGCCCCGATCAGTGAGTTCTCGCTCTCCGCTCGCCAACATCATCGGTCACGCCAGTCAGGGGCCCGGCCTCGACGCCGGCGTCGCCCGGCGGGTGGATGAATACCGGGACCAGGTCGACCCGGGCCTGGGAGCCGATGTCGCCAAGGTGCTGGCCGAGAGCCACGAGGGCGCCGGCCCGCCCGCGGAAGGAAGCGACGTAGAGATCCCTCCGGTGGAGGTGTAGTCTCGGAAGTGCCTTCAACAGCGAGGGTTTGATTGGGCCGCCGGTTCGGTCGGCTCCAACCCGAAGGTGGCGATCCCTTGTGGAATCCCGCGCTGCTGCCCTCGAATGGTTTCTGGGTGTCGACCTAAGGTGACGAGCAGCGACCGTTCGTTTCCGGCGTTCGACATCGATGCCAGTTTTGTCGGCGATGACACCGTGCTCGCCCTCCGCGGCGAGCTCGACGTCCATGGCGCACCCGACCTGAGCAGCTATCTCGATGCCATGATCGGTCAGGGCCACATCAACATCGTGTTGGACTTGTCGGAGTTGGACTTTCTGGACGCTTCCGGATTGTCGGTGATCGCCGGCGAGACCATTCGTCTCCGGCTCTCCGGCGGCTCGCTCGTCATCCGAGACCCCTCGGTTCAGGTCGGCCATCTCATCGATATCAGCGGGTTCATCAAGATGATCTCGGTAGAGGAGCCCGCACCCGCCCTCGGACAGCTCGGACGACTCGGCCCCGAACAGCCGGATAACCCGCCGGGGTCGCCGGCCAACTCCGGGATCCATGAGCTGTCCCAGCAGCTCCGGATGGTCACCTCCATCCCCTCCAATGACGGGGTCGTCGACGGTGCCCTTCGACTCGTCGTCGCACTGGCCAAAGCCACCGTCGGCGGGGCCGACGGGGTGAGTGTGTCGCTTCGGCGCCGCGGGCGACTCTCGACGGTGGCGGCCAGTGACCAGACCATCACCGATATGGATGCCAGCCAGTACGCCACCGGCGAAGGACCGTGCCTCGACGCATCGGCCGAAGGACGGTGGTTCCACGCCGAATCGCTGCACCACGAGACCCGGTGGCCGGCCTTCGTGCCCAGAGCCCGAGCGCTGGGCATCAACTCCATCCTGTCCTCGCCGTTGTTGGCCCACGGCGCTCCCGTGGGTGCGCTGAACATCTATTCGTGGGCGACCGCCGCCTTCGCGCAGAAGGACCAGGAGCTGGCGTCCATCTTCGCCACCCAGACGTCGACCATCCTCGGCGATGCCGGCCTGGACACCACCGAGGAAGAGCTGGCCAGCAAGCTCGCCGAGGTGCTGCGCACCCGGCAGGTCATCGCTCAGGCCCAGGGCGTCCTGATGGAACGGGACGGCATCGGGGAGCACGACGCCTACACCGCCCTGCGCCGGTTCTCGGTCGAACACGGCAGCCCGTTGAGCCTGCGGGCCCTGGACATCGTCGAGTCGGTACGCCGACCCCAGGCTGGCCCCGAAACGCAAGTGCCGGCGGGCGACCATGGCTGATGGCCTCTCCGACGTGCTCGATGTCTTCCGCCGGGATGCGGATCTCACCCATGGCGAGCTCTGGCTCCGCTATTTCGAACTGGGTGGCATGAGCACCCACCTCGAGTTGGAAGCGTTTCTCTACGGCGCCCTCCGGCCCACCACCCATGACCATGACGTGATCGTCCATGCTCTCAACGAACGCTTCAGCGAGATGGGTGGAGACCATCCGGTCCCCTACCTCGAAGATGAGGGGATGCCCGAGCCGATCTGATCCGATGCTGCCGCGTCGGGGATTCTGGGGTCAGGCGTTGGCGCGGCCCCGGCGGGCCAACGCATCGATGGTCACCGCCGCCAGCAGCACCAGTGCCGTCACCATGAATTGATAGGAGGCGGCCAAGCCGATGAGCCCCATGCCGTTGTAGATGGTGGCAATGACCAGCCCACCGAGCAACGCGTGGACCATCTTGCCTCGGCCCCCGAAGAGGCTGGTGCCGCCGATGACGGCGGCGGCCACCGCATAGAGGACCAGGGTCCCGCCGTCGACGTTGTTGGAAATCGAGCCGAGCCGGGACGCATAGAGAATCCCGGCGGCCCCGGACGTCGCCCCGGTGAGGACGAAGGCCCACAGCTTGTTCCAACCGAGGCTGACACCGCCCCGGCGGGCGGCTTCGGCATTTCCGCCGATGGCGTAGAGATAGCGCCCGAAGCGGAGGCGGCCGAGCATGAACGTGTACAGCACCAGAAAACCAACGATGATCGGCACCGGATAGGGAACCCCTTGCAGAACCACGAACGCACTGCCGCGGTTGATGTTGCAGATCCACACCAGGGCCACCCCGGCAGCCGCCACCGCCAGCACCTTGGTGAGGGTGACCGCCAGCGGCGGAGCGACCAGTCCGCCGGCCCGGCGACCGCGGTCCCGGAGGATGGTCATCGCACCGAATAGTCCCACTGCTGCCGCCATCACGATCCAGCCGGCCGTCGGGCTGAGATTGCCGTTGGAGAGGTCGTTCAGGGCCGCATCGGTGAGGCGAATGGTGCCGCCGGTCCCGTGGGCGTTGACCAGGTAGAGCAGCAGGCCCTCCATGCCCAGCAGGCCGGCCAGGGTGACCACGAACGACGGCAGGTTCAGCCGGATGACCAAGATTCCCCAGACCGCGCCGACAGCCGCAGTCGCGACGATGGCGACGAGGATGGCCGCCCACCAGGGATAATTGTTAGGGGGTGCAGCCAAGATGGCGGTGATCACCGCCCCGATCCCAGCCACGTAACCGACGGACAGGTCGATCTCGCCGAGGATGAGCACCCACACCTCGGCCATCCCCAGCAGCACGTACGGAGCCCCCTGGACCAGGAGGTTGCTGAAATTTCTGGTCGAGAGGAAGGCCGAGCTCTGGATCTGAAAGATGACGATCAAGATGATGAGGCCGCCGAGGACCGGCAGTACCCCGCTCTCACCGTTGCGGATGCGCTTGCCCCACGCCCGGAGGTACTCCCCGAACGAGTCACTCAGCTCGGGAGCCTGGACAACGACGGTGGACGGGATCTCCTTGCCTTTCGGTCCCCCGCTAGCCGCCGGTGCCGCCGAGACCGGGGCGGGTTCAGAGGAGGGTGGGGTCTGCTGGGTGGTCATCGATCAGCCCCTCCGTTCGTGCTTCCCTTGGAGGCCCCGTCGTGCTGGTCAGGATGCGATTTGTTGCCGGTGGTGATCAGCTCGACCGCGCTCTGGGTGTCGTACTCGGAGATCGGGCCGCTGCTCACCAGGTTTCCCAGGTAGAGGACGGCCAGTCGGTCAGCCACCTCGAAGACATCGGTCAGGTTGTGGGAAATCACCAGCACCGCGATGCCCCGAGATCCCAGCCGGTGGATGAGGTCGAGCACCTGCGCCGTCTGCGACACCCCGAGGGCGGCGGTGGGCTCGTCCATGATCACCAACTTGGCTTCCCGCATCACCGCCCGGGCCACCGCCACCGATTGGCGTTGACCGCCGGACAGTGACCCGACCGGCTGGCGCACCGAAGCCACCGTCGTCACCGACAGGTCGGACAGGGTCTGCTTGGCCGTCCGCTCCATGGTGGTCTCGTCGAGCAGACCGTAACGGAGCTTCTCGTGCCCGAGGAACATGTTCTGCACGATGTCGAGGTTGTCGCACAGGGCGAGATCCTGGTACACGGTGGCGATACCGAGGGCGTCGGCGTCTCTCGGCGTCCGAATGCTGGCCGGCTGGCCGTTCCAGAGAATTCGTCCCGACGTCGGGGGCCAGATCCCCGAGATGGTCTTGATCATGGTGGACTTCCCGGCCCCGTTGTCCCCGACCAGGGCGGTGACCTTGCCGGCCGGGATGTCGAGATCGACGTTGCGGAGCGCCTGCACGGCGCCAAAATTCTTGGCGATCCCCCGCAGGCTCAACAGCGGTTGGCCGGCGTCCTCGGTGATCGTCGGGGCACCGCTCTCCGCAGTGATACTCATCGCTGCGGAGAGCGGGCCTGAACGACTCGAATCACCCGGTCAGCTTATGCCGTAGGTGGCGCAGTTGGCCGTGAACGGAGCCGCACAAAGCTGAGCCGCGGTCACGAACTGGTCCTTGATGACGGTGGACTCGATGTTGGTCGGAGTCACCCACAGCGGCACCAACAACGTCGACGGCACCGAGACCTTGGCGGTGGTGTCCTGGGTCTTGCCGTTGACCAGGCCGGAGGGGGGCGTCTTGCCGGCCCGTAGATAGAGGGCCAGCGCGGCGGCGGCTTGGGCTTCGACGTAGATCGGCTTGTACACCGTTCCGCACTGATACCCCGAGATGATGTTCTGGAGGCCGACCAGGGTGGCGTCCTGGCCGGTGATCGGGAACTTCTGAGCCGGGATGTTCAGGGTCTTGAGGTAAGTGATGATCGGTGCGGCGTTCTCGTCATTGGGCACCAGCGCGGCGTTGATGGCCGGATGGGCGGTATACGCCTGCTGGAACTCGGTTGCCGCGGTGGGCGGATCCCAGGTGCCGGCCGGGGTCGCCGACTTGATCCAGGTGCCGGCGCTGAACAGCGGGTTCAACACGGCGTTGTAGCCCTGGGCGAACAGGGTGGCATTGTTGTCAGTCGGCGATCCCACCATCACGGCCAGGTTGGGCTTGGCAACCTTCCAGGCGGCGACGCATGACACCATGCCCTGGCCGATGAGGGTCCCCACCCGCACGTTGTCGAAGCTCACGTAGTACTTGCGGCTTCCACCCAGGACCAGCCGGTCGTAGTCGACCACCGGCACGCCGTGGGCGGTGGCGTAGGACTCGATCTGGGCCCCCACCCCGGAATCGAGGGCGTCGACGACGAGCACACTGGCTCCCGAGGTGATGGCCGACTGGGCGTCGGTCAGCTGGGTGGAGTCACTGCCCTGGGCGTTCTGGATGCTGAACTGGGAGGCCGTCAACCCGGCCTTCTGGAATGCCTCCTGCAGGTAGGGTGCGTCGAATTCGGTGTAGCGAGCGGAGGACACGGTGTCGGGAAGGATGACCGCCACGCTGCCCTGCCCCGCCGAAGCCACGCTCTGAAGTCCGGTCATGGCGGAGAAGTCGTTGGTGAACGAGGTGACCGAAAGCGAACCTGAGCCCGAACCTCCCGATCCTGAGGTTGTCGTGGTGGTGGACGACGAGTTGTTGCTACTGCAGGCGGTGGCGATCAGCCCACCTACGAGCAACATCGTCACGAGTGCCCTTTTGCTGTTGAGTTTCAAGGTGATTCCCCCCCGGCTAGTGATTCGTTCATTGTTCGCGGTTGAAGCTCGCTCTCACGAGCCCAATCTTGACGTTACAGCACAATGACTATTGTGTGACGGTTCTTTCATAGGGGCTGGTGGGAATCGATTTCTGAGGAGGCTCCATCGGCGCTGGCGAGTACCGCGTCCAGCGTCTCCATGATCGAGACGCTCTCATCCAACGGCATCACCGGGCTCTCCAGCAGTCCGGCGCGGATGCAGCGGGCGACCTCGTCGGCTTCGTGGCTGAGCCCGCGTCCCGGGCGCGGGAATTCGAATCGCGCCGGACTGCCGTGCCGGGGCACCAGGGTGAAATCGGTTGGACGGTAGAAGGGCTCGTCGATCTCGATACGGGCATCGGTCCCGACGATGGTGCCCCGGGTCGGGCTGGAGGCGCTCGACGTACAGCTGAGCGCCGCCTGGGCACCCTGGCGATAGCCGAAGAGCATCGATGTCTGTCCGTCCACCCCGGTAAAGGACGGCTGGACCATGGCGGCGATCCGATCCGGCGTCCCGAGCACCATGGAGGCGAACGACACCGGGTAGACCCCGAGATCGAGTAGCGCGCTGCCGCCCAATTCCGGCGCGAACAGTCTCGACTCCGGATCCGGCGGGAACCAGCGACCGAAATCGGCGGTGACGTTGATGATCTCTCCCAGCGCACCGTCTTCGAGGAGCCGGCGGATCTCGACCATGTGGGGGAGGAACCGGGTCCACATCGCCTCCATCAAGAAGAGGCGCTTGTCTCTGGCCGTGTCCACCAGGATCCGGGCTTCGGAGGCGTTCATGGTGAACGCCTTTTCGACCAGCGCCGGCTTGCCATGATCGAGGGCCAAAAGGGCGCCGGGGAGATGCATCGGGTGCGGGGTGGCCACGTAGACCACATCCACCTCTGGGTCTTCCACCAGTCCCAGAGAGGAGGAGTACCGGTTGGGTACCGCGAACCGGTCGCCGAAGCGGTCAGCCGACTGCTGATGCCGGGATCCGACGGCCACGATTCGACCGGAGTCGGTCAACGCCAGGTCGGTGGCAAACGTGGAGGCGATCCCACCCGTCCCGATCACTCCCCATCGCAGGGGCTCAGCCACGCTGCCTCCCGTTCATGGTCCGCACCCTCGCTCCTTGCCGGCGGCTACTGCGCAGGTTCAGCAACCATGACCGGCGCCACCACGGCCACCATCTTGCCCTCGGCCGGCACCACCCGTCGCTGGAGCAACGTGCAGAGCAGACCGGAGGCGAGGGCCATCGACGCCGCGTACAGCCAGAGGTGTCGGAAGGTGGTGAGGGCGGCGGCGTCGGAGTGGGGGGTGCCGAGGATGACCACCAGGACCGCAACGCCGAACGCCCCACCGATCTGGCGGGCCGTCTGATTGACGGCACTGCCGACGGCGAACCGTTGGGGGTGCAGGCTCGACACTGCCGCCGCGCTCAACACCGGGAAGGTCAGTCCGATCCCCAGGCCGGTGATCAGGGTGGCGGGCAGCCATCCCGACACATAGTCGGGAGTGAGACCAACCCCGAGCGCGTACAACACCAGCCCACCGACAAAGACGGAGAATCCGACCAACAGTACCGGGCGAAAGCCGATTCGTGCCGCCAGCCGGCCGGCCGGGGCAGATACCGCCGCCACCACCAACGGGCCGGGGGTCACGGCCAGACCCGCCTTCAATATCGAGTAGTGCCAGACGCTGGTGAGGAACAGGATGTTGCCCAGCAGCATGGCGAAAAAGCCCATGGCGTAGAGAAGCGTCGCCGCATTGGCCACGCTGAAGGATCGGGCGGAGAAAAGCGTGAGGTCCAGTACCGGGTGCGGATGACGGGAGGAACGGCGGAGGAAGGCGCTACCGAGGGCCACCGCGACGAGGATGAGCCCGATGATGCGCCCGCTGGTCCAGCCCCAGGTAGGACCCTCGGAGATGGCCAGCACCAAGCTGGCCAACCCGAGACTGACCAGTCCGACCCCGAGGTAGTCCGGCCTGCCGTTGGTTCCCGCCGAGGTCGTCTCGGTCAGGACTCGGCGCCCGACCAACCAGGCGATGGCGGCAATTGGCAGGTTGACGTAGAACACCAGCCGCCAACCGCCGGCGGAGATGAGCCCGGCACCCAAGGAGGGACCGGTGGCGACGGCCAGCGCCCCTACCCCACCCCAGAGCGCCACCACCTGAGACCGGCGCTCGGTCGGGAAGGCACCGAGCAGTAGGGCGAGGGACGCCGGCAACATGGCGGCCGCGCCGGCACCCTGGATGAACCGGCCGGCGATGAGGAGCGCGGCCGACGGGGCCAAGCCGCAGAGGGCCGAACCCAGACTGAACACGGCCAAGCCGGAAAAGAACAGCCGCCGACTCCCGAGCCGGTCGGCCGTACGTCCGGCGGTGACCAACAGGGAACCGAACACGATGCTGTACCCGGTGATGACCCAGGCCAACGCCGCCCGCGAGTCATGGGGGAAGGTCCGCTCCAGGGCCGGGAACGCCACGTTGACGATGGAGAGATCCAACGAGACCATGAATGCGCCCAGCGCGGTCACCACGAAGACCACCGCCCGCCCTCGCCCCGACCGCCCACCCTGGGGCTCCCCGGACCCGATGATCGTGGTGCCCGCCTCGCCGTCCCTCTCAGTAGGTTCTGTCATGCAACGCATCGTAAGGGATTGCATTCTATTATGCAACTGACTAAGGTGGCGGTGTGGAACGTAAGAGTTTTTCGGAGATGGACTGCTCGGTGGCCCAGTGCCTCGAGATCGTGGGCGAATGGTGGAGCATGCTCATCATCCGGGATGCGTTCATGGGAATCACCCGCTTCGACGACTTCCAACAGCGCCTGGGGATCTCCCGCAACATCCTCCAACAGCGTCTCAATCACCTGGTCGAGGCCGACGTCCTCAAGAAGGTCCCCTACTCGGAGCGTCCCCCGCGCCATGACTACAAACTCACCGACCGGGGCCGCGATCTCTGGCCGGTGCTGACCGCCATGCGCCAGTGGGGAGACGCGCATGCCGCCCCCACCGGGCCTCCGATCCAGGTCATGCACCGGGACTGCGGGCAGGTGGCCGACGCCGTCCTGATCTGCGCATCCTGCGGCGAGCGGATCGGCCCCCGAGATGTGAAGGCGGTGGCGGGTCCCGGACGTGAGGGCCTCTCGCTGATCCCCGAACCGATTCGATGACCAACGGCGCCCCGAACCCCGGCGCGATGGCAGGATGAGGGCATGACCAGCGAGCGGATGGAAGTCCAGCGGATGATCCCGGCCGACGCCTCCAGCATCTTCCGGATGCTGAGTGATCCCAAGGGACATGTGGCCATCGACAGTTCGGGAATGCTGATGGACGCGACCGGCGATCCGGTAAAAGCCGTCGGCGACTCCTTCGTCGTGCACATGGACCGGGAAGCGCTCAATGACTACCCGATGGGCCTCTACGACGTCACCGTGACCATCAAGACCCTGGTTCCCGACCGGGAGTCGCCTGGACCATCCTCGGGGAGATCCGGCCGCCGATCGGTCACGTCTACGGCAACACCCTCGAGCCCGTCGATGACGGCACCTTGGTGACCTCCTATTACGACTGGTCGTCGATCGACCCGGTCTGGAAGGAGGCGGGGATCTTCCCGGTGCTGTCCGAAGGCGCACTTCGGGCGACCCTGGGGATCCTGGCCCGGACCGTCGTCAACGCCAACGCCTCGGCCGAAGGATAACCGCCGGCGCCCGAGACACCTGGCGGTTGTTCGGTTGCTTGGCGGCACACAATTTCCGCCGCGTGCCCAGATTCGGTGTCGATCTGATCGACGCCGTTCGTCTAGAGGGTGAGACGCCGGCGGAGTGCCGGCGGTAACCCCAGGAGGTAACCACATGAAGCAGTACCTGTTGAGCGTCTATCAGCCCGACGGCGACCCCCCGGCTGCTGTGCAGCTGGATGACATCCGGCGCAACGTCATGGCCGTCCGGGACGAGATGGAGGCCGCCGGGGTTTGGGTCTTCTCCGACGGGCTTTTCCCCGCCAGCACCGCCACCGTGGTTCGGGAACGGGACGGCGAGTTCCTTATCACCGACGGTCCGTATGTGGAAGGAAAGGAGCACTTGGGCGGGATCACCATTGTCAAAGCCCCCGACCTCGATGCGGCTCTCGAGTGGGGTCGCAAGACGGCTCAGGCCACCACCCTTCCGATCGAAGTGCGGCCCTTCCAGCGCGAGGCCGACCTGCCCTGATGGCGGGCCTGCCGGCCCTGGCCGCGCCCGAGATCGGGCAGGTGTTTCGCCAGGAATACGGTCGGGCGGTCGCCGTCCTCACCCGGATCTTCGGCGACATCGACATCGCCGAGGAGGCGGTGCAGGACGCCTTCACGGTGGCGGTGGAACGGTGGCCGTCGGCCGGACTCCCCCCGAGCCCGGCGGGTTGGATCATCACCACCGCCCGCCGTCGGGCCATCGACCGCCTCCGCCGCGAGGCATCCCGCCAGGGTCGGCACGCCGAGGCGGCCACGTTGCAAGCCGGCGACGAACCGGACAGCGACGAGCCGGCCGAACCGGAAGAGGAGGACGTCGTGCGCGACGATCAGCTACGTCTGATCTTCACCTGTTGCCACCCGGCCATCGCCACCGCCGCCCAGGTTGCCCTCACCCTGCGGCTGTTGGGGGGGCTCTCCACCGCCGAGATCGCCCACGCGTTCCTGGTGCCGGAGCCGACCATGGCCCAGCGCCTGGTCCGGGCCAAGGGCAAGATCCGCGACGCCGGGATTCCGCTCCGGGTCCCGAGCCAGGCCGAACTGCCGGACCGGCTCCGGTCGGTGCTGGCCGTCGTCTACCTGGTGTTCAACGAGGGTCATACTGCCAGTTCGGGCGACCGGCTCACCCGGGAAGACCTCGGCACCGAAGCCATCCGACTCGGTCGGCTGTTGTCCGAACTCATGCCCGACGAACCGGAGGTCATGGGACTGCTGGCCCTGATGCTGCTCCTCGAATCGCGTCGTGGGGTCCGCACTGCCACCGACGGCGGTCTGGTGCTGCTGGCCGACCAGGATCGGGCCGGTTGGGACTCGGGACTGATCGCCGAAGGCCAGGCCATCGTCCGGCGCTGCCTCCGACGTGGCCACCCCGGCCCCTACCAAGTACAGGCGGCCATCAACGCAGTGCACAGTGCGGCTCCCGACACCGCAGCCACCGACTGGAAACAGATCGTGCATCTCTACGACCAGCTGCTGTCGATCAGCCCGAGCCCGGTGGTGAGGCTCAATCGGGCGGTCGCGGTGGCCGAGGTCGACGGGCCCGAGGCTGCCCTCTCCCTGCTCGATGGGCTCGACCTCGACGGCTATTACCTGTTCCACGCCATTCGGGCCGACCTGCTCCTGCGGCTGGGCCGGAATCGAGAGGCGGCGCGGGCCTACACGGCGGCGATCAGCCGATCCGAGAATGCCGTTGAACGTGAGTTCCTGACCCGCTGCTTGGACTCGGTCGGTCAACCAGGATGAACAGGGCTCAACCCCGCACCCGGTGGTCGAAGGCGTCCAGTACCGAGCGGAGGAACCACTCACGGATGGCGAATACCGGCTGGCCATCAATTCTCAACCGGTAGGCGCGCGACCACACGATGTCGGAATCCAACGCCGTGACGGCTCCGGGCGCTTGACCCGTGGCCTCCCCCGGAGGAGCCAGTGGCTCCCGATCTGGGTGCAACCCATGGGCAACCAGAACCCGGCCGATCGGGTCAGTGGTTCTTTCCAATTGGCTGCGGGCCGGTTCCGGAAGTCGTTCCCGCACGAACAGCGTCTCGGCATAGACATACGGCTGGTCGGTGGTGCCCCCTTTGAGGACGGCGATCCGGCGGGTGGCGGCGTAGCCGGCCACCGCCTCGAGGTCATTGCCGGCATCGAGCACCACCGGTCCCTGGCGAACCACATCGGCCACCAGCGGCTCGCCGATGAGCGATTCGAGAAAATCGGTGACGGTTCCCGGGCTGTCGACCACCGCCCGCTCCAGTTCGGCGAGAACCCGATCCGTCAACCGACCGGACCCGCCCGTCGGGAAGGTGGATCGATGGCTTCGTCGGCCTGGATACCGGATTGCGTCGGCCCGGCCTGCTGTCGATCCACCATGAATAGAATGTAGTTCCGTCCCCCCGTCGGTGAAGGGGGCAGGGACGACCGGAATTCGGCCATGACTCCGACGTTTCCGAGGTGTTTACGATTTTCATATCCGGCCTTCACCGTGGCCTTACCTGACGGGTGTCAATTGGAGTGGAGAACAGCCCTTCGGACGACACGGAATTGGAAGGCATCGAAATGAGCGATTCTTGGCCCCCCTCACCTGAATCATCGGAAGACGATCCGGTCACGCCCGATTCGGCTCCGGACACCGCCGGCGGTCCTGGCACCCCGTTGCCCGGTTACCCCTACGGCGCTGCCCACCCCGGCGACTGGAAGCCGGCCGGCGGGATGCCCCTGCCTCCCCCGCCACCTCCGGCCGGCCCCTATCCGACCCAGCCCGCCCTCTCCAGCGAGCACCCCACCCAGCAGAACCCCACCCAGCCGGTCCCGCCGACGCCGCCGGCGAACTGGTGGCCGGCACAGGCTCCGGCTTCGGGTTGGGATCCCGGGGCGTACGGGACCCTGCCCCCTCCGCCGCCTCCGGGTGGATGGGCAGGCGGACCGGGCGGGCCCACCCCCCCTCCGGGCGGTTGGTTCCAGCCGGGCTACGCCGGCCCGCCTCCGCAACCGCCGGCGACCAAGAACCGCGCCGGTCTGGTGGTCGGCCTGGCCGCCGTCGTCGTGGCCGCCGCGGTGCTGGCCGGCGCCGGGCTGGGACACGTGGTGTGGACGGGCAACACGCCGACGACCGCCGCGGCACCCAGCATCACCAACCCTGGCAATTCGGGCACGCCGGGAACCTTCCCATCCGGAGGCTCTTCGGGGTCGACCGGGAACTCGTCGACCGGGGCCGGCGCCCCCTCTGACATCACCGGCATCTCCTCCAAGGTGAATCCGGCGTTGGTCGACATCAACACCAACCTGAGCTACGAGAACCAGCAAGCTGCCGGCACCGGAATGGTGCTCACCTCCAACGGAGAGGTACTCACCAACAACCACGTCATTGACGGCGCCACCAGCATCAGCGTGACCGACATTGGCAATGGGAAGACCTACACCGGCAATGTGGTCGGCTACGACCGCACCGGGGACGTGGCCGTGGTCCAGTTGGTCGGGGCCAGCGGGCTCAAGACCATCTCCACCAGCAGCACCGCGGCGGCCATCGGGCAAGCCGTGGTGGGCATCGGGAACGCCGGCGGCGCGGGTGGAACCCCGAGCGCGGCGGGTGGCTCGATCACCGGCCTCAACAAGTCGATCACGGCCAGTGACGACGGTGGCGGGAACGCCGAGAACCTCCAGGGCCTGATCGAGATCAACGCCGGCATCCAGCCGGGCGATTCGGGTGGCCCGCTGGTGAACACTTCCGCCCAGGTCATCGGCATGGACACCGCGGCATCGACGAACTCGGGCTACCAGGTCACCGGAAGTCAGGCCTACGCCATCCCCATCTCGACGGCATTGTCCATCGCCAAGCAGATCGAAGCCGGGAACGCCTCCTCCACCATTCACATCGGCGGGACAGGATTCCTCGGGGTCAGCGTCCAGTCTTCGAACAGCACGGGGAACAGTCCCTTCGGCGGCGGGAACGGCTCGAACAGCTCCTCGGCCAACGGCGCCACCGTGGTGGGCGTCCTCTCCGGCTCCGCCGCCGAGAACGCCGGTCTGGCCCAGGGCGACGTCATCACCGCTCTCAACGGGACGGCGGTCAACTCGGCTTCGGACCTCAGCAACCTGCTGACGCCGCATCATCCGGGCGACACCGTGCAACTGCAATGGACCGATCAATCCGGACAAACCCATTCGGCCAGCGTCACCCTGGCCAGCGGCCCGCCGGCCTAGCCACCGACGGGCACTGCCCGTGGGTACCAACCGCTCCCGCCACGACCTCGATGTGGCGGGAGCGGTTCCGCGTCAGTCCTCTCCCTGGTCAGTGCGGATTTCTTACCTCGCTCCCAGGTGTCCCTACGCCGGCTGACAGGTTCACGTCCCATGCTTCGGGTTCGAGCAGTTGAACGCACAAAGGAGCATGGCCATGGGCAATGAAGAAGCCGATGGACTCAAAGAACCAGCCAAGCGCCACTGGGGGCTCCGAGTCGCCTCCGCCGCCGGACTCGCTCTCGGCCTCGCCGCCGGAGGGGCCGCCGTGGCCGGAGCCACCACCGGCGGGTCGGATGGGCCCAGCTCCCAGCCCGCCGGCCAGCGCCCAGCCGGGGGCATGCCACCCAAGGGCGGATCGCCCCCGGCAGCGGTCGGAACTGTGACCTCAGTCGGGACCTCCAGCTTCACCATCAAGGCCAAGGACGGCAGCGCCGTGACCGTCAACGTCAGCGGCTCGACCACCTATCGGGATCCCGGCGTGTCCTCCCCGACCTTGGCCAACGTGACGGTCGGGGAGACGATCGCCGCCTTCGGCACCAAGGCCTCCAGTACGGTCACCGCAACCTCGGTGGCCATCGGTGAGCCGGGTGGTCCCGGCGGCCACGGCGGACCCGGTGGCCATGGTGGCCCCGGTGGATCGCCCCCGGCGGCGGTCGGAACGGTGACCTCGGTGGGCACCTCCAGCTTCACCATCAAGGCCAAGGACGGCAGCACTGTCATCGTCGACGTCAGCGGCTCGACCACCTATCGGGATCCGGGCGTGTCCTCGCCGACTCTGGCCAACGTGACGGTCGGGGAGACGATCGCTGCCTTCGGCACCAAGGCCTCCAATACGGTGACCGCAACCTCGGTGGCCATCGGTGAGCCGGGTGGTCCCGGCGGGCACGGTGGACCCGGTGGCCACGGCGGCCCCGGTGCACCCGGAGGACCGCCACCGGCCGAATAGCCGGGGCCCACTGCGGGAGGCAGCCGTCATCCCGGGCGACGTTCCCGACGCCAGACGACCCGCAAGCCCGACCAGGTCTCGTCAATGGCGCAGACCTTGTTGTCAACCAGTCCCAGCGGCAGGGCCACTTCCCGAACGACGTTGTCGGTGATGTCGGTCGGAACGCCGGCTGCCCGCTTCGGCCAGGCGATCCAGAGTCCTCCGGCCGGGAAGATCATCTGTCCCAGAGCGCTCAGGCGCGACTCGATCCCGGCTCTTCGGGTGAAGAAGGCCACCACCACGTCGGCCCTCCCTCTTGCCTGTCGCTTCACCACCACCCCGTTGGGCAGGTCGGAAACCACCCCCGGCGGCGCCTTCAGGAGGGCGACGGTCATGCCCTCTTTGATGCCGAGCTTGGTAGGAAGCGGAGTTCCGCTGTAGCCAGCCATGGGCCCGAAGTATCGCGCCGCGACTTCCGTTGACGCCTTGAACCATGCACCGGCCGACGACAATCCCCCGGTCGAGATGAACTCAGTTACACTCGCCCATGAAGCTCACCCGTCCCGTCGGGTTCCTTGCCGCTGGATTCGCCTTCGCGATTCTGATCAGTGCCTGCAGTGTCACCATCGGAGGCAGTGGCGAGGTGTCCCAGAGCACGGTGGAGTCCCAGGTCGCCTCCCAGCTGGCCGCCGAAACCAGCCAACCGGTCCCCAAGGTCACCTGCCCGAGCGGGCTTCAGGCCAAGGTCGGCGCTTCCATCGACTGCAGGTTGGTGTCCCAGGGCTCGACGACCCAGTACCCGGTGCACGTGACGGTGACCTCGGTCACCAACGGTACGGCCCACTTCGACGCCCAGGTCGGCCAAGCCACCGGAGCCGCGGACAAGACGACGTTCTGCAATGACAACGCCACCCTCGACGAGGCGACATCGGCAGCCCAGACGCCGTCGGACCTGGTCGCCATCTTCAAGGCCAACCAGGCCACCATCGCCGAGTTCCAATCGACAGCGCCCCCAGAGATCGTCGCCAGTGCCGGGCCGCTGGCCATCGCCGCCAACAACGCCATCAGCACCGGGGATGCCACCGCCTTCACCACCCCGGCGATCATGGCCGACGGCGCGGCGGTCGATGCCTACTGCGGCCAGAACTCGGACGGAACTCCTATCGCCGGCAGCTCGACGACCACCAGCTCCGCCGCCTGATCCCGGCTCTTTCGCCCGCGGTCCACGGATCGCCGCCCGGGCGATTCCCTAGTGGGAATGACCGAACCGAATCGGCTCCTGAGTGAAGATGACGGTTCCGAGCAGTTGGTTCGACGGGGTCTTGGAGATCACCACGGCCACCGAGCCCGAATCCAATCCCAGCGGCATGGACACCGACGTCTTGGTGAAGGTTCCGACGAATCCAAGCGCGCAGACCCGTTGGGACGACGCGGGTTGGGATGGGAGGGCATCGAAGAGGCGCGGGGCCCTCTTTTGCAGCGAGGCCAGGGTGAACAGGTGAACCCCGATGAACCGGCTGTGCGGGCCCACGGCCTTGGTGGCGGCGGGCAGGGCGAGATAGCAGGAGCTGTCAGACGTACCCAGGTTGGTTCGAGCCGACGTGCAGCCGGCCAGGAGGCACACCGCGAAGACGAAGCTCCCGGTTCCCGCCGTCAGCTTGCGCCGGGTTCCTTTCAGCATCGGGCTCACGACCCTGGAACCTCGGCGCGGTCGGCACCCAGGGCGGGCACCACCTCGGGACCGTGATCGGGCCCCGGTCCGGCCTGGATGCTGGCCGCCCGTACCTCCCGACGCCACCGCCCTTTCCGAACTTCGAAGGCGAGCTCTCCCCACAGCGACCAGCCGACGGCCAGCACCAGCCAGAAGCTGATGAGCCGGTACATCAACACGGCATCGACGGTGGCCACCTGAGCACCGCCAAATGCAACCAACGCAATGGTGATGCTCCCTTCCACCGCTCCCAGCCCGCCCGGGGTGATCGGGAGGACAGCGGCGAGCTGGCCGGCGCCGTAGGCCAGCAGCAACCCCTTCCAGGGGATGGCCGAGCCGACGGCCAAGAACATCATGGCGAAGCAGGCGCAGTCGAACAACCAATTGGCGGTGCCCCACAGCACGATCTTCACCACCTGGCGCCACCGCAGGTGGACCGACGTGACCCAGCGCATGATCCCCTGGATGTGCTCCACCGCATCGCCCCGGGGTCGTCGGAAGATTGACTGGGAGGTGCGGATCGCCCAGGTGAGGACGATGACCAGCGGACGCTCATAGACGAAGAGCGCCCCGATGGCACCGGTCACCAGCATGACGCCGATGATCACCGGGATCAGATCGAGCGAGGCACCCTCCCCGGCAGCCAGCGCCAAACCGGCGGTGGCAACCAACGACAGCGAGACCATCGAGGTGACCAGCACTCCCACCAACGCCCAGGCGGCCAGGGTGTCGTCGGCACCAAACCGCCGGAACCACCGGAATCCGTAGACGCTGGCCACCGCGCCGCCTCCGATGAGGGAGTTGGTCAACGCCTGCGACGCGAAGGTCATCTTCAGAAGCGCCCCGGTTGGCGGGCCGAGCCCACCGGCCTTCAACAGCCCGTACTGCATGCCGGCGAAGCAGACGAAGGAACCCAGCTCGGCGAGCAACGCCGGCGGCACCCACCACCAGTTGAGGGTCGCGAGCGTGTGGGGAACCCCGGACAGCTCGTCGGTGTGGGAGGAGAGGACCCAAACGGCAATACCCAGAATCCCAATGGCGATGACGAACCGCAAGATTGGCCACGACCGGCGCAGCATCGAGCCGGCGCTCCTCGTCCAGCCCGGCGCCGGCCTGGTCAACTCGCCGAGTGCGCCCTCAGGAGGGCCAGCTGTCATACCTCAGTGTCTACCTCAGCGCCGGGACAATTCCCTCTCACTACCTGGGGTTGCCCATGGCGTTCCGGTTCCGAAACGGGCAGCCACTTCAGCGAGGTAACCGGGCTGGTCAGGTCCCGATGGCCCGATGCACCGATCTGACCGCACTCGCACCCTCCCCGACGGCGGCCGCCACCCGCTTCATCGAACCGTGGCGAACGTCGCCGGCGGCAAACACTCCGGGAATGCTGGTTTCGAACGGCAGCGGCCGGCGTTCCAGCAGCTTGAAGGCCTCGGTCGACGCTTCGGGGATATCGCGGTCGGTGAGGACGAAACCGTCCTCGTCGAGCGCCACGCCGTCCAGCCACTCGCTGGAGGGCACCGCGCCGATGAAACAGAACAGGCCCTGGCACGGCACGGCTTCTCGATCGCCGGTCGCCCGATCCGCCAAGGTCACGGTGTCCAGGAACGAATCTCCGTCCAGGCCCACCACCTCGGTGGCCGCCCGGACCTCGATGTTCGGGTCGGCGAGGATGCGGTCGGCGAGATAGCTGGACATGTCGGCAAAGAGATCCTGGCCTCGGATAAGGAGTTTGACCTTGCACCCTCGGCCCGCCAGGGAAAGTGACGCCTGCCCAGCCGAGTTGGCGCCGCCGACCACCGCAACGTCAGCTCCGCCACAGGCTCGGGCCTCCAAGTCGGTGGCCGAGTAATGAATGCCGGCACCCTCGAACTCGGACCAGCGATCGACGCCCAGCGATCGATAGTGAGCTCCGCTCGACACGATCACCGCCCGGGTCGGCACCTCGGTGCCATCGTCAAGGGTCACGACCAGCTGCCCGTCGACCACCCGAAGGGAGGCGGCCTGGCACGGGCTGGTGATCCGGGCCCCGAACTTCTCGGCTTGGACGATGGCCAGCGACGTCAGCTCCGCGCCGGCCAATCCGGAGGGGAATCCCAGGTAGTTCTCGATGCGGGCACTGGCGGCGGCCTGACCGCCGGCGGCCAGCTTGTCGAACACGACGGTGTCGAGCCCTTCCGAGGCCCCGTAGACGGCGGCGGCGAGACCCGCGGGACCACCCCCGACGACCACCAGGTCGAAATGCCGCCCCTGTACCGCCCGATACGCCAATCCGAGTTTGTCGGACAGCCTTCCCGGCGTGGCATTGCGGAGCACCTCCCCCGTCGGCGTCACCACCAAGGGCAGATGCTGGACACCGGCCCCGAGGGTGGAGAGGAGCTCCTCCCCTTCGGGGCTCTCGATCTCGATCCACACGTGGGGTAGCTGCTGGCGAGCTGCCCAGGTTCGGAGGGCGAGCGCCTCGCGGGAGATACGGCTACCGAGCAACTGCAGACTTCGTGCCGCATCGCTGGTGAGGAGGATCTCGCGGCGGGCCATGAAGGACCGCAAGATCACGTCGGAGAGCTCAGTGTCCTCGGACATGAACCGACGAAATCGCTCCGGTGAGACCCGTCGAATCTGACCGTCCTTTGATACTCGAGCAGTCAGGAAGGCGGCTTGCCCGGTCAGCATGTTGAGCTCGCCCAGGAACCGACCGGAGCCATGGGGGACGATCACGGCTTCCGGGTAGCCCGGCATCGCCGCTCGGACGATCTCGACCTCTCCGTCCTCGACGAAGATGAAGTCGTAGTCGAGTTTCCCGGCGGAATAGAGCACGTCACCCGCGGAGACATCTTCGACCTCGGCCAGGGCCCGCAACCGCTCCACCTGGACGTCGGTCAGGATTGGAAAGGCCTCATCGCCCTCGGTTGCCGTGATCATTGAGCCACCCTAAAGGTCGGCGGTTCCGATTTGAAACAGAAACTAGTGTCAGTTACTGTCATATGGCATTAGCTGCCACTCTAGGCACAACGGGAAGGGGAGCCAGTCGTGGACACCCTGGTGAAGGCCACCGAGCCACCATCAACTGGACTGGCGGCCAGAAAGAGACAGCGAACCCGGCAATTGCTGGCCGAGGCGGCTGCCGAGCTCTTCTACGAACGGGGCTACGACGCCACCACCATTGACGACATCGCCGCGGCCGTCGACGTATCTCCGCGTACCTTCTACCGCTACTTCCCGACCAAAGAGGACCTGGTCGTGGCCATCGGGGAGACCAGCATCGAGTCGTTCCTGGCCGCCTTGGGGGCCAGGCCGCCGGAGGAGCCCTTGCTGGCCGCGGTCGGAGCCGCCGTCGACGACGCGCTGGCTCCCGGATGGGTGGACACCTCCCGGGTCCGTTCCTTCATGGCGCTCATCCGTGACACGCCGGCATTCCGTGCCCGCTGGGTGGAAGAGGCCTACGACAACCGGCACCGGTTGGCCGCGGTGATCGCCGGGCGCACCGATGGTGACCCCACCAGCCTTCGCAACCTGCTCATCGCCGGTGCCATCAGCATGGCCATCAACACCGCCGTCCAATGCTGGGCGGATCAGGACGCCGAGCCAGGTCCCGGTGACTTCGTGCACCGGGCCCTCGCCGAGCTGGCCCTGCCGCTCCTGCCCGCCTGACACGACCACCGGCATTGCGGGGTCGGGGGCACCGGGCCCATCGACCTCCGAGAATCACCATGAACCCACCACCCACCCAACTCCGAGACAAGCCGGGAGCGGCCCAGACCGGCCACCACCAGTTCACCGCCCGTCGATGGTTGGCGCTCGGGGTCATGTGCTTCACCGTGCTCCTGATCAGCCTCGATCAGACCGTGCTCAACGTCGCGTTTCCCACCTTGGTGAAGGAGCTCCACCCCAGCACCGCCGGCCTCCAGTGGATCGCCGACGGCTACACCCTCACCAACGCGGTGCTGCTGTTGTTCGGCGGCGCCATGGGCGACCGGTACGGGCGCCGGCACATCTTCCTCCTGGGTGTCGCCATCTTCGGGGGCGGATCGCTGGCCTGTGCTCTGGTCCATTCCACCGGGCCGCTCATTGCCGCCCGGGCGGTGATGGGACTGGGTGCTGCCTTTCTGATGCCGGCGACGCTTTCCATCATCGCCTCCACCTTCACCGGGGAGGCGCGGGCCCGAGCCATCGGCATCTGGGCCGGGGTGGGGGGCATCGGGGCGGCGGCCGGGCCGCTGCTCGGCGGATGGCTCCTCCAGCACTTCTGGTGGGGATCGGTCTTCCTCATCAACGTGCCCATCGCCGTCCTGGCGTTCATCGGCGGGGTGACAGTGGTGACCGAGAGCCTGGCCGAGCACCGTCCGCATTTCGATCCGGCCGGCGTCCTGCTGTCCGCCCTGGGATTGACCGCCCTGACCTATGGATTGATCGTGGCTCCCACCAAGCATTGGGGATCATCGGTGGTCATCGGCTCCTTCGTTGTCGCCGCGGTGCTCCTGGTGAGCTTCATCATCTGGGACCGAAGCCGCGACGATCCGCTCCTCGACCTGGACCTGTTCCGCAATCGGATCTTCTCCTCCGCCCTCGGGGCAGTGACCGCGGTCTTCTTCGCCATGTTCGGGGTGAGCTACCTCCTGAGCCAGTACATCCAGTTCGTCCAGGGAGCCAACGTCTTCGGGGTAGGGCTGCGCTTCCTCCCCCTTGCCATCACCAGCCTGATCAGCAGCAACATCGCCGCCCGGCTCACCTTCCGTTTCGGGCTGCGCAGCATCATGCTCATCGGCATGGTGCTGGTGACCGGCGGGCTGGCCGTCTTCGCCACCGTGTCGGTCGATTCCGGATTCACCCCGGTAGCCATTGCCTTCGGCATGATCGGGATGGGGATCGGCCTGGTCATCGCGCCCGGATCCAACGCCATCGTCGGCACCCTGCCAGCCGGAAAAATCGGGGCGGGCTCCGGGCTCCGGAGCATGGTGCAGCTTCTCGGTGGCTCGTTTGGGGTCGCCATCGTCGGGAGCTTGGCCACCAGCCGCTACCAGTCAGAGATCCACCAGGCCTTCGCCGGGCCTCTCCGGGGCGTTCCGAGCGCGGCCCGCCCGGCGATCAGCAGTCAGATCGGGGATGCGGTGGCCGCGGCTCGGACCCTCCCGCCGGGTTTGTCGCACGCGGTGACCACCGCCGCCAACCACGCCTTCGTCAACGGCATCCGGCTGAGCGCGGTGGTCGGCGTCGTCGTCATGGTGGTGGCCACGGTCGCGGCGGCTATCTATGTCCCCAATCGGATCGACGCAACCGATGCCGACGAGGCCAGCGAATTCGAGCACACCTCGACCCCGTTCGTCTGAACCGGCCGAGCCCACCCCGGGCGTGATGCGCCAATCACCCCGGGGGTGGACAAGCCGGCCCCGATTCAGCCAACCAGGTCCTTGAACACCGAGGTGCTGGTCGGAGTCTCCGATGCCACCGGGAAATTGAACCCGCAGACCGGACACGGCTGAGCCAAGGTCTTCTGCTCATACTCGAGGTCGTAGGGCTTGTCCTCGAACTTGCCGCAGGTTGGGCAGATGCGGAGCAGCCGGGTCCCGGCCAGCTCGAAATTGGTGATGATGTCTTCCATGATCGCCCCGTTGGCCGCCCACTCCTTGGCGTGCTTGTGGTAGGTGTCCATGTGCCAGTCATTGAGTGACTCCTTGCTCGCCCACATGCTGACTTCGTTGTACCAGCCGGGCTCGTCGGGGTGCTCCCACCAGGTGAGGTGGAGGAACCCCGGCTTGGTCATCAGGTGGTGTCGGACATCGTTGAACACCGTGCGGAACTTGTCGTAGGCATCGACACTCGAGAACCGGACTCTCTGCATACTCAGGTAGACCGCCATGGTCGTTGTCTCCTTCCTGGTGGGTGAATGGATCGGACACGATGGACTCCGGATCGGTCGACCCGGCACCTGCATTCGGCCACGGTGGTCAGGCCGTAACCCCCTCCACCGTCATCTCCTTGGGGAGGCGGCGTCGGACGTCGTGGGCGACATCCCCCTCGACCACCCGTCGCCAACGGGCCGTCTCCGGGGTGATCACCAGCACGTGATCGACACCCCGGGCCTTGGCCGCCCCGGCAATGGTCTTGGCGAAGCGCCGGGTGGCCGCCACCTGACCCCAGGCCTCGACCCCGGCTCGCTCGAGCCGGGAGATCGCGCGGGCCACCTGGGCTCGTTGGTCGTCCATCTCCGCCTTGGTGGGCATCAGCCCGGGATTGGGCAGGCCCAGCGAGGATCCGTAGATGCGGGCGATGCCCACCACCGCCACCGGGTCTCCGCCACTGAGTTTCACGGCACTCCGGATCGCCGAGGGCGGAATCGGTACCCCGACGCTGGCGATCAGCACCGCGGCGGACTGCGACGGCTGCTTGTCCCATTTCCGCCGGCCGAATCGGGCCTTGGCCGGCTGGGGGATGGGTTCCATCAGCGCGCTCCCGGCAGGGTGGCTCACCGGTCCGGCTCCGCCTGCATCGCCGACACGGTCGGCACGTCGGAGGGCATGCCGTCGGCCGCCATCGCCGGAACCTCGATGTGGGGCTCGGTGGTGTCATAGTCGACCCCACCCGGCGCCCCCACCACCACCGGCAACGAACCCAAGGGGGCGAGGCCGTCGATCCGGTCAGACCGCTTGCGCCACAGGTAGAGCGGCACATAGCCGGCCACGATGACCAGGCCGATGATGTAAAGGGTGTGGCCCTGGCCGGGCCCGACCACGATGTTGGGCGAGTTCCATCCGCCCACGAAGTAGTCGAAGGCCAGGAAGGCGGCGCAGGCGAGCGCCACCCACCGGAAGAAGTACGGCATGCGGAACGGGCTGACCATGGTCGGCCGGAACTGCCGCATCAGGAAATACCCGAACAACGACGCCACCACGGCCACGATGTAGCCCACGTTGGAGAAGATGTAGATCCGCACCGGCGAACCGAAGAGGGCGACGGCCATGGCGCAGATGAGGTTGAAGAACATGGCATGGTCGGGGGCGTGGTACTTGTTCTTGTGCTCGAACCACTTGGGGAGCAACCGGTCCTCGGAGGCCTGGAACAACGACCGGCCGACACCCATGATGGCATTGAGCACCGAAAGTAAGAGGGCGAAGATCAGCGGGACCCCGATGACGTACTTGACCCAACCCGAGTTGCCGAAGATGTGATTGGCGAAGCTGGTGTACAACGTCAACGGGTCGGCGGTCTTCAGCGAGGCGCCGAGTACGCCCACGAAGACGACCGCGGTGGCGATGTAGATGAACACCCCGTAAAGGCCCTCGGCGGTGAGGGCGATCTTGGCGTCCCGGGCCGGGTCCCGGCATTCGCCGATGTAGCAGGCGGCCGCTTCCATGGCGATGGCGTTCCAGGAGATGACGAAGATCCAGGACAGGAAGAAGATGGTCCCGGCGGTTTTCGGATCGGCATAGTGGAAGCCGGAGATGTTGGACCAGTGGAAGCTGCTGGGCTTGAATACCGGCAGCAGCACCAGCAGGGTGAGGGGCACCATGGCCACCACCCCGAGGATGGTGGCGAAAGTGGCTCCGAGCCGGATCCCCATGTAACAGGGGATGAAGAGGGCGAGCAACCCGACCATGGTGATGATCAGCACCCCGATGCCGGTGGCGCTACCCAGGCCCCCGAGTGGGTCGACCGTCTTCCCGATGGGGACGTGGAACAGCACGGCGATGTAGCCGGCGGCCAGGATCATGTTGATCGGCGCCACCGGGAACCAACCCAACCAGTAGCCCCAGCCCGACACCCCGCCGACGTGGCGGGCGGTGACCTCCCCCATCGGCTTGAAGCTCTCGTAGGCATAGGAGGGCATGCCGCCGGTGCGGTGCGGCAGGAGGGCGGCCAGCTCGCCCATGCACAGGCAGACGATGAGCCCGATCACCACCACCAGGGCGATGGCCGGGATGGCGGCCGCCCCCATCGACGACACCGCGAAGGGCACGATGCCGGTGACCAGGATGGTCCCGGCCAGGCCGATCACGAAGGCACCCCACCAGTTGGTGCCTCGCTCCAATGAGGTGGCCACCTCGGTGGGCGGCCCTTGGGTCTCTGTGCTCATGGCTTCAACTCCTCCACGGTGATTGGGGTGATGGGACGGCGCACTGACGACAAGGGGGCGGGCAACGGCAGACCGGACCGCCGTCCGACAACCTCCGGCCGGCCGATCGCACTCATATGGCGCTCAGGTAGCGGTCGATCTCCCAGGGACTGACCTCGGCGTGGGCGGCCTCGCACTCGGCCCGCTTGGTGGCCACGAAGTAGTCGAGGTAGTCGCCCTCCGATGTCTTCCCCAGGCCCGACCTCAGTACCGAGTCGGTCTCCAGATGGTCAAGGGCATGCCAGAGGGTCGGGGGCATCGCCGTCAATCCGTGCTCGGCAATCTCTCCAGCCGTGAGATGCAACAGGTCGAGTTCGGAGGGCCCGCCGGGGTCGAGCGCCCGGTCGATGCCGTCCATCCCGGCGGCAATCTGGACGGCCATGGCCAGGTAGGGGTTGGCCGAGCCGTCGATCAGCCGGTTCTCCACCCGCCCGGCATCCGGGATGCGCAGCATGTGGGTGCGGTCGTTCCCACCGAAGGTGGCGAAGGCCGGCGACCAGGCGGCTCCGGAATTCGGCGCCGGGGCGGCCAGGCGCTTGTAGGAGTTGACCGTCGGGCAGGTGACGGCCGTGAGGGCCTGGGCATGGTCGAGCAGCCCGGCCACGAACTGGTACCCCATCGGAGACATCCCGAGGCCGTGGGCGTCGGCGTCGTCACCGAACAGCGGTTGGCCCTCCCGGTCCCAGAGGCTGAGATGCATGTGGAGCCCGTTGCCGGTCAGGTTGGTGAACGGCTTGGGCATGAAGGTGGCCAACATCCCGGCTTGGGCAGCCAGCGAGTGGACCATGTACCGGAAGACGATGACCCGATCGGCGGTGGTCAGCGGGTCCGCATACTGGAAGTTCTGCTCGAACTGGCCATTGGCGTCCTCGTGGTCGTTGGCGTAGTTGGACCAGCCGAGCGCGTTCATGTTCCGGGACACCGAGGTCAGGTGGCCGTACATCCGGGTCAGGGCGCGGGCGTCGTAGCAGGGCATGGCGGCCACATCGAGGGGATCGGCCACCGCGATGGAACCGTCCTCCGCCCGACGAACCAGGAAGTACTCGGCCTCGGCTCCGACCTTCAAGGCCAATCCAGCGTTGTCGAGGAGTTCGAGCTGGCGTCGGAGGATCACCCGAGGGGCATAGGGCCAGGGCTCGCCTTCGACGGTGGGGTCGCACTGCATGATGGCCAGCCCCGGCTGCCAGGGGGCGGCCATGTAGGAGCTGATGTCCGGCACCGCGATCAAGTCCGGCGACGATGGCTGTTGACCCATGGGCCCGGCCGCAAACCCGGCGAAGCCAGCCCCGTCGGCCATGAGTTGGTCAACCGCCGACGACGGGACCAGTTTGGCGCATGGCTTGCCATGGAGGTCAACGAACATGGCGAAAATGAACTCGATGCCATCGCGCTCCAGCGCGACGGATAGTTCGTCGACCGATGTGGGGGCCGTGCTCACCGGTATCCCCGACCCGGGGGGGTAAATCGTCCCCATCGCGGTGTCCATGACGTTCGCCCGATGTGGGTGCGATTGCATCTAGGGAGCGGCGGCTCCGGGGTGCCTGCCTGTCCCCTTTCCCGTGTTGGTCTCATGGGAAACAATGTTGCACTTTGAGAAACAGGATGGGTTTCGCCCGCGTTACGAATTGTTACTTGCCGATGAACGGGACCCTGAGGGTGCCTTGGGCCGGCCCGTCTCAGCCGTAACAATGCCGAAACCCAAGGGGTTTCATGGTGTGCAACACTGTTTCTCGTGAGTCCTACCCACGTCGATCGAGCCGGGAAGCCCCGATGACCCGGCCGATCTCGGAACGGACCACCTTGCACCGGTATGCCCACCGAGCCGTCTACGACCGCGCCACGGTCGACGCCATCCTCGACGAAGGGGTAGTGGCCCACCTGGGAATTCAGACCGAGCGGGGATTCCCGGTGGTCATCCCCCTCGTGTATGGGCGGCACGGCGATGCCGTCTACCTCCATGGCTCCGCCGCCAGCCGTTTCTTCCGTACCGCCCGCACCCCCACCCTTGAGGTGTGCATGACGGTGACCCTGATCGACGGAGTGGTGGTGGCCCGGTCGACCTACAACACCGACATCAACTATCGATCGGTGGTCATCATCGGCGGTGCCTGTGAAGTGAGCGACCTCGAGGAGAAACGAAAGGGCCTCGAGCTCCTGGTGGAACACATCCTCCCGGGCCGGAACGCCGATGCCCGTCCACCCACCGAAAAGGAGCTTCGAAGCACCATGCTCTTGCGGCTCCCGATCAACGAGGCGTCGGCCAAGGTCCGAACCGGCTGGCCACTGGACGACGACGCCGACTACGAGCTCCCGGTGTGGGCCGGGGTGATACCGCTGCGATCGGAGTGGGAGGCGCCCCGCACCGACCCGGCGCTGAAATTCCGGCTCGAGCCCCCGACCTACATCGCCGCCTATCAGCGTCCGGGCCGGCTGTGACCTCGCGGAAAGGGAAACGATCATGTGCGGGGTGATCGGGCTGTTGATCCGGGACCCGACGCTCGAGCCCGAGCTCGGCCGAATGCTGGTACCCATGGTGGCGGCGTTGGCTGAACGCGGACCCGACTCTTCGGGGATCGCCCTCTACTCCCGGCCGGCGGCGACGGCAGACGGCGCCCCCATCATCCAGGTGTCGCTGGGGAGCGACGGCGTGGTCCTCTGGGACGATGTGGCCGGATGGGTGAACGCCCGATTTCCCGCCGCCGAGGTGCAGATCGCCGGCTCGGGGGCTCGGATCGACCTGCCCGAAGCCAAGGTGGACGAGTTGGTGGAGTCGATCAGTCAGACCTGGCCACTGGTGCATGTGTTCGGGACCGGGCGAATGCTCACCGTGGTCAAGGACATCGGCCGGCCGGAGGACACCTGCCGTCGTTACGGGGTGGCGTCATGGGCGGGCCACCTGGCGGTGGCTCACACCCGGATGGCCACGGAGTCAGCGGTCACGGCCCGACATGCCCATCCGTTCGTGCCCGAGCCGGATCTCTGCGTGGTGCACAACGGCTCGTTCTCCAACCATGCCAGCGTCCGGCGCCGCCTGGAAGCTGGCGGGGTGCGATTCGACTCCGACAACGACTCGGAAGTGGCGGCCCGCCTGCTGGCGAATCGGGTGATGGCCGGCGACGACCTCGACGAAGCCACCCGCTGGGTGATGAAGGAGATGGATGGCTTCTTCACGCTGGTGGTGGGCAGCGCCACCGGGATGTCGGTGGTCCGGGATGCCTTTGCCTGCAAGCCGGCGGCGATCGCGGTGACCGATGCCTACGTGGCGGTGGCCTCGGAGTATCGGGCGCTGGCCGGGCTCCCGGGCGTTGACCGGGCCCAGATCTTCGAGCCCCAACCGGAGGTGGTGTACACGTGGACACTCTGAGCTGTGATGCGCTGTCGGTTCGGGAGGTGAACCATCGGCTTCGTCGGCTGGGTGACGGGACCTCGTGTTCGGTCACCGCGCCCCAGGGCAAGCACAACCTGGGCGTCGGAATCACCGAGATGATCGATCTCGGCATCGAGGGCAACGCCGGGTACTTCCTCGGGGGTCTGGGCGGGCGGGCCGACGGCACCGGGCCCCACATCACCGTCGAGGGATTCGTCGGCTGGTCGGTGGGGGAAAACCTGATGGGCGGGACCATCCGGGTGAAGGGCAGCGCCTCCCAGAGCGCGGCATCGAGCGCCCGGGGAGGCACCGTGGTGGTCGAGGGTGACACCAGCCTGCGGGCCGGGATCTCCTTGAAGGGAGCCACGCTGGCGGTAGCCGGCGACGTCGGGGCCATGGCCGGGTTCATGGCCCAGTCGGGCACCATCCTGGTCGGCGGCGACGCCGGCCACGGCCTCGGGGACTCGCTCTACGAGGCGGTGATCTATGTGGCCGGCACCATCTCCTCGCTGGGCGCCGACGCCACGGTGGAGGAGCTGGTCGATGACGACGTGCTCGCCGTCAAGCGACTGGTGGAGCTGACCGGTTTCGACCACATCGATTCGAGCCGGGTGACCAAGGTCGTATCCGCCCGGACGCTCTACCATTTCTCCGTCGACCATCACGGCGCCTACTGATGACCGGCAACGGACCCAACCCGTCCGACCAACCGGGTCCGGAGGTGACCAACGCCACCTTCCCGCCGTCGGCCATCGGGCGCATCCACCAGATGGCGGAGACCGGCCTCTACCCGATTCGGGGCCTCGGAGCCCGGCGGAAGATGCCGACCTTCGACGATCTGGTGTTTCTGACCGCGTCGGTCTCCCGCTATCCGCTCGAGGGGTATCGGGAACGCTGCGACACCCGCACCCGGCTCGGCGGGCGGCACGGCGCCGACCCCATCGAACTGGACATCCCCATCACCATCGCCGGGATGAGCTTCGGAGCCCTGTCCGCTTCGGCCAAGGAGGCCCTGGGACGGGCCGCCACCGAGGTGGGGACCTCGACCACCACCGGAGACGGGGGGATGACCCCCGAGGAGCGCAAGTCCTCCTCCCAACTCGTCTACCAGGTCCTGCCGTCGCGGTACGGGTTCGACCCGGCCGATCTACGCCAGGCCGACGCGGTGGAGATCGTGGTGGGCCAGGGGGCCAAACCCGGCGGTGGCGGCATGCTCCTCGGCCAGAAGGTCAACGAGCGGGTGGCCCGGATGCGGACGTTGCCGCCCGGGATCGATCAGCGCTCGGCCAGCCGCCATCCCGACTGGGTTGGACCCGACGACCTGCGCATCAAGATCGAGGAACTCCGGGAGGCCACCGAGTGGCGGGTGCCGATCTATGTGAAGTTAGGCGCCACCCGGGTGGCCTATGACGTCAAACTGGCGGTGGCGGCCGGAGCCGACGTGGTGGTGGTCGACGGCATGCAGGGAGGCACCGCCGCCACCCAGGACGTCTTCATCGAGCACGCCGGGATCCCGACGCTACCCGCCGTCCGGCTGGCGGCCCAGGCCCTGGCCGAGGTCGGGAAGTCCGACGAGGTACAGCTGATCGTGTCGGGCGGGATCCGCTCGGGGGCCGACGTGGCCAAGGCGTTGGCCCTGGGTGCCGACGCGGTCTCCATCGGGGTGGCGGCGTTGGTGGCATTGGGTTGCAACCGACCCGGCTTCCCGACCACGGACGGTCGGTCGGTCGATGTCACCGATGGCTACCAATTGTTGGGGACGTCACCTGGGCACTGTGCCCACTGTCATACCGGGCAATGCCCGGTGGGGATCACGACCCAGGATCCGATCCTCGAGGACCGCCTGGACCCGGGCCTCGGAGCCACCGCGGTGGCCAACTACCTCCGGGCCCTCACCATGGAGGTCACTGCCCTGGCCCGGGCGTGCGGCAAATCCGATGTCCACCACCTCGAGCCCGAGGACCTGGCCGCGTTGACCATCGAGGCCGCCGCCATGGCCCAGGTGCCGCTGGCCGGAACCGATTGGATCCCCGGTCGCCGGTCCGGACGGTGAGCCCGGCAACGACCGCCGACATCGTGGTGATCGGCGGCGGGGTGACCGGGCTGAGCACGGCCCGGGCGCTGGCCGAACTGGGCGCCGGCCGGGTGATGGTGGTCGAGCGGGCCGCCATCGGATCGGGAGGAACCGGCAAGTCGAGTGGCGTGGTCCGGTGTCACTACGGTGTCCGGTCCCTGGCCGCCATGGCCTGGCGCTCGCTCCCCGTGCTGGAGCAGGCCGCCGAGACCCTCGGGGCGGACGCCGGCTTTCACCGGACCGGTTACCTGGTGGTCGTCGGACCCGACAACGAGGAATCCCTCCGGGCCAACGTGGCCGTGCACCGGGAACTGGGGATCGAGGTGGAACTGCTCGGGATCGACGATGCCCGAGGCCTGTGGCCAGGGGCCGCGTTTGATGATGTGGCCGTCGCCGCCTACGAGCCGCTCGGCGGGTATGGCGACGCCCATCAGACGGCGTTGGCCTTCGCGGCAGCAGCCCGCCGCCACGGCGCCTCCATCCACCAACAGTGTGGGGTGGTGGGCATCGAGGTACGAGGGGACCGAGTGGTCGGCGTCCGGTTATCGGACGGGGACCGGGTCTCCACCCGGCGGGTGGTGGTGGCCGCCGGCCCCTGGTCGGTCGCGCTGGTCGCCTCGGTGGGTGTCGATCTTCCCATCGCCGCCCAGCGGGCCCAGATCCTCCTGGTCGAACCCGGGCGCAGCCTCGGGCTGACCCCGGTCCTCTCCGACCTGGTGATGTTGCAGTACATCCGACCCGATGGCTCGGCGTCGTTGCTGGTCGGCGACAGCGACCATGCCCAGCCGGAGTGGGCCGACCCCGACGACTACGTCGATCGGGCCGACGATGGTTTCGTCGAGCGGATCATCACGAAATTCGCCCACCGGTTCCCGGGGCTCGAGGGTGCCTCCCTGGCCACCTCGTACGCCGGATGTTATGACGTCACCCCCGACTACAACCCGGTGATCTCGCCGTCGCCTATCGAGGGCATGTGGATCTGTGCCGGGTTCAGCGGCCACGGGTACAAGATCTCCCCGGCGGTCGGCGAGCTGGCTGCCGACCTGGTCTCCACCGGGGTCAGCCGGTATCCGGACGTCGATCATCGGGACTTCCGATTCGAACGTTTTGCCCAAGGTGACCTGCTCACCAGTCCCCACCCGTATGTGGGTGCCGGCCAGATGCGCTGAAGCCCCGGTGATGGGTGATCTGGCAAATGGCGCCGCCTATGGTGGCCTAGTGGCGAAAGGACGGATTGCCAAGAAGGCAGCTGGCCAGACCCTGGCCAGGACCAATGGCGGCCCGGCCAAGGCCGACGGATCGGACCTCGTCAAGCCCCCGCCGCTGATCGAGTCGTCGATGCCGGCGTCGAGCGGCCAGTTGGAATGGGTGATCGCCAATCATGTTCGCAATCGCCGCCAGGCCATCGGGCTGACCGTCGCCCAACTGGCCGAACTCACCGGGATCTCCAAGGGGATGCTCTCGAAGATCGAGAATGCCCAAACCTCGCCCAGCCTGGCCACCATCGAGCGGCTGGCGGCCGCCTTGGATATGCCGGTGACATCACTCTTCCGGGGCTTAGCCGAGGAGCGCGACGCAGTGTTCGTCAAGGCCGGCACCGGCCCCGAGATCGTCCGTCAAGGGACCCGAGCCGGGCATACCTACGAGCTGCTCGGCAGCATGCGGGGTCCCTACAAGCGGGTCGAGCCGTTACTGGTGTCGCTCAGCGACCGGAACGAGGTTTTCCCGCTCTTCCAGCATGCCGGCATCGAGATGCTCTACATGCTGAGTGGCGTCATGGAATACAGCTACGGTCGCCAGTCCTATCGAATGGTTCGGGGCGACACCCTGCAGTTCGAGGGCGACATCCCGCACGGTCCAACCAAGTTGATCAAGCTTCCAATCCGCTTCCTGTCGATCACCATGTACGGGGACCGGACCTGACCCGTCAGTAGAGCGTCAGCCGGCAACCGGGTGAGAATCGGAGAACGCCAGCCGGCTCACCTCGGCGTCCGCCCGGTGGCGCCGCCCACCCAGCTTCAACGGAGCGGGAGCGGTGAGCACCGGCAACGGAGTCATCCGGGTCACCCGCTCGCGCACACCCCGACCGAAAAGTCGAGCCAGCGTCCGGTGCCGTTGCGACCCGACCAGGATGGCGTCGGCTCCCGCCCGCGAGGCGGCATCGGCGATGCGCGGCGCCAGGGTGAACACGTTGGCCAGGCCAACCTCTCCGGTTGCCTTCACTCCGGCCGCTCGAAGCTGGTCGACTGCCTTCTCCACCAGACGTTCGGCTTCGGCGTGGGTCTCGACGGTCACCCCGCGTCCCCCGACCAAGAATTCGTTAGCGTGGAACACGTGTACCGAAGCCTGGTTGCGATGGGCCAACGCGGTGGCAAAACTGATCCCGACCTCGCCGGCTGACGTCTCGTCAATGGCCAGTAGAAAGCGTTCGAACATGGTCGCCTCCTTCTCCTCAGGGGACCTGGCCGCCTCCGGCCAGATCGGGCTGCATGTGGGATTGTTTCCATCATGTTAACAGCCCGGATACCCAAAAACTTCCCTGTGGGGAATCAAAGTTGACTGTTACGAAACTTTTACGCCGCTCCCCTGCCCTTACCCGTCACTGGTACTGGCGCCAATAAGGCCGGTCCGCATGGCGCTTCTCGAGCAGGATGAAGACGGTGCCCCACGGATCGTGGAACCAGGTGGTGCGCAACCCAGCCACCTCGGCCACCTCCGAGGTCAGGAACTCAATCCCCTTTGCCTCGAGTTCTCTTCGGGTGCCCACGATGTCGTCACATACCAGTCCCACGTGGGTAAGGCCCGGTTCGGCGATGTCGGAGGGGGTTGGTTGCCCGCCCGGGAGACGAGCGTTCGGATACTCGATCAACTCGAGCACATGGTCATCGGCGCCCAGCCCCACGATGGCGGCCTTCACTACCACCGGACTCGGCAACAACTCCCCCATGTCCCGCTCGATCGCCTCACCGGCCATTTCGTAGGGCGGCGAGAGCACCTGGAGGCCGAGGACCTCGGAGTACCACCGGGTCGCCTGGTCAACATCGGCGACACAGATGGCGGAATGGGCAAATCCGGTGAACATCCCCTGAGCGTAGGCCCGGCTTCGGCGGACGGCGGGGGCTCGGCTGCCTGCCGTCCTTCCAGCTTGCCGCCCACCGATCCTGACGGGCGCCCCAGCTCCGAACCGTTCGCGGTGTCGGTGGGCAGGGAGGCGACCCCTCTCGGCGGAGGGCAACTCCTATCATCGGACCGTGCCCCCTGTTCGTGCTGAGCCCAAGGACCGTCCCCGGCACATCGGTCGGAGGGTGTTTCTGGGCATGGTTGCCCTCGGCGGCGCCGGGATCGTCTTCGGGTCGCGGGTGCAGAGCGCGGTCGGAAACGCCCTGGGTTCCGGCCTTGGCGGGCTGCTGCCGGGGGGCGATCGCTTCCGGTTCTACACCATCACCAACAATTTCCCCCAGATCGCGTCGTCGAGCTACCAGCTGCACGTGACCGGACTGGTCGACCGTCCGCTCACCCTCACGCTCGAGGATTTGCAGAACATGCCGAAGACCAAGCTGGTCAAGGACTTCCAGTGCGTGACCGGCTGGCGAGTGCCGCAAGTCCATTGGGAAGGCGTCAAGCTCTCCGAAGTCCTGGCGTTGGCCGGTGTCCACAGCAACGCCGCCGCCCTCGCTTTTGATTCATACGACGGTCTCGACACCGAGAGCCTGACCCTCGACCAGGCGAATCGACCCGACGTCATCGTCGCCTACCGGATGCTCGGTGCGCCGATCACCTCGGAGCACGGTGGTCCGGTCCGCCTCTACGTCGCCCCCATGTACGGATACAAGTCGATCAAATGGCTGTCGGCCATCCGGGTGGCGGAGACGGTGACACCGGGATTTTGGGAGCAGAACGGCTATTCCACCGACGCCTGGGTGGGGAGATCCAACGGCCGTGACGACGCCCCAATCCAGTAGCCGCATTCGCGACGGTCGCCCTGGCGCCGAGCCGTGGTCGGCGTCCCGGCGGATCCTCCGCTTCGACGGGGTGGAGCGGGCCGCCCACTGGGCCACCGCCTTGCTGTTCGGCATCCTCATGGCGACGGCCCTGCCGCTCTATTTCGTCCAGGTCGAAAGCCTGGTGGGGCGCCGGGCCCTCATCGCCGAGATCCACACCTGGTCCGGAGTCGCGCTGCCCGTGCCGCTGATCATCTCCCTGGCCGGTCCCTGGGGGTCGCGCCTCCGGCGCGACGTGCGCCGGTTCAACCTCTGGACCGCCGAGGAGATCCGATGGCTACGGACGCTCGGGCGCCAACGACTCCGCCAACCCGACAAGTTCAACCCCGGTCAGAAGCTGAACGCCCTCTTCACCGCCGGCGCCATCGTGGTCATGCTGGCCACCGGGTCGATCTTGAAGTGGACCCGGTTCTTTCCCCTCAATTGGAGGACCGGAGCCACCTTTGTCCATGACGTGCTGGCGCTGGGCATCTTCATCGTGGTCTTCGGCCACATCCTCTTTGCGATCACCCACCGGGATGCACTTCGGTCGATGTTCAAGGGGTGGGTCACCGAAGTGTGGGCCAGCCGCCATGCGTCGGCGTGGCTGAAGGAAGAGGAGCAGGCTCGCCGGGAGGCGGACTCGGTCCCGACCAGATAGTCATCCCCGTCGGGACCCGATCCCAACGGTTCGAACGGTCAGACGGCCTGGCGTTTTCGGATGCGCCACGCCCATCCCAGCAGACTCAGGCCGATCACCGCCACGATGCCACCGAGCACCGCGTAGCCGGCATGGCCGCTCATCAGCTTCGATCCGCCCAGGGCATTGGTGCCCTGGGCGATCCATACCGCCCCAGCCAGGCAGAAGATGACGCCAATTACGCCCCGGACCCACATGGCCGCCTCCGTTCTGGGCGCTGGGTCGATATCCCTGCATGCACCCTGGATCGGCAACCTATCGCCGTTTCTGCCCGATTGGCCGTCGGCGCGACCCGCGCCGACCGCCGCCGAACCTAGGCTGACAAGGTGCTTTCTCCGCCTCTTGAGCCGCTCGACCAGGACTGGATCGCCATCGCCGAGGATCGACTGCCGGTCGAACAGGCCCTGGCCTGGGCGTCGCGCCCCGACTGTGGCGGGATCGTCACCTTCTGTGGGACTGTCCGCAACCATTCGGATGACCGGCCGGGTGTCACCGCCCTCGAGTACGAGGTGTATCCCGAACAAGCCGTCCCCCGCCTCGGGCAGGTGGCGGAGGCCGCCCGCGGTCGGTGGACGAACGTCGGGCGGTTGGTCCTGCTCCACCGGATCGGTCGGTTGGAGGTGGGTGACGTCTCGGTGGTGGTGGCGGCCTCGGCCCCACACCGGGCGGAGGCCTTCGATGCCGCTCGCTACTGCATCGACACGCTGAAACGCACGGTCCCGATCTGGAAGCGCGAGACGTGGTCGGGCGGCACCGACTGGACGGTGTGTGACCACGACATCGAGGACGTCGGGGCATGATCCCCCTCCGGGAAGCTCAGGGCTTCGTGCTCGGAGCCTGCGTGCCCGGGGCACCGCACCCGACGCCGATCGATGAGGCGTTGGGTTGCGTGGTGGCGGCCCAGGTGGTGGCCACCGAGCCGGTCCCCCCGTTCGTCAACTCGTCGAGAGACGGCTACGCCCTCCGGGCCGCCGACACCCTGACGGCCGGGGACGCCGAGGGGCCGGTGCGCCTCCGGGTCGTCGGCTTGATCATGGCCGGCTCCCCCTTCGAAGGGGTGGTCGGCCCGGGTCAAGCCGCCCGGATCATGACCGGGGCCCCGATGCCAACCGGCGCCGATGCAGTGTGCATGCTCGAGGACTGCCTCGTCGAAGAGGACGGCGAAGTGGTGGTGATCAGTCAGCCGGTACCCGCCGGCGAAGCCGTGCGCGGGGTGGGCGAGGACGTCGCCGTCGGGGATGTGATGGCCGAACCCGGGACCGCACTCAGCCCCGCCCACCTCGGGGTCCTCGCCAACCAGGGGATCGCCGAGGTCCTGGTGCATCCCCGGCCCCGGGTCGGGGTCCTCTCCACTGGCGACGAGCTGGCCTCGAGCCTCGGTCCTCTGGCCCCCGGGCAGATCCGGGACGCCAACCGCCACACCCTTCTCGCCCTCGTCCGCCGCGAGGGATGGGTCCCGGTCGACCTGGGGATGGTCGGGGACGACGAGGAGGCGCTGGGCGAGGTGCTGGATCGGGCCACCGCCAGCTGCGACGCCGTCGTCACCAGCGGCGGGGTCAGCGTGGGCGACCACGACATCGTCAAGGTCGTCCTCGAGAAGCGGAGCGCCGGGACCATGCGGTGGATGCAGGTGGCCATTCGGCCGGCCAAGCCCTTCGCCTTCGGCACCCTCGACAGATCCGCGACCCCGGTGTTCGGGCTCCCCGGCAACCCGGTGTCAGCCATGGTCAGCTTCGAGCTGTTCGTTCGGCCTGCCGTCCGATTGATCGGCGGTCATCGCCGGCTGGAGCGGGTGTCGGTCCCCGCCGTCGTCGAGACTGATCTCCGTCGGAGCCGGGATGGGAAGACCCACTTCCTCCGGGCGGTGGTTTCCTTGGACCCTCAGGGTGCCTGGCGGGTCCGCCCGATGGTCGGACAGGACTCCCACCAGCTGCGGGCCATGGCCGATGCCAACGCGCTGGCCGTGCTCCCCGACGGCGCGGGGGTGGGGGCCGGCGAACTCGTCGAGGTCCTACTCACCGACCCCGAGCGGCTCAACGCCGATCCGGTCGGGTCCGGAACCCGCCAATGGTGACCGGGGTGCCCATCGGCATCTCGGCTGGACCGGGACGACGCCCGAACCCAGCGGGACCGCCGGCATCGGAAGTGATGCCCGTCGAGGGCCCGTTGACGGATCGCTACGGCCGGGTCCATGACGACCTGCGCATCTCGGTCACCGACCGTTGCAACCTGCGCTGCACCTACTGCATGTCCGAAGACGGCATGACGTTCCTTCCCCACTCGGCCCTCCTCTCCATCGAGGAGATCGTCCGGGTCGCCGGGGTGGCCAAGGGTCTCGGGGTCTCCGCCATTCGACTCACCGGCGGCGAGCCGCTGGTCCGCAGGGGTCTGCCCGACCTGGTGGGCCGACTGGCCGCCATCGGGTTCGAGGATCTAGCCCTCACCACCAACGGTATGCGCCTGGCCGGCATGGCCGACACCCTGGCCGCCGCCGGGCTCCGGCGGGTGAACGTCAGCTGCGACTCCCTGCGCGCCGACCGGTTCGAATCCATCCGGCGGCGGGGTGACCTCGACACCGTCCTGCGGGCCATGGAGGCCGCCGAGTCGGCGGGGCTCTCTCCGTTGAAGGTGAACGTGGTCCTCCTCCGGGGTCACAACGACGACGAGATCCTCGACTTCGCCGCCTTTGCCCGCCAGACCGGCCGCATCGTCCGGTTCATCGAGTTCATGCCGCTCGACGCCGACGGCAGCTGGGATCGCAGCCAGTTGGTGCCGGGCCAGGAGATCCTCGAGCGGATTTCGGCGGTCTGGCCCCTCGAGCCCGCCGACGACCACCGGGGTCCGGCGCCGGCCGAGCGGTTCCGGTTCACCGACGGCGGCGGCGAGCTCGGACTCGTCTCCAGCGTGAGCCAACCCTTCTGTGGGAGCTGCAACCGGCTCCGGCTGACGGCCGATGGCGCCATCCGCAACTGCCTGTTCTCCGATGACGAGCATGCGGTACGAGATCTGCTGCGTGATGGCGGCACCGATGCCGACCTGGCGCTCCTCTTCCGTCGGGCGGTATGGGGCAAGCTTCCCGGCCACGGGATCAACGAGCCGGGGTTCCTGCGGCCGGTGCGGTCGATGTCGATGATCGGCGGGTAGGGATGGCGGGCCCTTCCGACCCGGACGAGTCGAACGGGCGGCTCACCCACGTCGACGAGCACGGCAAGGCCCACATGGTCGACGTCACCGGCAAGACCCCGACCCGACGGGTGGCCGAGGCCCGGTGTTGCGTGCGCACCACCGCGGACATGGGCGCCCTCCTCGCCGACCGGCCGGAAGCCGCCGACCTCATCGAGTCGGCCCGCTTCTCCGGCATGCTGGCGGCCAAGAAGACTTCGTCGCTGATTCCCCTCTGCCATCCGATCCGGATCGACGGCGTGACCGTCGAGGTGGCGTCGGTCCCGGACGGGTTCCGGGTCACCGCGGTGGCCGAGATCACCGAGCGGACCGGGGTGGAGATGGAGGCCCTCACCGCCTGTGCCGCCGCCGCCCTGGTGTTGATCCAGCCAATCCTGGAGGCCGATCCATGGGCATCGATCGAAGCCCTCACCCTCTGGCGCAAGACCGGTGGCCGCTCCGGGACCTGGCAGCGCTCGGATGACGGTCAGATGCTGGGGGAAGGCTAAATCTCGGGGTTCTCGGTAGTTTTCGAGGCATAAGCCTGCATTTACAGGTGTATATCTCGAATTATTCGACATGTCCGAGGTTCATGGCTAGCTTCAGTGGCTATGGCCCAGTACCGACCTGGTCAGCTCGTCGATCTCCTCGGGGTCAGCGCCGACACCGTCCGCCGCTGGTGCGATGAGGGCCGGCTCGAGACGGTCCGTTCCGAGGGCGGCCACCGGATGGTGGACGGCGCCTCGCTGGCCCGGTTCGTCCGGGAGCAGCAGGAGGACGCCCCGGATCAGCTCCTCTCCCAGTCCGCCCGGAACCGATTCCGCGGCGTGGTCACCCGGGTCGAGCGGGACGCGCTGACCGCCATCATCGAGATCCGGGCCGGTCGGTTCCGGATCGTCTCCCTCCTGACCCGGGAGGCGGCCGACGACCTCCGGCTCGAGGAGGGCGATCTCGCCACCGCGGTGGTGAAATCCACCTCCGTCATGGTGGAGGTACCGCTGGGATGACCAAACACAAAAGGAGCTACATGCGCCAACGCCCGTATCCGACTGTCACGCCCCGACGTGTCCTGGTGACAGGATCGCTCGCCGCCGTCGCCTTGGGCGCGGCGGCCTGCGGGGGCGCTTCCGGATCGGCGAACACCTCCACCACCGCGGTTCCGAAACTGACCGGGTCGATCACCGTGTCGGCGGCGTCGTCGCTCACCGCCGCCTTCGGCCAGCTCGGCACCACATTCCAATCGGCCCACCCCGGGACCACCATCAGCTTCAACTTCGGGTCGTCGGGGACGTTGGCCACCCAGATTCAACAAGGCGCCCCGGCCGACGTCTTCGCCTCCGCCGCCCCCGCCAACATGGCGACGGTGCAACAGGCCGGCGACATCGTCGGGCAACCGGTGACGTTTGCCCGGAACAGCCTGGAGATCGTGGTCAAGCCAGGGAACCCGCTCGGCATCCATTCCCTGACCGATCTCACCAAGGCCAATGTGGTGGGGATCTGTGTGAGCACCGCACCCTGCGGCGCCACTGCCGCCCAGGCGCTGCAGAAGAGCGGGGTCACCATCCCGACATCCAAGATCACCCTGGGCCCCGATGTTGACCACACCCTGGCCGAGGTCACCACCGGCGATGCCGACGCGGCCATCGTCTATGTCACCAACGCCAAAGCGGTCGGCACCCAGGGGGTGGGCATCCCGATCCCCACCGCCAAGAACGTGAGCACCAGCTATCCCATCGCGGTGGTCAAGGGGACCCAGAACCTCGCCCTCGCCCAGGCCTGGATCGCCTACGTCCAGGGCCCGACCGGCCAGAGGGTGCTGCAGGCAGCCAGCTTCCTGCCGGCCTGAGCCGCCCGCCGATGGCCACCCGGACCCGGAGCCTTCGGCCCCCGCTGTTGGTCATGATCTTCGCCACCGTCACGGTGGTGTTCCTGGCGATTCCCCTCATCGGGTTGCTCACCAAGGCGTCGTGGTCGACGCTGTGGTCGGACCTGACCAACCCGGTGGCCGTCGACGCCTTGAAGCTGTCACTCATCTGCTCGCTGTGGGCCACCGGCCTGTCCCTGGTGCTCGGTGTCCCGTTGGCCTGGGTGCTGGCCCGCACCGACTTCCCGGGCCGAAACCTGATCCGGGCGTTGACCGTCCTGCCGATGGTGCTCCCCCCGGTGGTCGGCGGGGTGGCGCTCCTCCTCGCCTTCGGGCGCGACGGGATCCTCGGCCGACCCCTCTACGACTGGTTTGGCGTGCAGTTCACCTTCAGCACCGCCGGCGCGGTGCTGGCCGAGACCTTCGTGGCCATGCCCTTCCTCATCATCACCGTGGAGGCCGCCCTGCGGTCGATGGACACCCGGTACGAGGAGGCAGCCGCCAACCTCGGGGCCGGCCGGTGGACGACGTTCAGACGCGTCTCGCTGCCGATGATCGCCCCCTCCCTGGTCGCCGGGACCGCCCTCACCTGGGCCCGCGCCCTCGGGGAGTTCGGAGCCACCATCACCTTCGCCGGCGACATCCAGGGGCGGACCCAGACCCTCCCGCTCGCCGTCTACCTGGCGCTCCAGGAAAATGAACACGTGGCGGTGGCCCTGTCCCTGGCCCTCCTGGCCATCTCCATCGTCGTCCTCGTCTCGCTGCGCGGCCGGTGGTTGGGCGCCATCAACCCATGAGCCTCTCCGGCGACGTCGAGGTCACCGTCGGGACCTTCGAGCAGCGGCTGCGCCTGGACGTCGCCGACGGCGAGGTGGTGGCGGTCCTGGGTCCCAACGGCAGTGGAAAGACGACCCTGTTGCGGACCCTGGCCGGCCTACAGCCGCTCTCCGGCGGCCGGATCGAGCTCGACGGCGTGGTGCTCGATGACCCGGTGGCCAAGGTGCTGGTCCCCCCCGAGCGTCGGCCGTGCGGGATGGTGTTTCAGGACTACCTGCTCTTCCCCCACCTCACCGCGGTGGCCAATGTCGCCTTCGGGCCCCGGAGCCGGGGCGTGGCCAAGGCCGACGCCATGCGGACGGCCGTCGAGTGGCTCGATCGCATGGGGCTGGCCGACAAGGCCGAGGCCAAACCCCGCCAGCTTTCCGGTGGGGAGGCGCAGCGGGTGGCTTTGGCCCGGGCCCTGGCCACCGATCCGCGGCTGCTACTGCTCGACGAGCCGATGGCCGCCCTCGACGCCGGTATACGCGGGTCGGTGCGGCACCAGCTCCGCCACGACCTCCGCGCCTTCCTCGGGTCGTGTGTCATGGTGACCCACGACCCGCTCGACGCCGCCGCCATCGCCGATCGGCTTTTCATCATCGAAGCCGGCCGGCTGGTGCAGCAGGGGACGCTGCAGGAAGTGACCTCCCGTCCCCGCACCGAGTACGTCGCCCAGCTGATGGGGCTCAACCTTCTTCGGGGGCGGGCCGACGGCGCCAGTCTGGTGCTCGCCGATGGCACCACCCTCGAGACGGCCGGCCCCTTCGCCGGCGAGATGTTCGCGGTGATCGCCCCTCGGGACATTGCCCTTTACCTTGACCCGCCGGCTGGCAGCCCGCGCAACACCTGGTCCACCGAGGTGGCGGAGGTGCACCTGCTGGGCGACCGGGCCCGGGTGCTCCTCGGTGCTCCCATCCGGGTGACGGCGGAGATCACCGCGGTGGCCATCGCCGAGCTCGGCCTGACCGAAGGTGCGCCGGTGTGGGCCTCGGTCAAGGCCACCCAGATCGACGTCTACCGGGCCGACGACCACTAGCGGCCGCCCGGATCAACGGTGGTGGCGATCTGCCCCTAGACAATGGCCTCAGGGACTTCCACGGCCGCGGACCCTGACCCCTGGTTCGGCAGCAGGACCAGTACCAGGACGGCGGCCACCGCCACCACCCCGGTGGCGATCATCAGCGCCAGGTCCATCCCGGACACGAACGACCGGCGAGCGAGCAGGGCGAGTTGGTTCCCGAGAGCCGGCGGAGCATGTTGGGCAACGGCCAGGGCCGCCCCCAGCGAGCTGTTGATCAGGCCCTGGACGCTGGCCGGTACCCCGGCATGGGCCACCACCGGGGATACCAGGTGCTGGTAACGGAGAATGAGCGCGGTGCCGAGCACGCCGACCCCGAGGGCGCCGCCGAGTTGCATGGCGGTGTCATTGGTGGCGGACCCGACTCCGGCCTCCTCTTTGGGCAGCGATCCCATGACCGATTCCGTCGAGGGAGCCAGAGCGAGGGCGACCCCCACGCCGAGCACCAGGAAGGCGGCGATGCAGTCTCGATAAGTGCCGGCGACGGTGGTCCGCGACAGCAGACCCAGCCCGAGGGCGATCAGGGCCATACCGCTGACGATCACCAGCTTGCTCCCGAACCGATGGGCGGCCAGGACGGACAGCGGCGCGATGACCAACAGGGCGAGGGCGACCGGCGCGATCCGCACCCCGGCCTCGAGCGGGCTATAGCCGAGGACGAATTGGAGGTATTGGGTCATCACGAAGAACATGCCCAACAATGCGAAGAGCACCAGGGCCAGCGCGGCGATGGCCACGCTGTAGCGGCGGCTGGCGAAGAACCGAAGGGGCAACATCGGATGGTCGATCCGCCGCTCCCAGACCACGAAGGCGGCGATGAGTATGGCGGCAGCTCCGATGGCACCGAGGATCAGCGGAGACGACCAACCCCGACTGGGGGCCTCGATGATGCCCCACAACAGCGACCCACCTCCAAGAATGGAAAGCACCGCGCCGATCGGGTCCGGCCGGGTGGAGGCGGGGTTCCGGGAGTTGGGCACCAACCAGATGGCGGCGATCAAGCCGAGGATGGCAACGGGCACGTTGACCAAAAAGACCGACCCCCACCAGTAGTGGGCCAGCAGGATCCCGCCGAGGATCGGGCCGAGGGCGACGCCGAGACCGGTTGCACCCGACCAGATGCCAATGGCTCGTACCCGCTCCTTCTCCTGGGTGAAGACGTTGGTGAGGATCGACAGCGTGCACGGCATCAGGGCGGCCGCCCCGATGCCCATCACCGCCCGGGCCAGGGTCAGACGGTCCGGGCTCCCTGACCAGGTGGCAAACGCCGATCCCCCACCGAAGACGACCAGGCCGCCCATGAAGACCCACTTCCGCCCGGCGCGGTCGCCGAGCGCCCCGAGCGACAACAACAAACCGGCGAAGACCACCGCGTAGGCATCCACCATCCACTGGAGTTGGCTGGAACTGGCTCCGAGACTCCGCACGATCGACGGCAGAGCCACGTTGAGCACGGTGTTGTCGAGGCTGATGAGCAGGAGGGTGACGCAGAGGACGGCCAGCGTCGCCCACCGGTGGCGGGACGAGACTGAGCCGTCGGTTGTTTCACCGGAAATCGGGAGTGCGTCGACCGTCGGCCGGCTCGGAGTAGCCGGACCCACCTGGTTCGACATCCAATCCCTCCTGTGATCCCTACATCACCTGCCCGTGACAATAGGCGGCCGACCCGGTCAGGTCAGGCATCCAGCGATGTCGATCTGACCCGATCCCAAGGGTCGTGGGGGCGAAACGCGATCCAGGCGTCGCTCAATGTCAACATGGCGGTTCCGGCCCCGCTTACCTGCTCTCGCGCTTCGTGAGACCCGTTCCAATTGCCCAAGGACACCAGCGCACTCTGAATGGCCCGGCGGGCCTCGAGAAGCTCCACGGTTGGAGGGGACACCTCACTTACACGGTCGACAACGGCAGCAATCTCGCCAAGCTCGGCCGTTACCCGATGCATGACCCGACTGGTATCGGCATCGCCGCTAATCACTTCGGGTGCTTCGGTCGTGCTCATCTGTGCTCTCCAAACCCGCGGCTTACACCCGCTGCCTTGCAACTATTCCGAGCCACTCACCGAGGCTCTCGACGCTTCGCTTTTGTAGGAACACACCGGACGCAACAGCTATTCCCATAGCCGAACCGTCGGTGGACCGTCCTCGGGCAACCAGAGACAAGTCAAGTGGGAGACGGAGCTCGGAGGCCATCACAGACGATGTCCACCATCCGGTCACGAGAAGCATCATCCGCGGATGACATGTCCACCGCTTTGCAGACGCCGACCACCAGGCCGATCACCTCCTGGGTGGTGACGCCGGGGCGCACCGCGCCGGCGACTTCGGCCCGCCGGGTCATTCGTTCGACTCCGGCTTCCAGATCTTCAACCGTCATCGCGCACTGAGACTTGATGTCAATTCCGGCTGCGCTGAGCGCGTCGATCAGATCGTGCTTGATCGACACCTTGCTGGCGAAAGTCCGGATGAACGCGTAAAACGCTTCGCCAGCATCCTGATCGTCGGCCGGCGCGGTGGCCGCCTCAACCAGCTCCTGGAGACCCGTCAGCACGATGGCCTCGAAGAGGGCCTCCTTGGTAGGAAAGTGCCGGTAGACGGTGCCGACCCCGACCCCGGCTTCTTCGGCCACCAGGTCAATCGGAGCGGAGAGCCCGTTGGCGGCAAATACCTCCTCGGCCGCCTGCAGAATGCGGGCCCGGTTCTTCACCGCATCGGCGCGCATGGGCCGTTGGTCGGGATTCTCCGGACCTGGAGCCGCCGGGCCCTCGGTCTGGATATCGGTTGCCGCACCCCCTGTGGCCACTGCTCCCCCCTGGCTCGAATTCGGCATTTCGGATGTCCTTGACAAACGGAACGATCGTTCCGTATAGTGTCCCATAAGCGGAACTGCTGTTCCGACTATAGCGAGTTTTCTCCCGAATGACCAGCAAAAGTCTGGGACCAGGGTCGGAAGCCGCAATGGGCACCAGGAGGCACCTATGACAACCACCGAAATCGCTCCAACCGCAAACCAGCCGGAAGCAGGGCTCGACCCCCGTCGTTTCTGGGCCCTGGCCGTGATCGCGGTGGCCCAACTGATGATCGTGCTCGACGCCTCGGTCGTCATTGTCGCCCTGCCCTCGGCCCAGAAAGCGCTCCATATCTCGATCGCCAACCGGCAGTGGGTGATGAGCGCCTACACCCTGGCCTTCGGCAGCCTGCTCCTGCTCGGCGGCCGGATCGCCGACTACCTCGGCCGGCGTCGAATGTTCTTCTACGGATTGATCGGCTTCGCCGGCGCCTCCGCCCTCGGCGGGCTGGCCCAGAACTCGGCCATGCTCTTCGGCGCTCGCGCCCTGCAAGGCGCCTTCGCCGCCGTCATGGCCCCGGCCGCCTTGTCGCTCCTGACCATCACCTTCACGGAGCCCCGCGAACGGGCCCGGGCCTTCGGCGTCTACGGCGGGATCGCCGGAGGCGGCGCGGCTATCGGCCTCGTCCTGGGTGGGACCCTCACCCAGCTGGCGTCGTGGCGTTGGACGCTACTGATCAACGTGCCCATTGCGCTCCTGGCCGCCTTTGCCGCCAGCCGGTTCATCAACGAGAGCCGGGCCGAGTCACGGTCCGGGTACGACATCCCGGGCGCGGTGTCGGTCACCGCCGGGCTGTTCCTGCTCGTCTACGGATTCACCACCGCCGGAACCAGCGGATGGGCGGCGCCGTTCACGGTTGCCCTCCTCCTCGGCGCGGTCGCCATGCTGGCCGTCTTCGTGAGAATCGAGTTGCGGTCTCCGCATCCGCTGCTGCCCTTGCGGGTGGTGCTCGACCGGAATCGGGGCGGCGCCTTCTTGGCCGCCCTCCTGGTCGGCGGGGCGATGTTGGGCACCTTCTTGTTCCTCACCTACTTCTTCCAGGGAACCCTCGGCTACTCGGCCCTCAAGACCGGGTTCGCCTTCCTGCCCTTCTCCGGCGGGATCATCCTGGGTGCGGCCATCGCCAGTCGGCTGTTGCCGCGGTACGGCCCCCGTCCGTTGATGACGTTCGGGTTGCTTATGGGCACCGTCGGCCTCGCCTGGTTCACCCGTCTGGGGGTGGACAGCACCTATGTCTCCCACGTTCTCTTTCCCGAGATCATCGTGAGTTTGGGGATGGGGATGGCGTTCGTCCCGATGAGCAGCACCGCACTGGTCGGGGTTGATCCCAAGGACGCCGGGGTGGCCAGCGCGTTGGTCAATACCACCCAGCAGGTGGGCAGCTCGCTGGGGACCGCCCTCCTCAACACCATTGCCGCCTCGGCGGCGGCGACGTTCGTGGCCAGCCATGTGCACACCGCCACCGAAGCCCGGGTTGCCGTCGTCCACGGCTACACGACCGCCTTCACCGTGAGTGCGATCCTGCTGTTGTTGGCGGCTGGGGCGGCCGGCACCCTCATCCGGGCGTCCCGGCAGGACGTCCAGGTGGAACAGGAGATCGAGCCCGAGTTCGAGCCGGCCGTGGATTCCGCCCTCGTCGACGCATTCGGATAACCACCGGGTCAGATCCGTCAGGTCAGGGGATTAAAGGGCGGGTCAGCGAGTCGTCATGCTGACCCGCCCTTGATCCTTCCCGCAGCGCCGCGAAGCACATCGACATGCTGATCAGGCCGACAATGGCAATGGCGCCGGAGGCATCGAGCAGCCCGCCGCCGGCGCCGAGAGCGACGATCCAGGCTCCGGTGACAGCTCCTCGAGCCAAAAACGAACGACGGTCGATGCACTCAGCCATGTTCTCCCCCAAACATCGTGGTGACGGCGTGATGACTTCGACAGTGTCCGGTCGGACTGTGAGGCGTCCCGCCGCTTTGAAAGAGGCGAGTCGACTCGGTGTTCGCCGAAGATCGGATCCCCAGAGCCACCTAGCCCGATCAGACGAAATGGCAATCGCAAGCCCTCGGCGGTTCGGCGCCGCCGTGGACAATACGAGCCATCCAACCGGCGTATGAGGGCAGCGCGCGAATGCGACATGCCGATCAACTGCCTAGGGTGGACCCATGCTGATCATCGCTGGCAATTTGATCCTCGATCCCGCCCTTCGGTCAGACTTCCTGGCTTCGAACGCCGCGGTCGTCGGCCAAGCCCGAGATGCGGCTGGGTGCCTTGATTTCGTGCAGTCGGCCGATCCGCTAGACCCCACCCGCATCAACATTTTCGAACGTTGGGATACAGAGGAACACCTGCTCGCATTCCGAGGTGCCGGACAGCCAGAATCTGATTCGCCGCCCATTCAGTCAGCGGACGTCAAGAGGTACGTGATTTCCTCGGTCGAAGACCCCTGACCGCGAGACTTTGGCGATCTCCTGGCTGTTGAGGTGCGCCTCAGCGGCGCTTTGCCCACTGGCTCGTTCCCGATCGGCGATACAGCGTTGCGGCGAAACGGCTTAGCCTTCTGGGGCACCCGGGTCGGCAGTGACCAGCGTCCAAGCCCAGCCGTTAGATGTCCCGTACGGCCTACCTGTTCGGGAATCTTCTCTGGGCGGGTCTTACGGGTCGCCTACGGGCAGCGACCCTGGCTGACTTGGCCGGTACCGCATGCAGTTCACGATGCGAGTCACCACCCTCTCGACGTCGAACGGTAACCAGAAGAAGCCTTCTGTATCCCGTGACGAAGCGGCGGGAGTCCCGTAGCCGATCGCCGTTACAGGGCTATCTCCGGATAGAGGAGGTGGTGGGCGAGCAGATCCTCGCAGCGGTCCCGGCAGGTCTGAGCAATCCGGGGATCGATCCGGTACTTCGCCTTGGCCGTGGAGGTGGCGGGCGTGGTCGCGCCCAGCGCAGCGGCGATCACGTCGGCGACCTGGTCGAGCTCGTCCGGCCCGAATCCGAGGGTGGTAAGTGCAGGGGTACCAAGCCGGATACCCGAGGTGTACCAGGCACCGTTGACGTCGTTCGGGATCGAGTTGCGGTTGGTGACCACGCCGGCGTCGAGCAGCGCGGCTTCGGCTTGGCGGCCCGTGAGTCCGAAACTGGCGGCGACGTCCATGAGGACGAGGTGGTTGTCCGTACCTCCGGTGACGAGCCGGACCGTTCTGCGCAGCAGCCCGTCGGCGAGCGCCCGGGCGTTGTCCACGATCCGGGCCGCATAGCCGGCGAAGGTGGGTCGGCGGGCTTCGGACAGGGCGACCGCCTTAGCCGCCATCACATTGGGCAGCGGGCCGCCGAGGACCATCGGACACCCCTTGTCCACGTAGGGGGCGTACGCCTCCGTGCAGAGCACCAGTCCACCCCGAGGACCCCGCAGTGACTTATGAGTCGTGGAGGTCACGACATCGGCAAAGGGGACCGGATCAAGGTCCCCGGTGAGCACGTTTCCGGCCACCAGCCCGGCGAAATGGGCCATGTCGACCATGAACGTGGCTCCGACCTCGTGGGCGATCTCGGCCAGGGTGGCGAAATTGGGGTTCCGCGGATATGCCGAGTATCCAGCCACGATTACAAGCGGGCGAAACTCCCGGGCCTGGGCCGCGATGGCGCTGTAGTCGAGGAGCCCGGTGGTGGGATCGACCCCGTAGCTGGCCTGGTCGAAGAGCTTCCCCGAGATGTTGGGCCGGAACCCGTGGGTGAGATGCCCACCGGCGTCGAGTGCCATCCCCATCATCCGCTGGGAATGAAGATCATTGCGCAGCCGGTCCCAGCTTGCGGAGTCAAGGTCGTTCACGTGACGCACGCTGGCCCGGTCCAAGGCGGGTTGTTCGACCCGATGAGCCAGAATGGCCCAGTAGGCGACGAGGTTGGCGTCGATCCCGGAGTGTGGCTGGACGTAGGCATGATCGGCACCAAAGAGTGCCTTGGCGTGGTCGGCAGCCAGGGTCTCGATCCGGTCGACCATCTCGCACCCGGCGTAGAGGCGATGGCCCGGGGTGCCCTCGGCGTACTTGTCCGATAGCCAGTTGCCCATGGCGAGCAGCACCGCCGGCGAGGCGTAGTTCTCCGAAGCGACGAGTTTCAGTTGGCGCCGTTGGGACTCCAGCTCACTGACGATTGCGCCGGCCACATCTGGTTCGGCGGCGCCAACGACCTCCAAAGCCGATCGATAGGCGGTTGCTGCAGCCGATTCGGGCATCATGCTCCTTGGGACGACATCGAGTGTTCGCCCAGGCGCACGGCTCTGTCCGACGCGTTGCCGGAGGGCCGGTCCCCGGTGGTGCTCCACCCTGACGCCAGTAACGACCCGCTCCAACGATAGCCTCATCAGGTTGCTGAGACACCGGGCACCCAGCCGAAGGACTTTCAGGCGCTCGCTCGACGAGGGTTGGCAAAGAACTTTGATGATCGCCTTATGAATTCGTACGGACGGTCATGCAGAGCCCTGGGGGTCCCCGAATGTTCGGCGGCAAGGACTCCACAGGTGCCCCGCATGTGTTGTTGCCATTGACGGATGGCAGCAATTCCAAGTGCGGACGTGGACTAATGGCCACGTTCCGGTCCTATCCGAAGAGCAGTAGTTGCCCACTCACAATGGACGAGCAATGGACACGCTGAACTACCGAGATTCTGCTTCGGTGTTTCTGGCCTCTGACCTGCCCATCTTGACCTTGACCCCAAAAAGTGGACCACTTTTTATGACAACGTGGCCGACTTGGTAGTCGAGTGTACGTCTTCGAACTCATTCGGGGTGAGATAACCGAGTGAGCTGTGCCGCCGGTCCGAATTGTAGAAGTGCTCGATGTACTCAGCGATGGCGATGGCGAGTTCCAGCTTGGTCCGCCATTTCTGTCGGTTGAGGAGCTCGATCTGCATCGAGCCCCAGAACGACTCCATCGGGGCGTTGTCGTAACAGTCGCCGACGGTGCCCATGGAGCTGATCAGTCCCAGGCGCCGGACATTCTCGGTGAAGGCCCAGGAAGTGAACTG
>DASXFR010000006.1:0-25167 GCA_036489495.1 Acidimicrobiales bacterium | reverse complement strand
TCGATATGCCAAGTCTTGCCGTGCTCGGACTGGACCGGCCGAACCTTCCTCTTCGTGGTGCTTTCCATGAGAAATCCTCCAACGCCCCCCTGCTCAGTAGGTGGATGCCGAAGATGTCTCACTCATTGTGGACAGAGAGGGGTGCGCCGCCCGTCACCCCCCGGGCGGGTCCCGGAGCTTCACCAACTCGTCCCACACCCGGTCCACCTCGTCGGCCAGCTGCTGCTCGTCCCCGGAGTTGTCGATCACCAGGTCGGCCCCGTCCAACCGGGTCTGCCGGTCGACCTGGGCGGCGACCCGGGCCTCGGCGTCCTTCCGGGGCATCCCCCGGAGGTTGACCAATCGATCGAGGGCGATGTCCACCGGGGTGTCGACCACCACCACCGCAGCCAGGGAGAGCGTCTCCCGATGGATCGGTTTGAGCAGTGGGATGTCGAGGACGACGATGTGATCGGTGTCGGCCAACTCGTCCTTCCGCTGGATCATGGCTACCCCGATGGCCGGATGGGTGATGGCGTTGAGGCCGGCCAACGCCTCGGGGTCGCCGAACACGATGGCCGCCACCGCCGGGCGGTCGATGTTGCCGTCGGCATCCAGGATCCCCGGGCCGAAACGGTCGATCATCGGCTGGTAGGCGGGACCGCCGGGGGTGACCACCTCCCGGGCGATCCGGTCGGCGTCGACGAGCACCGCGCCTTTTTCCACCAGCAGGTCGGCCACCTTCGACTTTCCCGCCCCGATCCCCCCGGTCAGCCCGACCGCCAACACGCCGGCCGGCCGTTCAGCCGCCGCGCCGGGGATGGGACCCGGTGGCGAACAGGACCATGGTGGTGCGGTCGAGGTGGTCGGTGACCGAGAAGTCGTCGGCGGTGATTCCGGTCGACCCGCCCGAATCCCCCCGGGCCATCAATTTGTAGGCCACCGGGAGCATCCGGGTGTAGGCGGCGATGTACCACGCCCGCGGGATCCGGTGCCGGAGGTTCAGAACGTCGAGCCGGAGCACCTTGGTGGCCTTCACCCGACGGGCGGTGAAGTCGGCCTTCACCGCCGGGATCGGGTCGAGGCCTTGGACGGTGACCCGGTGGAAGTGGCGCTCGAGCATGGCCTGCAGTTCGTCCGGCTCGAACAGGTGGATGTGGAAGGGGTTCTCGAAGTCGGCCGGGGCGTTGGGGGTGAGGAAGAAGGCGGTGCCGTCGTCGGCCAGCACCCGGGCCAGCTCCCGCACATGGCCCTCGGGATGGTCGAAGTGCTCGATGAGATGGGACGAGCAGGCCCACCGGAAGCGGCCGCCGGCCAGGCCGAGGGAGAGGGCGTTCATCTGGCCGACCGACAGCCCGGCCCCGGCCCAGCGGGACCGGGCGAAGGCCACCGCATCGGCGTTGTAGTCGATACCCACCACCGACCGGTCGTCGGCCAGAAACCGGGCCGACTCGAACCCCTGCCCACAGCCGACGTCCAGCACCGCCCCGGACCCCAGGCGTTCGATCACCGTCCGGTAGCCGGCGGCGTGGAGGGCCAGCAGCGAGTCGGGGGTCACCCCCTCCATCGGGCGTTCCCCGGTCAGCCGACGAGCCGGGGCGGGGTCCACCCCGGTCGTGCCTCCGCGCTGGTGACCCCGGGTTCCGTCGGTCATGGTCGTTCCACTGTCTCCGTCGTGATTTCGCTGGTCAACCGATTGCCGACCCTTTCGTCAAGCTTGACCCAATCGGGTTGTTCCGGTTGTTTACACTACCGATCACTCGTGTCGGATCCCGAACCTTCTCCTCCCGCGCCGATAGGCACCCCCCCAGGTCGTTGGGTCAGCGTCTACCGGCAACTCCGGTCGCCCAGCCGGTTACGGACCACCGTCGATTACCTGGCCCTGGCCCTGCTGTCGTTCATCCCGATGCTGGCCTCCCGGCCGGGAGTGGTGAGCGACGACACCAAGACGTACCTGTACCTCGACCCGGGGCGGTACGTCCGCCAGGCGACCTCGCTCTGGGATCCCTCGGTGGCGCTCGGGACCGTCACCCACGAGAACATCGGCTACCTACTCCCGATGGGACCGTTCTACTGGGTCCTGGCCGAGCTCCACGTGCAGCTGTGGGTGGCTCAGCGGCTGTGGATGGGCGTCCTGTTGCTGGCGGCTGGAGCCGGGACCCTGTATCTGTGCCGGGTCATCGGGCTCACCGGTCCGGGCCGCTACGTGGCGTCGATCGGGTTCATGTTCACCCCCTACGTCCTCCAATACGCCGGAAGGATCTCGGCCATCTTGATGCCCTGGGCCGGCCTCCCCTGGTTGGTGGCCTTCGTGATCCTGGCCCTCCGGCGTGGCGGATGGAGATACCCGGCGCGGTTCGCCTTGGTGGTTGCCCTGGTAAGCGGCATCAACGCCAGCTCGATCATCTACGTGGGCATCGCCCCGGTGCTCTGGCTGCTCTACTCCGTGCTCATCGCCCGGGAGGCCAGTTGGCGGCAGGTCTGGGGCGTCGCCTGGCGGGTCGGGCTCCTCAGCGGCCTGGTCTCGCTGTGGTGGGCCATCGGGCTGCAGGTAGAAGCGGCCTACGGCGTCAACGTCCTGAAGTACACCGAGACAGTCCCGGTCACCAGTTCGACCTCTCTGGCCTCCGAGGTGATCCGCGGTCTCGGGTACTGGTATTTCTACGGGTCGGACCGGGTGGGGAGCTGGACCCAGGCGTCGGTGGCCTACACCCAGAATCTGTGGCTGGTCGGCCTCAGCTTCGCGGTGCCCGTCTTGGCGGTGGCCGCCGCGGTGTTGGTGAAGTGGTGGAGGCGGTCCTACTTCATCCTTTTGGTAATGGTCGGCATGGTGCTGTCGGTGGGCGCCTATCCCTTCACCCACCCCTCCGGGGTCGGCGCCCTGTTGAAAGCGGTGATGGTCGATACCACCGCCGGGTTGGCCATGCGATCCACCGACCGGGCCTCCCCGCTGGTCATCCTGGGCCTGGCCATCCTGCTCGGTGCCGGGGTGACCGCCGCCGTCCACCGGGTCCGCCGGACCGGGCTGCTGATCGGCGCCTCCGCCCTCGCCGCCATCGCCGGCGCCTCCGCCCCGCTGTGGACCGGGTCGATCATCGCCCACGGCTTCACCCAGCCGGCCAAGCCGCCGAACTACGTGCAGGCGGCCGCCACCGCGCTGAACAAGACCCATCCCGGCACCCGGGTCTACGCCCTGCCGGGCAACGACTTCGCCGCCTACCGGTGGGGAGACACCATCGACACCGTCTTCCCCGGTCTGCTGACCCGACCCTTCGTCACCCATGAGCAGCAGATCATGGGATCCCTGCCCACCGCCGACCTCCTCCAGGCCATCGACTCGCCGCTACAGGGCGGGACCGAGGACTGGAACGCGCTGGCCCCGATGGCGTCGCTGATGAGTGCCGGCGACGTGCTGGTGCAGTACGACCAGGCCTACGAGCGCTACAACACCCCGAACCCGCAGCAGCTGGCCCTGGGTTTGGCCGTCACCCCGCCCGGGCTCTCCAGTCCGGTGTCCTACGGCGCGCCGGTCCCCAACGTCTCCCCCATCGCCACCCTCGACGAGGCCGGCCTGGCCCGGCCGCCGAACCAGCCGTGGACCTCCCCGCTGGTGTCCTACACCGTCAACAATCCACGCCCGGTGGTCCGGGCCGAGTCGCTCACCGATCCACTGGTGGTCGACGGCAATGCCACCGGTCTGGTCAACGCCGCCTCGGTGGGGCTGCTGTCGGGGAACCCCACCATCTTCTACGCCGGGTCGCTGGATACCCAACCCGATCTCCAGCACACCATCCTCGGGAAGCCGGCCCACCTGGTGGTCACCGACACCAACCGCAAGCAGTCGTTCGAGTGGACATCGCTGACCGCCAACACCGGATACACCCAAACCGCCAGCGAGGGTCCGGACACCACCAACCCGAGCGATGCCCCGCTGAATCTGTTCCCCAACGCCCCGGCTGGCGCCCAGACCACCACGGTGTTCAGCGGGGCGTCGTCGGTGACGGCCTCCTCCTACGGCTCGTCGTTCACCTACCTCCCCGAGGTTCGTCCGGCCGCCGCCGTCGACGGCAACACCCAGACCGCCTGGCTGGACGACTCCTTCGCCCCGCCGCTCGGCCAGTGGTGGCAGATCGCCCTCACCCAGCCGACCACCAGCAGTACGGTGACCCTGGTCCAACCCCAGACCGGCGATCCCAACCGCTGGATCACCAAGGTCACCCTCAGCTTCGACGGCCGCCAACCGGTCACCGCCGAGCTCGGCCCCGGGTCGCGCTCCCCCGCCGGGCAGACCCTCTCGTTCCCCTCCCGCCGCTACTCCACCCTCCGGATCACCGTCGACGCCATCGGGCAGGCGCCAGTCCTCAGCGCCACCCAGGCCACCAGCTCGGTGGGATTCGCCGAGGTCCAGATCCCCGGCGTCACCGTCCATGAGACGGTCTCGCTTCCCCAGGATCTCCTGAGGTCGACCGGACCGTCGTCGATCTTCGACTCGTTGACCTTGCTGATGACCCGGCTGCGGGCGTCAGGGGTGCCTCCCCGGTCCGATACCGAGACCACCCTTTCCCGGACCTTCTGGCTCCCCACTGCCCGGACCTTCACGGTGGGCGGGTCGGCCCGCATCTCGCCGCTGGCGCCCGACGACGAGATCGACCGTTTGGTCGGCCGGCCGGGCGCCGACCACACCGGGATCGTCGCCTATTCGATGGGCCGGCTCCCTGGCGATCTCTCCGCCGGGGCCATCGCCACCCTTGATGGCAACCCGGCCACCGTCTGGGAACCCGGCTTCGGTGTGGCCCATCAGGCCGGCGAGTGGCTGCAGTACAACCTCCCGGCCCCGGCCTCCTTCGATCATCTCGATCTCCAGGTGGTGGCCGACGGCCAGCACTCGGTCCCGACCTCGATCACCGTCGCCGCCGACAGCGGGACGGTCACCCTCAAGCTGCCGACCATCGCCGACAGCCGGATACCCGGGTCGGTGGTGCGGGTCCCGCTGTCGCTGCCGCAACCGCTGACCGGCCAGAGCATCCGGATCACCTTCGACACCGTCCGCATCGAGACGACGGTGAACTACAACTCCCAGTCGCCCCTGGCTATGCCCATCGCCATCGCCGAAGTCGGCATCCCCGGGCTGGTGGCGGCCCCGGTCCCGGCCGTCATCCCCACCACCTGCCGGAACGATCTCCTGGCGGTGGACGGTGCCCCGGTCTGGGTGTCGGTGGCCGGTCCGTCTTCGGCGGCGCTGGCCGGCAATGCTCTGAGTGTCTCGCTGTGCGGCCCCGACGCCGGGGGCCTGCGGTTGGGCCCCGGGAACCATACCCTGACCTCGGCGCCGGGGCAGGTGGCCGGCTTCGACATCGACCAGCTGGCCTTGACCTCGGCGCCGGGTGGGGGCATCCCCCCGGCGGTGGCTCCCGCCCCGCCGCCGGCGCCGCCCGCCGTCACCGTCGCCTCCCAGACCTCCACCGCCCTGCAGCTGAAGGTGACCGGCGTGTCCGCCGGGGTGGCCCCCTTCGAGTTGGTGATGGGACAGAGCCTGAATGCCGGCTGGGTGGCGACCATCAACGGCCACTCCCTCGGGTCGCCGGCGTTGATCGACGGGTTTGCCAACGGGTGGCGGATCGACCCCGCCACCCTCGGGACGGTTCCCCCCGGCGGTGTGGTCACCGTCCAGCTCCGGTGGGCCCCACAGGGACGGGTCAACATCGGCCTGCTGGTCTCCCTGCTGGCCATCCTGGTCTGCCTGGTGCTGGCCTTCCTTCCCCGGGCCCGACGCCGGCTCGGGCGCCCCGCCGACACCTTCCTCCACGATGACGATGCTCCCCGGTTGGCGTCGCTCTTCGCCGCCGGCGCCCGGCGCCTTCCAGTGCGCTCGTCGGTGATCGTCGGGGTGGCCACCGGGGCGGTGGCCGGGGTCATCACCACTCCGGTCACCGGGCTCATCGTCGGAGTCGCCACCCTGGTCGCACTCCTGGTCCCGCGGCTTCGGATGTTGCTGGGCCTGGCCGCGGTGGGTTGCGTGCTGGCCGGCGGCATCTACGTGGTCGCCCGCCAGGGGTCCGCCCACATCGTCGACAGCGGATCCTGGCCATCGGAGTTCGGGCTGGCCAGCACCCTCACCTGGGCGGGGGTGGCCTTCTTGGGGGCCGACGGCACCGTGGAGGTGGTGCGACGATGGCGATCGCCGTCACCCGGCGGCGCTACCGACCCTCCGGCTTAGCGCCGGCTCATCGCCTCGGCGGCCAAGACGGCCAACGCCCCTCGGGCGGCGGCGTCCCAGGTGAATTGCGACGCGTGCTCGTAAGCGCCGATCCCCAACCGCTTCCGGAGGATCTCGTCGGAGATGACCGCGTCCAGGGCATCGCCCATCCCGTCGACATCATCGAACAGCAGCCCGGAGCGGTCGTCGATCACCGCGTCGCGGTGACCGCTGATCCGGGAGGCCACCGCCGGTGTCCCGCAGGCACCCGCCTCGGTCACTGTCATGCCCCACCCCTCGCGGAGGGAGCTCGACGCCACCACCCAGGCCGTCCGGTAGAGCTCGACCAGCGCGTCGTCCTCGATATAGCCCGGCAGCGAGATCCACGACTCCGCCCCCCGGGCCCGGATGAGGGCCTCGAGCATCGGGCGTTCGTACCCCTCGCCGGCGATCACCGCCACCAGGTCCGGATGGCGCCGCTTGACCCGCACCAGGGCCTCGATCATCACTTCGAATCGCTTGACCGGAACCAGCCGACCCACCGCTACCACCAACGGGGACTCGGACCGTTCGCCGCCGGGGGCGAAGTGGGGGTCGACTCCGGGCGGGCAGACCATCACCCGGCCGGCGGGGATCCCCAGCCGGTCGACGATCTCCGCCTTGGACGAGGAGGAGAGGGTCACGATCCGGCTCCGGCGGTAGATGGGCGGCGCCAGCTGATGTTCGATGGTGTTCCCGAGGGCGGCGAGTCCGCTCGGGAGGACCATATTCCACATCTCGGCATGGACATGGTGGAGGAAGGTGATCCTCGGGCATCGGGCCCAGAGGGGTGAGAAGAACGGCATGCCGTTCCAGACTTCGACCAGCCCGTCGCCGGTCCCGAGTTGGCCGAGCACGCCGGAGAGCAGCGTCCGGGGAAAGACCGCGTACCGGCCCGCCCGGCGGACCACCCGGTAGCCACCCCGGCGGAGCACCGCCCGGGCCTCGGGCACCGACGAGGTGGTCAGGGTGATGTCCAGCCCGGCGCCGGCCCAGGCCGACAGGATCTGATTGGCGTGGAGCTCCGAGCCACCGGCTTCGGGATCGTCGAAGTCGCGCCAGGCCACCACGTCGAGTCTCCGGAGACCGGCCGCCGCGGCGATCTCCGGCAGCGACAGGTCGGCGAACCGGCGGAGCTCGGGTTCGTCAAACGGGGAGTAGCCGGTCGGTGCGCCGGTGACCGGCTCGACCAGCGAATCCTGACCGAACTCGAAGGCACCGGCATCCCCGTTGGCCTCGCCGCCCTCCCCCGCAACACGCTTCATCCACCCCACTCTTCCAGATCCCCGCCGTCTACGTCATCCTGATGCAACCCTCCCGGTTCTGGAAAGAGTCGTTGGACTGGCACTTTCTCACCCGACCTCAGGTGGTTCCCCCGACCTCGGGGAGGGGACGGATGGTGGCGACCGGATCACGATGCCGGAACCAGCGCTGCCCGTGCTCGCGATGATGGATGATCACGAACGCCCCGACCATGGCCGCGGCCAGGCCGGCCTGGACGAAGAGATCCGCCCGGGCGGTGGCCACCGGTTGGCCGTGGGCCCCGGCCACCGAGGCGATGCCGGCAATGGACCCGATCAGCAGCAGGAGGACGATCCATCGTCGGCCCACCCCGAACAGGTAGTTGGTCAACAGCACCGAGATGCAGAGAAAGATCATGGCCACGACCAGGTAGGCAAAGGCCGGGGCGGCGGAGCTGAGCTTGTGGGTGAAGATCAGGGAGAGGAACCGGGTGGGGATGAACAAGGCGATGCCCAGCAGCACCAGGGCGGGTACGGCCAGGAAGGTCAGGGTGACCACCAGTTGACGCACGGCGTGGCCGCCCTCGTTCCATCGGATGGTGGCCTCCGGCAACAGATAGGCGCCGAGGGCCAGGGCCCCGAACACCAGGGCCTTGGACGCCACCGAGATGGCCGCGTAGGCGCCGGCATTCCGGTGGTCGAGGCGCCCGAGCAGGATGACATCGACGTTCTGCAGCAGGCCGAGCAGGGCGAGGCCGATGAAGGCGGCGGTGACGTCGGCGATCAGCACCCGCCGGACCACCTCGCCGGAGGCCGGTGACCCGTTCACCATCACCGGGACCCCGGGCTGGGCCGCGGGTCCGCTGGCCGGCCAGGCCCGGGCGGCCAGCCAGCGGGCGTGCACGGTGGCCGCCACCTCGCTGGCCAGGATGCCCAACGCGTAGCCCGACACCCCCATCCCGATGGCCACGAAGCCGATCACACACACCGCCTTCACCGCTCCCTCCATCAACAGGTTGACGGCCAGGGCCCGGTAGTCACGGTGGGCCTGCAGCAGGCCCCGGTCGACGCTGAGCAGGATCCAGATGCCCGCCGCCGCCATCATCGGCAGCACGCCCTGGTCGTTGGGGAGTGACAGCTGATGGGCGATCCACCCCTGGAGCAGCCACACCACCACCACCTCGACGACCAGGATGGCCAGGACGATGCGGTGGACGCTCGCCACCCACCGGTGCACCCGGTCCCCCTGTCCGAGCCGCTGGAGGGCGGTGACCCGGCGGACGACGCCGACCAGCACCGCCGACCCGGGCATCGACAGGATGAAGAACAGGCCCAGCAGTTGGGCGATGGCGCCATAGGACCGGCTGGTGACCAGATGGGCCACCAGCACCACCACCACCGCCGAGGCGGCATTGACCACCAGTCCGGCGATGGCCACCGGACTCGCCTGGACGATTCCGGTTCGGAACGACTCCGCGCTCGGGCCGCCGCCGGCCCCGGGGACGTCGTGGGGCAACGAGATGATCGATCCGCCACCCACCGCGATGCCGACCGCCGGAGCCAGCGACACCGATTCGGACACCGGTTCGACGGCCAGGTCGATATCACCGAGCATCACGTCGAAGCCCGGAGACGGCGGGTGGTCGTCCTCGGGGGAATCCACCGCGCCACCCCGGGGACCGCTGGCCGTCATCGGGACCCGTCCATCCGGCCTCGGATCAACGCCGCGCCGTCACGAGGAGGGGCTTTCGGCACCGGTCGGCCGTCGAGGAAGAATCGGAGCATCCCGCCCGGAGCTCTGGACCGCCACCACCGGTTCGGCCCCGATCCGGACGTCCATCTCCTCGTGGTACTCCTCTTCCACGTTGACCGCCCAGATGTCGTGGTGGGCCCCGTGGATGTTCTCCACCGTCAACATGGCGGTGTACATCGAGTGGTCCTGGTTGTTGTATTTGTGCATGCCGTTGCGCCCGACCGGGTGGACGTTGGGGGCATTCACCTCGAACCAGCGGCGGAGCACCTCGACGTTGTCCCGGTAGACGTCGTCGTAGACCGGATAGGCCTTGGGCATCCGGACCACGTACCCGGCTTCCACGTCGGAGGGATCGACCAGCCCGATAGTGGCCAGCTCCTTGGTGGCCAGCGCCACCAGCTCGTCATCGCTGCTCGACCAGAGATCGTCGTCCTCGAACACGAAGTACTCCATACCCAGACACGTCCGTCCGTCCTTGACCAGATACGGGGACCACGACCCGAAGTTCTGGATCCGACCGACCCGGACATCGGGCGAGTGGATGTAGATCCAGTTGTCGGGGAACCCCTTGTCCTCGGGGATCACCAGGGCGACGGTCAGGAAGTCCCGGTAGTGGAGATCGGAGGCGGCCGCCCGGACCTCGTCGGGCACCGGCGGATCGACCATCCGGGCCAGTTCGGTGAACGGCATCGAGGAGATGACGTGGGAGGCGGGGAGCCGGGTCGTCGACCCGTCGGCGGTGACGCTGACCGCCACCGCCTGGCCGTCCTCGAGGTGCACGGCGGTGGCCCGGGTACTCATCTTGACGTCGCCGCCCCGGGCGATGACCTTTTCGGTACACCGCTCCCACATCATCCCGGGGCCGAACTTCGGGTACTCGAACTCCTCGATGAGACTGGTCACCTGCTTCGACTTGTCCCGTCGCTTGCCGGCCACCGAGGACCGGATCGGCTCCCAGACCGCATTCCACATCGACATGCCCTTGATCCGCTGCGCCCCCCAGTCGGCGGAGATCTCCGAGGCGGAGACGCCCCAGACCTTCTCGTTGTAGGTCTTGAAGAAATGCCGGTACAGCCGCCACCCGTAGTTCGAGACGATGTAGCCCTCCAGGGTGGAAAGATCCTTCGGGGGACGGAAGCGCACCGACAGAAACGAGAGCCCGCAGCGGAAGGCTTCGACCAGGCCCAGATTCGACAGGGCATTGGTCAGCTTGATCGGGTAGTCGTAGTACTTGCCCCCGTAGAAGATCCGGCTCATCCGGGGGCGAAGGAGGAAGTCCTCGGGAGGAAGGATCTGGTGCCAGAACGCCTCCACCGGCCGCACCTTGGTGAAGAACCGGTGGCCGCCGATGTCGAACCGCCATCCGTCCCGTTCCACCGTCCGGCTGATGCCCCCGACCACCCGGTCGCTCTCCACCACGATGACCGGGTCACCGGCCGTCGCCAATTGATAGGCGGCAGTGAGCCCGGCCGGACCGGCCCCGACCACGATGACCGGAGCGGGGAGTGAGGACGGCGGACCGGCGGTTTCGATCTCGGTTGCGCTGTCCTTCGATGGTCCCACGAGGTGAAATCCGTTCCTTACTGATTGTGCCCGTTCGCCGGGGGCGGCATCTGGGCAGGTGGTGGCCCGGGCTCGCACCTGACGTTTCCCCCGAAACAGTACCTTGTCGCCCTCCCGGTGGTGGCGAACGCTCAGGGGACGAACACCCCCAGAAAGGCGAGCAGCGAGTAGCCGGCCAGGCCGACCCCGGCCACCACCAGGACAACGCCCTCCACCCCTCGGCGGGAGGTCAGGGTGGAGGCGGCGATGGCCAGCGGGAACCCGCTGAGCGCGTACCGCTCGAACGAGTCGAGGTTGGAAGACGCCACCGACACCACCAGCACGGCGGCGGCGAACGCCGCATAGGAGACCGGGAGCCGGCGGAACGCCACCACCAGCAGGACCAGGCAGAGGACGACCCAAGGGATATGGAGGGCACTGCCCAAATGGTGGCCGTGGCTGGCCGCAGCCAGGTTGTGCCCCATCGATGCGAACGGCGAGGTGATCACTCCCCGGTGCCCGGGCTGATCCTGGAGGCGGAAGGGGAGGAAGGCGTCGCCGAAGGAACTGCCGACCCAGGCCAGATAGCCGCCGACCCCGACGGCCGGGGCCAGCACCGCCGCCAACTGGGAAAGCACCGCCGGGACCGACCCGGCGTCCCGCCGGCGGCGGTAGGCCTCGATCACCACCGGGACGATGAGCAGGAGGCCGACCGGGCGCACCGCGCCGGCCACCAACCCGGCCGCCGCCGCCCACCACCACCGGCCGGAGCGGATGGCCAACAGGGTGACGGTGGTGCACAACAGCAGTGCCCCCTCGGCGTAGGCCATCACCAGGGTGAAGGCCGGAGGGGCGAGGACCAACAGCCACACGCTCCGGCGGGCCAGCCGGCGGTCGCCGAACTCGCGCTCGACCAGGATCCACAGCACCGCCATGCCGGCCAGCGCACAGAGGTTGGCGACGATGATCAACCCGGTGCCGGGGCTGATGCCCGGAATCCACCCGAGCACCCGTCCGGCCAGTGGGAAGGCCGGGAAGAAACGCAGCGACTGCTGTCCCGACGCCGCATAGCCATGGGCGGCGATCGATTGGTACCAGCCGCCGTCCCAGCCCAACAGGCCCTGGTGGACCCGCAGCGCGGCGGCGGGGTTTCCCGGGCGCAGATGGGACACGGTCAGATGGGCCACCACCAAGGACGCCGCCACCACCACCCGGGCCGTCACCCAGGCCGGGAGGGCGAGCACCACCGCCTGGCCGAATCGGCGCACCGGGGTCTGGCCCGCCCCCGTCGAGCGGTCGCCGGCCAGTCGGGGCAAGAGCCGAGTCCCGGGGTTCAACTCGGGATCAAGACTTCGTCGGCACGAACTGGTACAGATACATGGGTTGGTAGAACTGGGCGTCGTTCCCGACCACCAGGCTGTGCACCTGGAAGTGGGGATCGCTCTGCAGGATGTCGACGATCTGCTCGCACTTGGTCCCGAACGTCTGGTAACCGGGTGCCCACACCAGGAAGATCTGGCCGGTCGAACCGGCCATGGCTTCGAGCTGCCGGGCGAAGGCAGTCGGCACGCCGGCGTGCGACGCCGTCGCATAGTCGACCCAGTTGACAAAGCTCGGTCCCGTCCCCCGCGGGAAGGTGATCTGCTGGTACCGGCCGGTGGGGAGCAGCCGGTCCACCGCCGGCCCGAGCTGGTCCGGGCAGTAGCCGACCACGTCGCCGGGTTGCCCCCGGGTGCTCATGGCTGTTGCCACCTTCCCGGCCTGGGTCCGGTTGGTGGTGATATTGGCCACCGACGCCACCAGCCCGGCGATGATGGCCAGCGCCAGGATGCTGTTCCTCACCCGCCGGTCGACGAAGGTGGTCAGCCCGATGGACACCAGCAGGACCACCGGGACGAAGACCACCGAGGCGTAGCGGGCATCGAAGGCACTGTTGGACAGGAATCCCCCGGCGATGGCGGCGGCCAGGGTGCCGAGGATGATCCACCCCAACGGTCGGCCGAGGGGTCGGGTCCGGATGTCCAGTTCGATGTGGCGCCGGTCGGTGGCGATCCCGAACAGCCCGAGGCCGATGAGGGCAAAGTAGATGAGCGCCAACGCCCGGCCCTGGTTGGTGCCGCCGCCGGCGAACGAAGCCACCGCATTGACCATGGCGGCGAAGTTGGCCGGGGTGGCCCACGGGGTGCCGGTGTGGGCCGACTGGTAGAGGAAGATCGGGACCCAGGGGATGAAGGTCAGCGCCCCCGCCGCCATGGCCACCAGGCCCCAACGGGCCGGCCGCCGCCAGGCGGTCCGCCCCCGCCACGCCTGCCAGACCAACCAGAGGAAGGCCGTCCCGAGCAGGTAGAACGACCAGTAGTGGCTGTAGAGGAGAAGGCCGGTGACGACGGCCAGTGCCACCAGGTTGCCGGGTCGGGGCCGGGTCAACACCCGTTGCACGGCCAGCAGCCCGAGCGCCGTCAGCAGGGCCAGCAACGCGTACATCCGGGTCTCGGTGTCGTAGCGAACCGCGAAGGGCGAGGTGGCCACCAACAACATGGCCGCCCAGCCGGCGGTGCGACCCCCGAACCGGCGGCCGGCCAACCACACCAGCGGCACCGTCACCACCCCGATCACCCCCGACAGCGACCGGACGGCCAGGTCGGAATCCCCGAACACCCCCATCCATCCGTGGAGGAGCACGTAGAAGAGCGGCGGCGCCCCATCCCGCTTCAAGAAGGTCGGCAAGGTGTGCAGCGGCTGCTTGGCGATGTTGACGGTCAGGGCTTCGTCGAGCCAGAGGTCGGAGCGGGTCCAGAAACGGAGCACCAACGCCACCACCAGGACGACCGCAGTGGCGATACCCAGCCACAGGGTCACTCGCCGCCCGAGGGGTTTCTCTGCCGGTTGGTCGCCGACGACACCGGCGTCGGAGGCATCGGTGCCGGCCAAAGGCGGGTTGGCGACAACGCGGTCGGACCCGTCGGTGGCGGCCTCGGTTTCGGGCGGGGTCGCCGACGCGGTCCCGATCGAAACCATATCCATGGCCCGCATGGTACCCATGCCCGACCCCCGGGAGGATTCCTCGCCGCCGACGCGCTTTTCGGCCAAGATGACCTCCATCGGTGTGGTGCCGAGCGGTAACCTCCCCACCAGCCGGTCTCACCTGTGGCAGTCTTCGGCAAGGACCAGGGGTGAATACGGGGGGTCAGTTCGTGAAGGGGGACAGCAGTGACAATGCCTAATCCAATGGATCGTCGGGCATTTCTCGCTCGGGGGGCGGCGGCCGGGGGAATCATTCTGGCCGGCGCCGCCGGTTTGGAGGCCTGCTCGTCGAGTCCCTCCAGTTCTGGCTCCACCAGTGGCACGCCGGGAATCAACAAGGGGACCCCGAAGCTGGGCGGGACGGTGGTGATCGGGACCACCGCGGAGATCGACGGCTTCTTCCCCCCCAACAACCACTGGGACAACAACGGCTACCTCTACGCCAACGCCATCTACGACCCGCTGACCGCCCAGGCGGCCGACGGGACCATCAAGCCGTATCTGGCCCAATCCGTCACTCCCAACTCGACCTACACCGTCTGGACCCTGACCCTCCGACCCGGGATCACCTTCCACGACGGCTCCCCGCTGACCGCCACGGTGGTGAAGAACAACTTCGACGCGCTGAAGAAGTCCGCCTTGACCGGCCCCGCCCTCCAGGCGGTGACGTCGGCCACCGTCACCGGCACCTTGACGCTGGTCTACAACTGCAAGCAGCCGCTGATCGCCTTCCCGGCCGGCCTGGCCACCCAGGTGGGCTACGTGGTCGGCCAGGCCATGCTCGACGCCGCCGCCGCCTCCTCCACCGCCTCGCCCCACCCGATCGGCACCGGCCCGTTCATCTACGAGAACTGGCAGCCCAACCAACAATTCACCGCCACCCGCAACCCGCACTACTGGCGGAGCGGGCTGCCCTATCTCAATTCGATCACCTTCAAGCCGATTCCCGACACCACCCAGCGGGAGGCGACCCTCAAGACCGGGGGGGTGGACCTGATCGTGTCCGCCGACCCGAATACCGTGAACCACTTCCTCGGCCAGTCGGGGTTTCAGCTGGTCGATACCATCAACACCACCGTCGGCGAGCCGGACATGGACTTCATCATGCTCAACTGTGTCACCGCGCCCACCAACGACCTCTCGGTCCGGCAAGCGTTGGCCAAGGCCACCGACCAGGCCCAGGTGATCAAGATCTTCGGTGGCGGGCTGTCGAAGCCGACCAACGGGCTGTTCCCCAAGGGGTCGAAGTACTACTCGTCAACCGCCTATCCGACCTTCGACCTCCCCGGGGCCAAGGCGCTGGTGGCTGCCTACAAGGCCCAACACGGTTCGCTGGCGCTGACGTTGACCGGCACCACCGACCCCCGGGTCATCAAGGCCACCGAGGTCCTCCAACAGATGTGGAACCAGGCGGGCATGAACGTCACCATCAAGTCGATCCAACAGGCCGAGCTGATCACCGACGCCATCGAGGGGAACTTCCAGGCCCTCACCTTCGAGCAGTTCGCCGCTCCCGATCCCGATCTCAACTACGTGTGGTGGAGCACCACCACCGCCAATGCTCCGGGCCAGATCACCTTGAACTTCGCCCGCAACTCCGATCCCCAGATCGAGACCGCTTTGCAGACCGGCCGCTCGAGTGCGGATCCGGCCACCCGGATCAAGGCGTTCCAGACCGTGAACGAACGGCTGTCCACAGATATCCCTTACATCTGGCTGGGTCAGACCGTCTGGTCGGAGGTCGGCGACTCCCGGGTCCAGAACTTCGCCAACCCGGTGCTCCCCGACGGGTCCCCGGGCCTTCCGTTCCAGTGGGGCTTCTTCTTCCCCACCCAGATCTGGATGGCCGGGTAGGCGACCGGCGACCCGGTCCAAATTCTGACGCTCGATGCTCAAATATCTCCTCAAGCGGGTCGTCCAGCTGGTCGTCATCTCCTTCGTCATCTCGGTGCTGGTCTTCTTGCTGGTCCACCTGCTGCCCGGCGACCCGACCACCATCATCCTCGGGGTCAACGCCACCGCCGCCAACCGGCAGAATCTCCTCCACCAGTTGGGCCTCAACCTGCCCCTCTACCACCAGTACTGGATCTGGATCGGCAATGTCGTCCACGGGAACCTCGGGCAGTCCTACCTGACCCACGAGACGGTCGGGCACATCATCACCACCGGGTTCCCCATCGATGTCGAACTGATCGTCATCTCCCAGGTGGTGGCGTTCGCGGTGGCCATCCCGCTGGCGTTGATCACCGCCCGCCGGCCCAACCGGCCGCTCGACAACGTGGCCACCACCGGGACGTTCGGCCTCCTCGCCCTCCCGCCCTTCCTGTTGGCGCCGATCTTCGTGGCTGTGTTCGCCGTCGGCCTCCACTGGTTCCCGGCCACCGGCTACATACCCTTCACCCAGAATCCGGCCACCAACCTCCACGACATGATCCTCCCCGGACTGGCGCTGACCGCCGGTTCGATCGCCGTCTACTACCGGCTGCTCCGGTCCGACCTGATCATGACCCTGCAGGAGGACTTCATCACCATGGCCCGGTCCAAGGGCCTCTCCAACCGGCGGATCATGTGGCGCCAGGCGTTCCGGCCCTCGACCTTCTCGCTGCTGGCGGTGTCCGGGGTCAACATCGGCTCGCTGCTGGCCGGGACCTTCATCGTCGAGTACCTGTTCGCCATGGACGGCTTGGGTTTCTCCATCGTCGCCGCCGTCCAACAGCGCGACTACCTGGTCGTCCAGGGCATCACCCTGGTGGTGGCGATCGCCTATGTCGTGCTCCAGTTCATCATCGACTTCCTGTTCACGGTGGTCGATCCACGAGTGACCCGGGAGTGATCGATGCCGACTGAGCACAAGGTCCACTCGCCGACCCTGGGCGGCACCCTGGCCGGCACCGTGCCCGGCCAGACCCCGCCGATTGTGGCGGCAACGTCGATGGGCGGCGCCGTCCCCGGCGACGACATCCTGGCCAAGCGGCCCTTGGGCCCGCTGTTCTGGTTCGCCCTGGCCTGGGTGGCCATCGTGGCCATCGGCGCCATCTTCGCCAACCTGCTCCCCCTCCCGAACCCGAACTTCCAGAACTACACCGCCATCAATGTCGGACCCAACATCCACCACCTGCTGGGCACCGACGAGCTGGGTCGGGATCTGCTCAGCCGCATCGTGTTCGGCTCCCGGGTGTCGCTGGTGGTGGGTTTCGCCGCCGTCGGCATCGGTTTGGTCATCGGTGGCACCCTCGGGCTCATCTCCGGGTTCAAGGGCGGCGCCTTCGACATCGCCTTCAATGCCGGTTCGTTCGTGATCCTGGCGTTTCCGGCCATCGTGGCGGTCATCGCCATCGTCGCCTTCTGGGGCCAGACCCTGGCGAAGATCACCATCATCATCGGCGTCGGCACCATCCCGATCATGTTCCGGGTGGTGCGGGCCTCGTCGCTGTCCTTCGCCAACCGCGATTTCGTCATGGCGGCCCGCACCCTGGGGGCCACCAGTCGAAGGATCATCTTCCGGGAGATCCTCCCCAACGTCATCCCCGCCGCCGTCTCCTTCGGCCTCATCACCGTGGCCGGGGTCATCGTCCTGGAGGGATCGCTGGCCTTCCTCGGGTTGTCGGTGGCCCTCCCGACCCCGTCGTGGGGGAACTTGATCGCGGAGGGAACTTCCAACGGGAACCTGCAAACCAACCCGTTGATCATGATGTGGCCGGCGCTGGCCATGTTCCTGCTGCTGCTGTCGATCAACCTGATCGGCGACCGCCTGCGCCAGCGGTTCGACATCCGGGAAGGCCTGTTGTGATCGAGCGCCAGAAAGTCGGGATCAAGGAGGGGAGGATCGAGTTCCCCGATGTCACCGATTTCGCCGATCCGTTGTTGGTGGTCAAGGACCTGCACACCTCGTTCCGCACCGGACGGGGCACCGTGCACGCGGTGGACGGGGTGTCGCTCAGCGTCGACCGGGGCACCACCCTCGGCGTGGTCGGGGAGTCGGGATCGGGCAAGACGGTGCTGGCCCGGTCGATCATGGGCCTCCTCCCAGTGCGAGACGTCATCCGCAGCGGCACCGTGGAGTTCACCGGCCACGAGATGACCACCATGGCGCCCGCCCAACTCCGCCAGGTATGGGGCGCCCAGATGAGCATGATCTTCCAGGACCCGATGACCGCCCTCAACCCGGTGGTCCGGATCGGCAACCAGATCACCGACTCCCTCCGCCTCCATCTGGAGATGGACCGGAAGGAAGCCAACGCCACCGCCATCGAGCTCCTCCGGTCGGTGGGCATCCCCTCCCCGGAGGACCGGATCCGCTGGTACCCGTTCCAACTGTCGGGAGGCATGCGCCAACGGGTGATGATCGCCATCGCGCTGGCCTGTGCGCCGCGGCTGGTGCTGGCCGACGAGCCGACCACCGGCCTCGATGTGTCGGTGCAGGCCCAGATCCTCGACCTGCTCCAGGCCATGCAGCGCGAACGGCATATGGCGGTGGTGCTCGTCACCCACGACCTCGGGGTGGTGGCGAAGCGGGCCGATCAGATCGCGGTCATGTACGCCGGGCGCATCGTCGAACGAGCCCCGACCCGCACCCTGTTCACCCATACCCGGATGCCGTACACCCGGGCGCTGATGAACTCCATCCCCCGGTTGGCCGACCCGAGCGGCACCCGGCTCCAGGCCATCGCGGGAAGACCGCCGGACCTCATCCATCCTCCCCAGGGCTGTCGGTTCGCACCCCGGTGCCCCTATGTGCAGGACAAGTGCCGGGAGTCCGACCCACCGCTGCGCACCGCGGCGACATCCGACCACGTCTTCGCCTGCTGGTTCCCACTGGTCGACGGCGCGCCGCCAACCGGAGCCGCCGCCGGTCCGGTGCCCTCCGTCGACCCGGAGACCCCGTCATCATGACCACCGACGCCACCACCGGCACGCCGACTCCGGTACCCGGTGACGGATCGTCGGGCCCGACGTCCGACGACGCGGTGCTGCAGGTGGAGCATCTGGTCGTCGAGTTCCGGAGCGGCCGGCAACGGGTGCAGGCGGTGACCGACATCAGCTTCGAGGTCAGGAAAGGCGAGACCCTCGGCCTGGTCGGCGAATCGGGTTGCGGGAAGACCACCACCGGTCGCGCCCTGGTCCAGGTGCAGAAGGCGACGTCGGGCACCATCCGGTTCAACGGCCAGGACCTCACCAAGCTGTCGGGCAAGGAGTTGCGGGCGACCCGGACCAAGATGCAGATGATCTTCCAGGATCCGATCTCCTCCCTCAACCCCCGCCGCCGGATTCGGGACATCGTGGCCGAGCCACTGGCCATCTGGGGCCTCGGCTCCAAGGCCGAGCGGGAGGCCAAGGCCGGTTCCATGCTCGAGTCGGTGGGGATCGACCCCGAGACCGCCGGGGACCGGCGGCCGCAGGAGTTCTCCGGTGGCCAGTGCCAGCGCATCAGCATCGCTCGAGCGCTGATGGCCAAGCCGTCGCTGCTCATCTGCGACGAACCGGTGTCCGCCCTCGACGTCTCCGTCCAAGCCCAGATCCTCAACCTGCTGGCCGACCTCAAGGACGAGTTCGGCCTGACCATGGTCTTCATCGCCCACGACCTGGCGGTGGTGAAGAACGTCAGCGACCGGGTGGCGGTCATGTATCTGGGCAAGCTGGTGGAGGTGACCGGCTCCGACGAGCTCTACCGGTCCCCCGCCCATCCCTATACCGAGGCGCTGATGGCGTCGATCCCGGAGCCCGACCCCGAACACCAGTCCGGTCACAAGGCACTCACCGGCGAGATCCCCTCCCCGCTGAATCCTCCGTCCGGATGCCGGTTCCGGACCCGGTGCCCGTACGCCCAGTCGCGTTGCACCGATGAGGAGCCGTTGCTCCGGGAGATATCCCCCGGCCATCAGGTCGCCTGCCACTTCCCGCTGGTGAAGGCGCCCGCCGGCCTGGCCACCGCCCCGGCCTGACCCGGCGGCGGCCGGCGGCGGTTGGTATCGTGGCCCATGCCGCCCGAACCTGACGAAGCCCTCAGCCTGCTGGTCGAGTCGTACCACGGTGAGGTCTGGGGGGAGGCCATCTTCGGCACCCTGGCCGAGTTGCTGGCCGACGAGGATCACCGGGCCAAACTACGAACCCTGACGTTGCTCGAACGGACCATGGCCGGATTCCTGGCTCCTCTGGTCCCCCCCGGAGCCGGGGACGAAGCCGGCCAACGGGCCAGCGGTGAAGAGACGGCCGAGGCCCTGATCGACCTGCCCTGGTCCGAGTTCGTCGGCTCCATCGAGCCGGTGACAGAGCAATTCCTGGCCAAATACCGCCGGCTCGGCGAGGTGGCCACCCGGCCGGGCTGGGTAGCCGCGGCCGGGGTTCTGGTCAGCCACGAGGAGGCCCTCGGCGAATTCGCCCGGGAGGAGCTGGCCGGGCATCCTCATCCCACCGCCGCCATCGACCGCTTCCTGGCCGACCAGTTTCAAACCACCGGATCCTGAGCCGGGTCACCGACCCCCGCGTACCGCGTAGTCGCACTACTCGGCGGGTGACGCCTCCGCGGCCGGCGCTTCAGGTGTAGCCGGCGGAGCTTCACTGGCCGCCGGTGCGGCTTCCGCCTCGGCGGCGGGGACAGCCGGTTCGCCTCCGGTGGGGGCGTCGGTCTCGGCGGCAGCGGACCCGCCCTCCGGGGTTTCGGCCGCGCCCGGCTCGGCGACGAAATCGGCCCAGGCCGCTTGGGCTTCGGTCTCCGGTGTGAACTCGGTCTCGGTGTACTCGAAGGGCCCGATGTAATTGCCCTCGGCGTCGTAGGCGTGCTCGCCGAACGCCTCCCGGTACTCCTCGGACACCTCGCCGCCCTCGGCCGCCTGCTTGATCGACAAGCTGATCCGCCGGCGCTGGAGGTCGATGTCGATGATCTTCACCCACAGCTCCTCGCCGGGGGCCACGACCTGCTCGGGGAGGTCGACATGGTGCACGGCCATCTCCGAGATGTGGACGAGGCCTTCGATGCCGTCGCCGACCTGGACGAACGATCCGAACGGCACCAGCTTGGTGATCCGCCCGTAGACCAGCTCGCCGATCTGGTGGGAGTTGGCGAACTCTTGCCAGGGATCGGACTGGGTGGCCTTCAGCGACAGGCTGATCCGCTCCTTGGACAGATCGACATCGAGCACCTCGACATCGATCTCGTCGCCTACCGCCACCACCGATGAGGGGTGGTCGACGTGCTTCCAGGACAACTCCGACACGTGGACGAGGCCGTCCATGCCGCCCAGATCCACGAAGGCGCCGAAATTGACCACCGAGGACACTGTGCCCCGGCGGCGTTCGCCCGGCTTGAGGTTCTCGAGGAACTCGCCCCGCTGCTCCTTCTGGGTCTCCTCGAGCCACGCCCGCCGGGAGAGGACCACGTTGTTGCGGTTCCGGTCGAGCTCGATGATCTTCGCCTCGATGGTCCGACCGACATACGGCTGGAGCTCGCGCACCCGGCGCAACTCCACCAACGACGCCGGCAGGAAGCCCCGCAGTCCGATGTCGACGATGAGCCCGCCCTTGACGACTTCGATCACCGGTCCGGTGACCACTTCGTCGGCTTCCTTCAGCTTCTCGATGGTCCCCCACGCCCGCTCGTACTGGGCCCGCTTCTTGGAGAGGATCAGGCGACCCTCTTTGTCCTCCTTGGTGAGGACCAGGGCCTCGATGGAGTCGCCCAGCGACACGATCTCCGACGGGTCGACGTCGTTGCGGATGGAGAGCTCCCGCACCGGCACCACGCCTTCCGACTTGAAGCCGATGTCGAGGAGGACCTCGTCACGGTCGATCTTGACCACGGTGCCCTGCACCAGGTCGCCGTCCTCGAACTCGACGATGGTGCCGGCCATGGCGTCTTCGAGGGAGGCTCCGCCGAGGTCGTTCTCGGTGATGGGACGCGGGATGTAGACCCCGTTCTCGTCGAAGTGGCCCATCTGCTCGGGGGACAGGAGGGCTGGCCCTCCGGGTACTGCCAATACGTCGGACATGAAGTAGGTAGCTCGCTTTCCGGACACGTCCCGCATCGCCGATGGCGACGCTGCAGGTGAATTCAGTGGTCACCAGGTTGTGACCGAAGCACGATCTTACCCGATGACGGCGTCACTCGGCCCGGGACCGGCTCAGGTTCCCTTGGCTTCCGCCCACGACGAACCCCAGGCCATCGCCACTTTCAACGGGACCGACAACTCGCCGGCGCCGGTCAGTGCGTGCTGGGTGAGCTCCTCCACCGCCTCCGCCTCGGCCGGCTCGACGTCGAGGATGACCTCGTCGTGCACCTGCAAGACCAGATCAGAGGCGAACTTTCCCTCGGTGAGGGCGGCATCCAGGCGGATGAGGGCCATCTTGAACAGGTCGGCGGCCAGCCCCTGGATCCCGGCATTCATGGCCTGGCGCTCGGCCCCTTGCCGGACCTGATAGTTGCCGGAGAGCAGATCCGGAAGCAGCCGGCGCCGCCCGAACTCGGTCACCGTGTAGCCGCTGTTCCGGGCCTCGGCCACCGTCCGTTCCATGTAGTCGTGGACGGCGGGGAATCCCTCGAAGAAGGCATCGAGGATGACCTTGGCCTCTTCGACCGGCACGTTCAGCCGCTGCGACAGCCCGTAGGCCTCCATGCCGTAGGCCAAACCGTAGGAGACCATCTTGGCCGTCGAGCGTTGGCCGATGTCCACCTTGTCCCGGTCGACCCCGAAGACCCGGGACGCCACCGTGCGGTGGATGTCCTCGCCCGCTTCGAACGCCGCGGTCAGACCCGGGTCACCGGACAGGTGGGCGATGGCCCGCAGCTCCACCTGGTCGTAGTCGGCGACCAGCAGCCGGCGACCGGCCGACGGCACGAAGGCCTGGCGGAAGCGTCGGCCTTCCTCGGTACGGACCGGGATGTTGTGGAGATTGGGCCGATCGGAGGACAGACGCCCGGTCCGGGCCACCGTCTGGCGGAAGGTGGCATGGATGCGGCCGTCGTCGGCGATTTCGGCGGCCAGGCTCTCCCCGTAGGTGGACCGGAGCTTCTCCACCTCCCGGTAGCGGAGCAGCGCCTCGACGATCGGGTGCTGGCCCCGCAGTTGCTCGAGGGTCCGGGCGTCGGTGGAGAATCCGGTCTTGGTCTTGCGAACCGGAGTGAGCCCGAGCCGCTCGTAGAGCACCGATCGGAGTTGGGGGACCGAGTTCACCTTGAAGGGTTCCCCGGCCAGGTCCTGGATGGTCGCCTCCAGCGATCTGCACTCGTCGGCCAGGCCGGCGGTGATCTCGCGCAGCACCTCCCGGTCGACCGGTACCCCGGTGACCTCCATGCGGGCCAACACCCGTACCAGCGGGGACTCGATGTCATGGAGCAGCGCGGTCGCCCCGGTCTCGGCCAGAGCCTCGTCGAGGGGCGCACGGAGGCGGGCGACAACCGAGACCAGTCGCGCCGTCCGCAGGACGTCGGCATCAATGCCCGCATCCCCGGCGCCAGCGGTGTCGGGGCCGGCATCGGCGAGCGCGAAGCTTCCCTGCCCGACCGACCCATCGTCGATCACCACCCCGAGTTGTTGGCGGGCCAGATCGACCAGGTGATACCGGTCGATGGACGAGTCGAGGAGGTAGGCGGCCACCGCGGTGTCCATGACCAGCCCGGTGATGTCCACTCCCATCGGCAACAGCGAGCGCATCAACTCCTTGACGTCGTGGCCGACCAACCCGACCCCGCCGGAACCGACGACATCGGCCAACGTCGCCATCACCTTCGGATCATCGAGCGGGGCGGGCCCGGCGAGATACAGGACCGGGTAGGTGTCGTCGGGCCCGGCTTCGGGGGTCACGGCCAACGCCGACAGTGGTGACCGCCCGGGATCGCCGGACCAGCGGGCGAAGACGGCCAGGTTCCCGGCTCCGAACTGGGCGGCGGCCACCATCGTTTCCAGCCCGGCCACCGCCGCCGCGGCGTCCTCGGCGACTTCGATCTCCGGCGAGGCCAACCAGTCGGGCTGGCCTCCGACCGGGGCGACCGCCGCGTCGGGCGCCGGGGCCGAGGCGTCGACAGTGGGTTCGCCGCCGGGGCGGGCGGGGCCCAACAGGCCGTCGTGTATGACGGTCAGCAACCGGGGCCACACCGTCTTCAATTCGAACTCGGCAAACAGCGCCCGGGCGTCCTCGGTGTCCCATCCGCCCAGCTGCAGCTGGTCGATGGTGGTGCCCAGCGGGACGTCCCGGATGAGGGGGATCACCTGGGCGTTCATCTGGACCCGCTCGAGATTGGCGGCGAGATTTTCCCGCAGCTTGGGGGACAGGGCGTCGAGGTGGGCGTAGAGCGACTCGAGGTCGCCGTACTCGTTGACGAGTTTGGCCGCCGTCTTCTCCCCCACCCCGGGAACCCCGGGCAGGTTGTCGGACGGGTCGCCCCGCAACGACGCCAGCAACGGATACTTCTCCGGCGTCACCCCGGTCCGCTCCTCGATGCCGGCCTCGTCGTAGAGGACGTAGTCGCTCACCCCCCGGCGGTTGTACAGCACCCGGACGAACGGGTCCTCGACCAGTTGATAGGCATCGCGGTCACCGGTGACAATGATGACGGTCTGCCCGCGGTCGCGGGCCTCGGTGGCCAGGGTGGCGATCACGTCGTCGGCCTCGTAACCCACCGCGTCGACCACCGGGATGGCCAGCACGCCGAGCAGGGCCCGGATCATGTCGAACTGCGGGAGGAGGTCATTGGGAGTCTCGGCCCGACCGGCTTTGTAGTCGTCGACCACATCGTCGCGGAAGGTGTCCCCGGGCAGGTCGAAGGCCACCGCCAGCCCCGAAGGTTGGTGATCCCGGATCAGGTTGACCAGCATCGAAGAGAACCCGTGGACGGCATTGGTGACGATCCCGGTGGTGGTGACCAGATCGGGAGGGAGAGCGAAGTAGGCCCGGAATGCCAGCGACATCCCGTCCAGCAGGAGGAGCGGCCGGGTGGTGTCGATGCTGGCGGGGTTGTTGGCCATGACGGTGGGGCTGCCCGCGGTCAGGGGACGAGCGACCCTTCGAGCACCTGGCGGGCCACGTCGATCATCCGGGCCCGGGTGCCCATTGCCGTCTTCTGGATGAACCCGAATGCGTCCGACTCCGCCATGCCGAACTGCTCCATCAACACCCCTTTGGCCCCGTCCACCAACCGCCGGGTCTCAAGCTTGTCCTCCGCCGACGTCGAGCTCTTGGAACTGCCGCCGTTGGCCGATTCGGTGGCCTGGGTCTCGGCGTCGATGGCCCACTCCTGTTGGCACCGGGCCATGGCCTGGTCGATGGCCGGAACCAGCTCACTCCGTTGGAACGGCTTCACCAGGTAGGCGGCGACCCCGGCATCGCGGGCCAGGTACGCAGCACATCGCAAATACAAAAAAAGCCACCAGCAAACGACGAGAACGCATAACACTCCGCGG
>DASXFR010000137.1:0-2071 GCA_036489495.1 Acidimicrobiales bacterium | reverse complement strand
TACGTCCTCGACGGCCACCATGCCGAGTGGAACCGGTGGGCGGTGGACCAGGTCAACGTGCTCCATGCCGCCGGCCGGATGTTCGACCAGCGGGACCACATCCACACCGGCCTCTACCGGTTCGAGTGGGAACAGCGGCGTGACAGCGACGGGGTTCCGGCCGAGTTGACCCTCGACCACCGGTTCGCCGGCATGGTGTCGGTGTTCGCCGAGCCGGTCGACGGGGTGGAGCCGGCCCAGTTGTCCGCCTGGTATCGGGACGAGTACCTCCCGTCGATGCTCCCCGGGTCGCCGGTGGCTACCGTGCTGGCCTTCTCGCCCCTGCCCCTCCTGGCCGATGCGCCCGGTGACGTGCCCCGGGACGCGGCGGCCGACCGGCGGCTGTTGCTGCTGTGGTTCCTCGACGACGCACCCCCCGACTCCTGGGATCAGGTCTTCGCCGGCCAAGGGGAGGCGTTGGCGTCTTCGGGGTTGGGCCGGCTGCTGTGGGCTTCCCCGTTCATCGGGACGATTCCCGGGACCGACACCTATACCGATCAGTTATGGTCCGAGCAGAAATGACGGGAAGCTGTACCCACCTGTTCCGGAGGGCCCCATGACCGACTTCATCGAAGAGCTGGCCGAGCGGACCACCGGCCGCGGGTGGGTCGGAGCGCCGTCGCTATGGGAACTGATCGAGCGCCGCTCGGCCCGGACCCCGGATGCCGTTCTGGCCCGGGAGGACACCGGACGCCAGATGACCTACGCCGAGTACCGCCGAGCCTGCTTGGTGGCCGCCGCCGGTCTGTGGGCCGACTTCTCGGTGGGCGAGGGCACCTCGGTGAGCTGGGAGCTTCCCACCTGGATCGAATCCCTGGTCCTGGTGGGCGCCCTGGCCCGGTTGGGGGCCCGGCAGAACCCGCTCATCCCCATCTACCGGAGCCGGGAGGTCGGGTTCATCACCGAGCAGAGCGAGGCATCGCTGCTGGTGGTCCCCACCGTCTACCGGGGGTTCGACTTCGCCGCCATGGCCCAGGAGCTGGCGGCGGATCGACCGGAGATGCGGGTGCTGGTGGCCGACCGTTCGCTGCCGGAGAGCGACCCGGCCGCCCTTCCCCCGGTGCGGCCGTTGCCGGAGTTTGCCGCCGACGCCCCCATCCGGTGGCTGTTCTATACGTCGGGAACCACCGCCGACCCCAAGGGCGCCCAGCACACCGACCTCACGGTGATGGCCTCGGCCCTGGCCATGGCCGAGTGCCTGGACATGAACGCCGACGACGTCTCCGCGCTGGTGTTCCCGTTCACCCACATCGGGGGCATCGCCTGGTTGATGGCGGCGATGTTCACCGGGTGCACCCTGCTGGTCACCGAGGCGTTCGACCCGGCGGCCACGCCGTCGTTCCTGGCCGCCAACGGCGTCACCGTGGCCGGCTCCGGCACCCCGTTCCACCTGGCGTATCTGACCGCCCAACGGGCGGCCGGCCAGGAATCGATCTTCCCCCGGGTCCGCTCGTTTCCCGGCGGCGGCGCCCCCAAACCCCCCCAACTCCACTACGACCTGAAGTCGGAGATCGGCGGCATCGGCATCGTCTCCGGCTACGGGCTCACCGAGGCCCCCATCGTGGTGATGGCCCGGACCTTCGATCCGGATCAGAAGCTGGCCGACACCGAAGGCCCGGCCACCCCCGGGGTCACCCTCAAGGTGGTGGACCTGGATGGAAAGGTGGCTCCCGCCGGGGTCGAAGGCGAGATCCGGGTGAAGGGACCCCAGGTGATCACCGGCTACCTCGATCCTTCCCTCGACGCCGAGGCGTTCGACGATGACGGGTTCTTCCGGAGCGGCGACTTAGGGATCGTCGACGCCGATGGATACGTCACCATCACCGGACGGTTGAAGGACATCATCATTCGCAACGGCGAGAACATCTCGGCCAAGGAAGTGGAGGACCTCCTCTACTCCCACCCGGCGGTGGCCGACGTGGCCATCATCGGCCTGCCCGACGCCAAGACGGGGGAGCGGGCCTGCGCGGTGGTGGCGGTCAAGGAGGGCCAGAGCTTCTCGATGGAGGCGATGGTGTCGTTCCTGAAGGAG
>DASXFR010000007.1:0-6166 GCA_036489495.1 Acidimicrobiales bacterium | reverse complement strand
GAGCGCTCGGCGGCCTCGTCGGCGCGGAACTTGAGTGCCTCCGAGGCGATCACTCCGTCGAGAACCGAATCAGCCGTCTCTGAACCCTCGGGCATGGTCGAAGTCTCGCGTAGGTCCCGGCGGCTCGCTTCGGCGTTCTCGCAACCGGGAGACCGTCAGTCCCAGAGGCGCACGCTCATCGACTGACTGGCGGTGGCCAGCAGCGATCCGGTCTCCGACCACAGGTAGCCGATGCCTTGGCCGAAGCCCCCGGCCAGAGCCTGGATATGGATGTCGCAGAGGACCCACTCGGTCGGCTCGAGACTGACGACCCGCAGGGTGTTGTCGAGGCTGCGGGACATCACCTGACGACCGATGGCCTGGGACAGCCCGCCGGTCACATAGTCACCGAAGATGGCCAGGGTGGCCGCCGACGGCTCGAGATGCCCGGGGACTCGGGCCCAGAGCGCGCTGTTGGCGTCGAACGGCTCACGAGGCCCGGCCGACAACTCTTCGAAGGACAGTCCCTTGGCCAGTCGGGTCTCGACCCGGTCGAAGATGGAGGCGGTGGGGAACGGCAACCGGCGGGGCGGGCAGTCGTCGGGGGGCGGCACCTCGGGTGGGGTGACCCACACCCCGCCGAAGCCCATCGAGCCGGCGGTCCCGACCGCACCGTTGACGGTCAGGATCTCCCGGTCACCGACGTTGGCCACCACCCGGCCTTGGGTGACCCGCTTCCCGACCGCGGCCAGGGTGACGGTGAGATCGACCACCGCATCGGTGGGGGCGTAGGAGAGGTACTGGGCGGTCGCCCAGATGGTGGGGAGACCCGAGGCCTCTTCGAGGGCGACCACCGCAGCGGCCAAGCCGCACCCCCCGAACAGGAAATTCCCCGGGGTGGTGAGCTCGGGGACGACCCGAAGCCGCCAGTGGAGGTCGTCCCCGATCGGCTCGATACCCAAGAAGTGTCGGGCGTCGGTCAATTCCTCGGAACCTCGGACCAGGCCATCGCCTTGTCGGAGCGGATGTCACCAGGCAGCCCGAGGATGCGCTCGCCGAGGATGTTCCGCTGGATCTCCGAGGTGCCGCCCTCGATGGAGTTGGCTCGGGAGCGGAGGAACATCTTCCGGGACGAGCCGGCCGGTCCGACCAGCCCCAGCCCCTCGGAACGCCGCATGGTGTAGTCGTAGTCGATCAGGCCACTGGGGCCGAGCAGGTCGATACAGAGTTCGCAGATCCGTTTGTTCACCTCGGTGAACATCAGTTTGGCGATCGAACCCTCCGGCCCCGGGTTGCCCGCCTTCCGGTTCTGGCTGGCCCGCATGTTGGTGAACCGCAGCGCCTCGGCCTCGATCCACAATCGCATCAGCCGGTCCCGGTCCACCGGGTTCTGCCGGCTCGGCTGGTCCTGCCAAATACGCACGGCTTCGGCGATCGATCCCGACCCCCGAGGTGGCGCCCCGCCGCCCCCGCCGATGGTGGTCCGCTCGTTGGACAGGGTGGTCATCGCCACCCGCCAACCCTCGCCGACATCCCCGATCCGATCAGCGTCGGGGACCCGGACCTCAGTGAGGTACACCTCGTTGAACTCGGCCTCACCGGTCATCTGCCGGAGCGGGCGCACCTCCACCCCCGGCGCGTGCATGTCCAGGGCGAAATAGGTCAGACCCTTGTGCTTGGGCACGTCGGGATCGGTGCGGGTCACCAGCATCCCCCGATCGGCGATGTGGGCCAGGGTGTTCCAGACCTTCTGGCCGGTGATCACCCACTCGTCGCCGTCGCGGACGGCCCGGGTGGCCAGACCGGCCAGGTCGGAGCCGGCGCCCGGCTCGCTGAACAGCTGGCACCAGGCCTCCTCGCCGGTGAAGGTCGGGCGCAGCAGCCGGGTACGCAGCTCGTCGGATCCGTGGGTGACCATGGTCGGACCGGCCATGGTCAGCCCGAAGAATTCCCGGGCGCCGTTGGGGGTGGCCCCGGCCGCGGCCAACCGCCGGTCGATCTCCCGCTGGACCCCCGGAGCCAGTCCCAGGCCGCCCCAGCCCTCGGGGAAGGACACCCAGGCCAGACCCAGGTCGTACTGGCGACCTCGGAACTTTTCGACGGGGGCCTGGCGGGGGTCCATCTCCTCCAGCAGCTGGGTGATCCGGTCATCCACCAGGGTGTGTTCGTCGGCCATGCCCAAGAACATAGTTGGACGACGAGGCTGGGTGGCTGGCCCGAGTGGAAGGTACTGTCAGGGACGGTCGGCGACGAGGGGGACGTTTGGACATGGCTGTCGAAGAGAAAGTGCACGGCTCGGACACCAAGACGCCTCCGCTGTCCGCCGAGTCCCAGGGCACCGCGATCGGGCGGAACCGGTTGGCCGGTCGACGCATCCTGATCATGGGGGCCGGCCAGCGCAGCGAGGGCCTCGACGATCCGCCGGTGGGCAACGGCCGGGCGATGGCGGTGCTGTTCGCCCGGGAGGGCGCCTCCATCGCGGTGGCCGACATCGACCCGGCCAGCGCGGAGGAGACCGCCGAGCTGGTCCGCCAAGCAGGCGCCGATGTGACGGTGCAGACCGGCGACGCCGCCGAAGAAGCCGACGTGGCCGCCATCATCGCCGCCACCCAGAAGGCGTTGGGGGGCATCGACGGGTTGGTGCTCAACGTCGGGATCGGAGCCGGCTTTCTGCTGGCCGGCACCACCGTGAAGCAGTGGGACCATGTGATGGCCGTCAACGTCCGCTCCCAGTTCCTGGGGTGCAAGCTCGGGCTGGCGGCGATGGCCGGCGGCGGGTCGATCGTGATGATCGGCTCGGTGGCCTCCCGGGAGGTCCTCCCCTATCCGGTCTACGGGGCGTCGAAGGCGGCCCTCGAGTCGTTGTGCCGGCAGTCGGCCATCGAGGGGGCACCGAAGGTGCGCACCAACCTGGTCCTCCCGGGTTTGATGGACACCGCCCTCGGGCGATCGGCGTCGGCGGCCAATCCGGGGCGGGCCCGGGTGAGGATCCCGGCTCGCCGCCAGGGGACGGCGTGGGAAGTCGCCTACGCCTCCTTGTTCCTCCTTTCCGACGAGGCCGCCTACATCACCGGTCAGAGCCTGATCGTCGACGGCGGCCTGACCATCGGGCCACGGGCATGACCCCCGGTCCCCGCATCCCCCCGCTTCCCCCCGAGGAGCGCTCCGACGAGATCAAGGCCATCCTCGACGGCGGCATCGGCACCGGTCACGTGCTCGGGGACCTCAATCTGTTCCCGACCCTGGCCCGTAACCCTCGGCTGTTCCGGAAGTGGCTGCCGTTCGGTGGCTACCTGCTGGCCGGGGGCACCCTGCCGGCCCGGGATCGGGAGTTGCTGATCCTGCGGACGGCGGCGAGGTGCGCGACCTCCTACGAGTGGAGCCACCACGTGCTCATCGCCCGGGGGGAAGGCATCGACCAGTCGGCCATCGACCGGGTGCTCCACGGCCCGGACGCCGACGGCTGGACGGACCACGACGCCGCCCTCCTCCGCGCCGTCGATGAGCTCCACGACACCGCCACCCTCGGCGACGACACCTGGGCGGTGCTGGCCGAGACCTACGACCAGGCCCAGCTGATCGAGACCACCATCCTGATCGGTCAGTACCACCTGGTGGCCTTCGCCCTCAACGCCTGCGGGGTCGAGCTCGACGAGGGATGCGAGCCGCTGCCGGCCTGGTTTCTCGAGTCCCAGTAACCGAGGGTCAGCCCACGCTCCAGCTGGCCGCCTGACGGTCGAGGACTCGGGCGGTGGTCGCCACCCCGACGACCGCCAGCACCAGCAACATGGCCCAGCCCCCGAGGATGCCCACCATCGAATGGGGGTAGAAGCCGCCGGTCTGGGCGGTGTTACCCGACAATCCGGCGATGCCCCCGAGGGCGGAGACCGCCCAGCGGGCGGGGACGAACCAGGAGATGAACCCCAGGTTGCGCAGCGGGAACAGCACGCCGCACAGGACCAGCTGGGAGATCAACAGATAGGGGACGATGCTCATCGCCCGGTCGGTGCTGGAGGCCAGCGACGACACCAGCAGGCCGATGGCCATGCCGGTGAGGTTGGCCAGGAACAGGGTGATCCCGATGGTGACGAACGACGGGATGAGCCCGCCGGAGCCGGGGAGGCCGATGGTCATGGCCAGGACCGCCAGCGAGGTCACCGTCTGAAAGGCGCCGAGCGCCCCCAGCACCCCGAGCTTGGAGGTCAGGTAGGCGGCGGTGTTCCCGCCGACCAGCTGCTCCCGTCGCCAGATGGTCCGTTCCTTCACCAGCTCCCGCACGGAGTTGAGCATCCCGAACCACACCGCCGAACAGCCGAAGACGAACAACGGGGCGGCGCCCTTCAGGTTCCACACCATCGGCTTGGCTGCCACCAGGGCGGTGAGCAAGGCCACCGCTACCCCCTGGAGCAGGCTGAAGGCGATGGCGGTCCGGTCCCGGCTGAGCAGTCGGCAGTAGCGCTCGGCGAAGATGCTGCCCTGATGGCGGATCATCCGTCGCCACTCAGGCGAGCCGAAGGTGGCTTTGGTGTCCTCGACCCCGGAGCCGTCCGGCACCGCCGTCTCCACCACCGGAACCTGCCCCGAGTCGGTGACCCGGGTGGCGGCCTCGGCGGCCGCCTCCGGGGTTTCCACCAACGAGAAGGTGTCGCCCAGGGAGTGCACCCCGAACCAGGCCGGGGCCTCGTCGGGCTTGCCGGTGTAGATCACATGGCCGCCCGGGCCCAGCAGCGCCAGCGTGTCGCAGACGTCGACATGGGCCAGGGAGTGGGTGGCGAGGACGACGGTGCGACCCTGGTCGGCGAGCAGGCGGAGCAGCAGCATGATCTGCTTGTCGAGCCCGGGATCGAGCCCCGACGTCGGCTCGTCGAGGAACAGGACCTTGGGCTCGCTCAACAACTCGGAGGCGATCGACACCCGCTTGCGTTGCCCGCCGCTCAGCGTCTTGATGATCTGGTGGCGCTGATCCCCCAGCCCGACCAGCGAGATCGCCCGGTCGATGCGGGCCTGGCGGTGCTCGGGGGATGCCTCCTTGCCCAGCCGGAGCCGGGCCTGGTAGCCGAGGGTTTCGGCCACGGTCAGGTCGGAGTGGACGATGTCGTCCTGGGGAACGAACCCCATCAGCGGCGCCTGGCTCTTCCGGCAGGCGGCCAGGTCGACCCCGTCGTAGACCACCGAGCCGTGGCTGGCTTCCATCTGTCCGGAGAGCAGCCGCATCAGGGTGGTCTTCCCCGAGCCGCTGGGGCCGGCAATGGCGGTGAGGCTGGCCGGCCGGAGGGTGAGGGACACGTCATCGAGGAGCCGGCGGACACTGCGGCGCCGCCCCCGAACTTCGACCGAGGCGCCGATGACGGAGATGTCGACCCCGGGAACCTGGACCAGCGCTTCGAGGGAATGGCGTCCGATGCGGGCGCTGAACGGTCCGACCTGGATGATGTCGCCGACGACCAGGTCGCTCCGGCCCCGCAACCGCTGCCCGTTCACGTGGGTGCCGTCGACGGCGTGCTTGTCCTCGATCCACAGTTGGCCGGAGGCCGACCGGCCGACCCGGGCGTGCCGGGACCGGATCAACGGGTGGGCCAGGCGGATCGACGCCTCGACATCCGAACCGATGTCCAGCGAGTGGCCGGCCGCCGGCAGTGGGGCGCGCAGCTCGTTTCCGGGAAGCTCGACCGGGAACAGGTCCGGGACCTCGACGGGACGGGGACGCCCGAGGTGGGCGGAGGCGAAGTCGACCAGGCGATTCGAGAACCGTCGGGGCTCCTCGGGCTGCTCGCCGAATGTCTGGTAGTCCTGTACGAGGGTCATCGTCCGCTTCCCGGCTGGCTTCGCTCAGGAACTATCGGACGTTCTGGCCTCTTACTTGACTCTTAGAGGGAAACCCGGGCGTCAGCGAATCGGCTTGCCCCACTCGGTCTCCTTCCGGAGCACCGGTTTGAGCACCTTCCCGCCCGGGTTGCGGGGCAACAGTTCGGGCCGGGCCACCAGGTACTGGGGGACCTTGAAATCGGCCAGATGGGCCCGGGCGTAGGCCAGGAACGCATCGGGGTCGAAGGTGGTCCCCGGGGTCGGCACCACTACCGCCCCGACCTTCTCGCCCATCATCTCGTCGGGCACTCCGACCACCGCCACCTCGAAGACCCCGGGGGCGGCGGCCAGCACGTTCTCCAGCTCCACGCTGTAGACGTTC
>DASXFR010000136.1:0-10888 GCA_036489495.1 Acidimicrobiales bacterium | reverse complement strand
TGGTTACCGGCCGGTCCAGACCGGCGGCCGCTTCTCCGCGAACGCCTTCGGCCCCTCCTTGGCGTCCTCGCTCCCGAACACCTCGCCGGCCAGCTCCGACTCGATGCGGTACGCCTCTTTCATGTCCGTTGCCAGTCCCCGCAGCACCGACTCCTTGGTCTTCCGCACGGCCAGCGGGCCGTTGGCAGTGATCCGGTGGGCGTAATCGTTGGCCCGCTCCATCAGCTGGTCGGCGGTGGTGACCTCGTTCAGCAGGCCCATCTGGAATGCCTGGTCGGCTCCGATCCGGTCGGCGCACAGCAGGAATTCCATCGCCGCCGGGAACGGGACCTGGCGGGGGAGCCGGACCGTAGTCCCCCCTCCGGCAAACAGCCCGCGCTTGGGCTCGAGCACCCCGAAGGTGGCGGTGTCGACGGCCACCCGGATGTCACAGCCGCCGAGCATCTCCATCCCGCCGGCCACGCAGGTTCCGTTGATGGCGGCGATGATCGGCTTGTAGAGCTTGACGCCTCGCAGCACTGCCTTCATGCCGTCGTCGAGGCTGTAGCCGCCGATGGAGCTGACCTCGCCGGCCTTGATCTTCTTCTGGTGCTCGGTGATCTGGGGGATGTAGGTCTTCAGATCGGCACCGACCAGGAACGAGTCCTTGACCCCGGTGATGATCGCCACCCAGGCATCCTCGTCCTCCCCGAATCGGTCCCAGGCACTCCGGAGCTGGAAGAAGTGCTCCATGTCCATGGCGTTCTTCGCCTCGGGACGGTCGATGGTGATGAGGGCGATGTGATCGTCGTCGACCTGATAGTGGATGGGCACTGTCAGTCGTTGGCAGACTTCTTGGCGAAGTTGCTCAGGTCGGTGGCGGTGGTTCCCTTGGGCCGAGACTTGCCGGTCCGGGCCATCAAGCTGACATCGACGTCGGTCGCCTCCGCCCGCAACGCCCCCACCGTGCACTGCTCCCGGGGTCGAACCGCGAACGGGTCGAACTTGAAGTGGCGCATGGCGTTGAGGTGGGTGATCTTGTTGATCTCGCCATCGGGCACGTCGGCCAGGTACTTCATCGCCATCTCCGGGGCATGGGGCCAGGTGGAGTCGGAGTGCGGGTAGTCGCACTCCCAGGTGATGTTGTCCAGGTTCAGGTAGCGGCGGTTGTCCACCCCGAAGGCGTCGTCGATGAAGCAAGTGATCACCCGTTCCTTGAACAACTGGCTGGGGAGCAGGTCGCCGAAGTCCTGACCGGTCCAGGCATGGTGGTGCTCGTAGACGTAGTCGACCCGCTCCAGCAGGTAGGGGATCCAACCGATCCCGCCTTCCGACAGGGCAATCCGGAGGTCGGGGAATTTGCGGAGGACCGGCGACCACAGCAAGTCGGCCGCCGCCTGCACGATGTTCATCGGCTGCAGCGAGATGAGCACGTCGATCGGGGCTTCGACCGAGGTGATGACCAGCTGCGACGACGACCCGATATGCATGCACACCACGGTGCCCTCGTCGGAGCAGGCCTGCCAGAACGGGTCCCAGCTGTCGCTGTGGAGGCTGGGCCAGCCCAGCTTCTCCGGGTTCTCCGAGAAGGTCACCGCGTGGCAGCCCTTCTTGGCCACTCGCTTGACCTCGGCGGCGGCCAGTTCCGCATCCCAGATGGCCGGCAGGGACAACGGGATGAACCGCCCGGGCGCCGCGCCGCACCATCCTTCGATGTGCCAGTCGTTGTAGGCCTGGATCATGGCCAGGGCCACGTCCTTGTCTTCGGTGCGGGCGAACAGCTGCCCGCAGAACTGCGGGAAGGACGGGAAGTTCATCGACCCGAGCACGCCGTTGGCGTTCATGTCGCGGATCCGCTCCTTCACGTCGAAGCATCCGGGTCGCATGTCGGCGAGCGAGGTGGGCTCGATGCCGTACTCCTCCGGCGGCCGGCCGACCACCGCGTTGAGCCCGATGTTGGGCATCTCGTTCCCGTCGTAGATCCAGACGTCGGTGCCGTCCGGCTTCTTGATCATCTTCGGCGCCAGGTCCTGGTACTTGGCCGACAGCCGGCCCTCGAACATGTCGGGTGGCTCGACGATGTGGTCGTCCACGCTTACGAGAATGAGGTCCTCGGCACGCATCAGCATCCTCCCCTTTGAGATCGGCGGCCAGACCGGTGAAGCCTGACGCCGACGTCATGCACACTACCTACCGTCCGACCGGGTTGCGATTCAGAGGGTGGCCGCGTTGCCGCCGTTCCCGTCGGGAGCGATCTTCACGGACCGCCCGATCAGCTCCTCGGACTCGGCGGCGGCCAAACTCGCCGGATCGGTGAATCGGGCATAGCACCGGGCCGCGGGGGGTGCGTCGAGGTCACAGACCAGGGCCGCCGACTCCGGCGTCCCGTCCCGCCCGTGGACCACCGAGTAGGTGGCCACCCGGGCCGGGCCCTCGAATGACTCGACGATCGGGGTCTCGTCCATGGCCGCCTGGGCCGCCACCGCCGCGTCGTCCGGCGGGACCAGTGTCCCTGGCGTGGTCGAATAGGCGGCGAAGACGTGCTTGTGCATGTGCATCCCGACCCCGCTGACCATGCCCAGCGCGCCGGGGTCGGCTCGAAGGGTGTCGACCATGGTGGCCAGCGAATGGGTGAGGTAGTTGCTGCCCGGGCCGCCGTGGTAGGCCAGGCCGCCGGTCACGGTGACCGTCCGATCCGGCCGGGCGACGGGGTCAGCGCTGCGGGCGGAGCTCGAGTCGATGTCGAGGGCGTCGAGGGCGAACTCGATCGAGCTGGTGAAGCACGAATACAGATCCAGGTGGGCGAGGTCGTCGGCGGCGACTCCCGCCCCCTGCAACGCCGCGGCACTGGCCGCCTCCATAGCCCCGGACCGCCACAGGTCGGTGCGCTGAGCCACCGCCGGCGGGTCTTCGGCGTAGCCCCAGCCCCGGAGGTAGACCCGCCGATCGGCCGGCACCCCCAGCGAATCGGCGGTGGCGTCGCTGGCCACCAGGATGGCGGCGGCCATGTCCACGTCCATGATGGCGGTCATGAGCTTGGAGTAGGGGTAGCCGACCATCCGGTTCTGGACGGTCGGGCCGAGGATCTCTTCCACCCCCCGAAGGACGGGGAACCAGGCGTCGGGATTGGCGGCGGCCACCGCCGTCATCGGAGCGAGCAGCTGGCCGAGCGATCGGCGGTACTCCTCGAGACCCATGCCCAGATGGGCCCGGTGGGCGTTCTCGAAAAGCGCGAAGGTCAGCCAGGCCTCGAAGATGCTGTGGGTCACCTCGCCCGGGTGCGGCGGGACGTCGAAGGGGAACGGGCGTCGCTCGTCGGGCCGGAAACTCCAGGCCGGCTTTCGTCCCTCCTTGGCCAACCGGCGCTTGGTGGCCAAGGCTTCCGACCCGACCACCAGGGCCAGATCCAGATCGCCGCGGAGGATGTCCCGGGCGGCGTTCGACACGATGGACTGGGGGACATTGCCGCCGATCCCCGAGTAGGTGGCGACCTTCGGGTCGGCCCCCAACCGCTCGGCCAGCCGGGCGGGAGGGTCGTCGTACTGCCAGGCCTGGCAGTAGACGACGTCGAGCCGCTCGAGCCGCTCGATGGCGCCGGGGTGGCCGGTGTCGGCATCCGCCAGCCGGGCGACTTCCTCCCACATGGTCAACGGCTCGGGGGCCCCGTCCGGGCCACAGTCCTCGGGGTGCCAGGTCCGCCGGCCGACCCCGATCAGGCAAGGTTGGCGCGGGTCTGGTCGGGCCGCCACCGTCAGGACTGCCGGGCCCGACCCGGCAGTTTGATGGCCCGGTCGGCAATGATGTTCTTCTGCACCTCGGTCGATCCGCCACCGATGGTCGAGTACCGCTGGAACGAGTAGAGCCGGGTCCACTTGCCCCGGTCCACCGCGTCGGCCCCGCCCCGGGCCAGGAGCCCGGCCGGGCCGAGCAGGTCCACCGCCAGCTCGGCCAATGTCTGGGCCAGCATCGACCATTGGAGCTTGGAGAACGGCACCTCAGGCCAGTTCTTCTCGCCCCGCATCACCTTGCTCAGCGCCCGGTAGACCAGCAGCCGGGTCAGCTCGATCTCCGTCCACGCCCGGGCCAACCGGTCAGCCATCACCGGGTCTTCCAACGCCTCGGGATTGAGGGCGCGGGCCGTCTCCACCATGGCCCGAAGATCGGCGGCCAGACTGGTGATCTGGCCGGCGATCCCCACCCGTTCGAACCCGAGGGTGCTCATGGCCACCATCCACCCCTCGCCCTCCCCGCCCAACCGGCTGTCGACCGGGACCTCGACGTCGCGGAAGTAGACCTCGTTGAACATCTCCTCGCCGGACATGTCCCGGATCGGTCGGACTTCCACCCCCGGCGACTCGAGGTCGACGATGAAGGCGGTGATGCCTTCGTGCTTGGCCCCCCGCTCGATGGCGGTCGGGTCGGTGCGGAACAGGAACAGCCCCCACCGGGCCAGGTGGGCGGTGGAGATCCAGATCTTCTGGCCGTTCACCACGTAGTGGTCACCGCCGCCGTCGAGGATGGCCAGGGTGCGGAGGTTGGCCAGGTCGTTCCCGGCGTCCGGCTCGGAGAACCCCTGGCACCAGTGGTCGTCGCCGTTGATGATGTTCGGCAGCCAGCGGTTCTTCTGCTCCTCGGTGCCCCATTGGATGAGCATCGGGCCGATCTGCCAGATGCCGTTGGTGTTGAACATCCCCGGCGTCCGGTACTCGGCCATCAACTCGGAGTAGATGAGCCGCTGCACCGCGGTGGTCTCCCGGCCGCCCCACTCGGTCGACCAGTGGACGGCAGCCCATCCTCCCTCGTTCATCAGGCGCTGCCACGCCTTGCGCCGCTCCTGCGACGGCACCCCGGCCACCCGCTGTTCGTCGTCGTCGGTTTCGATCAGAAACTGTTCGAGATGCTCGTCGAGCCAGCCCCGCAGCTCGTCACGGAATGCCTCGTCCTCGGGTGACAGGGAGAAATCCACGGGCCGAAGCCTACCCAAGGAGTTCCGTGGCCAATGGGGGAGAGGGGGACGGAGCTGGAGATGTCAGTGGCTGAGGCGGGGCGGAAGCGGGTCCGACGGCACCGAAGGCGCAGTGGTGCGCGGTTGGTACCGGGGGGCCAACAAGTCTCCGCCGGGGCCACCGTCACCTTTGAAGGCGGCGATCACCGTCGAGTGGGACAGCGAGTACGCGCCGACACAGAGGATGAGCAGCGAGAAGGCCTCGAGGGGTCCTCGGGCCCCGGCGGTCTGGAGGTTGTCGCCGAACAGGGCGATCCCGATGGCGATGCTGACCAGGGGGTCGACCAGCACGATGGCGGTCTGCGACGCCCCGATGGGCCCGGCGTGGAAGGCGTTCTGGGTGAGGAACACCGAGGCGCCGCCGAAGGTGGCCAGCGCGTAGGTCTGCCAGTGCCAGAAGATGCTCACCCAGTCCTGGGCGAAGAAGTGGGACACGACCTTGGTCATGGCCGCGGTGAAGGCGTAACCGATGGCGGCCGAGGCGCCGAACATCGAGGCCCGCCACCACCTCGGACCGTTGAGGGCCAGGACGATGGTGATCGCCATGGCGGCGACGCACGCCCCGCCCACGAGGATCCAGTCGAGATTCTCGGGAAGTTGGTTCCCACCGATCGGGGCGGCGAACACCAAGAAGCCGGCGAGGCCGGCCGACGCCATCCCCACCCCCAACCACTCGCGTCCGCCGACCCGGTAGCCGAACCGGGTGGAGAGGATGAAGACCAGGAAGAGGATCTCGGTAACCAGGATCGGCTGGACCTGGCTCAGCCGTCCGAAATGGAGAGCCAGCGCCTGGAGGATGAACGAGACGATCATCAGCGCGAAACCGGCCAGCCATACCTTCCGCTTCAAGGCGTGGGCGATGAGGCTCAGCCGGAGGGTGTCCTCTTCTTTGGCGTCCTCTACCCCCATGCGCTGGAGCACACTGATCACTGCGTTCGAGAAGGCCGCGCCGAGGGCAAGAAAGAAGACCATGGAATTGCCCTCAGTGTAGAAGGGGCGATCCGTAACCTGTGCGAATCCTGGGAGCTGGCTTGGTCATACCACCCGGGCTGGCGGGATGACATCGGTCTACACTGACTCGACTGTCAGGTTCGTCGTCTCCACCGACGGGGGTGCGACGGTCCGAGACCCGCCCGAGATCCCAGGAAGGCTACGCCGGCAAGACCTATGGACTTCACCTACGACGCCGAACAAGAGGCCCTCCGAGATGTGGCTCGACAGGCCATGGACCGCGAGATCGGTGGCGCCCGTCTGCGGGAGATGGCCGACGATCCCGACGGGATCGACCCCGCCCTCGGGTCGACGCTGGTCGACCTGGGATGGCCCGGGCTGGTGATCCCCGAGGCCCAGGGTGGGGCCGGGGCCGGGCTCTCGGAGTTGTGCATCGTTCTGACCGAGATGGGTCGGGTCCCACTCCCCGGGCCGTTCTTCTCCTCCGCGGTCATGGCCACCCTGGCGGCCAAGGCGCTCGGCGCCGACGATCTACTGGCGGACCTCGCCGCTGGGCGCACCCGGGGAACCGTCGCGCTCCACGAGTTCGGCCACGGTGACCCCCTGGACAACCTGCGCACCCGGGCCCGACGGAAGGGCCCCACCTGGGTCCTCGAGGGACTGAAGCCGTTGGTCCTCGACGGTCACACCGCCGACTGGGCCATCGTGGTGGCCGGCACCGAAGAGGGCCGGCGCTCGTTCCTGATCGAGAACCCGGACGGCGAGCCGGTCCCTGCTCTCGACCCGACCCGGAAAGTCGCCCGCCTCGATCTGCGGGAGCGTCCGTGTGTGCCCATCGGTCCCACCGGCAACCAGGCCTCCATCTGGCACCGGGTCGTGGACGACGTCTCGGTGGCGTTGGCCGCCGAGACTCTCGGGACCGCCGACCGGGCCTTGGCCCTGGCCATCGGGTACACCACCGAGCGGGTGGTGTTCGATCAGCCGGTGGCCTCGTTCCAGGTGGTCAAGCACAAGATCGTCGACATGTTCCACCAGATCGAGATGGCCCGGGTGGCGGTGCAGTTCGCCGCCTGGGCCTCCGACGCCGAAGACCCGCAACGCCAACGGGCGGCGGCGATGGCGGCCGGCTACACCGCCGAGGCGGCGATCAAGGTCACCGGCGAGGACATCCAGTTGCACGGCGGCGTCGGCTTCACCTGGGCCAACGACGCCCACTTTCTGTTCAAGCGGGCCAAGCAGAACGACGTGCTGATGGGTGGGCACGCCAGTCAGCGCAAGCGCCTGGCCGGCATGTTGTTGGACACCGCCTGACCGGTGGCCGGTCCCCAGGCCCGCGTTGACCGGGAAGCCTTCGTGCGCGGCCTGCCCAAGGCCGAGCTCCATCTGCACATCGAGGGGACCCTCGAACCGGAGATGATGTTCGCGCTGGCCGAGCGCAACCAAGTCGCCTTGCCGTACCCGGATGTCGAGGCGGTCCGTCGGGCCTATGTCTTCGACGACCTCCAGTCGTTCCTCGACCTCTACTACGCCGGATGCGCCGTCCTGGTCACCGAACCGGACTTCTACGACCTCACCATCGCCTATCTCCGTCGGGCCGTGGCCCAGGGCGTCGCCCACACCGAGATCTTCTTCGATCCCCAGACCCACACCGACCGCGGGATTCCCTTTGCCACCGTGGTCAGCGGCATCCATCGGGCCCTCGAGGACGGGCAACGCCAATGGGGAATCACCTGGCGGCTCATCCTGTGCTTCCTCCGACATTTGAGCGCCGACGCGGCCATGGCGACGCTGGAGGAGGCGCTGCCGTTCCGGGAGGTGATCACCGTTGTCGGTCTCGACTCCGGCGAGCTCGGGAACCCTCCGTCGAAGTTCGAAGCCGTGTTTTGTCGGGCCCGGGAGGAGGGCTTTCTGGCCGTGGCTCACGCCGGCGAAGAGGCCGGTCCGAGCTACATCTGGGAGGCCCTCGACCTGCTCCAGGTTCGTCGGATCGACCACGGGATCCACTGCTCGGAGGACCCAGTGTTGATGGAGCGGCTTCGGGCCGACCAGGTGCCACTGACCGTTTGTCCGCTCTCCAATGTGCAACTCGGATCCTTTCCCGACCTCGCCCACCACAACCTGGCCGCCCTGCTCCGCGATGGGCTGCGGGTCACGGTGAACTCCGACGATCCGGCCTACTTCGGGGGGTACGTCGCCGACAACCTGGTGGCGGTGGCCGAGGCTCTGGGCCTCGACGACGACGAGATCGTCCAGCTGGCCCGCAACTCGTTTCTGGCCTCGTTCCTGGACGAGGCCGACCGCCGCCGACATCTGTCCGCCATCGACGCCGCGGCTGCCGCCGACTGAGGCGGGAGGCGCCGGGCCCGGGGCCGGGAACGCCAGTCCCGCCGCCCATCGCCCCTCCCCGGACGGTCGCGATGAGTTTTCGGTTCGTCGGTCGTCTCACTTACTGTCCCTGATCGCCGCCGATGCGATGATGGATTCGGCGCAGGAACACTCGAGCGTCAACGGAGGGAGATGACATGGCAGGGCACAGGACCGGAACCCGGGAGGAATGGCAGGTGGCGCGGGAGGACCTCGCCCACCTCGAAGCGGAGCAGGCGGAACGAAACGAGGAGATCAAGCGGAAGCGGCTGGATCTCCCCTGGGTTCCGGTCGAGAAGGAGTACGTGTTCGACACCCAGGACGGCCAGAAGACCCTCGCCGAGCTCTTCGACGGGCGCTCACAGTTGCTGGCCTACAACGCAATGTTCGGTCCCGACTACACCCTGGGTGCCTGCCCCGGTTGCACCAGCTTGGTCGACGGGCTCGACGGCGCTCGCGTTCACCTGGACCACTGCGACGTCACCCTGCTCGCCTTTTCCCGGGCGCCGATCGACCGGCTGACTGCCTACCGACGGCGGATGGGTTGGCAGTTCCCCTACGTCTCCACCTACAACACCGACTTTGCCTTCGACTTCGGACTGGCGCTGACCGAGGAGCAGGCACTGCAGGTTCCCGAGATGCAGCAGATGATTGAGAACGCGCCGGATTGGCTCCGGTTCTGGTCGACCCAGATCGGGGCCGAACTGAAGGACGGCTTACGCGAGAACCCGAGCTGGATCGCCTTCGCCCAGGAGAACGGGACCGTCTTTCACACCTACAGCGTGTCGGCGCCGGACCCGTTCGTCGCCCCCTACTTCAACTTCCTGCTGGATCGGACGCCGATGCCCCAACCCAGTGAGCCCCTCAATTACCGCAAGGACGAATACCCGGACTGAGGGTTTGGGGCGGGGGCGAAGAGGGCATGTGGCTAGACAGGAGGCCAAGATGGTGGCGATGACCCGGCTGCGTTCCGAGCTGTCGGATGCAGTTTCGAGCCGAGGGACGGCCAGGACGGTGGCGGCGCTGACCGCCACCCTGGGGGCGGCGGCGGTATGTTGGGTTGTCGCCGTCGACCAGATGCGGGGCATGAACTTGGGGGTGGCGACCACCCTCGGATCGTTCGCCTTCTTTGCCGGATCGTGGATCTCGATGATGGCGGCCATGATGCTCCCGAGCGCGATCCCCGCGGTGTTGCGGCGCACCGACGCCGGCGGAGGCGTGCTCGCGGCGCCGATCTTCGCCGCCTCCTACATCGCCATTTGGGCGCTGGTGGGCATCGCCGTGTACGGGTTGTACCGGCCCCATGGGACAGTGGCGGCAGGCGTCGTCGTGATCGCCGCCGGGGTCTATGAGCTGACGCCCGTCAAGCGACACTTTCGCCGGCAGTGCCGGGAGAACGCCCGCTCCGGACTGGTGTTCGGGCTCGACTGCGTTGGCTCGAGCATCGGGCTGATGGCCATGCTGGTGGTGGTGGGAGTCATGAACGTCACCTGGATGGCGGCCATCGCCGTGGTGGTGGTCGCCCAGAAACTCCTGCCGGCCCGGGCCATCGTTGATGTCCTGCTGGCAGTGGCCATCGTCGGGCTCGGGGTGGTGATCCTGGCGGCCCCGTCGTCCGTCCCGGGATTGGTGCCCGCCGCCGGTCAGATGCCGATGATGTGAGAAAGGAAGATGACCGATGACTGATCACCGGGTCGGAACCCAGGAGGAGTGGCGCGCCGCCCGTCTGCAGTTGCTCGACGCCGAGAAGGCACATACGCGGCGTGGCGACGAACTGACCGCGATGCGACAGGAGCTGCCCTGGGTTCGAGTCGACAAGGAGTACCGCTTCGATACCGACGAGGGCTCGGCCACCCTTGCCGATCTCTTCCGGGGGCGCTCCCAGCTGCTCGTCTACCACTTCATGCTCGGCCCCGAGTACCAGGCCGGGTGCCCGGCCTGCTCGGCCATCGCCGACGGCTTCGACGGCTGCGTGGTGCACCTGGCCAACCACGACGTCACCTTCTGTGCGGTGTCTCGCGCCCCGCTGGCCCAGCTGCAGGCCTACCGGCAGCGCATGGGCTGGAGTTTCCCCTGGGCATCTTCACACGACACCGACTTCAACTTCGACTTCCAGGCCGCCATCACCGAGGAGCAGCAGCAGTCGGGCGCGGTCGAATACAACTTCCGGGTCACCGACTGGCGCCCCGATCCGAACGCCGACGACGGGCCAGACGCCTCGCCGGTGGGCACCGACTTGGCGACCTACGCCCGGCAGATGCCGGGGATGAGCGTTTTTGCCCTCGACGACGGCGTCGTCTACCACACCTATTCCGCCTACGCCCGGGGCCTCGACGCGATGTGGGCCGCCTACCAGTGGCTCGACCGCGCGCCCCTCGGGCGCAATGAATCCGACTTCTGGTGGCGCCGCCACGACGAATACAAGCCGTGACGATGCGGTGCTCAGGCGGTGGTGGCGGCGGCGTTGATGCCGGCCCAGAAGTCCTGGATCACCGGGGGAGGCTCGGGTGACACGGCTTGGCGTTGGGTGAACAGGATCCCGGTCACCCGCTGGTGAAGGTTGGAGCGCCAGGTGGTCCCGGTGCCACC
>DASXFR010000117.1:0-40519 GCA_036489495.1 Acidimicrobiales bacterium | reverse complement strand
CTTCCCCGGCCATCCAAGAGGCTGGGACCGGCCCTCGCAAGATCTGCGCCATCGGGGTCCGGACCACCCACGGTCGGACCATGCACGGATTCGCCCTCAACGTGCACCCGGACCTGTCGATGTTCGAACACATCGTTCCCTGCGGGATCGCCGACAAGCCGGTGACGTCGTTGTTGGCCGAGGGCCTCGAGGTGACCATGAGCGAGGTCGCCGATGCGGTAATCGCGGCGGCAACCGAAGCCTGGGGTCCGCGGGAGGACATCCAGCGAGTGACCGACGGTATCGGCGCCGACCCGGGGGTGAGTGGGGTCGCCTCCAGCCGGGGCGGGGTGCCGGTGGCCCTGATCCGGCCCTCGGAGCGCTCGCTCGATCGCCGGCTCCGGCGTTCAGGGGTCGACCCGGAAGCCGGACTGCCGATCCAGGAGCGGAAGCCCGAGTGGCTGCGGGTCCAGGCCCGGATGGGGGAGGACTACCTGGGGCTGCGGCACCAGCTGCGGGATCTGAACCTGGTCACGGTGTGCGAAGAGGCGGGCTGCCCGAACATCTATGAGTGCTGGTCGGACGGGACGGCAACCTTCATGATCAACGGGTCACGCTGTACCCGGGCCTGTGGGTTCTGCCAGGTCGATACCCGTCATCCTCTCCCGCTCGACCCCGGTGAGCCGGAGCGGGTGGCCGAGGCGGTGGCGCGGATGGGCCTGGCCCATGCGGTGATCACCTGTGTCGCCCGGGATGACCTCGACGACGGTGGTGCCGGAGGTTTCGCCGCCGCCATCGCCGCGGTGCGGCGCCGGGCTCCGAGGACGGCGATCGAGGTACTGATCTCTGACTGCAAGGGCGATGAGACCTCCCTGCGCACCGTGTTCGAGGCCCTCCCGGACGTCATGAATCACAACATCGAGACGGTGGCCCGCCTGCAGCGAGCCGTCCGACCGTCGGCCGGCTATGCCCGCAGCCTGGCCGTGCTAGCCCGGGCCAAGGATGCCGGGCTCACCACCAAGTCGGGGATGATCCTCGGCATGGGAGAACGGGAGGACGAGGTGTTGGCGACCTTGGCCGACCTCCGGGCGGTCGGCGTCGACATCGTCACGATGGGCCAGTATCTGCGGCCCAGCTCGCGCCATTTGCCGGTGGCCCGGTGGTGGCGGCCCGAGGAGTTCGACTCCTTGAGGGATGCGGGGATGGCCATGGGCTTCAGTCACGTGCAGGCCTCACCCCTGACCCGGTCGAGCTACCACGCCCGGGAAGCCGCTGAGTCGTCGTCACCGGGAGCAACCGGTATCGCCATGGAGCCGGGTGTGCCGGCATCAACCCCGGTGAAGATGTCGTGACCGAGCTATCCGGGCGGGCCACGGCCTCCCGGGTCGATCGGATCGCCAGGGTCCGGCAACGGATGGAAGCCCTCGAGGTCGATGTCCTGCTGCTGTCACTGGGTGCCGACCTTCCCTGGTTGACCGGGTACGAGGCGATGCCGTTGGAGCGCTTGACCATGTTGGTCTTGCCCGTGAAGGGCGATCCGGTCCTGGTGGTTCCCGCCCTGGAGGCCCCCCGGGTGGCCCGAGCGGACGAGGTGTTCGAGGTCCGCCCCTGGTTGGACACCGAGGAACCCGTGGGCATCGTGAGGTCGATAGTGGCCGCTCAAGATGGACGTGGCTCGGGCGGCATCCGCCGAGTCGCCATCTCCGACCGGACCTGGGCGACCTCGGTGCTCGCCCTGCAGTCGGAGATCCCCGAGGCGCATTGGATCACCGGATCCACGGTGACCTCGCCGATCCGGGCCGTCAAAGACGGTGTCGAGCTCGAAGCCCTGCGAGCCGCCTCCAGTGCCGCCGACCGGGTGGCCGCCCAGCTCCAGTGGGGCGACATCCGCCTCATCGGTCGGCCGGAAGCGGATGTCTCGAGTGACATCAGTGCGCGGCTGGTGGCCGAAGGCCACCAGCGGGTGAACTTCGCCATCGTGGGAAGCGGGCCCAACGCTGCCAGTCCTCATCACGAGGCGGGGTCTCGGATCATCGGGCCCAACGAGACGGTGGTGTGCGACTTCGGCGGATCCTTCTCGCTGGACGGCGAGGTGGGCTACTGCTCGGACATCACCCGGACGGTGGTCACCGGCGAGCCCACTGCTCAGGTGGCCGAGTGCTACGAGGTCCTTCTGGCCTCCCAGCAGGCGGCGGTGGCGGCCGCCCGGGATGGCATCGCCGCCGAGGCCGTCGACGCGGTGGCCAGAAGCATCATCGACGACGCCGGGTACGGAGACCTCTTCATCCATCGGACCGGACACGGCATCGGCATCGAGGAACACGAGGATCCCTACCTGGTGGCGGGGAACCGCGACCTCCTGCGGCCGGGGCACGCGTTCTCGGTGGAGCCGGGCATCTATGCCCCCGGCCGGTTCGGGATGCGGCTCGAAGACATCGTGATCATCACCGATGACGGGTCCCCGGAGCCGCTGAACACCGTCAGCCACGGTTTGACCGTCGTCGAGGCGTAGGAGGCCGGATGGATCTGGGTCTGGACGGCAAGGTCGCGGTGGTGGCAGCGGGGTCACGGGGACTGGGGTTCGCCACTGCTCAGGCGTTGGCAGCCGAAGGGGTGCGGCTGGTGGTGTCGGCCCGGGGCAAGGATGGACTGGAGACGGCGGCGGCCTCCCTGCGATCGTCGGGGGCCGAAGTGACGACGCTGGTCGCCGACATCGGTGACCCGGACGCACCCGAACGTCTGGTGAGTGGCGCGGTCGATCGATTCGGAGGGTTGGACATCGTGGTGGCGAATGCCGGCGGACCCCCGCCGGCCCGATCGTTGGAGGTCACCGAGGACCAGCTCGACGCCGCGCTCAACCTGAATCTCCGATCCGCCATCCGGCTGGTCCGGGCGGCGGCCCCGAGGCTCCGTGATCGGGGCTGGGGGCGGATCTGCTGCATCACCTCCTACTCGGTGGTACAACCGGTGCCGACGCTGGCACTCTCCAACACCGCCCGGGTCGGCCTGTGGGCCTGGGCCAAGACCGCGGCTCAGGACCTCGCCTCCGAAGGGAGCGGCATCACCCTCAACCTGGCCTGCCCGGGGGCGCATGCCACCGACCGGATGAAGGAGCTGGGCGGTTCCGGAGTGATGGGAGACCCGGTCGACTTCGGCAGGGTGGTGGCGTTTCTGTGCTCGCAACCGGCGGGCTACATCAACGGGGCGGCCATCGTGGTCGATGGTGGCGCGACCTTGGCGCTCTGATCCAGCGGGACTCCGGGCTTGGCCACGGGCTTTGGCGCCTGCCCTCTTCGGCTCAGGGCTTGACCGAGCGGGTGGCCACGTGGAAGGTCCAGGCATGGCCGTCCCAGTAGCGGAGCACGTCGGGCAGACCCGACGGGTCGGGTAGCCAACCCGAGGGAGTGCCCGGCACCGGGTCATCGAACTGACCGACCGGTGTCTGCGCAGATCCGGGACTTGCCGGTTCGGGCGCGTAGACGGCCTCCACCGGAGACTCGACGACCTGACCGGCCACGGCCTCGGGCTCGCCGAGTGACACCGGCTCCGACCTGACCAGTTCCGCCAGTTCCACCGCCGCCAGCTCGGCCGCGGCCGATTCCGCCTGTGCCAATGCCTCCAACTCTGGCTCCACCATCGGTTCGAAGGCCGGTTCGAAGGCCGGCTCGAAGGCCGGCTGGGGCGGCTGGGGCGCCGTCGCCTGGACCTCGTACCAAGGCTCTATCGATCCGGCATGGTCAGGCTCGACCTCCGGCGGGTAAACCGGCGCCGGTTCGAACACCGGTTCGGAGGCGAACTCCGGTACCGCGCCCGGCCCGACCCCAGGATCCCCTCCCGGCTCGACGGCCGGCTCGAATCCCGGCTGGGTGTCAACCGCCGGTCGGATGAGCGGCTCGGGGGCGGTCGCCGACCAGGCTGGCTCTGGCTCCTGCTCGACCACCGGGTCCGGCTGGGCTTCGACCACCGGCGGGGGTGCCGGCCTCGGCACCGATATCGGTCGTGGATCGGCCTTCGCCGGCATCGCCCGGGGTGGAGACACCACCGACCCCGTCTTGGGCTCGACTTCCACCACCCGGATCACCGGGCCTCGGGCCAGACGGACCGGGCGGGTGTCGGCCACCGGGACGTCGATGGGAGCCGGTACCCGTACCTCATGCGAAGGCGCGTACAGCGCCGTCCGCCGCCGCCGGCGACGATCCCGAGGCGGACCGGCAGCGATCCAGGCGATGACCGCCAGCACCACCAGAGCGCCGACGACGGCCAGCACCGTCGGGACAATGCTGCCGGATTTCGACGTCGCCGACGTGGTCCCGGACGGGGCCCCGGCGGTCGGGGTCCCCAGGAAATGACGGATGGCGGTGTACTGCTGAAAGCTGACGGTGATGGCGTCCGACGGGTTGAGCGGCGCCGGGTTGCTGGTCGCCACCGACGACGCCAACTGGACGATGGCTACGTAGGGGTCCGCTTTGAAGAGCACCACCTGTTCGGTCACCTGGGTCGGCGAGGTGATCGAAACGGTGTAGCCGTGGGCGCCGGGGATGCTGGGTACCGCGAAGGTCGACGCCGCCCCGGCTTGCTGGTACGGCTTCTGCGAGCCGGAGGCGAACGAATCGGCATCCTGCGAATTGGGAATGCGATAGAGGGTGATCACGATGTCGTTGGCGCCCTTGCCGGGTCCGTTGGCGTCGGTCCAGAGCCGAAGGTACGCGCCGAACCCGGCCTGCTTGGCCAGTATGTTGAATTGGCTTTCAGCCTTTTGCGGGTCGGACGACAGCGCGCCGAGTTCGGCGGCGGTGAGCGCCCCGTTGGTGGGACCCGGGGAAGCGGCGGTGAAATTGGGCAGCGGGCTGAGGATGACCACCGATCCGATGGCCGGATAGGTGGTGGCGGTCAAGATGGCTGGCGGGGCTCCGGCCGCCGCCGCCGGCGGGCCGACCGCCAGCCCAACCAACGCCAGGGACACGAAACACCCAACCCACCTGGCGAACCCATGGGTGGCCGGCCTCGATCGATGAGGTCTCAATCGCGGTGCTACTTAGGCCACGAAGTACTTGGCTTGCGGGTGATGGCAGATGATGGCGGTCGTCGACTGCTCCGGGTGGAGCTGGAACCCCTCGCTGACCTCGACGCCGATCCGGTCGGCACCGAGCAGTTCAACCACCTTGGCATTGTCCTCCAAATCCGGGCAGGCGGGGTAACCCCACGAGTAGCGCCCGCCGCGGTACTTCTGGCGGAACAGGCCGGCCAGCGACGGGCCGTCCTCGTTGGCGAATCCCAACTCCTCCCGGATCCGGTGATGCCAGAACTCGGCCAGGGACTCGGCCATCTCGACTCCGAGCCCGTGCAGGTACAGGTAGTTCTGATATTCGTCGCCGGCGAACAGCCGGGCTGTCTCCTCCGATACCCGGCGACCCATGGTCACCACCTGGAAGCTGGCAAAGTCCTCTTCTCCGGAGTCGACCGGCCGGAAGAAGTCGCTGATGCAGAGGAAGGGGTCCTCCACCTGCCGGGGGAAGCTGAACCGCATCCACTCCGACGAGCGGGTCTCGTCCTTGTAGATGACCAGGTCGTTCCCATCGGCGTTGGCGGCGAAGTGACCCCAGGCCACCTGGGGGACCAGCAGCTGATCCGCTTTGGCGTCAGCCAGCCGCGATCGGAGCAGGGACCGGACCCGGTCCTTGAACGCGGCGTCGTCCTCGCCGTTCTCCGGCCGGTAGCCCCACTGGTTCCGGAACAGGGCGGTCTCGTTGATGAAGGCGGCGATGTCGTCGATGCCGATGCCCTTGGCGATCCGGCTGCCGACGAACGGGGGCCTGAACAGCGGATTGTCTGTCTCCACCTGCGGGGATCGGGTCGGAAGCACGTCCCCCCGTTCGAGCGCCTCCTTGGCCTTCTGCTTGCGCTGTTCGCTCTTGCGGGGGCCGAGGTCCCGGCCGCCGAGGGCGCGCCCGTACTCCGGATCGTCCTCGCCGGTGCGGTTGATCTCCACCAGCCGGTCCATGGTGCGCAAACCCTCGAAGGCGTCCTTGCCGTAGAAGAGGCGACCCTCGTAGACCGAGCGGAGGTCCCGCTCGACATAGGTGCGGGTCAATGCCGCCCCGCCCAGGATCACCGGGATGTTCGAAAGGCCCCGGCGGTTCAGTTCGTCGAGGTTGTCCCGCATGATCAGGGTCGACTTGACCAGCAGGCCGCTCATCCCGATGGCATCGGCCTTGGTCTCTTCCAACGCGGTGACCATGTCGGCGATGCCGACCTTGATGCCCAGGTTCTTCACCGTGTAGCCGTTGTTGGTCAAGATGATGTCGACCAGGTTCTTGCCGATGTCGTGGACATCGCCCTTGACGGTGGCCAGCACCATGGTGCCCTTGCCCCCCTGGTCGGTCTTCTCCATATGGGGTTCGAGATAGGCGACGGCCGTCTTCATGGTCTCGGCCGAGCCCAGCACGAACGGCAGCTGCATCTCGCCGGCGCCGAACAGTTCGCCGACCGTCTTCATCCCGGCCAGCAACATGTCGTTGACGATGGCCAGGGGAGCGGCACCGCCGGCCATGGCCTCATCGAGATCGGCTTCCAGGCCATTGCGGTCACCGTCGATGATCCGGTGCTCGAGGCGCTCTTCGACCGGCCACCCGGATCGGTCCTCGGTGGTGCTCACCGAGAAGCTTGACGCCCCTTCGAACAGATCGAGCAACTCGGTCAGCGGGTCGTAGCCGTCACGGCGACGGTCATAGATAAGATCGAGGCACACTTCCCGGGCCCGCTCGTCGACCTTGGACAGCGGGAGGATCTTCGAGGCATGGACGATGGCGGCGTCCAGGCCGGCTTCCACACATTCGTGCAGGAAGACCGAATTGAGAACCTGACGAGCCGCAGGGTTGAGCCCGAATGACACGTTGGACAGCCCGAACACGGTATAGACACCGGGCAGCTCGGCCTTGATCCGGCGGATGCCCTCGAGGGTCTCGATGCCGTCCCGCCGGCTCTCCTCCATGCCGGTCGACAGCGGCAGGGCGAGGGGGTCGAAGAGGAGGTCGGACGGCCGGAGTCCGTAGCGCTCGACGGCGAGGTCATGAATGGCCTTGGCGGCCCGGAATTTCCAGTCGGCGGTCCGGGCCTGACCGTCGGTGTCGATGCAGGTGCACACCACCGCGGCACCGAACTCCTTGGCCAGGGTGAGGACCTTGTGGAAGCGGGTGTCGGGCCCGTCCCCGTCCTCGAGGTTGACCGAGTTGATGACCGCCCGCCCTCCGATCCAGGACAGCGCGGTCTCCACCACCGGGGCCTCGGTGGAGTCGACCATCAGGGGCACGGTCGACTGGGTCGCGAACCGGGAGGCAACTTCCTCCATGTCGGCCACACCGTCGGCGCCGACATAGTCGACGCAGACGTCGATGAGATGGGAACCCTCCTTGACCTGTTCACGGGCCATGGCCACGCAGGTGTCCCAGTCCTTCTCCAGCATCGCCTCGCGGAATTTCTTCGATCCGTTGGCGTTGGTCCGCTCCCCGACGACCAGGAACGAAGCGTCCTGGGTGAAGGGGACCGCGGTGTAGATCGACGCAGCGCCGGGCTCCGCCTCCGGGGTCCGGGCGGCCGGGGTCAGATCGGCACACGCCTCCACCACCGCGGCGAGGTGGGAGGGGAGGGTGCCGCAGCAACCGCCGATGACGGACACCCCCAGCTCGCTCACGAACTGGCGGTGGAACTCGGCCAACTGGTCCGGGGTCAGGTCGTAGTGCATGGCGCCATCGACCACCGAGGGAAGTCCGGCATTGGGAAGGCAGCTCACCGGGATGGCGGCGTGCCCGGTCAGATGGCGCAAGGGCTCGAACATCTCCGAGGGGCCGGTGGCGCAGTTCAGCCCGATGAGGTCGATGTCCATAGCCTCGAGGGCACTGAGAGCTGCACCGATCTCGGTGCCGGGGAGCATGGTGCCGGTCAACTCGATGGTGACCTGGACCTGGATGGGCAGGTGCCGACCGGCGGCGCTCATCGCCCGCCGGGCGCCGTTGATGGCCGCCTTGGCCTGGAGAAGGTCGAAGACGGTCTCGATGATGATGAGGTCGACCCGGCCTTCGAGCAGCCCGGTCGCCTGCTCCTGATAGGCGTCGCGAAGATCGGCGTAGGGGATCTGGCCCAGGGTCGGGAACTTGGTTCCCGGGCCGATGCTCCCGGCCACCCAGCGGGGCCGGTCGGGGGTGGAGAAGTCGTCCGCGGCCTGGCGGGCCAGGAGGCCGGCGGCCACATTCAGCTCATGGACCCGATGGGCCTGCCCGTACTCGGCCAGCACCGGGCCGAAGGCCCCGAAGGTGTCGGTCTCGACCACGTCGCAACCGACCTCGAAGAATGACCGGTGGACCCGGTCGACGACGTCGGGCCGGGTGACCACCAGCAGCTCGTTGCAGCCCTCGAGATCGGGACCGCCAAAGTCATCGGCCGAAAGGTCGGCCAGCTGAATATTGGTGCCCATGGCGCCATCGAAGATGACCACGCGGTCGGAAACGGCGCGGAGGTAGCTGGAATCAGAGGCGGCCCTGGTCATGGTCCACCAAGGATACCGGCCCCCAGCCGGGCCGACAGCCAGGGATGGCTTAGCATGCCCGGGATGACATGGGCATGGTGAGGATCTACACGAAGACCGGCGACGACGGCACCACCGGCCTCCTCTACGGAGGACGGGTGCCGAAGGACTCGTTGGTCATGCAGATCAACGGCGCAGTGGATGAAGCCCAGGCGTCGATGGGGATGGCCCGAGCCGAAACCGATGCCGGATCTGAGCTCGACACCCTGCTGGTCGGCCTCGAGCGCGACCTCTACGTCCTGATGGCCGAGGTGGCGACCGATGCCCCCAAGCGGGCGAAGCTGGTGGCGGGGGTGACCCTGGTGACTCCGGTCATGGTCGGGTCGCTCGAGACCCACATCGATGACCTGATCGAGCGGTTCGACATGCCAGCCGATTTCGTGGTTCCCGGGTCGACCCGGGTGTCGGCCGCGCTCGACTTGGCTCGCACCATCGTCCGTCGGGCCGAGCGGCTGGCGGTGTCCTACCCGGTGGAAGGATCCCTGGTCGGTCAGTACCTCAATCGGCTCTCGGATCTGCTGTGGGCGATGGCCCGCTGGGCCGAGGGAGAGGAGCATCTCTTGGCTCGGGGGTCAGCCCGCAGATCCCGTCGGCAGCCGAGATCGCCCCGGACACCTACCGGCGAGAAGAACAGTGAGGAGCCATCTTGAACGTCGAGTCCGTTGCCGCCACCGGGTTGCCCGAGGATCTGGTTGCCGTCGGGATTCCGGTGTTCATCGGCGCCGACGGGCCCCGCCTGGCCTCGGTGGCCACCGCCGGTGCCCCCGGTCCGGAGGCACTCGACGGGGCCTGGTGCAAGCGGCAGGGCTTCACCGGGAAGGTCGGACAGACCCTGGTGTTCATCGGCTCCGGGATGTCCCCGTTCCGATCCCCGGAGCCCGAGTCCGCGACACCCGATGCCGGGTCACCGGTGGCTTCGGTGCTGGTGGGCCTCGGGGAGGAGGCCAAGCTGGTCGGTGACACCGGGCGGGAAACCCTGCGGCGAGCCGCCGCCTCCTTCGTTCGCGCCGCCGGGTCGGGAGAGACCGCGGCGTTCCTGGTGCCCCGGGACCTGACCGTCCCCTCGGATCGGCTGGGCGCCGCGGTGGCCGAGGGCGCCCTGCTGGCGTCCTACCGGTATGACGCCTTCCGGACCGCCGACCCACCGGATGCACTGGGCCGACTGGTCGTGGTGGTCGGATCGGCGGAGGAGGCAGCCGAGGCCGGGGCCGGATGCGCCCGGGGTTCGCGGGTGGCGGAGTCGGCCGTCCTGGCTCGCGACCTGGTCAATGAGCCCCCGAGTTCGTTGACCCCGCAGAAATTCGCCCATGTGTTCGTCGAACGCTTCCGGGATGTCCCCGAGGTCTCGATCGAGGTCTGGGAAGAGGAGCAGATCGTTTCCGAGAAGCTCGGCGGCCTCCTCGGGGTGGCCCGCGGATCGGCACAACCGCCGCGTCTGGTGAAGGCCGAGTACCAGCCGTCGGACCCGATCGTGGTGGAGGGCAGGACTCCGCATGTCGCGCTGGTGGGGAAGGGGATCACCTTCGACTCGGGCGGGCTCTCGCTGAAGACGCCCGGCGGGATGGAGACGATGAAGACCGACATGGGTGGCGCCGCCGCGGTGATGTGCGCCCTCGACGCCATCGCCGCCTTAGGGGCCCGCGTCCGGGTGACGGCGCTGGCGCCACTGACCGAGAACATGCCGAGCGGTTCGGCCATCAAGCCGTCCGATGTCCTCACCGCCCGGAACGGCAAGACCATCGAGGTGCTCAACACCGACGCCGAGGGCCGTCTGGTACTGGCCGACGCCCTGTCGCTGGCGGTGGAGTCCGGCGCCGATGCCATCGTCGACCTGGCCACGCTCACCGGCGCCGTAGTGGTCGCCCTGGGGAAGGAGATCGCCGGGCTGCTCGGGAACGACGAGAACCTGATGGAACAAGTCGAAGCGGCCAGCGAGCGGTCGGGCGAGCCGGTCTGGCCCCTCCCGCTCCCCGACGACTATCGCAACCACATCGACTCCGAGATCGCCGACATGCGGAACGTGGGTCGACCGGGTCAGGCCGGGAGCATTTCCGCGGCGTTGTTGTTGCGCGAGTTCGTGGGCGAGGTGCCCTGGGCCCATCTGGACATCGCCGGGCCGGCCCGATCGGACGAGAACCTCCGCTATCTCACCAAGGGGGGCACCGGATTCGGGGTCAGGATGCTGGTCGAGCTGGTGACCTCCGAGCAGTTCGCTTCCGGGCTGGTCGGAAACAGCCAATCCGGCGGGTAGCTTCCCCGCCCCGGTTGGGCCCGGCCTACGGGTCGTCAGCTCACCGAGGTGAGGAAGGCCAACAACGCGGCGTTGGTCTCCTCTGGCTTCTCCTGTTGGACCCAGTGCCCGGCCCCCTCGATGAGGGTGGTCCCCCGGAAGTCCGGCAGCGCCGCGGCCATTTCGTCGAGGGCCCCGGGGGTCATGGCGATCACCGGATCGGCGGACCCGGAAATGAACGCGGTGGGCATGACCAGGACCGAGGCGGGTATCTCGTGGGTCCGGTGCCAGTTGGCGTCGATGTTGCGGTAAAAGCTCAACGGGCCGAAGAAGCCGCTGGCGGCGAAGGCGTTGCCGTAGACGGTCACGTCCTCCTCGGTGATCCAGGACGGGAGCGTGTCCGGAGCCTCGGCCAGGGCGTCGAGGAACCCGGTCCCCTCAGCCGGCAGATCGAGGGTCAGGCTGCCGGCGCTCAGGGCGTTGCCGGACGCGGCCCAGAGCATGTTCCGCAAGAAGTGCCGGGGGTCGGCCTCGAGCTCCTTCTCCGCCGGCCCCACTGGCTGGAAGTAAAGCATGTAGAAGAACTTGTCGACGAAGATGGCATTGAAGATGTCGGTCGGCGGCGCCGGGGACTGCAGAAACGGAACGCTCATATTGCACAGCGATGACATCCGTTCGGGGTGGGTGCGGGCCAACTCCCAGAGGATCATCGCACCCCAGTCATGCCCCGAGAACGCCGCCCGGTCGTAGCCGAAGTGGCCCAACAGGCCGCACAGATCGTCGCCGATCCGGTCGGCGCCGTAGTCGGCCACGTCGGCCTTGGGATGGCTGCTCCCGCCGTAGCCCCGCAGGTCCGGGGCCAACACCCGGAAGCCGACACCGGCCAGGGCGTCGAACTGATGGCGCCATGAGTACCAGAGTTCGGGGAATCCGTGGCAGAGGACGACGGGCGGGCCGGAGGCCGGACCACTCTCGGCGACGTGCAGCTCGATCCCATTGGTTGGGATCTGGTGGTGGATGATCTTGCTCACGGGGCTCAGACCTTCGTCGACTTGGATTCTTTTTCATCGGCGTGCTTCTGGATGGCCGACATGATGGCGGTTCCGGCGGCACCGATGAACGACGGGCGATTCTCGGCCGCCCAGTCTCGGCTGGCGGTCAACGAACTCGCCGATCCCTGGAACTGCGGGGCCACATAGCGCGAGAGCAACTCGTAGGAGTGCAGGGTGGCGTCGGTGTCGGCCCACTCGTGACCCATGGCCAGGAAGGTGCCGAATCCACCCGACTGTTCACGCAACCGGCGGATCTGCTCGATGGCGTCGTCGGGAGTGCCGATCACCGCGAACCCCGAAGCATTGAGGGCGTCGACCAGCGACGAGTGGTCGGTGGTGTCGGGGGCCAGGGGCAGAGCCGCCACCCGCTGGAAGTAGTCGACCCACTCGGCCAGGCCGAACTCGCAGTCGGCGATGGCCTGCTCTTTGGTGTCGGCGAGGTGGACGGGGCCTACCAACCGCCATTTGCTCCGGTCGACGGTGGTCCCGAATTCGGCCGAACGCTCCTCCATGACGTCCCAGTGGAGGCCGAGGGCGTCGAACCCGCCGGCAGAAGTGGCTCCGATGGAAAGCAGGCTGCAGCCGAACCGACCGGCGGCCCGGGGACCGGCCGGCGAGATTTGAGCTGCCACCGCGACTTCGGGGAACGGGCGTTGATACGGGCGCATTTGCAGTCGGGCCCCGACCAGCTTGAACCAGTCGGTCTCGTAGTCGACTGGCTCCTCCCCGGCCAGGAGCAGCAGGATGGCCTCGAGGGCCTCTTCCATCATGTCCCGCTGCTTCGCCACCTCGATGCCCATCATGAAGGCGTCGGAGGGGAGTGCACCCGGACCCACCCCGATCATCAGGCGCCCCCGGGTGAGGTGGTCGAGCAGAACCAATCGGTCGGCGAGCATGAACGGGTGGTGGTAGGGCAGGGAGGAGACCCCGGTCCCGAGCCGGATGTGCCGGGTCCTCTGGGCCACGGCGGCGATGAACACTTCCGGAGACGCGATGATCTCGTAGCCGGCGGAATGGTGCTCGCCGAACCAGGCCTCGTCGAAGCCGAGCTGGTCGAGGTGCTCGATCAGTTGCATGTCCCGTTCCAGCGCCAAGGTGGGGTTCTGCCCCACCGGATGGAACGGGGCCAGGAAGATCCCGAATTTGAGTTGCTCGCCGGCACTCAGAGTTGTCATGGGTCCTGTGTTCCTCTCTAGGTTCTTCTAGTCCTGCGGAGTGATGAGAATCTTTCCGTGCTCGCCGGGGGTGCGGAGGGTTTCGAACGCTCCGGGAGCGCCATCCAGCCCGACGGCATCGGTGACCAACTTCTCGGCACCCGGCACCCCGTTGGCCAGGCGATCGAGGGTAGAGGCGTACTCGGCCGGGGTGTAGCCGAACGAGAAGCGGAACTCGATCTCTTTGGTCACCGCAAAAAACGGCTCGATGGAGTCGGGGTGCATGCAGACCCCGACCACGACGATCCGGCTGCGGGGCGGGGCGGCTTCGATGATGGCCTGCAGCATCCCCGGGACACCCACGGCCTCGAAGATCACCGGGTCGTTCAGCTCTGCGCCCAACATGACTGCGCCGGCGCGCTCCATGATCGTCATCGGGACCCCGAACGAGGCCCAGCGATCATGCGGCGACGACACCTCCGGGTCGATGACCTCATCGGCACCGAAGGCCTCGGCCAATCGCCGTCTGGCCGGAGAGAAGTCGGCCGCCAGCACGGGTCCGTGACCGCGTCCTTTGAGGGCGGCGATGACGGCCAGTCCCACCGGCCCGCACCCGACTACCAGGCAGGGCTGTCCGGGTTGGAGGTCGGCGAGCCCGACGGCGTGTTCCCCGACGGCCAAGGGCTCGGTGAGGGCGGCGACATTGGTCTCCAGCGAGTCGGGCACGGGGAGCAGAAGAGCTTCCTGGAGGACCATTCGCTCGGCCAGCGCTCCGGGATAACAGTTCGAGTAGCCGATCTGCTCGACCCCGCCCGGGCCGATGATGATCGGTACCGAGCAGACCCGGGTGCCGGCCGGGAGGGTCCCAGCGGTATCCGGACCGTGCTCGAGGATCTCCGCACAGAATTCGTGCCCGAAGATGGTGTCGGCCGCGCCGTCGAGCGACGGTGCCCCGACCCGTTCCATCAGCCCGGTGAAGTTGGCGAAGTCGGCCAAGGCATGGAGATCCGATCCGCAGATCCCGGTGGACAACGGGCGGACCAGGACGTGGCCCGACCCCGCCTCCGGGTCCTCCACATCCACAACTTCGAGCCGACCGCCTCGGGTCACTGCCGCTCGCATGTTCCTCCCCCAACCGAGCGGACGACAGCCAGATGTCGGGCGCTACGTTCGCCGGTGAGTTTCACACACCGGCCGCCGGCCCGGCCATTCGGCGCCGATCGAGCGGGGAGTACCCAGGCTGGGTCGTCTACGCCACCCGATCGTGGGTATGAGCCTTGCCGACCAGTTCGCCGAGCGTCAGGTTCACGTGCCCCAGCTCGGCCACCAGGGAATCGATGCGAGACGACTGCAGGTCGAACTTGATGTCCATACGGTTGCTCAATGCATCGACTTTGGTGTCGATCTTGGCGTCGAGTGCATCAACCTTGGTATCGAGCGCGTCGACTCGACGGTCCAGCGAATCGATCCGTTCACCGAGGAAACCCATCGCGTGGAGAACCAAGGAAAGGGCAATTCCACCACCCGCGATCACAACACCGATCAGCGTCCAGATCTGGATTTCCACATTCATTAGAATACCCCCTTGGGTCCTGGAAGCCAGCTGCGGCCTGTGAGTACGAACGCCTCGATCCGATGAGGCGAATCAGTCGACGGGTGCAATCACCGGCGCCACCGCGTCCTTGGCGGCTTGAAACGCCACGGCCGGATGGAACTGCCACCCACCCAGGCGGCGCTCGATCTCTTCCCGGCTGCAGCCGGAGGCGGCCAGTCCCGCCGCCAGGCGCCCGGCCCGGCGACGCATCTGCTCGGGTTCGGGGAGACGTTGCTCGGCCAGCCAGCCCCGGTGGCTCTGTTGGAGCGATTCGGGCAATCGGCTGAGGTGACGCAACGGGAGCGGTGGGATGTGGGTACGGACCGCCATGCCACCCGGGCCGTGGGATCGGGCCAGCTCGAAGGTGGAGAGTCGGTGCAGGGCTCGACGGAACGGAGAATTCTTTCCCATCCGGTCACCGAGCCCCAGCGACCGGGCTGTCTCGGCGAGATGGAGGTCGAACCCATCGACGTGGACCTCGAGCCCGTAGGCGAGACGACGGAGTAGCCATGTCGTTGACGGCCCGAGAATTCCCAACCAGTAGAGCTCGACGTAGCGCGAACACGGATGGACGCCGTGGGGGTCGGCGATCGGGTCTTCCCACGGGACGATCCGGAGAATGTCGGACGAGCCGACCAGCGATCGAGATGATGGTCTCGACTTCGCATCGATGGGTGATTCGTCATCGACCGGCGAGAGCGCGGCGGTGGATGTGGCCATTGGGTACCTCCCGGCTGGGTATGAAGGTGAATTGCGTGGACCTCCACAGGCTGCCGGTTCGTCCTTGCCCGACACCTGGCTGGATACCTCGGCGGGACCATGGCTGAAGGTCCGGCCAACCGATCGGGCTACCAACGACCCCGATGTACGACGTCGGCCAACCCTCGCTTCTGTCGGGAGAGGGACGAAGACGGCGGATCGGGCTCAGCCGCCTCACCGAGCAGGACGGCCCCGACCCACCGGTATCGGTCGGGGACACCCAGGGTGGTCCGGAGGGCGGACTCACCCCGGAAGTTGCCCAGGAAGGCACCACCGATTCCCGCTCCAGTGGCCCGGAGCAACAGGGTCATGACCGAGTAGGCGGCGTCCACAAACCAGAACGGCACCACCCACTCGACCTCAGCACTGTCCCTTCGGGATTTGTCCGGCTCGCGATACCGGGCCAGGTAGGCCTCGGGATCCACAAACGGCAGGACGACGACTGGGGCCCGGGACATGCCTTCGAACCGCCGGGACCTCGAGCGCCAGGGTTCGTCGGTGGTGGTCTCCCAGTACCGTGCCGTCTCCGCCCGGCCCTCGAGGATGACGAACTCCCGACCCTGGGTATTCCCGGCCGACGGGGCCCGCAAGGCGTCGGAGAGCATCGAATCCAGCAAACCGGGTGGCAACGTCCGTCCGGAGAAGTTCCTGGTCATCCGACGGGCTTGGACCGCCTGGCTCAGTTCCATATCGACATCATGGACCGATGGCACCACTCCTCGGGCCCTGGATCGAGGCCCCCGACCTCATGATCAGAGCCGGCTGCCGTCGCCGAGCGGCCCCAGAGGGAATGTTGACCCCGCTGGTAGGGTTTACATACCTATAGATCGCAGTTGAAGGTCCGGAGGCCCGGTTACGACCGGCGACCTCCGCCGAACGAGGATAGTGATAGTTGTGCCCACCTTCAGAGAGATGTTGGCCGAGGCCAAGGCGGCCGTGCGGGAGATCGATCCGGCCCAGGCGGAGCAGGAGTTGTCCGCCGACAAGGCCGTGGTGCTCGACGTCCGTGAACCCGATGAGTACGAGCAGGGGGCCCTCCCCGGGGCGGTCCACATCCCCCGGGGCACCCTCGAGACCTCGGTGGAGGGGCGGATCCCCGACAAGTCGTCCCACCTGGTGGTGTACTGCGCCGGGGGCACCCGCTCGGCGTTCGCGGCCAAGACCCTGCAGGAGCTGGGCTACACCGACGTGGCGTCGGTCATCGGTGGCTTCAACCGCTGGAAGGATGAGGGGCGGGAGTGGGCGACCCCCCAGTCGCTGACTTCTGAGCAGAGGAACCGCTACCAGCGGCACCTGCTGCTGCCGGAAATCGGGGAGACCGGCCAGCTCAAGCTGCTCGACTCCAAGGTCCTGCTACTCGGTGCCGGTGGTCTCGGGTCGCCAGCTGCCATTTACCTGGCCGCCGCCGGGGTGGGCACGCTCGGCATCATCGACATGGATGTGGTCGATGCCTCCAACCTGCAACGCCAGATCCTCCACAACACCGACCGCATCGGCGAGCGGAAGGTCGATTCGGCCAAGAAGACCCTGACCTTGATGAACCCCGATGTGAACGTGGTCACGTACGACGTCCGGCTCGGGGCGGACAACATTCTCGACATCATCGACGGCTACGACGTCATCGTGGACGGTACCGACAACTTCCCGACCCGCTACCTGGTCAACGACGCCTCCCTGATAAAGAACATCCCGGTCGTCCACGGGTCGATCTTCCGGTTCGAGGGTCAGATCACGGTGTTCAACCCCTGGGTCGGGCCGTGCTACCGGTGCATGATCCCCGAGCCGCCCCCGGCCGAGCTGGCCCCGAGTTGCTCGGAAGCCGGCGTACTGGGCGTGCTGCCCGGAATCGTCGGTTCGATCCAGGCGGTCGAGGCGATCAAGATCCTTCTCGACCTGGGGGAGACCCTCCAGGGAAGGCTGTTGGCCTACGACGCCCTGGAGCAGAGCTTCCGGACGTTCAACGTGCACCGCGACCCCGAGTGCCCGACCTGCGGTCCGAATGCCGGCGAAATCGTCATTGCCGAATACGACGAGCTGTGCATGCCCCACGTGGTAGCCCCCGCCGCGTCCTAAGCGCGTCGGTTCGGGTTCGTCGTCGCCCGGATCAAACCGGCGACAGCGGGGAATCCCGAGTCATGGGTCCCGTGCGGCATATGGTGCGCGGCTGATTGGCGTCGGGTCGTAGCGGTCCGGCATCGTCGGGTCGTGGCCCTGGACCTTTGCTCCGACGCCCCGGTGAACCCCGTGCTCCGGAACCCGTAATCTGTTGCCATGGCATCGAACAACCCGCCGACTAGGCCCCCATCGCCGGACAAGGTGAGTGAGCGGCGCACCGATTCGGGGATCGAGATCCACCCCGTCTACCGCCCGGATGATCTGGACGGTTGGGACGCGGCCCAACAGCTGGGAGAGCCGGGGAGTTATCCGTACACCCGTGGAATCCGCCCCGATATGTACCGGGGGCGCCTGTGGACCATGAGGCAGTACGCCGGGTTCGGTGATGCCACCTCGACCAACCAGCGGTTCAAGTTTCTGCTCGGAGCTGGCCAGACTGGGCTGTCCTGTGCGTTCGACCTCCCGACCCAGATGGGCCTCGACTCGGATCATCCCCGGTCGGAGGGCGAAGTCGGGAAGGTGGGGGTGGCCATCGATTCGCTGGTGGACATGAGGCTGTTGTTGGCGGACCTCCCGCTCGACGAGGTCACCACCTCGATGACCATCAACTCCACCGCCGCCATCCTCCTCCTCTTCTACCAATTGGTGGCCGAGGAGAACGGGGTCGACCCGAAGCGGCTCGGCGGCACCATCCAGAACGACATCTTGAAGGAATACGTGGCCCGGGGGACCTATATCTACCCGCCCCGCCCGTCGATGCGACTGGTGACGGACACGTTCTCCTACTGCGCCGAGCACCTCCCGGCCTGGAACACCATCTCCATCTCCGGATACCACATCCGCGAAGCCGGCTCGACCGCCGTCCAGGAGATCGCCTTCACCATCGCCAACGGGATTGCCTACGTCGACGCCGCGTTGGCTGCCGGGTTGGACATCGACGCATTTGCCCCCCGGCTCAGCTTCTTCTGGAACGCCCACAACAACCTGTTCGAAGAGGTGGCGAAGTACCGGGCCGCTCGCCGGATGTGGGCCAAGATCATGTCCGAGCGGTTCGAGGCCAAGGACGAGAAGTCCAAACTTCTTCGCTTCCATACCCAAACCGGAGGATCGACCCTCACCGCTCAGCAACCGGAGAACAACATCGTCCGGGTGACCGTCCAGGCCATGGCCGCCGCCCTGGGTGGCACCCAGAGCCTGCACACCAACGGCTTCGACGAAGCACTGGGGCTACCCACCCAGAAGGCAGCCAAGATCGCCCTTCGGACCCAGCAGATCGTCGGATACGAATCGGGGATCGCCGACACCGTCGACCCGCTGGCCGGGTCGTGGTTCGTCGAGTCGCTCACCGACGAAGTCGAAAAGGGCGCCTGGGAATACCTCGAGCGGATCGACGCCATGGGCGGCGCGGTGGACGCCATCGAGGCCCACTACATGCAGGGTGAGATCGAACAGGCCGCCTATGCGTTCGCCAAGGCCATTGACGACGACGAGAAGATCGTCATCGGGGTGAACAAGTTCGTCGACGAGACCAACGACCCCAGCGAGGTGTTCCCCATCGATGAGGAGCTGCAGCGTACCCAGGTGGCCTCGGTCAAGAAGGTGCGAGCCGAACGCGACCAATCCGCCGTCGGTGCCGCTCTTGCCGATGTCGAGGCGGCAGCTCGGGGGACCCAGAACCTACTGGTACCGATGAAGGAAGCTTTGGGTCGGATGGCCACTCTCGGAGAGGTGTCCGACGTCCTTCGAGGCGTGTTCGGCGAGTACCGCCCGGGGACCTAGCTGGGCGGTGAGCCAGCATGCGCACCATGGGCTCGCTACTCCTGATTACCGGTCCGCCCGGCGCCGGTAAGTCGACCGTCTCGAAGGCCATTGCCGAGGCCTCTCCGCAGAGTGCCTTCGTCGAGGGTGATGCCTTCTTCGGGTTCCTGGCCGCCGGCTCGATTGCCCCCTGGCTCCGAGAGGCCAACCAGCAGAACCAGATCGTCACCCGGGCGGCGGCGTCGGCGGCCGGCGAGTACGCCTCCGGTGGCTACTTCACCGTCTACGACGGGATCGTGGGGCCCTGGTTTCTTCCCACCTTCGCCTTGGCCAGCGGCCTCGAGGAGCTGCACTACGTCATCTTGCTGCCCCCGGTGGAGGACTGTGTCGAACGAGTGGCGACCCGCCGGGATCACGCCTTCGCCGACCAGGCCGCCACCCGGCAGATGCATGAGGAGTTCGTCTCGGCCGACATCGAGCCCCGCCACGTCTTGGATGTCCCAACCGATCAGGTGAAAGACGTCGTCCGAACAGTTCTGTTGGCTTTGGAGGCTGGTTCTCTTCGGTACCAGACTCCGTCATAGTCGTTTTCAGAGCACAGCCAGCCCGGCTACACCGTCTCCATGCCGAACCGAGCCATCAATCCCCGTTCTTCCTCGGTCGACGGCGGTTCATCACGATTCCACAACTCGTGAAGTCCTGCGAAGTAGACGTCCATAGCCGGAGCGTGGATGCCCAGGAGCCGGGCGTCTCTGTCGCTGGCATGGCCGAACGCCGGGCCGGCGACCTTATGAGTCCGGCCCGGGTAACGTCGCCAGCATGAGACTCAGCGCCAGAACCAACTTGAGGGCACCGTCATTCGAGTCGAGCACGGTGCCGTCATGTCGACCGTCGTCATTCAACTGCCCGGAGGCCAAGAACTCGTCTCCGCCATCACCAAGGACTCGGCCACTGCGCTCGACATCAAGGAGGGAGACACCGTGACGGCGGTCATCAAGGCAACTGAAGTCATGATCGGTAAGGACTAGCTATCGGGTCGAGCCGGGCCGGAGGAACGGAGGTAGCGGGATGGAACTGGGCAAGGTTGGCATCTGGAGCGGCGAGTTCCGATCGAAGCAGGCCGGGGATGCCGGCGATGCGGCGGCAGAGATCGAAGCCCTGGGATTTGGCGCGCTGTGGATTCCCGGAGGCGGCGGTGGGGACATCTTCGCGGCCGTCACCCGGACCCTCGACGCCACCCGGGTCCTTCCGGTGGCCACCGGAATCCTGAACGTCTGGATGCACGACGCCACCGGGGCGGCGGCCGAGCATGCCCGGATCTCTGCTGCCCACCCCGACCGCTTCCTGCTCGGCCTCGGCGTCAGCCATGCGCCGTTGGTCGAGTCTACTAATCGGAAGTACGTCCGGCCCTATTCATTGATGGTGCACTACCTCGACGAGCTGGATTCGGCCAAGACCCCCGTGCACAAACAAGACCGGGCGCTCGCCGCCCTGGGGCCGAAGATGCTGGAGCTGGCCCGTGACCGTGCAGCTGGCGCCCACCCCTACTTGACCACGCCGGACCACACCCGCTGGGCCCGGTCGATTCTGGGCGAGGGCCGGTTGTTGGCGCCCGAGCAGATGGTGGTGATGGAGTCCGACCCCAGCACCGCTCGCGCCGTGGCCCGGGACAGTCTGGCCATCTATCTGCAACTTCCCAATTACACCAACAACATGCTCCGCTTCGGCTTCACCGAGGCCGACCTGGTCGACGGCGGCAGTGACCGCCTCATCGACGGGCACGTCGCCTGGGGCGGCGTCGAGGCCATCGCCGGCCGCATCCGAGAGCACCTGGACGCCGGGGCCGACCACGTCTGCATCCAGGTCCTGACGGGAAGCCGGGACCGTTACCCGCTCGCCGAGTGGCGCCAACTGGCCACTATCCTCCCCGAGCTGCAGAACTGACATCTTCTGCTCGCCTGCCTACCGGCACCTGCGTATAACGGCTGAACAAATTTACGCCAGCTCCGGGGCTCGGCGCCGGGCTTCGGCTCCGGCTCGGCCAGAGGTCCGACCCCCCTCCGCTCAGCCCGCCAGCAGGCGATCCCGCAACGGACCCGGGCTGGCCGCGTCGATCACCGTCCAGGCCATGGCTAGCGCCCCGTCCCGGAGGGCGGCGTCGGCCGACGCGGTGATGCAGGCGGCGGCGAACTCCGGTTGGTGGTTGACCGACCCACCGGCATCGATGCCGATCAGCGGGTGGATGGTGGGCACGGCCAGGGACACGTTGGCCATGTCCGTAGACAGCGTCGGCCGGCGAGCACCCTGGTCATCGAGCTCGAAGGAGCGGCCCAGCTCCTCGGCGTTGGCTCGGTACATGCTCAACAACCCGGGGTCACTCTCCATGTGCGAGTAGTCAGGAGCCAACCGCTCGTAGGTCACCGTCGCCCCCGACGCCAATGCTCCTGCCTCGAAGCAGGCCCGGACCCGGGGCTCGAGCTTCTCCAAGCCCGACAGGGTGGTGGACCGGCACATGAACCGGCCGGTAACGCGGGCGGGGATGATGTTGGCCGCCGACCCACCGTCGATTACCACGCCGTGGAGCTGGTCGCCGGGGAGAAGCTGTTGGCGCAGCAGGCCCAGGGCGACCTGGGCGGTCACCATGGCGTCCCCGGCGTTGATCCCCTCCCAGGGGGCGGCCGACGCATGGGCGGCCTTACCGGCGAAGGTCACGTCGAAGTGGGAGACCGCCAGGCAGAGGGCCGAGAGCCGGTCGGTCGGCCACGGGTGGACCATCATGGCGGCATGGACGCCGTCGAAGACGCCCTCATCCAGCATCACCACTTTGCCGCCGCCCCCCTCCTCGGCCGGGGTGCCCAGCACTCGGACAGTGATGCCGAGCTCGTCGGCCACCGCCGCCAACCCGAGGCCGGCCCCGACCGCTGACGCGGCAATTATGTTGTGCCCGCAGGCGTGGCCGATCCCCGGGAGGGCGTCGTACTCGGCGCAGACTGCCACCACCATGGGTCCTGACCCGAACCGGGCGTCGAAGGCGGTGGGGAGCCCGGCCACCCCCTGGGTGACGGAAAAGCCGGCGTCGGACAGCGGTTTGGACGTCCAGGCTGCCGCCTGCTCCTCCTCGAAGGCCGTTTCCGGGTGTTCGTGAATGGTATGGCTGAGGTTGACCAGGCCGCCGAGCTCGTTGTCGATGGCCGCCCGGGAGCTTTCCTTCAGATCCGTCATCCGTGTCCTCCGACCGCTTCCGATGCCTTCCGACTGCTCCGACTGGCTCCTACCGGTTTCGACCGGCTCTGACCGAGTCGACCCGCGGTTATTCGATAATGGCGACGACGTCGCCCGGCCCGACCGAATCGCCCGCCGCCACCTTGACCTCTTTCACCGTCCCGCCCTTTTCGGCGTTGACGTTGTTCTCCATCTTCATGGCTTCGAGCAGGCAGATGGTCTGCCCGACCTCGACCGCATCTCCCACCTCGACCAGGACCTTGACGATGGTGCCCTGCATGGGAACCACCACGGTCCCGGAACCGGATCCGGACGAGGTGGCTTTCGGACGCCGAGGCCCGGGTTGGGCACGGGCACTTCCCCCGCCACTCACCACCGTCTCCCCGAGATCCGGCACCCACAGCTTGACTTGAAAACGCCGACCGTCCACTTCGGCGGTGACCTCCCGCAGCACCCGGTCGACCGGCTCCTCCCCGTCCGCCGGCTCGATCACCGGTGCCGGCACCGCGGCGGTCACCCCGCTGAGGTCCAACGACTGCTCCACCCAGTTGGTGGAGTGGGTGGCGTTGGCGAAGTCCGGATGGGAGAGGATGGCAATGTCGGCGGGAAGGGTGGTGGCCACCCCCTCGATGACCGTCTCGTCGATGGCCCGGAGCATCCGCTTCCGGGCCGACTCCCGGTCGTGACCCCACACCACCAGCTTGGCGATGAGGTTGTCGTAGAACTGGCTCACGGTGTCACCGGATGCGTACCCGGTATCGAGACGCACGCCGGGTCCTCCCGGGGTCACGAAGCGGGTGATGGTGCCCGGCGACGGCGTAAAGGCACCACCGGCGGGGTCCTCGGCATTGATCCGCACCTCGAAGGCGTGCCCGTCCCGCCGGACGTCGCCCTGGCCGAAACCGAGGGGCTCGCCCGAGGCCACCCGCAACTGCCATTCAACCAGGTCGAGGCCCGTGACCATCTCGGTGACCGGGTGCTCGACCTGCAGGCGGGTGTTCATCTCCAGAAAGAAGAACTCCCCGTCCTGGTAGAGGAACTCGACAGTGCCGGCGTTGACGTAGCCGCAGGCCTCGGCCACCTTGACCGAGGCTTCGCCCATGGCCCGGCGGATATCGTCGGGGAAGTCGGGGGCGGGGCTCTCCTCCACCAACTTCTGGTGGCGGCGCTGGGCCGAGCAGTCGCGTTCGCCCAACCACACGGTGTTGCCGTGGGTGTCGGCGATGATCTGCATCTCGACGTGCCGGGGCCAGGCCAGATAGCGCTCGATGTAACACTCGTCGCGGCCGAAATAGGAGAGGGCCTCGCGCATGGCCGACGCCAATGCCTCGGGGGCTTCGGCCGGCTCCTGCACCACCTTCATGCCTCGGCCGCCGCCCCCGAAGGCGGCCTTGATGGCCACCGGCCAGCCGAACTCGTTGCCGAACGCCGTCACCTCGTCGGGCGAGGTCAGGACCTCGGATCGCCCGGGAACCCCGGAAACCCCGGCCCGCTCGGCGGCGTGGCGGGAGCTGATCTTGTCCCCCATGACCTCGATGGCCTCGGGTGGGGGACCGATGAAGGTGACGCCCCGCTGGGTGATGGCCCGGGCGAAGTCGGTGTTCTCCGAGAAGAACCCGTAGCCGGGGTGCACCGCGTCGGCGCCACTCTTCTCGATGGCGGCCAGGATCGCCTCGGTGTTGAGATAGCTCTCGGTGGCGGTCTGGCCGCCCAACGCGTACGCCTCATCGGCGAAGCGAACATGGAGTGCGTCCCGGTCGAGCTCGGAGTAGACGGCCACGGTGGCCACGCCCAGCTCCCGACAGGTCCGGATGACCCTGACGGCAATCTCCCCCCGGTTGGCGATGAGAACCTTCTTGAGCACGCTCAGCCTTTCGAATCAGATGACGGTCGGCGGTCCGATGACCGAGGACGGGCGCTACAACACTGGCACGGCTCAGAGGGTACGTGCCACGCCAGGCTCGCAATCCTAAGGTGGGCGAGGTGGGTGACTCCAGCGCCAGCCCTATCCGGTCGGCACCCGGTTTCGGTGACATCCGATGGTTCGATTCGATCGATTCGACCAACCGCTACCTGCTCGATGAGGCCCGGGCCGGTGCCCCCCACGGGGTGGTGGCGGTGGCCGACCACCAGACGGCGGGTCGGGGCCGGCTGGGGCGCAGTTGGGAGGCGCCCCCGGGCTCCAACCTGCTGGTCTCGATCCTCCTCCGGGTCGACCTCCCGGCCGAGTCCCGGCACCTGGCCTCCGCGGCGGTGGGTTTGGCGGCGGCAGCGGCCATCAGCGCCGAGACCGGGCTGGCGCCGGGCATCAAGTGGCCCAACGACCTGCTGGCCGCCGACGGCCGCAAACTGGCCGGGGTGCTGGCCGAGGCCGACCTGGCCGGGCCGGCCGAGCACGGTCCTCCGCCGATCGTGGTCGGGATCGGGATCAACGTGGGCTGGCCGTTGTCGGACGACGACCTTCCCGAAGGGCAGGTCGGGGAGGCGACATCGCTCGAGCAAGAAGCCGGCCGAGCGGTGGACCGGTCGGCACTGCTCTCCCGGCTGTTGGGGGACCTGGGCCCCCGGCTGGCGTGGTTGGGGACCTCCGAGGGCCGGACGAGGCTGGCGTCCGATCTCCGGGATAAGTGCGTGACCCTCGGCCGCCGGGTACGGGTCGAGCTGGCCGGTGGCCAGATGGAGGGAACCGCCACCGATCTGACCGATGAAGGCCACCTGGTGGTGGCGACCGACGGCGGATTGGAAACGGTGGTGGCGGGCGACGTGGTGCATCTCCGACCGGCGGGTTGAGCCGGGGTTCCTCCCGGGCGGGATCGGGACCGAGAGTAGGCTGCCCCGATTATGCGACTACTCGTCACCGGCGCCGCCGGCTTCATCGGTTCCAACTTCGTGCGCTACTGGATAGGCAGTCACCCCGACGACCAGGTGGTGGCGCTCGACGCCCTCACCTACGCCGGCAATCGGCCCAACCTCGCCGACGTGGAGGACAAATGCACGTTCGTCCACGGTGACATCGGCAACCTCGACTTGATGACCGAGGTGATGACCGAGCACCAGATCGACGTGGTGGTGAACTTCGCCGCCGAGTCCCACAACAGCCTGGCCATCCTGGACCCGGCCCGGTTCTTCCGCACCAACGTGCTCGGGACCCAGCTGCTGGCCGAGGCGGCCCGGCGGCACGGGGTGGAGCGGTTCCACCACATCTCCACCTGCGAGGTCTACGGCGACCTCCCGCTCGACTCCGACGAAGTGTTCACCGAGGACACCCCCTACCGCCCCCGGACCCCGTACAACGCCTCCAAGGCCGGCGCCGACCATGCCGTCCGGGCCTACTCGGAGACCTTCGGGCTCCCGGCCACCATCACCAACTGCTGCAACAACTACGGCCCCTACCAGTTCCCCGAAAAGGTCATCCCGCTGTTCACCGCCAAGGCGCTCAACGACATGCCGTTGCCGCTCTACGCCTCGACCCTCAACCGCCGCGAGTGGCTCCACGTCGACGACCACTGCCGGGCGGTGGAGATGGTGCTGGAGAAGGGCGAGGTGGGGGAGACCTACAACGTCGGGAGCGGCGTCGAGGCCAGCATCGAGGAGATCGCCGACTCGGTGCTGGCGGCCACCGGCCGTCCCCAGTCCCTCAAGGAGATCGTTCCCGATCGGCCCGGACACGATCGCCGCTACCTGCTCGACTCGTCCAAGATCCGGGCCGCCCTGGGCTGGGAGCCGAAGGTGGAGTTCGCCGAGGGCCTGGCCGCCACCGTGGCCTGGTACGCCGACAACCGGGCGTGGTGGGAGCCGTTGGTCGACCGGGCCCCGGTCATCGAGGGTGGCTGGATGGGCCCGAGCCCGAGCGGCCCCGTCCCCGGACCGTGAGCCCGCCCCTCCGGGTGCTGGTGACCGGCGGCAACGGCCAGCTGGGTCGGGATGTCCGCGACGTCCTGGCCGGAACCGTGCCCGACGGCGGCTCCCTGCCGGTCGGGCGGGGTCCGGGCGACATCGAGGTGCTCTCCACCGACATCGACAATCTCGACGTGGTCAACCGGACGGCGGTCGGGGAGGCGTTCGAGGCGTTTCGGCCCGAGGTGGTGATCCACGGCGGCGCCTTCACCGCGGTGGATGCCTGCGAATCCGACCCCGACACCGCCTTCGCCGTCAACGCCATGGGCACCCGGCACGTGGCCGAGGCGTCCCGACGGGTCGGCGCCCACCTCCTCTACGTCTCGACCGACTACGTCTTCGACGGCACCCTCGACCGGCCCTACGTCGAGTGGGACGCCACCAATCCCCAGTCGGTCTACGGCCGCAGCAAGCTCGGCGGCGAGCAGGAGGTGGTGGCGGTCAGCGGGGGCGGCGCCACCGTGGTCCGCACCGCCTGGGTGAGCGGCGCGCACGGGGCGAACATGGTCAAGACGGTGCTACGGCTGGCGGCGGCGGCCGGCGACGGGCCGCTCCGGTTCGTCGACGATCAACGGGGGACGCCCACCTTCACCGCCGATCTGGCCACCGCCATCGTCGGTTTGGCGCTGGGCCGCCGGCCGGGCACCTTCCACGTCACCAACCAGGGGGAGACGACCTGGTTCGGATTCGCCCGGGCCACGCTGGCCGCCGCCGGGCTCGACCCGGAGCAGGTGGAGCCCATCGCCACCACCGATCTCGACCCGCCCCGCCCCGCCCCCCGCCCGGCCAATTCCAGGCTGGACAACGCCGCCCTTCGCCTGTCCGGGCTCGACCTGTTGCCGGAGTGGACGGCTTCGCTCACCCGTTTGGTCGAGGCGCTGGCGGCCATGGCGGAAAAGACCTGAACGGTTTGTACGTAGCATGTTGAGACCGTGCGGCCGGCCTGAGCCGGTGCAACCGCCCTGCTGACGGCCGCCATGACGATGGGACAACGATGAGGGACACAGGTTCCACCGCAGGGTTCGGAGGGTCAGGCAACCGGCCCCGGGACTCCTCGGATCCGGGCGGCCCGGGTGCCTACTTCGGCCACCGCGGCGCCGCCGTCCGGGTGCTGCCCAATGCCCACGCCCACGACATCGCGGTGATCGGCATGGGCTACGTCGGGATTCCGACCGCCGCCACCCTCGCCCACCTCGGTCACCGGGTGATCTGTGCGGATTCCGATCCCGACAAGATCGAGCAGCTGTCGGGGGGCAACGTGCCCATCGTCGAGGCGGGCCTCCAGGATCTGATCCGGGAGGGCCAGGCGGCCGGCCGGCTGCGTTTCGTGGTCGGGGCCACCGCGGCGGTGGCCGATGCCGAGTTCGTCTTCCTCTGCGTGCCCACCCCCCAAGGGGAGGACGGCTCCGCCGATCTCTCCTTCGTGGAGGCGGTGGCCACCGAGATCGGGCCCCACCTGATGCCCGGCACCGTCATCGTGAACAAGTCGACGGTCCCGGTGGGATCGACGCTGGTGGTCGAGCGGGTACTCGGCCGCCGGGACATCACCGTGGTGTCGAACCCCGAGTTCCTCCGGGAAGGCACGGCGGTGAGCGACAGCCTCCATCCCGAGCGCATCGTGGTGGGGGCGGACGACCAGGCGGCGGCGGCCAAGGTCGGAGAGCTGTTCGCCGGTACCCACGCCGCGCTGCTCATCACCGACGCCGCCACCGCCGAGACCATCAAGTACGCCTCCAACGCGTTTCTGGCCACCAAGCTCAGTTTCGTCAACTCGGTGGCCGGACTCTGCGAGGCGGTGGGGGCCGACGTACGGGACGTCATCCTCGGGCTCGGCTACGACAAGCGAATCGGGTTCGAGTTCCTCCGACCCGGGCCGGGCTGGGGCGGGAGCTGCCTGCCGAAGGACACCCGCGCCCTCGTCCACATCGCCGAACAGGCGGGCTATGACTTCTCCTTCCTGCGGGGCGCCATCGCCACCAATGAGGAGCAGTTCACCCGGGTGGTCGACAAGGTGAAGCAGGCGGTGGCCCGGGCCACCGCCACCTCGTCCGATGTGGTCACCCCGACCGGAGGCAACCTGGCCGGCGCGGTGATCGCGGTGTGGGGGCTCACCTTCAAGGCCGGCACCGACGACCTGAGGAACTCCCCGGCGGTGGAGATCGTGAAGCGACTGGTCGCGGAGGGCGCCACCGTGCAGGCCTTCGATCCCACCGTGGCCGTTCCCGACGGGGAGTTCTCCTCCCGGGTGGCGGAACTGAGCCACGCCGACTCCACCGGCACCGTCTCCTCCCTGGACGACTCGGTCCGGGCCTTCCCCGACGCCTATTCCGCCTGCGAGGGAGCCACCGCGGTGGTGGTGTTGACCGAGTGGGACGAGTTCCGCTGGCTCGACTTCTCCCAGGTGCTGAAGTTCCTGGTGGCACCGGTGGTGATCGACGCCCGCAACCTGCTCGACCCGGCCCAGATGCGCCGGTTCGGATTCGACTACACCGGGATCGGGCGACGGTGAGCGGTCGCTACGTGGTGATGGGGGGAGGCGGGTTCCTCGGCTCCCACCTCTGCGATCGGCTCCTCGACCGCGGCGACCAGGTGGTGTGCGTGGATGATTTCTCCACCGGGCGTCCCGAGAATGTGGCCCACCTGTCCGGGCATCGGGGGTTCACCCTGGTCGAGGCGGACGTCACCCAATCCCTGCCCGTCGACGGCCCGGTCAGCGGCGTCCTCCATCTGGCTAGCCCCGCCTCGCCCCCCGACTACCTGGCCCGGCCGCTGGAGACCCTGGCGGTGGGGAGCGAGGGAACCCGTCGGGGCCTCGAACTGGCCGAGCAGCACGGCGCCCGGTTCCTGCTCGCCTCGACCAGCGAGGTCTACGGCGACCCGGAGGTACATCCCCAGACCGAGGCCTACTGGGGCAACGTGAACCCGGTCGGTCCCCGCAGCGTCTACGACGAGGCCAAGCGGTTCGCCGAGGCGCTGACCATGGCCCATCACCGGGAGCGGGGGACCAACATCGGCATCGCCCGGATCTTCAACACCTATGGGCCCCGCCTCCGGCCCGACGACGGCCGGGTCGTCTCGAATTTCCTGATCCAGGCCCTCCAGGGTGAGCCGTTGACGGTCTACGGCGACGGGAGCCAGACCCGGAGCCTGTGTTACGTGGCCGACGAGGTGGGCGGCCTGGTCGCGCTGCTCGACGCCGAGATCACCGGACCGGTCAACATCGGGAACCCCGACGAGTACACCGTCCTCGAACTCGCCCAGGTGGTGATCGACCTGACCGGCTCGGCCTCCACCATCGTCCACCTCCCTCTGCCGTTGGACGACCCGACCCGCCGGCGCCCCGACATCTCCGTCGCCCGCCGGGAACTCGGCTGGGAGCCGACCACCGGGCTCAAAGACGGGCTGGCTCAGACGGCAGCAGATTTCGACCCCGCCTGGAGCGGAGGATTCCCCCGGCAACGGGAGACCCAGGCGTGACCGACGCCGGGGAGACGGATGCCTTCGACGACTGGAGCGGTGACGGCGCCCACCCGGCCTATGCCAACTTGTCGGTGATCGTCCCGGTCTACAACGAGCGCACCACGGTGGCGGAGGTGATCCGGAGGATCCGGGCCGCCGACATCCCGCTGACCGTCGAGGTGGTGGTGGTCGACGACGGCTCCTCCGACGGGACCGACAAGGTGCTGGCCGCCCTGGAGGACTCGACGGTCAAGGTGGTGCACCACCCGCAGAACCGGGGGAAGGGGGCGGCCATCCGGACGGGGTTGGCCCAGGTCCGCGGCGATCTGGTCCTCATCCAGGATGCCGACCTCGAATACGACCCCGACGACTGGCCCAAGCTGCTCGACCCCATCCTCAAGGGCAAGACCCGGGTCGTCTATGGCAGCCGGTTCACCGGCGAGAGGATGAACATGCTGCCGTCCCACTGGGTCGGCAACCGGATCTTGTCCCTGGTGACAAATGTGCTGTACTCCTCGACGCTGTCGGACATGGAGACCTGTTACAAGCTGTTCGATCGGAAGGTCATCGCCGGGATCACCATCGAGTCCGACCGGTTCGACTTCGAGCCGGAGATCACCGCCAAGGTGTTGCGGAGGGGCCATCGGATCTATGAGGTGCCGATCTCCTACGCCGGACGGGAGATCTCCGAGGGGAAGAAGATCACCTGGCGCGATGGTTTCGGGGCATTGAAGGCCCTCGTCAAGTTCCGGTTCTCTCGGCTCGACCCGTGAGCAAGGACCTCGCCGACGGGGGCGGGGGACGGACGGCCATCGTGGTGGTCAACTTCGAGTCCGGGTCCCTCCTGGCCCGCGGGGTGGCGAGTCTGGAGGGGGAGGGACCCGCAGAGCTGGTGGTGGTGGACAACGGGTCGACCGATGGCTCGGTGAGGGAATTGCGCCAACGGTACCCCGGTGTCGCCGTGGTCGATCCCGGCCGGAACCTGGGTTACGGCGCTGCCGCCAATCGGGGGGTGGCGGCCACCGGGTCGGAGCTCATCCTGGTGTGCAATCCCGATCTGTCGGTCAAATCCGGGGCGCTCCCCGAGATGGTGAAGGTGCTGGATTCCGACCCGACCGTCGCGGTGGTGGGCCCGTTGATCCGGACGCCGGAGGGCGAGCGCTACCCGTCAGCCCGGCAGTTCCCCTCCATGATCGACGCCGCCGGGCACGCGATGCTCGGGCAGTTCTCCGCCCAGAATCCGTTCACCCGCGCCTACCAACATGCCGATCTGGCCCTGGAGATCGACACGGTGACGCCGGTCGACTGGGTGTCGGGCGCTTGCTTTCTGGTCCGGCGGACGGCGTTCGAGCAGGTCGGCGGCTTCGACGAGCAGTACTTCATGTACCTCGAGGAGGTCGATCTGTGCTGGCGGTTGGGAAAGGCCGGCTGGAAGGTGGTGTACGCGCCGGCGGCGGTGGTGACCCACCAGCAAGGGGCCTCCACCAACCGGCATCCCTACCGGATGATCCTCGAGCACCATCGATCGCTGCTGCGATTCGCCGGGCGGTCGACGTCCGGATGGCGGCGGGCCCTGCTTCCGCTGGTCGTGGTGGGGATCGGGGTCCGGGCGGTGCTGGCCGGGATCCGGAAGGCGTTCCAGTCGTGACCAGGCGTGCCCGGGGGCGGACCGACGAGTAGGGCGCCACGCTGTAGGGTGTCGTCCGATCATGGCCAGCAATTCGACAGGGAAGTGGGTGGCGCGGGCGGCGTCCACCGGAGGTGGAAAGACGTACCGCGGCCAGATGCCGATCAACTGGTACGCCAGTTTGGTCATCATCGTCATCGTCGGTCTCCTGCTGGTCGGCTTCAGCCGGTATCAGCGCACCCACAAGGTCAACAACTCGACCGGCCCCCCGACCACCACCCAGACCTGGCATGCCGCGCTCGCGGTCGACATCTGCGGCACAGTCGAGCCGAACCTCCCGGCCAGCACCAACTCCAGCAAGACCGGGTTGATCGCCACCGGAACCGGCCTGGTGTTCGTCAACCCGAAGAACAGCTCCGAATCGGGGGCCAATGCCACTTTGGGCAAGTTCGTGTCCGGCTACAAGGGCCTGACGCTTTCCTCCACCACCCTGGGCTATCCGGGGAAGAAAGTGTTGAGCAACGGGGCCACCTGCCCGAAGGGCACCCCCAACGCCGGCAAACAGGGATACGTCAACGTGGTGGACTGGACCAACTCCCTGTCCAAGTCCTCCACCAGCGTGCAGGGGAACCCCAACTCGCTCAAGTTCAGCGACGGCCAGATGATCACCATGGCCTTCCTGCCGGCCACCGCCTCGGTGCCCAAGCCGCCGGGGACGGTCGTGACCAGCCTGCTCAACGCCGTCCAGACCGGAGCCACCAGCAGCCCGACCACCACCGCGCCGGCCACCGCCACCACCGCGCCGTCCACCGCCACCACCGCCCCGACGGCCACGACTGCGCCACCGACCCCGTGAAATGCTCTGACGGAATCATCAGGTGAGAGCGGTCGTCCTGGTGGGCGGCGAGGGGACCCGGCTGCGTCCCCTGACGTTGACCACGCCCAAGCAGATGCTTCCGATCGTGGAGCATCCGATGATCGAACGGGTGCTCAGCCATTTGGCCGACTACGGGATCGACGACGCCGTCCTCTCGCTCGGCTATCGGCCTGACGCCTTCATCAATGCCTATCCGGATGGAACGGTGGCCGGCATTCGGATCTCCTACGCGGTGGAGCCCACGCCGCTCGATACCGCCGGTGCCATCCGGTTCGCCGCCGACCATGTCGGCATCGACGACACCTTCGTGGTGGTCAATGGTGACGTGCTCACCGAACTCGACATCAGCGCGCTCATCGCCTTTCACCGGGACCATGGGTCGGAGGCCACCATCAGCCTTACCCCGGTGGACGATCCGTCGGTCTTCGGTGTGGTGCCCACCGATGCCAACGGGAAAGTCGAGGCATTCATCGAGAAGCCGCCTCGTGACGAGATCCCGACCAATCTGATCAACGCCGGCACCTACGTGCTCGAACCCTCGGTCCTGGGCCGCATTCCCGAGGGTCGGCGGGTGTCGATCGAACGGGAGACCTTCCCGCAACTTGTCGAAGACGGCTCCCTCTACGCCCAGGGCTCGGAGGGGTACTGGATCGACACCGGTACCCCGGACGCCTATCTTCGGGCGCATGCCGATCTACTGCTCGGCCGGCGCACGGGCCCGCCCGCGCCCGACGCCGTCGAGGACGGTTCACTGGGTGTCGGGGTCTGGCGGATCGGGGCGGTCGAAGTCCGGAGCGACTCGGTGACCCGATCGTTGATCGGGCAGGGCGCCCAGGTGAATGGGGCCACGGTCGACGAGTCGGTCATCGGTCAGGGGGCGGTCATCGAAGAGGGCGCCTCGGTCAAGGGCTCGGTGCTGCTCCCAGGTGCCCGCATCGCCGCCAGTGCGTCAGTGGAAGGATCGATCATCGGCCCGGATGCCACTGTCGGCCAGCGGTGTGTGATCCAACCGCTGTCGGTCATCGGTGCTGACGCCGTGACCGCGTCCGGCACCGTCGTCGACGGCGGTCGAGTCCCGGCCGAGGTCTAACCGGGTGCGCACCCTGGTCACCGGAGGTGCTGGCTTCATCGGCTCGACCTTGGTGGATCGATTGCTGGCCGAAGGGCATTCCGTCGACGTTGTCGATGACCTGTCGACGGGCTCGCTGGCCAATCTGGGCGAGTCCCGGGCGACCGCCGGCCACCGCTTGACGGTGAACAACCTCGATGTCCGCTCCGCCGAGGTGGTGGACCTGATGGTTCGCCGGCGTCCCGACGTGGTGTTCCATCTCGCCGCCCAGGCCGATGTCCGGTTGTCGGTGGAGCAGCCGATCTTCGACGCCGACGTCAACCTGCTCGGGACCCTCCGCATCCTCGAGGCGGCCCGGGCCTCCGGTGCCAACCGGGTGGTGTTCGCGGCCAGCGGCGGGACCCTCTACGGGGATCCGGACCCGGCCGACCTGCCGATCAAGGAATCGCTTCCGCACTGCCCGCTGTCGCCCTACGGGGTGTCGAAGAAGGCGGCCATCGACTATCTGGTTGCCTACCGGGAGCTGCACAACCTGGAGTTCTCCGCCTTGGCCCTCGCCAATGTCTACGGGCCCCGCCAGGATCCCCATGGGGAGGCGGGGGTGGTGTCCATCTTCGCCGAGCATCTGCTCCGGGGCGAGAGCATCACCGTCTACGGCGACGGGGAGCAGACCCGCGACTTCGTCTACGTGGACGACGTGGTGGACGCCTTCGTGCGGGGGGCGACCAGGGGTGGTGGGCTGGTGTGCAACATCGGCACCGGTCAGGAGACCTCGGTCAATGAGCTCTTCCGCCAACTGAGCACCCAAGCCGGTGTCCGGGTCCCGATCGAGAAAGCCCCGATGCGGCCCGGCGAGCTGCTGAGGAACAGCCTCGACCCCAGCCGGGCCGGCATCCATCTCGGCTGGAAACCCTGGACCGAGATCGGTACTGGCACCGCCGCGGTGCTCGATTTCGTCCGTCAGCAGATCGGCGCGTCGGCCGACTGATTACCGGGGGCGTAAGCGGCCGTCAGGCGGGTGGGCTGCCGTCGGCGGCGAAGGCGGCCTCCCGGTCGGCGTAGGCCTTGATCTCGATGGCGTTGCCGCTCGGGTCGAGGATCTTCGCCTTTCGCTGCTCTCGGGGTGTCCCGGCGTAGTCGATGGTCACCGGAGCCAGCCACCGCACCGGGTGCCCGCTCAGCCGTTGGAGGAGGCGGTCGAGTTCGTCGCCGCTGAGGGTGACGCCGAAATGGCGCACGCCCGGTTGTTCGTCGGCCAGCACCTGGTCCGGGCGCTCCTGCAAGGTGAGCTGCATCCCGTAGAACCAGACGTCGCACCAGTCCAGGCGTTCCCGTCCCGGCGTGCACCCCAGCGCCTCGACATAGAACCGCCGCGCCTCGACCAGGTCGTGCACAGGAATGGACAGATGCAGGATCGGTTCCACTACCGACAAGCTACTTCCGAGGCCGATTGGCGATCAGATTGGCCGACATCGTGCCCCCGGCGCTCGGACCGAGGCTGCAGGTACTACACTGGTGAAGTCCTGGTGCGCATCAATTTCGCGACAGGCCACGGTCGGGGTCTTCTCCCCGTCGTCCCCCACTGTCGCACGAAAGCGCTTCCATGCCCCTGCCCCAACCTTCGTTCGCCGATCTCGGCGTGCCTTCAGACATCGTCGCCGCGCTCAAAGCGCGATCGATCATCACCCCGTTTCCCATTCAATCCGCTACCGTGATTGACGCCATGGCCGGCCGCGACGTCTGCGGCAAGGCTCCGACCGGATCGGGCAAGACCCTGGCCTTCGGGATCGGTGCGGTGGCCCGCCTGACCGGGAAGCCGTCCCGTCCGAAGCACCCCCGGATGCTGGTGCTGACCCCGACCCGCGAGCTCTGCGCCCAGGTTGCGTCCGAGCTGGCCAGCCTGTGTTCGTCGCGGAACTTGCGGGTGGAGACCTTCTACGGCGGGGTGGGCTACGGGCCCCAGCTCAAGTCCCTGTCTCGAGGGGTGGATATCGCGGTGGCCTGCCCGGGCCGCCTCGGTGACCTGATCGAACGGGGGAGCATCCGCCTCGATGCCGTCGAGATCGTCGTCATCGACGAGGCCGACCGGATGGCGGATATGGGATTCCTCCCCGACGTCCGGCGGCTGCTCGACCTGACGCCGGGCTCCCGCCAGACGCTGCTGTTCTCCGCCACCCTGGACGGCGACATCGACGTGCTGGTGAAGCGCTACCAGAAGGACCCGGTCCGGCACGAACTCGAAGCCGAGGAGGATGCCAGCGAGGCGGTGCATCTCTTCTGGAAGGTGTCGTCGGGTGACCGGGTGGAGACGACGGCGTCGATCGCTGCCGCCTCGGGCCCGACCATCGTGTTCTGCCGGACCAAGCACGGCACCGATCGGATTGCCCGGCAGCTCGAGCAACGCGGAGTTCGGGCCGCCGCCATTCACGGTGACCGGAGCCAGAAGCAGCGGGAGCGGGCGCTGGAGTCCTTCATTCGAGGCTCGGTCGACGCCCTGATCGCCACCGATGTGGCGGCTCGCGGCATTCATGTCGACGGGGTCAACGCAGTGGTCCACTTCGATCCTCCCACCGACGCCAAGGACTATGTCCACCGCTCGGGCCGCACGGCCCGGGCCGGCGCCACCGGGGTGGTCATCAGCTTCGTGACCCCGGACAAGACCGGCGCGGTGAAGCGGATCCAACGGGACCTGGGCATCCGGATGGGAATCGACCACCCGGATATGGCCAAGATCGCCGAGGTCATCGGCCAGCCGCCCCCCCGTCGCCCCGCCAAGGCGCCGGTGTCGGCCAACGGTTCGGCCCACGGCTCCGACCGGCCGGCGAGGTCGAACGGTTCGACCCGCACCGGGAAGCCGTGGAAGCAGCGTCCGGCCTCGAGCCGAGGTCCGGGAAAGGGACCGCGGCTTCACGGGTCAGACTCCGGGTCGTCCAACGGAAACGGGAGCGGGGGCGGCCACAAGAAGAAGCTCGGGGCCACCGGAAGCTGGAGCAAGTCCGGTAAGCCCGGCGCCAAGCCCTCGGGGGCGCGTGGTTATGCCGGCAACGGCAAGAACGGTGGGGGTAAATCCAATGGTGGATCTCACTCCCATGGCCATGGCGGGCAGAACGGTGGCGGCAAGCAGGTGGCCGGCGCCGGTGGCCGCCGCGGTCGCTGATCCCGGACACCGGGTCTCGGGGGCGCTACGCCTCGGGTAGCTGAGCTCGTTCCCGGAGCATCCGCTGCCGATCGTCAGCACCGAAATGGGCGGGCTCGGTCGATTCGATGAATTCCACCAGCGCATCGACGAACTGCTCGGGCGCTTCAATCTGAGGGAAGTGGCCAGCGCCCTCGATGATCGTCAGCCGGCTCCCGGGCATGGCCTGGTGGGCGGCGTAGGCGTGACTCACCGGGATGATGTCATCCCGGTCCCCCCAGATGATCAAGGTTGGCATCGGAGTTGCCAAATAGAGCCGATCCATCGCGCTCACCGTCTGCCCCCCAGGATCGATGACCGACCTGATGGTCCGGGCGAACGCCTGGCGGTTCTCTGACTCGGCCAGCGACGCATAGGCACTCCACATCTCGCCGAAACGACCGAGGCGGATCCCGTGATCGTTGATCCTCCGAAACAGCGCGTCCCCCCAGTCGCGGACGAACCCGGGAAAGATCACCGGCATCACGTACTCGCTTCCCGGCAACGTCATGAACCGAAGCATCCAACTCACTTCTCGTCCGAGTCCTCCACTATCGACCAGGACCAGACGTTCACACCGCTCGGGGTGCTGGTAGGCGAGCTGCATGGCTACCCCTCCGCCAAACGACTGGCCCACGACGGTGATTCGATCGATGCTGAGGACTTCGAGCAGATCACGGATCCCGCTCGCGAACGCACCCAGCGAGTAGTCCCCAACTGGCTTCTCGGACTGACCGTGGCCCATCAGGTCCGGTGCGATCACCGTGAAGCGATCCGTGAGTCGGGGCATCACGTCCCGCCAGGTCCTAGAGCTGCCGGCGATGCCGTGGAGAAGGAGGAGCGGGGGGCCACTGCCTTCCATTTGGTACGCCATGTCGTGACCGTGGATCGAAACGTGCCGGAGTTGATCGTCCATGGGACCATCTTCCCCCAACGGTGCAACCCAAATTGCCTTGGCGGTCCCGACCCCAGCTCGAGGTGGGATCTACCGCTTTTGTGCTCCTGACGGCCCGAGGCCTCTACAGTCGTGGCTATGGCATCTGACACCAAACCCACCGTGACCATTCCCGACGGCGCACCCCCCGCCACCCTGCTGGTGGAGGACATCGAAGTCGGCGATGGGCCCGATGCGATGGCGGGCTCACCGGTCACGGTCCACTATGTCGGCGTGTCGTGGTCAACCGGGAGCGAGTTCGACTCGTCGTGGAATCGCGGCCAGCACTTCTCGTTCCCCTTGGGGGCCGGCCATGTGATCGCGGGTTGGGATCAGGGGGTCGCCGGGATGAAGGTGGGCGGCCGCCGGCGCCTCACGATTCCGCCCCAACTCGGTTACGGGGAGCGAGGTGCCGGGGGCGCCATCGGACCCAACGAGACGCTGGTCTTCGTGGTGGATCTGGTCGGGGTTGGCTGATTGATCAGCGGAAGAGGTCTTCGTCCGGCGGGCGGATGATCTCTTCGGCCACCGACGCGAATCGCAGCCACCGGGGATCGACACCCCGGATGACCGCGGCGGGGATGCCGCGATCCTTGCCCATCACCAACTCGGCGGCCGAGGCCAACTCGTCGGCGACGCATACTTCGGTGGCATCCAAGACCCGCCCATTGGCGTCGGGAGTGCCGCGAAGATCCACCACCCCGGCGATGCCGGCGATGCCGATGGCCACGTCGGCGACTCCCTTCCGCCAGGTGCGGCCGAAGGTGTCCGAGATGATCACCCCCACCGACACCCCGTGCCGGTGCTCGAGTCCCTCCCGAATCCGCCGGGCCGAGAGATCGGGGTCGACGGGCAACAGCGCGGCGGTCCCTTCGTCGACGTTGGAGAGATCGACACCGGCATTGGCGCAGATGAACCCGTGAGTGGTCTCGGTGATCAGTAGGTCTCCCCGACGCCGAAGCACCCGCACCGACTCCTGTTCGACCAATCGTTGCTTGGCGCCGGGATCGTGGGCATCGATGGCGACCAGGCGTCCTTCCGCCTTCGAAACCACCTTCTGGGTGACGACCAGCACGTCTCCTTCGGTCAAGCGAGGCGGCGCCGGCCGGTCCCTACTGGCGACGTGGGTGAGGGCACCCATGAGCAGGCCGGCCAGATCGTCGCCCGGTTTGACCTCGGCCAGTCCGGTGACCGGGTAGATGGCCAGGGCGCCGGGGCCCAACGGGGTCGCGCCGCCGTGCAGGTCATGGGGTGGCATTGAGCACCTTTCGGGCGAGATCGGCCGAGCGTTCGGTGGTGGACATGACGGTGTCAGTGACGATGCATCGGAGCCCTTCCGCCTCGACCGCGGGTTGGAGGGCGGCGTCGGCCTCGTCGATGACCAGGGTGCCGACCCATGGCGCGTACCACCGGGCCACCCCGACCACCGACGGCTCGAACCCGAGCTCGGCCAACAGCCGATCAGCCGGGCCCTTCAACGCCGCCCCGGCCACGATGGGGGACACGCCGACGATGTCGTCGCGCCGGGCGACGAGGGCGTCGAGAATGCCGGGAACGGCCAGCAGCGGGCCGATGGAGACCACCGGGTTCGACGGGCAGACCACAATGATGTCGGAGCCGGAGAGAGCCTCGAGAACCCCCGGCCCGGGCCGAGCGTCGGGAGACCCCTCGAAGCGAACGCTGGAGACGGCGACGTCGTGATGCAGGCGGACGAAGTATTCCTGAAACGCCACTTCCGGCCCGTCGACCAACTGGAGCCGGGTCCGGAGGTAGTCATCGGTCACCGGCACCAACCGGATCCCGACGCCCCAGGTCCGGGCCAGTTCGGCGGTGACCTGCCCGAGGGTCGCCCCTTCGCTGAGACGCTGGGTGCGATAGCAGTGGGTAGCGATGTCCTTGTCACCCAAATTGAACCAGGTGACCCCACCGAGCCGTTGGAGCGACTCCATCACCCGCCACGACTCCCCGGCCAGGCCCCATCCGGTTTCGGTATTGATGGCCCCGGCCAAGGTGTACATCACCGTGTCCAGGTCGGGGGAGATGTGGAGACCGTGGAGGACGGTGTCGTCCCCGGTATTCACGATGGCGGTGATCTCGTCGGGAGGCATCACCTCGACAAGTCCGCCGAGCATGCGGGCGGCACCCACCCCGCCGGCCAGCGCGGCGATCATCGATAGCCGCCATCCACGCGGGGGACGCCACCGCGGGACCAAAGGGAGTCGGCATCGGACATGGAACGTGAGGCTACCGTGCCATGCCGGCTATCTCGGCGGGTCCGGGTCGATGTGCAAGGCTCCCGGGGTGCCGCCGGAGCCTTCTGCGATTGCCGCCCAGGATCGACTGGCCGTGGCGCTCGATGCCACGCCGCTTCTGGGTCCGAGTACCGGAGTGGCCGCCTTCTGTGCCGGTGCGCTGAGCGGGTTAGCGGCACGAGCCGACCTCGACGTCTCGGCGTTCGCCATCAGCTGGCGACGTCGGATGGGGATCGTGGACCGGGTGCCGGCCGGGGTTTCGACCCGACAGCGGGCGATGCCCGACCGCCCGCTGCAGGCGGCCTGGAACCGTTCTTCGTTTCCCTCGATCGAGTGGTTCATCGGCCCCCAACAGGTCGTCCACGGGACCAACTTTGTGGTGCCCCCGACCCGGCGGGCGGCCCGGGTGCTGACCGTCCACGATCTCACCATCGTCCGGTTCCCGGAGTTGTGCGACCGGTCGACCCTCGGATTTCCGGACCTCATCCGACGGGCGGTCGGCGCGGGGGCATGGGTGCACGCCGACTCCGAGTTCGTGGCCGCGGAGGTCATCGAGGCATTCGGGGTCGAGCCCGGTCGGGTCCGGGCGGTGCATCCGGGTGTGCCGGGGTTGGGGAGGCCCGATCCCGGCCCGGGGCAGCCGGCCACCACCACCCTGCCCTTCGCCCTGCCCGACGGGACGTCCGGCTACGTGTTGGCGATCGGCACCGTGGAGCCCCGCAAGGACTACCCGACGCTGGTCGAGGCGTTCACCACGGTGAGCCGGGCCCATCCGGAAATCGCGC
>DASXFR010000097.1:0-13883 GCA_036489495.1 Acidimicrobiales bacterium | reverse complement strand
GGTCGCCCCGGTGGCCGGGCCGGTCACCGGGGTCGGAGACTCGATCATGATCGACATGCAGCCGAACCTGCAGGCCGATATCCCCGGCATCGCCGTCGACGGAGCCGTCAGCCGTCAGTTCGAGACGGGGATCGGGGTGGTGCAGGCCGACCGGGCGGCGGGGACCCTGGGAAGCGTGCTGGTGGTGGAGTTGGGCGCCAACGGCACCGTCACCTCGAGCGACATCGACGCGATGATGGCCGCCGCCGCCGGGGTCAAGCGGGTGGTATTCGTCAACGTGGACGTCCCCCGTTCGTGGGAGCAATCGGACAACGCCACGCTGGCCGCCGGGGTGGCCCGGTATCCGGGCGTCGCGGTGTTGGCTGACTGGTTCTCGCTCTCCTCGCCCCACCCCGAGTGGTTCAGCTCCGATCAGGTTCACCTGCAACCCGCCGGGGCGGCGGCGATGGCGGCACTCATCGCCCAGGACGTCTGACGGCCGCCGTCCGACGTCCGACGGCCGAAACGTTTACGTCGGCGTCAAGCCACGCCGGTGTGCGGAATGGCCGAACCCGGATCTGAACGAGGGCCCTCGGCGGCTGTGCTACGCAGTGGTCATGCCCAGATTCGAACCGTTCGTTGGCCTCCGGTACGACACTGCCCGGGTCGACATGAACATGGTGATTGCCCCGCCCTACGACGTCATCGAACCGCCGGAGCGAAAGCGCCTGGCCGGCCGGCACAGTGCCAACGCGGTGCGGGTCGAACTCCCGGAGCCCGATCACCGGGCCGGATTGGATCAGTACGCCAACGCCCACGCCATGCTCGACTTCTGGCAACAAGCGGGAACCCTGGTGGCCGACCCCGAGCCGAGTTTCTACGCCTACCGGATGACCTCCCCCAACGGCCGTTCCACCAATGGGGTCATCGGGGCGCTGGCCATCGACGAGGACAACGTCGGCGACATCCTTCCCCACGAGCAGACGCTTCCCAAGCCCAAGAGCGACCGGCTCGACCTGTTGCGGGCCACCCGGATGAATCTGTCCCCGATCTGGGGTTTGTCGCTGACCTCGGGATTGACCGACACCTTCGCCTCGACGATGTCGGCCGGACCAGCCCAGATGACGGCCACCGATGATGACGGGGTCATCCACCAGGTGTGGCTGATCGACGACGACGCCAGCATCGACGCGGTCCGCAAGGCGGTCGGTTCCTCCCCGGTGGTCGTCGCCGACGGTCACCATCGCTTCGAGACCGCCATCACCTACCGCAAAGAGCTGGCCGCCCAGGGGGACACCACCCTTCCGGGGGCGGACCTGATCATGGCGCTGGTGGTCGAGCTGAGCGAGGACCAACTCGAAGTCGGACCCGCCCATCGGCTGCTGTCGGGACTCCCCGACGGCATCGATCTGGTCGACGCCTTCTCATCGTGGTTCAACGTCACCAAGGTCGGCGACCTCACCCGGCGCACGGTGACCGCCCTCGGCGAGTCCCAGGCCCTGGCCCTGGTGATGGCCTCGGGAGCCTGGCTCCTGTCCCCTAAGGACGGAACGCCGGAAGCCGCCGGGGCGCCCCTCGATTCCTCGATGGTGGCGTTGGTCATCGCCGAGCTCCCCGACCACGAACTCGAGTTCTCCTACAGCTGGAAGGACGCCGCCGAGGCAGTCACCTCGGATCGGGCCCAGGCGGCGGTCCTCCTGCGTCCTGCCACCGTCGCCCAGATCTCCGAATGGGCCCACGCCAACAAGCGGATGCCCCCCAAGACCACCTACTTCCATCCCAAGCCGCGCACCGGGATGGTGTTCCGGCCCCTGTCGGACTGAACCGGGCGTCGGCGGCCGGCGCCGCCGGCGACTCGCCGGTGACTTTCCGGCGACTTTCCGGTGACTTGCCGGTGACTTGGTTCGAAGACGGCCGGTCGCTAACCTTGCCCACCGGCTGCCGGTCGCCCGGTGCCGGTCGCTCCGGTGCCGCCACCGGCTGAATTGGCCGGTCAGTGAGGGGGAGGGGTGCGTCAGAGCCGGATGGTCGCGTTGGTAGCGACGGGGGCCCTGGTCCTGACCGCCGCCGCCTGTGGCACCTCCAGCTCCCCGGCGGCGTTGACCCGGCCGGTCGGTCTGCAACTCCCGATCACCCGGGGTGCTGCCCCGGCCTCCACCACCACGACCACCCTGCCACCCCCCACCACCGCGCCGCCGACCACCGTGCCGACCACCATCGTGCCGGCTCCCGGTTGGAGTGTCCCGCTGGCCACGCTCCCGCCCGGGGGCGGATTCACCTCGGTGTCGTGCATCTCCGACACCTTCTGCATCGCTGCCGGCGGAGGCGCCAACTTCAGCGACGCCTCCGGCACCGTCGGGGCCGGCGAGACCCAATCCTGGGACGGCCAGGCCTGGTCCAATCCGTCGGTCTATTTCCCGCCCCCACCCGCAGCCGCCGGATCCTCGGGGTCGAGCGGGTCGAGCGGGTCGCCGATCATGCCGGCCATCACCTGCATCGGCGGGCCGTTCTGCGTCATCGTCGACGGGTCGGGTTTCGTCTCCAATGGGGACGGGACCAACTGGATCACCCCGGTCGCCCTGCAGCGGGCGGCGGCGCTGCCGGCCAACCCGGCCGATCCCGGAACTGGCCACCCCGGCGCTCGCGACGCCGCGGTGTCCTGCACGTCGAGCAAATTCTGCGCCATCGTCGACAACACCGGGAACGCCTTCGCCTGGGAGAACGGGGCGTGGCTGACACCCCAGGCATTCGGAACCGGGACCACGGCGACGGCGGCCATGTACGCCTCCGGCCGGGTGGGGGTCTCGTGCGCCACGTCATCGTCCTGTACCGCGGTGATCGGCACTGCGGTGCTGAACTGGGGCGGCAAGACCTGGTCGGAGGAGCCGGCACCCTGGTCCCCGTCGCTGTCCGGATCCTCGGGCTCCTCGGCGATCAACGGCAATCCCACCGCCATCTCCTGCCCGACGACCACCCTGTGTGCCATCGTGAACGGCTCCGGGGTCTCCTCCCGGAACAACTCCACCACCTGGTCTCCGGTGCAAACCATCGATCCCGACAGCACCCTCGATGCCATCTCCTGCCCACAGGCGTCGTTCTGCATGGCCGCCGATGCCGACGGCTCCGTCGTCACCTGGGACGGCACCAACTGGGCGCCGCCGGTCAAGGTGATCCCGGCCGCCACCAACTACACCGGGATCGGAACCTCGGTATCGTGCTCATCCGCCGGCTTCTGCATGGTCATCAACGGCGATGGCGACTACGCCACTTTTTCCGATTCCGCCGTCGGCTGAACCATCCGCCGCCGGCTGAACGACCCGAACCTGGAGGTCCATTGAGTTCTGACACCGACTATGAGTCCATCCGGTTGGAGGTGGACGCAGAGGGGGCGGTCGCCACCATCACCCTCAACCGGCCTGACCGGCTGAACGCCTTCACCAACGCCATGAGACACGAGCTCATCGACGCTTTCGACCGGACCGACGCCGATGACGCGGTCCGGGCGGTGGTGGTCACCGGCTCCGGGCGGGGGTTCTGTGCCGGCGCCGATCTCCAGAGCGGGGAGAGCACCTTCGACTACGCGGGGGCGAGGGAAGATGGATCCATACCCCGGGACGGAGGGGGCACGGTCGTCCTCCGGATCTTCGACTCGCTGAAGCCGGTCATCGCCGCCATCAACGGACCGGCGGTCGGGGTCGGCATCACCATGACCCTGCCGATGGACATCCGGCTGGCGTCAGTAGACGCCAGGATGGGCTTCGTCTTCAACCGCCGGGGCCTGGTGCCGGAGGCCGCCTCGAGCTGGTTCCTGCCCCGGCTGGTGGGCATCAGCCAGGCCATGGAGTGGGTGGCGACCGGTCGGGTCTTCGGTGCCGACGAGGCTCTCCATGGCGGGCTGGTACGCAGCCTCCATGCCCCCGACGCGCTCCTCGATGCCGCCTACGCCCTGGCCGCGGAGATCGCCGAGGGCACCTCGGCGGTATCGGTGGCGATGAGCCGCCAGATGCTGTGGCACATGTTGGGTGAGTCCCACCCGATGGCCGCTCATCGGGCCGACTCCCTGGCCATGTCCTATCGGGGAACGTCCGACGATGCCCGCGAAGGGGTGCGCTCATTCCTGGAGAAGCGGCCGGCCGCCTTCTCCGGTCGGATCAGCCAGGGTCTGCCCAACCTGTTTCCCGGGTTCGAGCCGCCGACCTACGACTGAGCCGGCGCCGTCGCGCCGTCGGGCGGGCCGTCGATGCTGGCCGGTGGCGTTGGGTCGACATCGCCTGGGTGCCGAGGGATAGGGTCGGGGAGGATCCAGTCCAAGGCGGGATCTGCCTCAGCGGCTTCAACGTCCAAACCGGGGAATCAGCGTTTCTGAACGCAGAACTAATGGAGGAATCATGGCAGTTGGGATCTACATCGCAGAAGAGGGATTCACTAAAGAGATTTACGACAGCACCCTGAAGGAAATTGCCGCCGCCGCCCCGGCGCCCAAGGGGCGCAGCCTGCACGTAGCCCTCGAGACTGACGGGATGATCCAGGTGTTCGATATCTGGGACTCGCTGGCGGATTTCGAGGCCTTCGGAGAGACACTGCTGCCGATCCTGGCCAAAGCCGGTCTCCAGCTGGGCCAGCCGATGGTGGCAAACATCCACAACACCATCAAGGGCTGAACCGACCGGAACCCTGGCGTCTTCGTCGCCTCTTGAAGCTGTCCGCGGTGGTGCTTTCCACCCCGGGATCGGCCGCGGCGGGCAAATGGAGCCATCCGGTGGGTTGTCGGTAGTGTGGCCGACGGCTCATCGAGATCGGTGAACCGGATACACGAGACGCTCAGGGAGAACCTATGAAGATCGCCACCATGCTCGACTATTCGGGCGGGTTCCGGGAGTCGGCGGCTCAGATTGCCGAGTTCGAGAAGGCCGGGCTCGACCTGGTCTGGGTGGCGGAGGCCTACGGCTTCGACAGCCCGAGCCTGATGGGGTACCTGGCCGCCCTCACCGATCACGTGAGCATCGGTTCGGCCATCCTCCCGATCTACACCCGGACGCCGACCTTGATCGCCATGACCGCGGCCGGCGTCGACGCGCTGTCCGGCGGCCGCTTCGAGCTCGGGCTCGGGGCCTCCGGTCCCCAGGTCATCGAAGGGTTCCACGGGGTTCCCTACTCCACCCCGCTGGCCCGCACCCGGGAGATCATCGAGATCTGCCGCCAGGTGTGGGCGCGGGAAGCCCCCCTGACCTATGAAGGCAACATCTTCACCTTGCCGCTGCCTCCCGACCAGGGGACCGGGTTGGGCAAGGCCCTGAAGATCATCGGCCGGCCCCGGGCGGACATCCCGATCTGGGTGGCGTCGCTGGGTGAGAAGAACGTGGCGCTGACGGCCGAGTTGGCCACCGGCTGGATCCCGATGATCTTTGTGCCCGAGAAGGCCAAGGACGTCTGGGGATCGGCGCTGGCGGCCGGAACCAAGCTTCGGGACCCGGCCCTCGGGCCGCTGCAGATCACCGCCGGCGGCCTGCTGGCCATCGGGGACGGCGACGACGTGAAGGCCATCCGGGAGCTGTCCCGGCACATGCTCGCCCTCTACATCGGGGGCATGGGCGCCAAGGGCCGGAACTTCTACAACGACGTGGCCCGGCGCTCGGGGTACGAGGACGCCGCCGAGAAGATCCAGGATCTCTACCTGGCCGGGGACAAGGCGGCCGCGGCGGCTGCGGTCCCCGCCGAGCTCCTGGAACTGACCTCACTGTGTGGATCCGAGGGCCACGTGGCCGAGCGCATCGCCGCCTACGCCGAAGCCGGAGTCACCCACCTCCAGGTCGCCCCGGTGCCGGTCGGCGGCCAGCGGGCCGTCGACCTCATCGAGACGGTCAAGAAGCTCGCCAACTGAATCGCGGGCGTGCGGCAGGGACGGCCGGCGGGGACGGCTGGCACGGAGCCGGTGTCGTCGCCGAACCGTGAAGCAGCGAGTCAGGCCGCCGAACCGTCGAAGGGATCAAGGTCCCAGGCCATCATCGACTTGAACGGCGCCGCGAGTTCGAGCCGGGCCGACCCCTCCGCCGACGCCTTGGACATCACCGGTCCTAGCCGGCTCGCCACCGCGACCGGGTCGTCGTCGAGATAGCAGACGGTCATTTCCACATCCCCCTCACTGAACCGTGGGTGGCGGGAGGTGGCCGAGCTCGCATACCTCCAGGCGCCGGCCACCCCGGGTACCGCCACCAGCTCGTCGAGCCAGTTGGGACCCGGGGTCCGGCCCGGCTTGTCCTCGGCTTGCCCCTCGGGGTGCGTCTCCACGATCAGGTAGATGCCCCGGTGGGGCCGGAAGGGCACGACCTCGGGCGAGATGAGCGCCCGGGCCGCCGCCCGGGTCTCGACCAGACCCAGGCCCCCGCGATAGGACGACGGCAGCGAGCGCGGGAACCGACCGGCGGCGGCCAGGCTTCCGCCCAGGGCGTAGAAGTCATCGATGGTCTGGTCGACCGGCTCACCCATCAGGTAGCAGACGACGTGGTCGACCTCCGACCATTGGCCGTTCTCCGACGCCCGGGCCGCCCGGCAGGCGGGGGTGGATACCCACCGCTGACCGAGGACGAGTCCGGGCAGCTGGTACTGCTCGGGCATGTGGTCCAGCTGGTGCCAGGCCAGGTACGACCGGTCGTCGCCATCCGGTGACCGGCGCGACAGCGAGAAGACGCCGACCTTGACCCGATTCACGACACCGCCCGCCGAGGGTCGATGGCTATCGGCCTTACTCCACCGTCCAGGTCGAGCCGGAGCGCAGCAGGGCCTCGATGTTGCCCTTGCCCTTGCGCTCCATCACCTGATCGATCTGGCGGGACATCTCCGAGCCGTACTCCGGCCGATCGACGTCGCGGAAGATTCCGATCGGCGTCGGCTCGTAGGGGCCCCGGGACAACCGGCTGAGCTGGAAGGCGAGACCCGGATTCTCCCGATGCTCGTCGTGCACCAGCAACGCCGACTCGCCGACATCGGCCACCTCCACCACGTCGACCGCCCCGTCGGGGCCCCGCACCACCCCGTGGACGCCGTCGGGCCCGAACCGGATCGGCTCACCGTGGACCAGCGGAATCAGCATCTCGGCGCGATTGTCCTTGCCGGTGACCTGCTCGAACGCCCCGTCGTTGAAGACGTTGCAGTTCTGGTAGATCTCCACGAACGACGCCCCCTGGTGGGCATGCGCCCGGCGGAAGGTCTCGATCATGTGCTTCCGGTCCATGTCGTGGGTGCGGGCGACGAAACTCGCCTCCGCCCCCAGCGCCAGGCTCAGCGGGTTGAACGGCTGCTCGAGGGAGCCGAACGGCGTCGACTTGGTGACCTTGGCCATCTCCGAGGTCGGCGAGTACTGCCCCTTGGTCAACCCGTAGATCTGGTTGTTGAACAACAGGATGGTGATGTTCACATTCCGGCGCAGCGCGTGGATGAGGTGGTTGCCCCCGATCGAAAGGGAGTCGCCGTCACCGGTGATCACCCACACGTCGAGGTCGGGTCGGGTGGTGGCCAAACCGGTGGCGATGGCCGGAGCCCGGCCATGGATGGAATGCAATCCGTAGGTGTTCATGTAGTACGGGAACCGCGCCGCGCAACCGATGCCGGAGAGGAACACCGTGCTCTCCCGCCGGACCCCGAGGTCGGGCATCAGCATCTGCATCGCCGACAGGATCGAGTAGTCGCCGCACCCGGGACACCATCTGACCTCCTGGTCGGAAGACCAGTCCTTGCGGGTGGTGATGGGCACCCCGGTCGATGCTCCGTTGGGGTGGGATCCGTTGGCCTCGGCCAGGTCGGTCATAGGTCAGACACCTTTCCGCCTACCGGGGTTCCGCCGACCGCGCCGACGTCCCCGTCCTCGGACTTGATCAGTTCCATGATCGCTGCCTCCATCGATGCCGCCCGGAACGGGATCCCCTTCAGCTGGGTGAACGAGATGGTGTCCACCAGGTACTCGGCCCGCAGGAGCCGGCTGAGCTGGCCGAGGTTGACTTCGGGCACCAGCACCTTGTCGTAGCGGCGGAGCACCTCGCCGAGGTCGACCGGGAACGGGTTCAGGTGCACCAGATGGGCGTGGGCCACCTTGAATCCCCGGGCCCTCACCCGGCGGACGCCGGCGGCAATCGCGCCGTAGGTCGAGCCCCAGCCGACCACCAGGGTTCGGGCATCACCGTCTTCGTCGTCCAGGTCGGTGGGGGGAATGTCATAGGCGATGCCGGCGATCTTGGCCGCCCGCAGCCGGGTCATCCGCTCGTGGTTCTCGCCGTCATAGCTGACGTTCCCCGACCCGTCCTCTTTCTCGAGGCCACCGATCCGGTGTTCCAGACCGGCCAGGCCGGGAGGCGCCCAGGGTCGGGCCAGCGTCGTCTCGTCCCGTATGTAGGGCCAGAACACCTGGTTGCCGTCGTCGTCGGTGTGGTTGGGACCGGTGGCGAAGTCGGGCTCGATGGCCGGCAGGTCGGCAACGTCGGGTAGGCGCCACGGCTCGGTACCGTTGGCCAGGTACCCGTCCGACAGCAGGATCACCGGGGTCCGGTACTTGACGGCCAGACGGACGGCCTCCATGGTGGCCTCGAAGCAGTGGGACGGCGTCTTGGCTGCCACGATCGGCAGCGGGGATTCGCCGTGGCGTCCGTACATGGCGTGGAGCAGGTCGCCCTGCTCGGTCTTGGTCGGCAGCCCCGTAGACGGGCCCCCGCGCTGGATGTCGATGATCAACAGCGGAACCTCGAGGCTGATGCCCAGCCCCATCATCTCCGACTTGAGGTCGACGCCCGGGCCGGAGGTGGTGGTGACCCCCAGCGCGCCGCCGAACGCCGCCCCGAGGGCCGCCCCGATGCCGGAGATCTCGTCCTCGGCCTGGAACGTCCGCACCCCGAACTCCTTGTGCTTGGACAGTTCGTGGAGGATGTCCGATGCCGGGGTGATCGGATAGGTCCCGAGGAACAATGGCAGCCCACTCTGGCTAGAGGCGGTGATCAGGCCCCAGGCGGTCGCCATGTTTCCGGTGATGTTGACGTACTCACCGGGATCGAGGGTGGCAGGACGCACCTCGTAGGAGGACTCGAACAGCTCGGCGGTCTCCCCGAAGTGGTAGCCGGCCTTGAGGGCCCGGAGGTTGGCTTCCATCACCAGCGGCTTGCCGGCGTATTTCTCCTCGGTCCACTTGGCCACCCCGTCGACCGGCCGGGTGTAGAGCCAGCAGATCAGCCCGAGGGCGAAGAAGTTCTTCGAGCGCTCGGCGTCCCGGGGCTTCACCCCGGCGTCCTTGGACACCTCGGTGGTGATCGAGGTCATCGGGATCTCGTAGACGGTGTAGGCGGCCAGGCTCCCGTCGGTCAGCGGGTTGGCCTCGTAGCCCGCCTTGGCCAGGTTGCGCTCTTCGAAGGAGTCGACATTGACGATGATGGTGGCGCCGGGTGGGAGGGTGTCGATGTTGGCTTTGAGCGCCGCCGGGTTCATGGCTACCAACACGTTCGGCGCGTCACCGGGGGTCAGGATGTCGTGGTCGGAGATCTGTACCTGGAAGGCGGAGACACCGGCCAAGGTGCCGGCCGGGGCCCGGATCTCCGCCGGGAAGTCCGGGAACGTCGCCAGGTCGTTCCCGAACAGCGCGGAGACGGTGGTGAATTGGTCGCCGACGAGCTGCATGCCGTCGCCCGAGTCTCCGGCGAATCGGAGAATCACCCGATCGAGCACTTCCGACGGATGATCGTTGGTCGTCGTGTCAGACACCGCGCTCCTCTTCGTACTGCTCTCTGGCGCCATTTCTCTGCGCTCGGTCGCCGGTTGCAAAGACTCGGCGCCAAAATCCCGTGTGCGCCGATCCTCGTTGACCGGGCCGATGCGCCCATTTCAGCGCACTCGACCGCAGTCTATCGGCACGGACAAACCTCGCCACGTAGCCACCCGGATACCCGCCGTGGGGCCGCGCCGGAGGCCAGTCGACGGTCCCAGCGGGGATGGCCCGGGGGTCAGGCCCGGTCAGGCGATGGTCAGGCGATGGTCAGGCGATGGTCACCTCGGCATCGAGATAGACGTCCTGGATGGTGTGGATCAGCTCCACACCCTCGTCCATCGGCCTCTGGAAGGCCTTGCGGCCGACGATGAGGCCGGTCCCGCCCGCCCGCTTGTTGATCACCGCGGTGCGTACGGCTTGAGCCAGATCGTCAGCGCCCTTGGACGCACCGCCCGAGTTGATCAACGGGATGCGGCCGGCGTAGCAGTTCACCACCTGCCAGCGGGTCAGATCGATGGGGTTGTCGGTGGTCAGCTCGCTGTAGACCAGCGGGTCGGTCATCCCGAATTTGAGGGCGTTGTAGCCGCCGTTGTTCTCCGGTTGCTTCTGCTTGATGACATCGGCCTCGATGGTGACGCCTAGATGGTTGGCCTGGCCGGTGAGGTCGGCGGACAGGTGGTAGTCGATGTCGCCCTGCTTGAAGGCAGGGTTGCGCAGATAGCACCACAACATGGTCATCAACCCCAGGCGATGGGCTTCGGCGAACGCCTTCGAGACTTCCCCGATCTGACGGTCGGCCCCTTCGGAACCGAAGTAGATGGTGGCACCGACGCCGATGGCCCCCAGGTCGGCCGCTTGCTGGACCCCGCCGAACATCACCTGGTCGTAGGTGTTCGGGTAGTTGAGGAAGTCATTGTGGTTGAGCTTGACCACGAAGGGGATCTTGTGGACGTAGCGCCGCGAGACGATGCCGAGTCCGCCCAGTGTGGTGGCGATGGCGCTGCAGTCGGCGGCGATGGCCAGGTCGCAGAGCTTGGCCGGGTCGAAATAGGCCGGGTACTTGGAGAAGCTGGCGGCGGCTGAGTGCTCGATGCCCTGGTCGACCGGCAGGATCGACAGGTACCCGGTACCCGCCAGCCGCCCGGTGTTGAACAGCAGGCCCAGGTTGCGGAGCACCGTCGACGACCGGTCGGAATCGACGAAGATGCTGTCCAGGTGATCGGGCCCGGGCAGGATCAGATGTTCGGACGGAAACGCGGTGGCCCGGTGGTTGAGCAGAGAATCGGCTTCATCGCCAAGAAGTTTTTCGAGGTCCATGGTCTTCGACTCTAACTGGCGCGGCGCGGCCCTTTCGGCCTGTTTGGGGTGCGCCGGACCCGGGCCGGGGGTCCCAGCGACTCGAGCCGCTGGGCGACGTCGTAGGCGTCGGGGTCGACCGTGGAGATGCGGAGGAAGAGCTCCCGGGCCTTCGGCAGGTCGCCGGAGCGTTCCATCAGGTCGGCGAGCACGTACCACTGGCGCAGGTGCCGTTCGGCCGGGTTCCGGACCAGGCGGCCGGCTCCCGACTCCACCAGCAGGGCCACCGCCCCGGCCAGGTCGCCGGCATCGGCCCGGGTGCCGGCCAGCACCAGGCGTCCCTCGGTGAGGACCTCGGCGTCGGGGGAACCGTGCCGGAGCTCGGTGAACAGGGCCTCGACCCGCTTGGGGCGACCCAACGCCCGATGACAGTCCATCCGGACCGGGTGCTGATCGACCGACCCGGTGAGGGCGGCGAACGCCTCCAGGTTCGGGAGGGCGGCCTTCCAATACCCCTGGTGATACTGGCTGAGGGCGAGCAGCTCCCGAGCGGAGGGGGAGCTCGGGATGGCGTCGACCACCGTCTTGAGGATGCGGGAGGCGTCCCGGTAGCGCTCCCGTTCGTAGGCGCCGATGCCGGCCGCCATCCGCTCGGTCATCCGCTCCCGGAGGTGGCTCCAGTCGGGCCCGGCGGCGGAGGCCAGCTCATTGGCGATGTCGGGGGAAAGGTCGGGTTGGGCGGGCACGGCCCGGTGGGCCGGCGGTCGGAGGCCATCGGCCCGCTTCTTGCCGCGATCGTCCTGGATCCACAGCTCGGGAACGAACTCGTCGGTGCGCCGCTTGGACCGCCGACGTCCCTCCGGGGTGTCCTTGTCGGGACCATGTTCAGTACCGTCCCGCACGGTGCTGGCCCCCCGTCGGGCCACGCTCCCCCACCCTTTGCGAACCACCGGGTTCCTTGCCGGGCGCGGCTCCCATTTGGCCTCCGGGCGGCCGGACCGGCCTGAACCACTGCTGCTCGACCGGCTGCCGCTTGACCGGCTGCCGCTTGACCGGCTGCTGCTTGACCGGCTGCTGCCACTTCTCGTGCTGTCGGTCCTCGGGCCGCGGCTCGACGATCCGGATTCGCGTTCCTTCCAGCTCCCGGGTTTGGCCGGCGGCCGGCCGGTGCTCCCTCGGGTGCCGGTACGGGATCCAGATCCGGCTGCAGACTCGGTGCGAGGGCGTTCTCCCTGGTAGCCGGACGGCGAGCGGCCGGACGAACCCGACCTCGAGGTCGAGTCCGAGCGATTGCGGCTGCTACTGCCATTGCCAGGGGTGCCGCCGTTACCCGGTCGCCCCGGTCGTCCCGATGCCGACGGCCGGCCGGTTCGGCCTTGTCCACCGGAGGCTCCGCCTCGGCTCCCGGAGCTCGCATCCTTGGAACCTTGGTAGCCCCGGCTCGATGCAGACGAGCCCCGGGCTCCGCCTCGCGACGAACCCTTGGGACCGCTTCCACCTGATGAGCGTGGGCGCGGAGTACCAGAGGGTGGACGAGCGGCCATGGGGGTCGAGTGTACTAACTGAGAGAATCTGAGCTAACCGGACAGTGGAGGTCGAAGGCCGCTCGGGGGTCGCTCAGTTCAGTCCGGAGCCATCCGGCCGACCATGAGGGCAAATCCTCGCCACCGCCACAGGCAATCGACTTGGAACAACCCCGCCTCCCGCATCCATCGCAGATGTGATTCCACATCCGCCAACCGATCCTCGGGATCATCCGCCTGTCGCCCAATGAGACTCAGGAACTCTGCATGCAACTCAGGGGTCGCGGACGCAATGACTTCGAGATTGGCAAAGACGCCGCTGGGATGCAGTTGCCGAGCGACCTCGGCAAACAGGCTTCGCTTCCGCTCATCCTCCAAGTGATGGATGGCGAATCCCGAAACGATGACATCGAAGGCGCCGAACGTTTCGATGGAGTCAGCCAGGTCCCACGGCAGCACTCTCACCCTCGGATCCGAACGGAACGGCTCGGTCACCCGGGCCAACATCGGTTCCGAGCGGTCGATCCCGACCACCCGAGCGAGTTCGGGTCGAGGCTCGAGGGCAAGCGCGATCAGCCGGCCGTCGCCACACCCGAGGTCGAGCAACGATCCCGGTGCGGGGGGCAATACCGATTGAAGAACTGCTTCCCCGGCCAACCGGGGCGGGAGCTGAGCGATCCGATCCAAATACCAGTCGACCTGCCGTTCATCGCCCCAACCGGCAGTTTGTGCCTCAGAGGAGTGGTTCGCGTGTTCGGGTTCCAGGGAGTCCACGCGGTAAGGCATAGCAGCGACAGCCTTCTCCGGGTCGCAATACGAGTGACCCAAAGGACCGCCCAATTAGAAGAGGCCCCCCGCCAATGCGGAGGGCCTCTTCAGAGAAATCCCGGCGACGTCCTACTCTCCCAGGGAGCTACCCCCCAAGTACCATCGGCGCTGGCGAGCTTAACTGCCGTGTTCGGAATGGGAACGGGTGTCTCTCCGCCGCTATGGCCACCGGAAACTGTGCGCTCTCAGGGGCTCCAGGACGATCACCCAAGGTGGGAGGTGATATCCGAGCCGGGCGTGACCGACAAGCGGTCACCCCTGAGCGTTCCATAGCGAGCACGAGCAAGTTTCCAAGCCCTCGGCCGATTAGTACCGGTCAGCTGAATGCGTTGCCGCACTTACACTTCCGGCCTATCAACGTGGTCGTCTGGCCACGGGCCTTACCAGGTTAACCCTGTGGGAGATTTCATCTTGGAACGAGCTTCGCGCTTAGATGCTTTCAGCGCTTATCCCACCCGAAGGTCGCAAATCAGCAGTGCCCTTGGCAGGACAACTGACACACGAGAGCTTCGTCC
>DASXFR010000049.1:0-1640 GCA_036489495.1 Acidimicrobiales bacterium | reverse complement strand
GGGCGCGCGCAGGGCGGTGATCCCCGGGAGCACGAAGGTCTCGATCAGGTGGCGGGCCCGGTCGGCGTCAGTGAGATCCATCTGGCTCGACGGGGCGATGCAGTAGGAGAGCACGATCAGGGTGGCCCATTCCGCCACCCGGGCGGCCTCCTCCGGATCCATCCATCGGATCAGGAACGGCGAGATGAAGCGGGCGGCCGTCCCCAGCAGCCGGTTCGAGTCGTCGAAGGCCAGGTGGCCGAGCACCACATCGGGCTCATGGGCGACCATGTAGGTCAGGGCCGGGTGCCGGGTGATCCGGGTCACCGCCTCGACGATCCCGATCACCAGCACGTCGGAGAGATCCTCGGCCGCCCCCATCCGGGCCCCGAGGGCGGAGAACAACCGGGCCATCTCGGTCTCGGCCACCGCCCCCAGCAGTTCGTCCTTGCCGCCGGGGAACACCCGGTAGACGGTGGCCCGGGACACCCCGGCCCCGTGGGCGACGTCGTCAACGGTGGTCTTGGCCGTCCCCTGTCGGGTGATGCACTCGAGGGTGGCATCCACGATGCGGATCCGGTGGGGGGAGACCCGATCGGCGGCGTCAGCGGTGGCCGGAGGCTCCTCCGATTCCGTCCTCACGACCTGGAGTCGCACCCCCTGCGGCGTCACGTTTGAAACAGTAGGGCGATATTTGTCTCATTGTCAAGGATGGTCGGCCCGGGCCCCGGGCTCGGGGCCGACCACCACCCCGGCCAGCAACTCGTCGCGTACCAACTCGGACACCTGGGCCGGATCCTCCAGGTCCCACCGGCCGGGTGAGGCCATGTAGGACAGCACCATCCGGGCCAGGAAGTCGGCGGCTTCGTCGGGGTCCACCCCCGGGGCCAGACCGTGCTCATGGAGGTAGGGGATCAGGAAGTTGGCCACCGCCCCCCGGATCCGGTTGCTCTCCACCGTCAGGGTGGGGAGGAGGGTCTCGGGTTCGGTCTGCATCACCCGCTGGAGGACCTCGTGCTCGAGGATGGACCGGTGGGCGAACCGGATGCCCCGTTCCATCACCGCCTCCAGGCTCTCGGCCCCCTGGACCTCTTCGTAAAGACGGCGGAAGAACACCAGGAGCTGCCACACCACCACGTCGTGGATCAACTCGTCGCGGCCGCCGGGGAAGTAGCGGTAGATGGTGGCCCGGGAGACGGCGGCTTCGCGGGCGGCGTCCTCCACGGTGGTCTTGGCCAGACCCCAGCGTCCGACGCAGGCGTAGGTGGCCTCGATGATGCGTTGGCGGGTGTCCTCCACGGCCGGTCGGTCAGAACCCGAGCAGCGGTTCGAGCCCGAGGGTGAGGCCGGGTCGGGCGGCCACCGACTTGACGGCCAGGGCGACCCCGGCCATGAACGAGGTGCGTTCATAGGAATCGTGCCGGATGGACAGGCTCTGGCCCACCGAGCCGAACAGGACCTCCTGGTGGGCGACCAGCCCGGTGAGCCGCACCGAGTGCATCCTGACTCCCCCGGGGCCGGCGCCGCCCCGGGCCCCCTCCACCATCACCGTGGTGGTCGCGTCGCCCGGATACGGGTCGACTCCCGCCCTGGACCGGGCCGCCGCCATCCGCTCGGCGGTCTGCATCGATGTCCCCGACGGGGCGTCGAGCTTGGCGCCG
>DASXFR010000030.1:0-26443 GCA_036489495.1 Acidimicrobiales bacterium | reverse complement strand
GGCAGGGCCCGGTGGCGCATCTCCCGGTCGCCGTGGTGGTGGAAGGGGGTGTCTGGGCCTGGGCTCCGACCGGCCCGACCGTCCAAAGCGCACCGGCCATCAGCACTGCCGCGACCAGCCGCACCGAGTGCCGGCGTATGCGTTGCGTGAAGCACATCTTCCGATAGCCCACCGGGCAATCATGCCGCGATCCAACCGGTTCGGCCCGGATCGTAGCGATCCCTGAACCCAGGTGAGTGGCAAATCTTCTGCTAGACACCTGAGGATGTCGGCGGACCGGATCCAAAGCCGGGCAATTGTCACCGGAGCCACCCGAGGAATCGGTAAGGCCACCGCTTTGGCTCTCGCCCTGGCCGGATGGGATGTGGCCATCACCGGCCGGACCCAACGGGCCGGGGAGGGTCACGACGATTCGGACACCGGGGGTGGGCGTGCCCTGCCCGGCAGTCTCGAAGAGACCGCGAGGACGATTCGGGAGTCGGGCCGGACCTCGTTGGAATTGGTCGCCGACCTCCACGACCACCCTGCACTTCGTGGCGGGGTCGACCGGGTGATTGCCGAGTGGGGAGGGGTGGATCTCCTGGTCAACAACGCGGTCGACACCGGCCCGGGGAGCATGGTCGGTATCCAGGAGGTGACCGTTGATCAGATGGAATCGAAGCTCGCCGCCAACGTGGTCGCCCAGCTGGTTCTGGTGCAGGCGGTGCTTCCCGGCATGTTGGAACAGGGCGGTGGCATGGTCGTGGATGTGACATCGCACGTGGCCACCGCCGACCCCCCGGGCCCGGTCGGCCAAGGCGGCTGGGGTCTGGCTTACGCCGCGTCCAAGGCGGCCTTTCATCGGATTGCCCCATTATTGGCGGTGGAATTCGGAGAGCGGGGGATCCGGGCCTACAACCTGGATCCCGGGTACGTCGAAACCGAGCGTCAGAAGGTCAACGCCGAAGCCTTGGGTCTGGTCGGCCACTACATCGGAGCGCCACCGTCGGTCCCGGCCGCCGCCATCGTGTGGCTTGCCGCCCACCCCGACCAGGTCGAGAACGGCCAGACCGTCCGGGCCCAGAAGCTCGCCTTGACCCATCACCTGCACCCCGATTGGCGCCCCGACGCGGAGTAGCCGGCCGCCCGCGAGTACCGGTTGGGGGATGCCGCTCGATGAGCCCGGACCGTTGGTCCTGGACGGTCAGTAGCCGGTAAACACCCGGCGCAGCTCATCGAGGGTGGAGTCCGGGTCATCGACGGCCGGGGTGTGATCAGGGTCGAGTCGACCACCCACCAGCCGGATCAAGGCCTCGGCCGGGAGTTCGAGATCCGGCTTCCCCGCGGTGGGGCTGGGCGAGAGAGCTACCGCGTCGGGCCCCAACACCAATTCGAACTGGCGGATCGGGGCGCGGGTACCGACGGTGATGGTCCGCTTTTCGCCGGTCGGCCGACCGGCGAACCCGGCCATCATCCCCAGGGAGTCGATGAGCAGCTCGGCGGCGCCGGGCGAAATGGTGGCGGTGGGGTCAAGGGTGACGGCGATGTCCCAGGTATGCTGGACCTGCTCGTTGAGACGCAGCCGGAGAGCCGAGACGAGATCGAGGTCCATCGGTCCGAACAGGAACCGGCGGGCCCGGTCTTCCGGGGTGAGGGAACCCAGCCGAGCGAGAAGGGCGCGATCGGCCTCCACGGCATCCGCGGCCTGCCGGTCCGGGCTCTTGGCGTTCCATTCATCCCAGATCGCCTGCATCTCGAACTCTTCGCCGTCCAGTCTTCGCAGACTGGTGACGCCGCCGGAGCCGAGATGGGACAGGACATCGGCGATCGTCCACTCCGAGGGGTAGGCCGACTGGCGCAGCTGGTCAGGGGTGAGCGGCTTCACCAGGCCAGCCAGCTGCTGGGCCGAAGCGGCCAGCGCCTCGATGATCTTGTCCAGCTGTTCTTCTGGGTGTTGGCCGGCCGCGGTCAGATCGGCATCGTTGGATGTCATGGCGGAGGTGTCCTTTCCTGCCCGGAGTCCAGTCGAGGTCTCGGAGGAGCCGATCTCGACTCGGCGACCCCTCGTGGCTCTGTCTTACCAGAGCGGTGACCAGTTGCTGGTACGCAGCAGCTTGCTCTCCCACTGGTCACGGAGGTCCAGGCCTTTGGCCATGTAGGAGCCCGGCCAAGTCGAGGGGTCGTACTCCTCCGCGCTGGTGAGCAGGTGCCCCAACGTCGAGAAGTTCATGATCTTCTGCATCAGGATCGCCTCGGGTCGAATACCCGAACCGTGGGCCACCTGGAAGCAGGCCTGGATGTCGAGGAGCTTCTTCTCCGGTGGGATCTTGCGCATGAACTGCCAATAGTCGTGGTCCCACAGCTCGATGTAGTCATCGAGCGGGGCGTCGGGCCACCCGGTGTCCTGCATGTACACCGAGAGCTCGTGCTCCCGTCCATCGCTGGGGATCTCGTTCAAGTCCAGCTCCTGTAACGCTGACCAGTACACCGGGGCGATCAATTTCCCCTCGACCTGGTACCGGCACATATCGAGCCGGGCGGTGAGGTCCTCGAGGTCGCCGACCAGCATCCGCTGGGCCAGGGCCTCCCAGGCTGCCCCGTCTGCTACCGCGGTGATGGTCACCACCTGGTATGCCGGCCCGCTGCCCATCGCGTGGTTCAGATACCACACCAGCCGGGCATCGTCACTCCCGCCCAGCGCAGCCATCCACTCGTCCCGGTAGAGCTGCTCGAAGGACGAGGCGTGCTGCCCGATCACCTGGTGGGTCTCATGCATGAAGAGCATCGTGCAACTCACTCCTTCGGCCGGGTGGTAGCGGGCACGTCTCCGGATTCCGTCTGGTGGCTTTCCCGCCCACGGCGTTGACGACGAACCGCCGGCGCATTTCGGAGGAGGGCGCGCAGTGCCTTCCGGTCCAACTTGCCGAGGGCCGTGAACGGCAGTTCCGGGGCGAACACCAGGTACTCGGGCACCTTATAGGTGGCCAACCGGGAGGCACAGTGCCCCACCAGCGACTCGGCGGCAACCGGCTCGGACGCCACCACCACCGCGCCGACCCGCTCGCCAAGGTCGGTGTCGGGCACGCCGACCACTCCGACGTCGATGACGGAGGGGTGGTCCCGGAGCACGTCTTCCACCTCGACCGGGCCGAATTTCTCGCCGCCGCGGTTGATGGTGTCGGACAGCCGGCCCGACACGAACAGGTAGCCCTCGTCGTCCTGCCATCCGGAGTCGCCGGTATGCAGCCACTCCGAGGTCGTGTTTTGGGTGGCGCGGACCAGGAACTCGCCGATGCCACCGGGCCCGACGGGCTCCAAGGTCGTCGGGTCGACGATCCTCATCTCGACACCGGGGAACGGTCGTCCCACCGAGCCCAGCCGATCACCACGACGATGGTCCGCCGGGGTCAGCGCCGAGTAGGCACCGAGCGTCTCGGTCTGGCCGAAGGTATTGGTGAAATCGACATCCGGCAGGGCGGTCAGGGCCCGGCGGACCAGATCCACCGGGGCGGCCGCCGCCCCGTAACTCAAGGCCTGGAGCGAGCTCAGGTCGGCGGTGCCGAACCGGGGATGGTCGAGGATCCGCCGGAGCATGGCGGGGACCACGAAGGTCTGCGCCACCCGGTACCGCTCGACCAACTCCAGCCACTCGCCGGCGTCGAACTTGGGCAACAGGACGGTCTGCTTGCCCGAGTGCAACGAGATCAGCAGGCCGAGGGTGCCGCCGATATGGAAGATCGGCGCCGACATCATGTCGACCTGTTGAGGCGCCCCGGGGTCGATGGGCTTGGCGTAGTAGCCCAGGCGGTCGGTCACCACGTCATGGCTGATGAAAATAGGCTTCGGCAGCCCGGTGGTCCCGCTGGTGAACAGGACCAACGCGGTGTCCGGGCCATCTCCGACGGCGGCGGCACCGTGGGCATCGGCCTCGGTGGCCAATATCTCCTCTCCGCCCAGTACCCGACCGCCCAGGGCCGACCTGAGATTGGCCGCATATCGGGGGCCGGCCACCCCCACCCGGGCCCCGACCAGTTCGGCCAGTTGGGCGAGCTCGCCGGAGGTCAGGTAGGCGTTCATCTGGGCGCTGGCCGCCCCCAACCGGGCCGCCGCGTAGATGGTGGCCACCGACAGCGGGCTCCCGAGGTCGACCAGGGCCACCCGGTCGCCAGGCCCGACCCCGGCGGCGGCCAACGCCGAAGCGACCTTGCCGATGAGGGCTTCGAGCTGGAAGTAGGTGAGCTGGGTGCCGTCGACCACGATCGCGCCCCGGTCGGGGACGCTCGCCAGCGAGATGTCGGTGGCGTGCCCGATGTTCATTGGAGTGGGGACCACACCGCGGTCCGGAGCAGCTTGCTCCGCCACTGGTCCCGCAACTCCAGGGCATCGTGCATCCAGGACCCGGGACCGGTGACCTCGGGGGGGATGTCATTGGTCAGCAGCCGGATCAGCCGCGGGAGGCTTGAGAGCTTCTGCAGCAAGGTCACTTCCGGATACCGCCCGGCTCCGGGCATCGACTGGAGGGCGAGTTCGATGTGCATCTGCATCTGGGATCCTTCGGCCCCCAGGGAGCGCTGATAGATGTCGCCGGAAGCCCGGATGTAATCGTGGATCTTCCCGGGAAACGGCCACATGGTGTCTTCCATGTACATGGTCGGTTCATGGTCGCCCGGTTCGGTCGGGATGTCCGCCAGCGAGCCGACCGTCGGCGACCACACCAGAGGGGTCATGATCCGGGCCCGGGATTCGTGCTGAAGTCCGTCGCGGTGCCGGGCCCAGGTCTGGAGGTCGCCACTGGCCACCCGTTCAGCGGTCCGGGCCCAGGCGGCGCCATCAGCCACTGCCGTCACCGTCACGGCCCGGTAGGCGAGCCCACTGCCATGGGCCAGATCGAAGTACCAGAGCAGCCGGGCGTCGGGTCCCTTGCCCAACATCGGCATCCAGCCCTCGCAGTAGGCCTCCTCGAAGCTGGCCGCGCGCTTGCCCACCACCTTGTGGACTTCGTGGACGAAGAGCACGGCCCCCCTCTCGATCGCACATCTCCCCGCGCTGGCTCGTCCGGTGGCGTACCCGCCGCAATGAGCCGTGAGGGTGCCCGCATGGTAATTCTCGCCGGATGGAGGGTCAAAGCCATCCCGCCGGGCCCGACCCGGGTGTTTCACCCGGGGGGACATCGGGTAGGTCTCAGGCTGCAACTGGGAGGTGGCGTATGCGCGTCGTGACCATGGCAGCCGGTGGTGATCGGGGAGCCCGGTGACTCCCGCCACCGAGACCGAGTCCCGCCAGGTCGCCGAAGCCGCGCGGGAACAGGAGTGGACCCGGCCGAGCTTCGGCAAGGGGCTCTTCCTGGGGTCCTTCGATCTCGATCTGATCCATCCCCACCCGCAGCCGACCGAGGCGGAGCGTCGCAAGGGGGACGCCTTTCTGGCCAAGCTCGACGCCTTTCTCCGCGCCGAGGTCGACCCGCTGGCTATCGAGTTGGACGCCCGGGTGCCGGATCACGTCATCAAAGGGCTGAGCGAACTCGGTGCGCTGGGAATGACGATCGACGAGAAATACGGGGGCCTCGGCCTCTCCCACGTGTATTACAACCGGGCCCTGGCCATGATCAGCTCCGCCCACCCCGCCCTGAGCTCCCTGCTCAGCGCCCATCAGTCGATCGGGGTCCCCGAACCCCTGAAGCTGTTCGGCACCGAGGAGCAGAATCGGCAGTTCCTGCCCCGGGTGGCGACCAACGAGATCAGCGCCTTCCTCCTCACCGAGCCCGATGTCGGGAGCGACCCGGCCCGGATGGGGGCGACCGCTGAACCCACCGAAGATGGATCGGCCTACCTCCTGAACGGCACCAAGCTGTGGACGACCAACGGCGTGATTGCCGATCTCCTGGTGGTCATGGCGGTGGTGCCGAAGGCCGAGGGGCGGCGGGGGGGCATCACCGCCTTCGTCGTCGAGGCGAAGAGCCCGGGCATCAGCGTGCTGCACCGCAATGAGTTCATGGGCTTGCGGGGCATCGAGAACGGCGTTACCCGGTTCGAGGATGTCCGGGTTCCGGCCGAGAATGTGGTCGGCAAAGTCGGCCACGGACTGAAGGTGGCATTGACGACCTTGAACACCGGGAGGCTGTCGCTGCCTGCCATCTGTTCGTCATCGGCCAAGGTGTCCCTCAAGATCGCCCGTGACTGGGCCAACGAGCGCGTCCAGTGGGGCATGCCGATCGGAAAGCACGAAGCCGTTGCCCACAAACTCGCCTTCATCGCCGGTCTCGCCTTTGCCATGGATGCCGTCGTCGAGCTGTCCAGCTTGCTGGCCGACCAGGAGCAGAATGACATCCGTATCGAGGCGGCGCTGGCCAAGTTGTACTGCTCGGAAATGTCCTGGCTGGTGGCGGACGAGATGGTCCAGATCCGCGGCGGCCGGGGTTACGAGACGGCCAAGTCCTTGTGGGCGAGAGGAGAGCCGCCCATCCCCGCCGAACAGATCCTGCGAGATCTGCGGATCACCCGCATCTTCGAAGGGTCCAGCGAGATCATGAAGCTGATGATCGCCCGGGAAGCGGTGGATCAACACCTTTCCGTGGCCGGGGACCTCATCGACCCCGACAAGGACCTGGCGGACAAGGCCAAGACCGCGACCAAGGCCGCCCGGTTCTATGCCACCTGGCTCCCACAACTGGCGACCGGACCCGGCCAACGCCCGGGTAGCTATGCCGAGTTCGGGGAGTCGCTGGCGCCCCACCTCCGGTTCGTCGAACGATCGAGCCGGAAGCTGGCCCGGTCCACCTTCTATGCCATGTCCCGATGGCAGGGGCGCCTGGAACGCAAGCAGGGGTTCTTGGGCCGGGTGGTCGACATCGGCGCCGAGCTCTATGCCATGAGCGCCGCCTGCGTCCGGGCGAAGATGCTGGTCGACGCCGGGGACGCCGAAGGGGAGGAGGCCGTCGCCCTGGCGGCCCACTTCTGCCGGGGCGCCCAGCGCCGGGTCGCCGGTCACTTCCACGATCTCTGGCACAACGACGACGACGAGAACTATCAGGTGGCCCAGCAAGTCCTGGCCGGCGAGTACGCCTGGGCTGAGGCCGGCGTACTCGATCCCACCCAGTTGATCGCCAACGCCCGGCAGCCGGTCGAGGCCGACAGTCAATAGATCTGGGCCTTCTCTGCCGTCAACGACGTGGCTACAGACGGTGGCGATCGCCACGGTGCAATATCCTGAGTCCTCATATTGTTCACGCTGTTGAGGGTGGCGGTTGGTTGCGCCCCGAGTTGCTACCGAAAGGCGACGTGTATGTCCGTCCCGCTCTCCATCCTCGATCTGGCCATCATCGGCAAGGGAGAGACGGCGAGGGACAGCCTGCAAGGAAGTGTCCTCCTGGCCCAACAGGCAGAGAAGCTGGGGTACCGACGGGTCTGGTACGCCGAGCACCACAACAATTCGGCCATCGCCTCCTCGGCCACCAGCGTCCTGATCGCCCACATCGCCGCCCATACCGAGACCATCCGGCTGGGGGCGGGCGGCATCATGCTTCCCAACCATTCCCCATTGGTCATCGCCGAGCAGTTCGGCACCCTCGAGACGTTGCATCCGGGGCGCATCGACCTCGGGTTGGGACGGGCCCCTGGCACCGACCAGAACACCCTGTGGGCCATGCGCCATGACGGGAACGCGTCGGACCGGTTCCCCCAGGACGTACTCGAGCTCCAGGGATACCTGTCCGGGCACACCCGCATCCCGGGTGTGGATGCCACCCCGGGGAAGGACACCAATGTGCCCCTCTACATTCTCGGCTCGTCCCTGTTCGGGGCCACCCTGGCCGCCGCCCTCGGACTGCCGTACTCGTTCGCGTCGCATTTCGCCCCCGACGCTCTCCAGAGCGCGGTGGAGGTCTACCGCCGCGAGTTCCAACCCTCGGAGCAGCTCGACCGGCCCTACGTCATTGCCGGCGTCAACGCCATCGTGGCCGAATCCGAAGACGACGCCCAGGAGCAGTACCGGGTGTCCCGGCGCCAGCGGGTGGCCCGCCTGCTTGGACGTCATCGCCACTACACCGACGAGGAAGCGGATGCCATCCTCGAGTCACCTCAGGGTCAGCACCTCGCCCAGATGATGAGGTACTCGGCGGTGGGAACCCCAGCCACCGTCCGGGGGTATCTGGACGAGTTCGCCGGGCACGCGGATGCCGATGAGCTGATCGTCGCCCACCTGGCATCGTCGGTCGAAGCCCGGTTGCGCTCGGTCGAGCTGTTGGCCGACGTGACGGTACCGTCGACGACCTAGCCCGGAGTCGTTCCGACCTTCCGCCCATCGGGGCCGGGAGGGTGCGATTCAGTGCAAGCGGACTCTCGGATCCAGCACTGCGTAGAAGATGTCCACGAAGATGTTGGCCACCACCACCGATGCCGAGGCCACGATCACGATGCCGATGATCACCGGCAGATCCTGGTTGTTGATGGCCTGGACCGCGGTGTAGCCGAGGCCCGGCATCCCGAACACTGTCTCGGTCACCACCGCCCCGCCGGCCAGCACGCCCAGGTCGATACCGAACTGGCTAACGACCGGGGTGAGGGCAGAGCGGAGCGCATGCTTGTAGATCACCCGGGTTTCGGACAGGCCCTTGGAACGGGCGGTCCGGACGTAGTCCTCGCTCAGCACGTCGAGCATCGAGCCTCGGGTGAGTCGGGTGTAGGCGGCGGCTGACACCAGCGACAGGGTGATCCACGGAAGCACCAGTCCCTCGAACCATTTCAACGGGTTGGCGGTCAGGTAGGTATACCCGGCCCCGGGGAACAGGTGGATCCCGTGCAGGGCGAACTGGTAGTAGAAGACGTAAAGCAGGAGCAGGCCGAGTACGAACGAGGGCATCGAGTAGAAGAACAGCGCCAGCACGGTGACGATCCGATCCCAGATGGAGCGGCTGCGCACCGCCGAAAGGACGCCGGAGAGGACCCCGATGATCAACCAGATGACTGCCGCACCCAGGGCCAGCGACAGGGTGATCGGGTAGGCCTCTTTGAGAACAGTGGTGACCGCCTGTCCGTGGTAATAGGAGTAGCCCAGGTTGCCGTGGAGCAACCCGTCAAGGAAGTGCCAGTACTGGGTGGTCAGGGGTCGGTCGAGCAACAGCCGGTGAGAAATCTCGGCCACCGTTTTCGCGTTGGCCTGCCGCCCGGCCAGGGTTTGGGCCACGTTGGCGCGCCCGGGACCCACGTAGAAGATGAGGAAGACCACGACGGTGACCACGAGCATCACGAAGACTCCGAGCAGCACACGTCGGATGAGGAAACGGACCACGACTGCTCCTACTTGTAGAGTTGCTCGGCTCGGGGATCGAGGGCGTCGCGCAGCCCGTCACCGAAGATATTGAAGGCCACGGTGGTAATCAGCAGGGCGAGGCTGGGGAAGAGCAGGTACCACCAGGCCTGCTGGTAGATCTGCTGGGCCCCGGAGATCATCGTCCCCCAGTCGGCGGTCGGCGGAGGCACCCCAACGCCCAGATATGAAAGCGAGGCCTCGATGACGATGGTCACCGGGATCAGCAGGGTGGCGTAGACGATGATCGGGGCGACGATGTTGGGCAGGATGTCGATGAACATGATCCGCCAGGGGCCGGCCCCCAATGCCCGGGCCGCCTCGATGTATTCCTTCTCCCGTAACGACAGCACCTGGCCGCGCACCACCCGGGCGACCGCCGCCCACCCGAACACCGCGATGACCACGATCACGATGGTCAGGCTCGGGTGGCTGATCGACACCAGGGAGATGGCGAACAACAGGAACGGGATCGACAGCACGATGTCGATGATCCGGGCGATGATCGTGTCGACCACCTTGCCGAAATAGCCGGCGGCCAGCCCGAGCACGGTGCCGAGGACGACTTCGGCCACGGTGGCCACCACCCCGACGATCAGCGAGATTCGGGCGCCGTAAGCGATGCGCACCAGGATGTCCCGGCCCTGGTCGTCGGTACCCAGGAGGAATTGGCTGTTGGGACCCACCGGCAGACCGTCCGGGGTCAGCCCGGTGCTACGGAACTGCTCGTAGACCCCGTGTCCGGTAAGGGCGGCGATGACTGGCGCGAAGATCGCCACCAGGATGACCAGCACCACCACCGCCAGGGCGATCAGCGAGGCCCGGTCCCGCCGGAGTCGCTCGTAGGCCAGCCGCCACGGACTCCGGCCCTCGATGATGCTGGCGGCGGCCCCCTCGGGTGGGGGTGCGTCTCCCGCCACCGCGGCTTCCTCGATGGCGACGCTGTCGCCGGGACTCATGGACACGTCCGGTTCCTCTCGGTCATGGGGCTTGGGCTCCTTCGCCGGCAATGACGCCCGGGGCAGACTCCATGACCTCTCCCACCTCGACGGGGAAGTGGCAGGCGGTGACGTGGTCCGGCGGGTCACCCAGCACCGGGATCAGGGCCGGGTCGTCCACGGAGCACTTCGCCTGGGCCTTCGGGCACCGGGGGTGGAACCGGCAGCCGGACGGAGGGTTGATCGGCGAGGGCACGTCGCCGCTCAGGATGATCTGGTGGCTGCCCACCTTCTGGTTGGGGTCCGGCATCGGCACCGCCGACAGCAGGGCATTCGTGTAAGGATGCCGGGGCACCTGATAGACGTCCTCCACCGGGGCCAGCTCCACGATCTTCCCCAGGTACATCACCGCCACCCGGTCGCTCACGTGGCGGACCACCGACAGGTCGTGGGCGATGAAGATATAGGTCAGGTTGAACTCGGACTGGAGGTCAGCCAGCAGGTTGATGATCTGGGCCTGGATCGACACGTCGAGGGCGGAGACCGGCTCGTCGCAGATGATGAGCTTCGGCCGGAGGGCCAGGGCCCGGGCCACCCCGATCCGCTGCCGCTGGCCACCGGAGAACTCGGCCGGGAACCGGTTGAAGTGCTCCGGTTTCAGCCCCACCAACTCCATCACCTCTTGGACCCGCTTCTTCCGGTCGGCGCCGTCGGCGATGCCGTGAAGGGCGAAGGGGTCTCCGATGATCGAGCCCACCCGCCGGCGGGGATTGAGTGACCCGTAGGGATCCTGGAAGATGATCTGCATCTCCCGTCGGAGCGGTCGCATCTGCCGAGCCGACAGGCGGCTGATGTTCTGGCCGTCGAAGTCGACCTCGCCGGCGGACAGATCCAAGAGCCGGGCGATGCAACGGGCCAGCGTCGACTTCCCACATCCCGTCTCGCCGACCAGACCCAGGGTCTCCCCCCGGAAGACCTCCAGGTCCACCCTGTCGACCGCGTGGACCTCCTCATGGGTTCGTCGAAAGGCGGAGGTGGACTGCACCGGAAAGTACTTCTTCAGGCCCTTGACCCTGACCAGGGCATCGCCGGAGGAAGCGGCAGCCGGCTCATCCGGCAACCCGACGGTCATGGCCGGCTCGGGGTGGGCAATTCCTCGCCCACCACCTTGGTCCGCAGCGCCGTGCGCTCCACCAGGTCGACAGTGAGCCAGCAGGCCGAGGTGTGGGTCGGATTTCCCCCGACCTCGAACAGCGGTGGCTCCTCGACCCGGCATCGATCCATCACGTAGGGGCAGCGGGGATGGAAGGGGCAGCCGCCCGGAAGGTTGATCAGGCTGGGCGGCTGGCCGGGGATGGGGTGCAACCGCTCCCGCACCCCGCCGTAGGCCGGGAGTGACTGCAGTAGCCCCTCGGTGTAGGGGTGGTGACTGGCCCCGAAGATCTCATAGCGGTCGGCCTTCTCCATCGCCGACCCGGCGTACATCACCACCACGTCGTCGGCGACCTCCGCCACCACCCCGAGGTCGTGGGTGATGAGAATGATGGCCGTCCCGAACTCATCCTGGAGTCGGCGCATCACCTGGAGCACCTGGGCCTGCACAGTGACATCCAGCGCGGTGGTCGGCTCGTCGGCGATGAGCAGCTTGGGATTGAGCGACATCGCCATGGCGATCATCGCCCGCTGGCGCATGCCGCCGGAGAACTGGTGGGGGAAGTCGTCGACCCGTCGTTCCGGTTGGGGAATGCCGACCAGGCCGAGAAGCTCCACGGCACGCGCCCTGGCCTTGGCCTTGGAGATGTCCTTATGGTTGTTCCGGATCATCTCGACGATCTGCCAGCCCACCCGGTAATAGGGATGAAGGCTCGACAACGGGTCCTGGAAGATCATGCCGACCTCGTCGCCCCGCACCGAGCGAAAGGCCTTCTGGTCCATGGCCAACAGGTCCCTGCCCTCGAACATCGCCTGACCGCTGACCCGGGCTCCCCGGGTCAGCCCCATGATGGTCTGAGTGGCGACGCTCTTGCCGGACCCTGATTCGCCGACGATCCCCAGCGTCTTGCCGGTCTCCACTGCGAATGACAGTCCGCGAACTGCTTGCACCACCCCATCCGGGGTCGGAAAGGAGACATGGAGATCGCCCACATCCAGTAGCGCCAATCTCCCTCCTCCCTGACATGCCCGCTACAGCCGTACGTTCCCCCCGACCGGCTCCCCGAAGCTAACGCGAGAAGCGCGGCCGGGTGGTGAACCCTGACCTAATGGCTAGTTATTTGCTGAGCCAGACGTTGGTCGGGTCGCTCTGCTCATAGATAGCCATGTAGATGGCGTTGTGGACCTGGGAGCCGTGGATCTCCGGCTGGTTGGGGGTGGTGATAGGGAAGATCGCGGCGTCCTTCATCGTCTCGACGTCCGCCTGGTGCCAGAGGGCGCCGGCCGCAGCTTCGGTCGGGGCCTTCAATGCCTGATCGATGATCGGGTTGAGGGTCGGGTCGTTGAACAGCCCGAAGTTGGACGACGTCGGGGGGAGGATCCGCCCGTCGAACAGCGGCGGGAAGAACGATGCGGCGGCGTTGCCGTACCAGTCCGGTGACCATCCGGCCAGAGACACATCCCAGACCCCGGTTTGTGCGGTGTTCGGCTTCTCGAGGTACTTGGTGTAGAAGTCGGCGTTGGGCACCCCGACTCCGGTCACGGTGATGCCGATCTTGCCCAAGTCCGCCTGGATGGTCTGGAACATGCTGGCGCTGAGTGCGGATGCCGGCCGGTACAGGAACTTGAGGGTGAGCCCGTTCGGGTAGCCGGCCGAGGCCAGCAGCTGCTTCGCCTTGGCCGGGTCGTACGAGTAGGTGTTGTAGCTCGGAGCCGACCCGGTGATCCCGGGTGGGAGGATCTGGGTCAGCGGCGGCGAGACTTTCGGCCCACCGGCATCCTGGACGAGGTTGGTGCGGTTGAGGCCGTATTCGAGCGCCTGCCGGACTGCCAACTTGCCCAAAGCGCCACCATTGTTGGGGGATTGGGTGTTGAAGATGACGTAGGGGTTGGTAGCGAATTCCGACTCCAGGCTCAACCTCGGGTCGTTGGCCGCCAACAGGGCCGGAATGTCATTGGGGGGAACGTAGCTGTCCCACTCCATGTCCGCTTGGGGCGAGTTGGTGAGGATCTGCTGTTGAATCGATGCCTGGGTGCCCGTCTCGTTCACGTCGATCTGATTGACGTACGCCTTCCGGATCGGATCGCTGCTCGCCTTCCAGGACGGGTTGCGGACGAAGTCGATCGTCTTCCCCGGGTCGTAGCTCTGGACCTCGTACGGACCATCAGAAATGGTGTGCTGGGCCAGGTCGTTGCTCCCGGGGAGGTAGTTCAGGAACTCGACCGGCACCGGGTTGAAAGCGCTGAGGCCCAGGATATTGGTGAAGTACGAAGTCGGCTGGGTCAATGTGAAGACAATGGTCTGCGGGTTGTTCGGGTCGACGGTGGCACCGGAGATGTTGTTGGCGTCGATATAGGCCTTCTGCGCGGCCGGATCAGTAGCCGAGACGTTGGAAAACCCGGTGCAGAACGCGGCGTAGCCGGCGATCAGGTTGCTGAAGTCGGGCTGGCCACCGAACGGTTGGGTCGGGTTGCAGGTCCGCTTCACCCCCAGCACCGCGTCGGCCGCGGTCACCTGGCGGGGCGGGCTGGTGTTCCACATCGCGCCGTTTCGGATGGTGATCGAATAGGTCAAGCCACCGTTGGTGATGGTCGGCAACGCGGTGGCCAGGTCCGGCACCGGCGTGGTGGTCTGGCCCTCAACCGCCGGGTAGGAGTACAGGTTTCGGCTCCACATCCGGAGTCCCAGGTAACCGACGGCGTAGTAACTGACGTTGGGGTCCATGAAGTCCACGTCGCCGGTGCCGAGCATGGTCAGGGTGCCGCCTTGCACCGGGGTGCCCGAGGAGTTGGCCGCCGAGCGCTGGTTGGGGAGGGCTCCGCCCGCCGAGGTCGATCCCGTGGTCGACGGAGTCGAGCTACTGCAGGCGGCGGCCAACAAGCCCAAACTGGTCGCGATCGCCACCATCATCATCCTGCGCTTCGAACGTCCCATAGACGGACCCCTCCTCGTTGGGTGGCCGGCATCAAGGTGCCGACCACTGATGTTTCAGCCGGTTTCAGGTGTGCAGGACCTGCATGCCCCAATGGACCGGAATTGCACCGGCGCGACGAGGTCAGAGGAACGACCGCGGTGGTCTCTGTTTCGAACCGCCCCTGTTGATGCAGTCGTAAATTCGTGCACTGAAACCGAACCTAGCAGCGTTCGTCACGTAAGTGTCATGCAAAAGTTACATGGCTGTTACGTGGCCGTGAATTGTCCACAGCGACCAACGGTGGTCTCCCAAACCGCGGGCAACTGTCAGTCAGTCGTTGTACCCGAACGACGCGTCGGCGAAACATTTGTCATCTCCAACGACACGTCGGAAGACAACGAGGGAACGGGTCAGTCGGCGTGTTCGAATCCGCGCGGCGGGCCCTCCTGGGGTCCGAGGGTGGGCTCGAACGCCACCGCGTACCGATCGAATCTTGGCTTCCATTCTCCGTCGGCGCTCTCTCCGGCCAGCTCCGCCAGGCAGGCCTCCCAGCCGGCGGCATTCCGGGCGGCGATGCCTCGGTCGAGTTCATCGGTCAGCACCAACCGGGTACCGCCGTCAGGCTGGGGAGTGAGCACGAATCGGAGCATCTCCTCTCCCCAGGTGTAGGCCAGGAGGCGAGGCTCCTCGAGCTCGAGCACGGTGCCGGTGAATGACGGTGCCTCGTTCTCCCGGAACACGAAGGTGAGGATGGCACCCACCGTCCACTCATCGGTGAGTATGTCGGTCGGGAACCATCCGCGGAGCTCGTCCCGGTCGGTGAGCGATCGCCAGACCACCTCGGGTGGGTGGGGGAGTAGGCGTTCGAATCGGATGACGGGTCGGGTTCCGTTGGTATCGAGGCTGGCGTGGGTCATGGTCGCTCCTTCTTTCGAGATGGCTTCTTATTGAGATGACGTTCGAGCCGGTCGAGGCTGTCGTCCCACAGCCGGCGGTAGGTGGCCAGCCAGGCATCGAGTTCGATCAGCGGCTCGGGTCGGATCCGGTACAGTCGCCGCTGGGCGTCGACCCGCACGTTGACCAGACCGGAATCGCGGAGGACCCGAAGATGCTTGGACACCGCGGGTTGGCTGAGTTGCACACCGTCGACCAACTCACCTACCGATCGCTCGCCATTACGGAGCAGATCGAGGATCTGCCGGCGACTCGGTTCGGATAACACCTCGAGGGCAGCATCGGGCGGCACAGCTTGATTATGCCTCTAGACGTATATTCCTGTCAAGGTATATACATCTGGAGCGGATCGAACCGGGAGCTAGCCCGACCGAGGGCCGGGCGCATTGCGGAACCGGAACGGTTCGCTGTCGCGTCCGGGGACCACGTACCAGCACTCGCCGGTGCGGCCGGCGGCGATGATCGAGAAGAAGGCATCGACGACATCGCTGACCTCCAGGATGGGGAAGTGGGTCTCTTGGAGGTAGGAACGGATGCCCTCGATGATGTCAGTGTCGGCGAACGAGGGGCAGAGCGCATTGATGGCGATGCCTTGGGCCTGGTACTCGGCGGCCAGCGATCGCACCAAACCGACCACCGCGTGCTTGTTGGCTACGTAGACCGGGTCCAGGGGTGGCGCCACGATTCCCGCCATGCTGGCGGTGGCGATGATTTGACCGCCGCCGGCCGCCAGCATCACCGGCAGGGCGGCGTGGATGCCATAGACCACGCCGTCGAGATTGATGGCCATGGCCCGGCGGTAGAGCTCGACATCGAAGTCATCACCCACGCCGCATCCGGTGGTGACTCCGGCGTTGAGGTGGACGAGATCGAGGCGACCATGGGTCGAGACTGCGGCGTCCACCGCGGCGACCAGGTCGTCCGGTTGGCGTACGTCGCAGCGGACGAAGTTCGCCCCCATCCCGGCGGCAACGTCCCTGCCGGCAGCTTCATCGATATCGGCCAGGACGACATTGGCCCCGGAAGCCCGCAATCGTTCGGCGACCGCCGCCCCGATCCCGTTGCTGCCCCCGGTGACGAGGGCAACACCCCCCTTTAGCTGTTCGATGCCCATCAGGTCAGGTCGACTCGTCGATCAGTTGAACAGGTGGACTACGTCGATGATCACCAGCGCCAACACCATGCCGCCGACCGCCGCGTAGATGGCGGAGAACATCCATCGCTGGTGGTGGTTGGCCAACCAGAAGCGCCGGACACCGAGATAGTCGAACACCAGGGCGACCAGGCCGACCGGGATGCCGATCGCCGGTCCCACGCTGCTGGCCACGCCGACGGCGGGCAGCACGATCGGCAGCACGATGTAGCTCAGCAGGCACCGCAGGGCGGACAGGAAGATGGAGGCACTGAAGATCCGGTGGGTCTCTGATTCCCGGATGGCCGGCTGTTCGTCGGGGATCCGGAGCAGGTGCCGCATGGCCATGTCCGGGCCAGACCGCGGCGCCGGCGATCGCCGGGGCGTGGCGATCGCGGTCTGATCCATGGCGCCATGGTATGCCCTCGACCTCGCCGGTCACCAACCGGGCGACCCCAATTACGCGGAGGCGACCGGTAGCCTGCCGATGATGCGAGGACGCCGGTGAACGCGGCTGGCACCCGCCGACCCTCCCCGGCCAGCACTGCCGATACCGACGGGACGAAGGCTTGGACGGTCTGGCCCACGGCTCCGGGCTGGCCGCTCCTCCCGCTCCGTCTCTTCCTCGGCGTCACCTTCGTCTATGCCGGCCTCCAGAAGCTGGCCAATCCGGCCTTCCTCACCGGATCCGGGCCCATCTCCATCCACGCCCAGCTGGCCGGCGCCGCCCGCACCAGCCCGATCCACCCGGTGGTGGCCGGGTTGCTCCATGTCTCCACCGCCGTCGGGGTGGTGATGGCGGTCGGGGAGCTGGCCGTCGGGTTGGGCACCCTGGTCGGCCTGTGGTCACGGGTGGCGGCAGCGGGAGGGATGGCCATCTCCCTCGGGCTGTTCCTCACCGTCAGTTTTCATTCCTCCCCGTACTTCACCGGCTCTGACATCGTCTTCCTGTTCGCCTGGATGCCGTTGCTGGTGGCCGGAGCCGGCGGCGCCCCGGCCCTCGACACCTGGTTCCTCACCCGGGGCATGCCCGCCGGCTCGACAGTGGGGCCATCGGTGTCGCGGCGCCAATTGGTGTCCAAAGGCGCGGCGGCCGGATTGGTGGCCGCCATGGCCGTCCTGGGTGGGGGAGTGACCGCTCTCCTCGGACGCCTGATCGGCGGCTCGGACTCCTCGCCGACCGCGGCCGCCTTCGGGTCGGGATCGACGACCCCGACCACTTCGCCACCCTCGACCACCGCCCCCGACTCGGCCTCCACCTCGACAACGGCGGCGGCGGCCACCTCCATCCCGCCGGGTAAGAAGCTGGGATCGGCGACAGTGGTCCCGGTCGGAGGATCGGCCACCTTCAGCGATCCCTCCACCGGTGATCCCGGGTTGGTCATTCAGGGAACCTCCGGCCATTTCGTGGCCTTCGATGCGGTCTGCCCGCACGCCGGCTGCACGGTCGGCTACCAGCGCGGGGCCAAGATCATCGCCTGTCCCTGTCACGGATCCGAGTTCAATGCCCAGACCGGCGCCGTCGAGGAGGGTCCGGCCAGCCGGGGCCTCCGGGTCATCTCCGTGCAACTCGGCACTGACGGGAACCTGTATGTCGATGGTTGAGCCGGACCCGACCTCGAGGACCCGTCCCGATTCCCTGTCTGGGGTCGGGGACCTCGACTACTATCCAACCGGGTCCCACCCGGATCTGATCCCGATTCAATGACCTCCCTCCAGACCGAGCCGACGACCGGACCGACCCCCGAGCCCGCGGCCAAGGCTGACGATCGCATCGACTGGGTGTCGTCCGTCCCGTTTCTCGCCGTGCACGTCGCACCGTTGGCCGCCGTCTTCGTGACAGTGACCTGGAAGGACTGGGCCCTCTGCGGTTTGCTGTACGTCGTTCGGATGTTCTGCATCACCGCCGGGTACCACCGGTACTTCTCCCATCGCAGCTTCAAGATGAACCGGTTCTTCCAGTTGCTGATGGCAGTCGGCGGGACCACCGCGATTCAGAAGGGACCGTTGTGGTGGGCCAGCCATCACCGGGTCCATCATCGCTACACCGACCTCGACGACGACGTGCATTCACCCCGGGACGGATTCTGGTGGAGCCACGTGGGGTGGATCCTCTCCACCAAGTACAAGGCCGCCGACCTCTCGAACATCAAGGACTTTGCCGCCTTTCCCGAGCTTCGCTTCGTGGAGCGGACGTCCTGGATCGGCCCCTGGCTCCTGGCTATCGGCTGCCTGCTGATCGGCGGATGGGGCGGACTGCTGATCGGCTTCTTCCTGTCGACGGTGCTCCTCTGGCACGGAACGTTTCTGGTCAACTCGATGGCTCACCTGGTCGGCCGTCGGCGGTACGCCACCCCCGACACCAGTCGCAACTCGTTGATCGTGGCCCTGGTCACCGGCGGCGAGGGCTGGCACAACAACCATCACTACCTCCCGGCCTCGGTTCGCCAGGGGTTCCGGTGGTGGGAGATCGACCCGACCTGGTACGTGCTGCGCGGCCTCGCCTGCCTGGGAGTGGTGCGGGACCTGAAGAATCCCCCCGCCCGTCTCCTCGACCAGGCCAAGGTCCGCGACGGCGCCTTCGACATCGGCATGTTCCGCTCCTACTGGGAACGCGCCGCCCGACTGACCGGCGCCAAGATCGCCGACCTCACCGTCCGGCCGATGCCGTCGGCGGACGCCGCCCCGACGGTTGCGGCTCCCGCCGTCGGTCCCGCCGACGACGCCGATGCCAATCCGTCCGGCGGGGATCAGGCCAGCCGACTCAGTGGGCTCATCGCCCGGGCCCTGGAGTCGGCCGACCAGTTGGCCACCTCCACCCGCCGCACCAAGTCAAAGGAAAAGATGCTGTCGGATACCGGTGGGCCCACCGACACGCCGCCGGGATGACGTCGATCGGGGCCACCCGATCGGTGTTGGCGTCGGTGACGGTCCCGGGGTCGGTGTGGATCGTCGACCTCGACGGAGTCATCTGGATCACCGGTGAACCCATCGGCGACGTGGCCGGCGCGGTGGACCGGCTCGGCCGGGCCGGGATCACCGTGGTCTATGCCACCAACAATTCCGCCTTCACCACCCAGGGGCTGCTCGATCGCCTGGCCCGGATCGGCATCGGCGCCGAACCCGACCAGCTGGCCTCCTCGGCCGACGCCACCGCCTCGTTGCTCCAACCCGGCGACACCGCCTACGTGCTGGCCGAAGGGGGCGTGCTCGAATCGCTGTCCACACGCGGGGTGAAGGTCGGCGGGGACGGCCCGTTCGCGGCCGCAGTGGTCGGATGGACCCACTCGTTCGATTTCGACAGCTTGTCGGCGGCCGCCGCCGTCGCCCGCGACTGCGGGCGACTGATCGGTACCAACGAAGATCCCACCCACCCGACACCCCAGGGTCTGGTGGCCGGGTCCGGGGCGCTGCTGGCCGCGGTGGCCACCGCCTCGGGGATCACCCCGGAGATCGCCGGGAAGCCCCACCAACCGATGGCCGATCTCATCCGGGACAAGTTCGGCATCGGGGTCGGGGGCCGACCGGCGCTGGCGGTCGGCGACCAGCCGGGCACCGACGGACGGCTGGCCGAACGGCTGGACATCCCGTTCGCCCTGGTCGATTCCGGGGTCACCCGGCCGGGAACCGCCGTCGACACCGTTCCCGTCTCGGTGCGGACCTCCGACTTCGTCGAACTGGTCGACGCCGCCCTGACTTGACAGCCCATCGGCGCAAACAGGCCCTGTGAGCAGGGGTGCTTGCTACTAGCTAGCACCCTATGTACAATACCGTCATGAGCAAACGAGACGCATACCAACGGTACCTCGATGCGGGCATCGCGTTCACCCAGATGACCCGGTCCCGAGCCGAGGAGCTTGTCCAAGAGCTCGTCAAGAGTGGCGAGGTACAGCGTAAGGAAGCCCAGGCCAAGGTGGAGGAATTGATCGACCGCAGCCGCAAGAGCAGCGAGTCGTTGCTCTCGGTGGTGCGGGACGAGGTCGGCAACCAGCTGCACTCCCTGGGGATCAGCAACATCGAGGATCTGGCCAAGCAGGTGGCGGCGTTGTTGTCCCGCTCGGGGAAGCCGACCTCGGGTCCGGCCAAGAAGGCCGCGGCCAAGAAGAAGGCCCCGGCCAAGAAGTCGGCCGCCAAGAAAGCCCCGGCCAAGAAAAAGGCCCCGGCCAAAAAGGCCACCGCCAGCAAGTCGGCCGGCAACGGGGCGTCCGCCTGAGCCCAGTCGGGCGAAAGCGCCTGGACCGGGCGCTGGTGGATCGAGGTCTGGCCGAGAGCCGCCAGCAGGCGGCCGGCCTGATCGAACAGGGCTTGGTGCTGGTTTCCGGCACCCAGGCGGACAAGCCGGCCCGGCTGGTGGCGGCGGGGGAGCCCGTCGAGGTGGTCGGACCCGCACCGCGCTACGTGAGCCGAGGCGGGGGAAAACTCCGAGCCGCCCTCGACCGGTTCGCCATCGACGTGGCCGGCACCCGGGCGCTGGACGCCGGGGCGTCCACCGGTGGGTTCACCGACTGTCTGCTGCAGGCGGGAGCCGCCTCGGTGGTGGCCATCGATGTCGGCCGGGGCCAGCTCCATGACCGGCTCCGGCGGGACCCCCGGGTCACCAACCTCGAACAGCAGGACATCCGGGACGTGACCCTGGCGACGGTCGGCGGCACCCCCGTCGGCGTGGTCACCGCCGACCTCTCCTTTATCTCCCTGGCCCGGACCATCCCGTGGCTGACCGGCGAACTCGCCGGGCCCGGGGCGGCGGTGGTGGTGCTGGCCAAACCCCAGTTCGAAGCGGGCCGGGTCGAAGCCTCCCAGGGAAAAGGCATCATCCGGGACCCGGACATCCACCGCCGGACCCTCGGGGAGGTGGCAAGCGCGCTCACCGCCTCCGGAGCAGCCATCATGGGGGCCATGCCCTCGCCAATTACCGGACAGGCCGGCAACATCGAATTCCTCCTCCACGCCGTCGCCCACCCGACCGGGACGGTCCTGGCCTCCCGCCCCGACATCGAGTCGATGCTGGACGTGGCGGTGGCCGAGGCCCACCGGTCGGCAGCAACCGGAGACCCGCCATGAGCCTGGTGGCGTTCTACGCCCGCCCGGATCGCGACGAGGTGGCCGGCCTCGAGGCCCGGGCCACCCAATGGCTGGCCGATCGCGGGCACCAGGCCATCTCCGCCCAACGGCCGGACGGTTCGGTGTCGGTCGACGGCGCCGACCTCCTGGTCAGCCTGGGCGGCGACGGCACCCTGCTCCGGGCCGTCGAGTCGGCCTCCGCCGCCGGGGTGCCGGTCCTCGGGGTGAACCTCGGCCGCCTCGGGTTCCTCACCCAGGTGGAGCCGGCCGGCCTCGAAGCCGCGCTCGAAGGGTTCCTGGCCGGGAAGCACCGGGTGGAGGAGCGGATGACCCTCCTCGTCGCGGTGGAGGATGCCGACGGCCGGCCCGGACCGGAGCGGATGGCCCTCAACGAGGCCAGCATCGAGAAGACGGTCCCCGGCCACACCGTGCGGATCGGCGCCTCCATCGACGGGCGCCCGTTCGTGACCTACGCCGGTGACGGCCTGCTGGTGGCCACCGCCACCGGGTCGACCGCCTACAACCTCTCGGCCCGGGGACCGATCCTGTCGCCCCAGCTCCGGGCGCTGGTCCTGACCCCGGTGTCGCCCCACATGCTCTTCGATCGGCCGCTGGTGCTGGACCCCTCCGAGCAGGTGCAGCTGGAGATCCTTGAGCCCCGGTCGGCGGTCCTGGTGGTGGACGGCGAGACCCTGACCACCCTCGAGCCCGGCTCGTCGGTGCACTATCGGGAAGGTGACCGGCCGGCCAGGATGGTGACCTTCGGCCCCAACAACTTCCACGCCATCCTCCGGGCCAAGTTCCACCTGGCCGACCGATAGGAGCCGGAGTGCCCCGGATGCTCGAGGAATTGCGGGTCCGGGATCTCGGCGTCATCGACGACGTCACCGTGACCTTCCGCCCGGGGATGACCGCCCTCACCGGGGAGACGGGGGCGGGCAAGACGCTCCTCATCGAAGCCCTCAGCCTCCTGCTCGGGGGCCGGGCGGATCCGACCCTGGTGCGGGCCGGCGCCGACGATGCCACCGTCGAAGGCCGGTTCGGGGCGGAGGCGGGTGCCGCTGACCCGCCGGCCGCCAGCTTGTTCGACGACGACCCCGACGGGGGCGAGATCATCCTCAGCCGCACGGTGATGGCCGGCGGGCGGTCCAAGGCCTGGATCGACGGCCGGATGGCGCCGGTCGCCACCCTCACCACCACCGGCTCGGCCCTGGTCGAGCTGCACGGCCAGCATCAGCACCGATCGCTGATCCACACCGCCGCCCAACGGCGGGCACTCGACGACTACGGCCGGATCGATGGGTCAACGTTGGCCGAGGCCCGGTCCCGGCTGCGGGCGCTCGCCGACGAGTCCGCCTCGCTGGGCGGCGAGGTCGAACACCGGGAGCGGGAGATGGATGTCCTCCGCTACCAGATCGAGGAGATCGAGTCGGCCCGGATCGAGGACGAGGACGAGGACGGCCGGCTCGAGCTCGAAGAGGACCGGTTGGCCGAAGCCGCCGCCCACCGGGAGGCGGCCGCCGCCGCGGTGGAGGCATTGTCGGAGGGGACCACCGGGAGCGCGCTCGACCGGCTGGCCGAAGCCTCGGGGGCGCTGGCCGGACGCCCGGCGTTGGCCGGCCTCGACGGCCGGGTGCGGGGGGCGATGGCCGAGCTGTCGGACCTCGCCTCGGAACTGCGGTCGGTGGTCGACACCTGGGAGGACGATCCCGTGCGGCTGGAGGAGATCCGGAATCGGCGCCAGCTGCTCCGCGAGTTGCAGCGCAAGTACGGGTCCAGCCTCGGACAGGTGCTGGCCTTCGCCGACGACGCCCGGAAACAGCTGGCCGCCATCCAGACCCGGGAGGCGCGGGCCCGGGAGCTCGACGCCGAGCTGGCGGTGGCCGGTGACCAGCTGCGAGCCGAAGAGGACCGGGTGGCCGAGGCGCGACGGGCGGTGGCGCCGTCCCTGGCCGCGGAGATCCAGGCGACCCTTCGCACCCTGGCCATGCCGTCGGCGCGATTCGAGGTGGCGGTGGAAGGGGACGGACCCGCCGACCAGGTCGGCTTCCGGCTGGGGGCCAACCCCGGCGAGCCCCTGCTGCCGCTGAGCAAGGTGGCGTCGGGCGGCGAGCTGGCCCGGACCATGCTGGCGGTGCGGTTGGCCCTCATCGACGCCCCCGGGGTCCTGGTCTTCGACGAGGTCGACGCCGGGGTCGGCGGGTCGGCGGCCACCGCGGTCGGCGCCGCGCTGGCGGCGTTGGGCCGGCGGTCCCAGGTGCTGGTGGTCACCCACCTGGCCCAGGTGGCGGCGCAGGCCGACCACCAGCTGGCGGTGCTGAAGACCGAGCAGGGAGGCCGCACCCGCTCGGAGGTGGCCGAGCTCGGGGAGGAGGAACGGGTGGTGGAACTGAGCCGGATGCTCTCCGGCAGCCCCGACAGCCAGACGGCCCGGACCCATGCCCGCGAGCTGCTGTCCCGCCTCCCCGGACCCGGGAGCGCCAACCATCGCTGAGGCCGGGTCGGCCCGGGGGTCCGCGTGGTTCCCATTGCGGTTCCGGTAAGGTCTGCGGGTGCCCGACACGCAAGGTCCGACGGAGTATCCCGGAGACGATGCCTCGGACCCACTACCCCTCGAAACTCCTGACGGTGTCGCCCCGCCGGCGTTCTCCCGGACCGGCGAGCACCTGAGGCCCGGCGCCCACCGCGGCAACGGCACCAAGTTCATCTTCTTCACCGGTGGCGTGTCGTCGTCACTGGGCAAGGGGCTCACCGCCTCGTCGCTGGGCCGGCTGCTCAAGTGCCGGGGGTTGCGGGTCACCATGTGCAAGCTGGATCCGTACATCAACGTCGACCCCGGCACCATGAACCCGTTCGAGCACGGCGAGGTGTTCGTCACCGAGGACGGTGGCGAGACCGACCTCGACCTCGGCCACTACGAGCGGTTCATCGACGAGAACCTCCACAAGGACTCCAACGCCACCACCGGCCGCATCTACTCATCGGTGATCGCCAAGGAGCGCCGGGGCGACTACCTGGGCCGGACGGTGCAGGTCATCCCGCACGTCACCGACGAGATCAAGGAACGGATCAAACGGCTGGGCACCGACGACGTCGACGTGGTGATCGTTGAGGTGGGCGGCACCGTCGGCGACATCGAGATCGTCCCGTTCCTCGAGGCCCTCCGCCAGTTCCGGCGCGACGTCGGACGGGAGAACGTCTGCTACGTCCACCTCACCCTGGTGCCGTACCTGGGCCCGTCGGGGGAGCAGAAGACCAAGCCCACCCAGCACTCGGTGACCGAGCTCCGCAGCCGGGGCATCCAGCCCGACGTCATCGTCTGCCGCTCCGACCGGATGATCTCCGACGACCTCAAGCGGAAGATCTCGCTGCTCTGCGACGTGCCCATCGAAGCCGTGGTGTCGGCGGTCGACGCCGCCAGCATCTACCAGATCCCGCTGGTCCTCCACGAGGAGGGGCTCGACCGCTACATCCTCCGGATCCTGCAGTTCGACGAGCTCACCCATCCCATCGACCTGTCGGGATGGGAGCATCTGGTCGAGCGGGTGGATGCCTCCACCCGGCCGGTCCGGATCGGGATCATCGGCAAGTACATCGACCTCCCCGACGCCTACCTGTCGGTGGTGGAGTCGCTCCGACATGCCGGCTTCCACCATGGGGCCAAGGTGGAGATCAACTGGATCCAGGCGGCCAACGTCCCCGACCTGTTGCGCACTGAGGGACTCCGCGACTTCGACGGCCTGGTCATCCCCGGCGGATTCGGGGAACGGGGGGTGGAGGGGAAGATCGCCGCCGCCGGCTACGCCCGCGAGCACGAGATCCCCCTCCTCGGACTCTGCCTCGGCCTCCAGGTGATGGTCATCGAGGCCGCCCGGCACCTGGCCGGACTGGACGGCGCCAACTCCCGGGAGTTCGACCCCACCACCCGCTATCCGGTCATCGACCTGATGGACGACCAGAATGACATCGTGGACATGGGCGGCACCATGCGGCTCGGCTCCTACTGGGCCCAGCTGACCCCGGGGTCGCAGGTGGCGCGCACCTACGGCACCGAGATGGTGTCCGAGCGCCACCGGCACCGCTACGAGGTCAATCCCCGTTTCCGCTCCCACCTGGAGGCGGCCGGGCTGGTGTGCTCGGGGATGTCCCCCGACGGGCGGCTGGTGGAGTTCGTCGAGCTGCCCGGCCATCCGTTCTGGGTGGGCACCCAGGGCCACCCGGAGTTCAAGAGCCGCCCCGACGTGCCCCATCCGCTGTTCCGGGAGCTGGTGGCGGCATCGCTGGTCCGAGCTGAAGGGCGCGACCCGCGTCTGATCGACATCAGTTGACCGGGAAGACGGCCGATCCGGCGAATGCCGACCCCGGGTTCCGCCAGATCGACGAGAGCCTCATCCATCAGGCGTGGTTCGTCTCCATGGTCAGAGCCCACTTCGTCGACCCTCACGGCACCGAGTTCGAGCGGGAGATCGTCCGCCATCCGGGGGCGGTGGCGGTGGTCCCGGTCACCGACGACGGTGCGGTGCTGCTGGTCCGCCAATACCGACCGGCGGTGGACCAGTGGCTCTACGAGATCCCGGCCGGGACCTGTGACGTGGTCGGGGAACCCCACGAGACCACCGCCCAGCGGGAACTGGCCGAGGAGATCGGCCATCGGGCCGGCCAGCTGAAGCTGCTCACCCGGACGCTGAACACCCCGGGGTTCTGCGACGAGGTCACCACCATCTTCTTGGGCACCGGCCTGACCGAGGTGGCCGACGACCCCCAGGGGATCGAAGAGCACTTCATGACGGTGGAGAAGATCCCGCTCGACCGGTTCGACGGGTTGGTGGACGACGGGACCATCACCGACGCCGCCACCATCCTCGGGGTGGTGCTGGCCCGGCGCCACCTCGCCACCGGTCGGTGAGCCAGCCCCTCTCCAACGGGGCCGAGGAGTACCTCTCGTGGCTGGCGGTGGAACGGGGACGAGCCCGCAACACCCTGGTGTCCTACCGCCGGGACCTCTTCGG
>DASXFR010000027.1:0-10059 GCA_036489495.1 Acidimicrobiales bacterium | reverse complement strand
CTTCTGTCGGGTCTCGGTGTAAGCCAGCTTGAACACCGTCCCGCCGATGCCGGGGACGCCGGTCCGAGCCGCCTGGGACACGTTGCGCTTGGTCAGCGCCCACAGCCCGTCCAGCTCGGCTCGGAGGTGGCCGGCCTGGCGGCGGACGCCGGGATCCGACCACGCCCCGGTGCGTTTGGCCACCGCCACCGTCTCGGTCAACAACTCGACGGCTTCGAGCAGGTCGCCCACGAAGGCGGTGCCGCGTTCGAAACTGAGGGTGACCATGGTCACCCGCCAGCCGTCGCTCTCGTCGCCCACCCGGTTGCCAACCGGGATCCGCACCTGATCGAGGAACAGCTCGGCGAACTCGGCCGAGCCGGCGATGGTGGTGAGCGGCCGGATCTCGACGCCGGGAGAGTCCATGGGCAGGATCAGCCAGCTGATGCCCCGGTGCCGGCTGTCGTCGGCGCCGGTGCGGACCAGCAGCTCGCAGTAGTCGGCGACCTTGGCGAACGAGGTCCAGATCTTCGAGCCGGTGACCACGTATTCGTCGCCGTCCCGGACCGCCCGGGTGCGCATGGAGGCGAGGTCGCTGCCGGCGTCGGGCTCGGAGAACCCCTGGCACCAGACTTCATCGCCTTTGAGGATGGGCGGCAGGTACCGCTGCCGCTGCTCGGGGGTGCCCTCGGCGATCACCGTCGGCCCGGCGTGGAGGAGTCCGACGAAGTTCACCCCGACGTAGGGGGCGTGGGCCCGCTCCAGCTCCTCTTTGAAGATCAGCTGCTCGACCGGCGACGACCCGCGACCCCCGCCTTCGACCGGCCAGTCCACCCCGGCGTAGCCGGCATCGAAGAGCAGGCGCTGCCAGTGGGTGTCGTAGGCCCGGCGGCCCGACCAGTCGTTGGCCGACGGTTTGGGCGGCAGCCCGGGGAGGGTGCCAGTCAGCCAATCCCGCAGGCCGGCGCGGAACTTTTGCTCGGCCTCGGTGTAACGAAGGTCCACTGGCGGTTACTTGAAATCGAGGCCGTACAGCTTGATGGCGTTGCCCCGGACAATCTTGTAGCGCTGCTCGTCGGTGAGGTCCTTCATCTGCTTCTCGGCGATCTGGCGGGTGTTCGGCCAGGTCGAGTCCGAGTGGGGATAGTCCGACTCGTAGGTGATGTTGTCGACACCGATCGATTCGACGTTCTTGAGCCCGAAGGCGTCGTCGAAGAAGCAGCCGTAGATCTGGCGGTGGAAGTAGGTGGACGGCGGTTCGGGGACGATGTCGGCCACCCCACCCCAGCCCCGGTTCTCCTCCCAGACGTTGTCGGCCCGCTCCAGGATGTAGGGGATCCAGCCGATCTGGCCCTCGGCGTAGGCGAGTTTGAGGTCGGGGAACCGGACCAGCACCCCGGAGAACATGAAGTCGACCATCGAGTAGGTGGCGTTCGAGTGGGTGAGGGTGGAGCCCACCGCCGGCGGGGCGTCCGCCGAGGTGGAGGGCATCTTCGACGACGAGCCGATGTGCATGTTGACGATGGTGCCGGTCTCCGCGCAGGCCCGGAAGAACGGATCCCAATAGTGATCGGGATCGTGGACGGAGGGCAGCCCGAGGAACGGGGGGATCTCGCTGAAGCAGACGGCCCGCACGCCCCGATCGGCGTTACGGCGCACCTCGTCGGCGGCCAACTCGGCGTCCCAGAGGGGAATCAGGGTGAGGGGGATGAGGCGACCCTTGGCTTCGGGCCCGCACCATTCGTCGACCATCCAGTCGTTGTAGGCCTTGACGCACAGCAGGGCGAGCTCCTTGTCCTTGGCCTCGGTGAAGGTCTGGCCGCAGAACCGGGGAAAGGTGGGGAAGCAGATGGACGCCTCGAGATGGTTGACGTCCATGTCCTCCAGGCGGGGGGGCACCAGGTAGGAGCCGGGACGCATGTCCTCGTAGGTGACGCCCCGCATGGTGACCTCCTCGCGAGGGACACCGACGGCGGAGTCGACCCGCAGGAGCGGGCGTTTGAGGTCTTCGTAGTACCACCAGTCGGTGGGCAGGCCTTTCGAGCCGGGTTTGACGGTGAGCTTCCCGCCGATGAAGGTGATCTCCCCCATCGGGGCGCGCTCCACCCGCGGGCCGACGTCGTGGTACTTCTTGGGGAGGCGGTCGATCCAGACGTTGGCGGGCTCGACGACATGGTCGTCGACGGAGATGATCATCGGCAGGTCGGCCATGGGCCGAGTGTATCCCCGTTCTGACGGTGCGTCAGATTGCCAACCGGGTCGGGATCAGCCGGCGGTCAAGGGAATGATGGCGCGCCGATGGCGGGAAGGACCAGCGTGCAGGGGACCGGTTGCTTCTGGCCGGGGTCGAGGGCATTGAGGACGTCCTGGGCCACCACCGGGTCGAAGGCCAAGGTGAGGTGCTCGGAGAAATCGGTGGCGCACTGGTCCTGCACCACGATGTTGGTGGCATTGGGAGCATGCAACTCACCCGAGGTGTAGGGCGAGACCAGCTCGTCATAGCGGGACATGATGGTGGTGTACTCGACGCCCGGGACGGCGTAGTTCCCGTCGGCGTAGAGGTGTTGGAGGTAGGGCGAGCCGGTCAGGAATTCTTGGCACGATCCGCAGAGGCCGTCGACCAGGCTTTCGAACGGAGCCGCGCCACTCGGGGAGGAGGCCTCGAGGGCGGCGATGAGGGCACCGGCCCCGTCGAGGTTGGTGCCCTGGTAGAGCGGGGCGATGGCGACATACCGATTGACCTTCGCGGCTCCGCCGCGGAACTTGAGGTAGTACTGGGGCATCACCGTTCCCTCCGAATGACCGACCAGGTCGATCTTGGCCGCCCCGGTACTCTTCAGCACCCGGTCGACGAAGGTCGCCAACTGCTGGCTGCTGGTCTCCATCGCCTGCAAGCCGCCGACGTACACCTCGCCGGGGTCGAGGCCGTAGGTGAGCGCGTACACGCAATACCCGTTGTCGGCCAGGAGCGGGGAGAACGTCGCCCAGTTCTCGGCCATCGTCGCCCCCAGCCCGTGGACCAGCACGACCGGATCGGGATGGACGGACGAGGGTTTGCACGACCAGATGTTGGCACCGGCCGGTGCTCCGGTGGGATCGGAGAACACCTCGGGCCCGGCGGCGGTCACGCTGTACTGGACCGGGAACGGTGAATGGGCCGAGGCGGAGTTGGGAGCCGCGGCCTTCGACGTGGGTGCCGTGACCGCCGCCGCAATACCCGGTGAGGCCAGCGCGGCCAGGCCGGCTACCACCATCGTGCAGATCCGTCGCCCCCAGCGCGTCATCTCGTCCCTTCCGTCAGCCCTACCTATCGGTAGCGCAAATCTACAAGCCGGGGCCGTCGAGCATCACCGGCCCGAGTCCCGAAGCGATGAGAAAGGTCAGATCCGCACTTCGAGACGCCCCGGGGCGGTCATCAGGTTGGGGGCCCGGTAGGCGAGTCCCACCGTCTCAGCTTCCTGCACCCGGATGTCCACCGACGCCTCGGCGCACCGCGGCTGGCCGATGTACTTGAAGTACACGTCGATGTGGTGGTCCCCGGGTTCGGTAGGGATGAAGTGCTTCCGCCACGACCCGATCACCGGGTGTCCGTCGATCTCCACGGTGAGCTTGGTGAAGACCAGGATCCAATTCATCGGCGAATGGTGTCCGGAGATGGTGATGCCGGTACATCGCCCAGCCGGCAGATCCGTCGGATCGGAGGCTGCCATCAGACCATCGCCACCCCGCCGTTGGGTCGCACCACCTGGCCGGTCATGAAGCGGGCGGCGTCGGAGGCGAGGTAGAGGACGGCGGCGGCGATGTCCTCGGGCTCACCGATGGAGCGCAACGGGGTGTGCTTCCGCATCGGGCCGACCACTGCCTCTTGCATCTCCTCGTCGATGGTGCCATCGGGACGGACGAAGTAGCGCCCGGTCATGCCGGTGAGCACGAACCCGGGAGCCACCGCGTTGACCCGCACGCCCTTCTTCCCGATCTCGATGGCCAGCGACTTGGTCATCTGCACCACCCCGGCCTTGCAGATGGCGTAGCTGACGATGTTCGGGCTCGGGGCGTCGGCCGCCGCCGAGGAGGCGTTGATGATGCTGCCGCCTTTCGGCTGGGTCACCATCACCCGGCCGGCGGCCTGGCACCCGAAGAAGACCCCTTTGAGGTTGACGGCCAGGATGCGATCGAGGTCGGCTTCGGGGGCGTCGAGGAACGGTCCCTCCACCATGATGCCGGCGATGTTGGCCCAGATGTGAATGCCGCCCCGTTCCGCGGCGATCCGGTTGGCCAGTTCGTCGACCTCGATCCGATTGGAGACGTCGAGCCCGACCCCCTCGGCGATCCCGCCGGCGGCGGCGATCTCGTCGGCCGTGGCGGCGGCGGTCTCCGGGAAGATATCGGCGCACACCACCGCGGCTCCGGCTCCGGCCAGGGCCAAGGCACTGGCCTTCCCGATGCCGCTCCCGGCTCCGGTGATGACGGCGACCTTGCCGTCGACCCGAAAGGAGTTGATGAGGGTGGTTGCGTCCATACGAGGTGGCCTTTCCGACTGGGTGCGTTGGGAATGGAGTAGTCGTCCACGAACGTAACGCTGGAGTCGGGGCCGGGACAATCGGGGGGTGAGCGCCTTGCCCGCGCATGCTGCGATTCGATCGATAGCTCAGTTGGTCCCAGACGACAGTTTGGCTTCGGGCAGAGTCGGTTCGAACAGTTCGACGGGATTGCCTGACGGGTCCTCGAGCAAGATCTGGTTTCCGCCAATACCCTTAACGATCTCGTTGCGGAACTGAGCACCCGCTTCGCGCAGCACCTCGACGGTGCGGGTGAGGTCGCTCACCTCGAGGGTGAACCGGTTCCAGCCACCTGGCTCGGGTACCCGGCCATCGGGCATGGCCTGGGAACCCCCACCCGGGCCCCCTCCCCCCGCGGCGCTCAGCAAGAGGCGTAGGTCCCCCCGCGAGAGCATGGCGAAGGCGGGAGCTGGATGCATCTCCTCTTTGAAACCGAGATGCTGGATGTAGAACGCCATCGCGATGTCGACATCGTCGACGATGTACCGGACGCTGACAGTGGCCATCGAGGGCCTCCTCCACGGTGATTACTAGATCAGATATCGTAGTTCGATATCGACTAAATTCCAAATTATGCGAGAGTTACTGCGAGGCGCGGTGCGATTGCACATCCTTCATCACGCCGCCCACGGAGCGGTGCACGGCGCATGGATGGCAGCCGAGCTGGCCCACCACGGTTACAAGATCAGTCCTGGCTCCCTCTATCCCACTCTGCACAAGATGGAAACCGAAGGGCTGATCACGTCCCATCCCGAGGTGGTCGATGGGCGAGCCCGCCGTTCCTATGTGGCCACGTCCAAGGGACGCCGGGCCCTGCAGGCGGCCAAGAAGCAGTTGCGGGAGCTAGCCGACGAGGTCCTCGGGGCCGAGATTCTGTGAGCGCCGACGATCCGAGTGGCCTCATCCCGGCGCTCGCTCGGGTGCCGGTCTGAACAGGGTTGCCTTCGACATCGATCGTGGTGCAACCCGGCGCCGATGCCGAGCGGGCGAGGGGACTTGACAGACCGCCCGCATGATCGGGCTTGCAGGGGATGGATGCATACGGCCGGTCGTCCTGAATCCCGGCTGCCCGGCTAGCGGCTGACCACTGCCTTTCCGACCGCCCGGAGGGCGCCCTCCGCCGCGGTGATGGCGCTGGACCACGACACTTCGCTCAGCAGTCCGGGGGCGGCCACCGAGTCACCGCAGAGGAAGACATCGTTGCCGCGGTTGATGGCCGGCCGATCGCGCCACGAAGTACCTGGATAGTCGAGGGCACCGGAACGGCCGTCGAGGAGCGACCGGCGTCGCCAGGTCTCCCGATCCCGCCAACCTGGATACCCGAGGTCACACAAGGCTTCGGCCCGGATCACGCCGTCGGACAGCGATTCGTCCGGGTGCAGGCCGACCTGTACCTGGACCAGGCGGTGGCCGGGCGGGGCCAGGGAGGGATCGGGAGTGCTGAAGCACTCGACCCAGCCGCTGCCGTCGAGATCGGAGATGACGAACGCATCCCCGCGACGGGCCTCGATTCCGAGATCCAGCGATGCGATCCGGCCGCTGGGCCAGGTCAACTTCTCGTCGTCGAGCAGGCGCCGGGCGGCCGGCAACTCGGTGGCGACGATCACCGGGCCGGTGCCGGAGAGCTCGGTGACCGGGGATCCGGTGTGGACCCGAACCCCCACCTCGACCGCCCGTTGCCCCAGCCGATCGGCCAGAGTCGACCATCCCCCCGGGACATAGCGAGCCGCGGCCGGGACCTGGGTGGCCCGCCGAGCTACCCCGGCGGCGAAGGACGCCGCCAGGGATCCCGGGTCGTGGGTGAAGGTGCCGACCGCGGTGAACCGGCTCAGCATCTCGGCGACTTTGGGCCCGGCCTTTCCTTCCGCCCATTCGTAAAAGGAGATGTCGTCGGGGATGTCACGGCTGCGCACCAGCTGGATGCCCCGGAGCAGGGCCGGCGGCGGGACCCGATGGAGCGAACCGTGGTGACGAAGGTAGAGACCTCGATAGGAGGTGCGGGTGGCTCCCGCCACCAGCTGCCGGTCGTCGAGCCAGCTCCAGAGCGGACCGTCGTCGTAGATCACATGGGGTCCGAGGTTGGCCACGTAGGGTGCCGGTGAGCTGCGGGCCCGCCCGCCGAGCTGGCGGTGGGCCTCATGGAGATCGACCGAGGCGCCCGACTCGGCCGAACTGATGGCGGCGACCAGACCGGCGAGCCCTCCGCCGACGACGGTGATGGGGGTGGAGTTTGGTGTCATACCTATAAGAGGATGGAACCTTCTCGGAAGTTCCACCCTCTTGTCATGGTGGGAAAGAGCTAGGAATCTAGGAATGGAGCACCTGGTTCGGGCCGCCCAGCGAGGCGACCCCGAGGCGATGGACGCGCTGGTGCGCGAACTGATGCCCTATGTCGGCCGGGTGTGCGGAGCCATCGCCCTCGACCGGGGAGATGATGCCGTGCAAGAGACGTTCATTGCTGTCCTCAAGAGTCTCGACTCCCTGCGCGAACCGGCGGCGCTGAAAGGCTGGGTCCGCCGTATCGCGGTGCGCGAGTCAGTCCGGGTGGCCGGGGGTCGCACGGTGGCCATGGACCCGGAAACCATGCCGCTCCCGGAGGTGCCGCTCGCCGACATCGCCACATCCCTCGACATCCGGGCCACGTTGGCCGCCCTCGCCCCCGAGCAGCGGGCGATCCTGGTGCTCCGGGACGTGGACGGTCTGAGCGAAGCCGAGGTGGCCGAGGCCCTGAAGGTTCCGGTCGGCACGGTCAAGTCCCGGGCGCACCGGGCCCGGGCCGCATTTCGGGGGAGGTGGCAGCCATGAGCGACCCGAACCTGCCCAGCGGTAGGAACGATTGGCCGGTGGCTGTCCTCGACCCGATCGGCCGGGCCAAGGTACTGGCCGCCACCATTCCCAGCGCCGCGTTCCACCTCGGAGTGATCGAGGCGCCCTATGAGGCCGTGTGGGCCCACGCCATCGACTTCGAGAATTTCACACCCCGATTCGATAACCAGGTCGATCAGGTCGTCATCCACCATCGGGAGGAACAAGGCGAGGTCACCCAGGTGCGGATGACCGCCACCAGCCATGGGGTCCCCCTTCGCTTCCGGGTCCGTATCGAAGACGGCTTCTGCATGATGAGCGGCCGCGCCCGGCTGTATCTGGTGGTGATGGCCGCGGTTCCGGAAGGCGGGGGTGAACGCACCCGGTTCTTCCACATGGAGGCCATCCCGTTGCCCGGCACCGGCGGTCTCCGCCGCTCCCTCCAGCGCGAGGTGGACTCCGATTTCTCCAACCTGAAGCGGTTGGCGGAATCGGGGTTCCCCGACGGCCCGGTCTAACCTGGGATCGGGCGTATCTCGTCGACCAGCGACGAGAGGATGCGGCGCCGGTGGTCGGCGGCCGATCCCCACGACTCGGCCAGGGCCCAGGCCCGCTTCAGGTAGAGGTGGAGGTCGCATTCCCAGGTGTAGCCGATGGCCCCGTGGACCTGGAGCGAAGCCCGGGCCGCCTCGGTGGCGGCCTCCGATGCGCAGGCCTTGGCCAGCGACGCGCTTCGGGCTCCCTGAGGCGAACCCTTCAGTTCCAGGTCGCCGAGGGACCAGGCGGCGGCATAGACCGCCGGACGGGCGAACTCGAGCTTGACCTGGGCCCCGGCCAACAGGTGCTTGACCGCCTGGAAGCTGCCGATCGGCTTCCCGAATTGGTGGCGATCCTTGGCATAAGCGGCCGCCATGGTGATCATCCGGTCGGCCAGACCCAACAGCTCGGCGGCGGTGGCCACCGCCGCCCGGTTGGCCAGATCGGCGAGCGAAGACTCGGCGTGGTCGCCGGAGGCGATGAGGGTGGTAGGCGACGGCTCCCAGCCCACCGTGCCGAGACGACGGGTGGGATCGAGGGACGCCACCGGGGTGACGGTGACGTCGGCGACGGGGATGGCGTGGAGCTCGAAGGCTCGGCCGTCGGGGTCGAGGGCGGCGGGCAGGATGAACAGGTCGGCACCGTCGGCGGCCGGCACCACCGATCCACCCGGCGTCGGTGCTGGCGACCACCCGGGGTCGACGGGTGCCACCGCCGCGGTGATCTGTCCGCCGGCCATAGCCTCCAACCAACCGGTGACGCGGTCAGACGGGAATGCCGCCAACAGCGGGGCCGCCAACCCGGTGGTCTCGATCAGCGGCTCGGGAAGCGCGGCCCGACCGGCTTCCTCCAGCAGTGGCACCAGGTCGAGCAGGTGAAGACCGAGGCCGCCGTGCTCCTCGGGAACCGTCAGTCCGGTGACCCCCATATCGGCCAGGGTGGCCCAGCGCCGGCTGCGGGCGAGCGGAGCGTCGAAAGCGGCCCGCAGATCGTCGGGAGTGCACTCCTTGTCGAGCACCTGGCGTACCGCGTCCCGGAACTGGGTCTGCTGCTCAGTGAAGGCGAATCGCACGATCGGAAGTCCTGACCGTCAGCCCCGTGGCAACCCGAGCAGGCGCTCGGCCACCACGTTGCGTTGGATCTCGTTGGTGCCGGCGTAAATCGGCCCGGCCAGTGCGAACAAGAAGCCATCGAGCCATGGGTTGCCGGCGGCTCCAAGTCCGCCGGTCAGCTCAGCTTCAGGTCCGAGCAATCCCAGCGCCGCCCGGTGGATGGCCAGGTCGGTCTCCGACCAGTGGATCTTGTTGGCACTCGCTTCCGGGCCCACGGTGCCACCGGCCAGCACCCGGCACGCCGTCCAATAGGTGTTGAGCCGATAGGCCTCGGCGTCCATCCAGGCCTGGGCCACCGCCTCGGCGTTCTGCGCCGCCCGGGCCGGAACCCGGTCGAGCTGTGCGGCGTAGAGCGACACCAGGCGGGACGCCGCCTCGGTGTACCGGGCCGGGCTGCGGAGGCTGAGCCCTCGCTCGGAACCGGCGGTGGCCATGGCCACGCTCCAGCCCTGGCCGACGTCTCCGAGCACCTGTGCGTCAGGAACGAAGACACTCTCGAAGAAGATCTCGGCAAACCCGGGCTCGCCGTCGATCTGCGGAATCGACCGGACGGTGACCCCGGGGGAGTCGGTGGCCAACAGGAAGTAGGTGAGGCCCCGGTGGCGCTCGGCTTCCGGATCAGTCCGGAACAGACCGAAGCACCATTCGGCGTAGGCGCCCCGGGAGGCCCACGTCTTCTGCCCGGTGAGCAGCCAGCCATCGTCGCCCGGTGCCCGTTCGGCCCGGCTGCGGATGCCAGCCAGGTCGCTGCCGGCGTCGGGCTCGGACCACCCCTGGCACCAGATCTCCTGGCCCGAGGCCATCGGGGGCAGGAAGCGCTCCTTCTGGGCCGCGGTCCCGTACTCGAGCATGGTGGGGGCCAGCAGGAAGACACCGTTCTGGCTGACCCGGGTGGGGGCGCCCGCCCGGTAGTACTCCTCTTCGAATATGAGCCACTCCATGATGCCGACGTCGCGCCCGCCGTATTCGGTCGGCCAGCTGACGACCGACCAGCGATCGGCGTACATGGTCTGCTCCCAGGCGCGATGGCGTTCGAATCCCTCGGCGGTGTCGAGTGAGGGCAGGGG
>DASXFR010000020.1:0-5581 GCA_036489495.1 Acidimicrobiales bacterium | reverse complement strand
CGCTGTTCCAGGTGGCGTGCTGGATCTGCCATTGATGGCTCAGCGAGGGAATGGCCTGCGCTGCCGAAGTGGCGGAGTCGAGATGATAGGGCAGCAGGTACCCATCCGGGTTGTCCGGATCGGGTTGCTGGAACACCGATCTTCCCGAGGGCAACCTGAGCGCCTTCCGGTCACCGAAACCACGGACGCCGGAGAGGGTTCCGAAGTAGTGGTCGAAGCTGCGGTTCTCCTGCATCAACAGGACGATGTGCTTCACGTCGCCGAGGGCGAAGCCGGCCGCTGGGTCGGAGGCGGCCATGGCTCGGCGAACGCTGGCCGGCAGGTAGTTGGCCAGCGCCAACCCGGCGACGGTGGCGGCCCCTCCCTTCAACAGCTGGCGGCGGGAGATGGGGGTCTTGAGGGGTGCGGTTTCTTCAGTCACGGGAATTCCCTTTCCGTTGGGTTCGTTCATGTCTTCAGTGCTTTGGACCTGGGCAAATGCGATAGATGGTCGGTGAGGACGATCGATGCGGCCAACCGGCGGCGGCGGGAGCCGGTCAGTGGTGAACGTCAGCGTGGAATCCGCGGCGCCACCGGCCCGCCGGCTGGGGATCCGGGGACCGACAGCCCGGTAACCACTCGGATCTTGCTGTTGGAGGTGTCGGCGATATAGACGTCGCCGGTGCCGTTGTCCACCGCCACGGCGGCGGGGGAGTTGAGCTCGGCGGCGGTCGCGGCGCCACCGTTGCCGCTGCTCCCCTTCTTGCCGGCGGTGTTCACCAAGGTGGTGATGACCCCGTTGGGTGACACCTCTCGAATGGCGTTGTTGAAGGTGTCGGCGATGTAGAGGTCGCCGGCCTGGTCGACGGCCACGCCCTGCGGGCTGTTGAGCTGGGCGCCGGTGGCCGGCCCCCTGTCGCCGCTGAAGCCGCCCACCCCGCCGTTGGCCTGGTCAGCGGCATAGTCACCGGCCACGGTGGTGATGGTTCCGGAGGTTGCCACCCTCCGGATGACGTTGTTGCCGGCATCGGAGATGTACAGGTTGCCGAGGGAGTCGACCGCCAGCCCGGTAGGCGAAGTCAGTTCGGCCCGGACGGCCGGGCCCCCATCGCCGCGGTACCCGGCGTTGCCGTTCCCGGCATAGGTCGAGATGCGGCCCCGGGAGCTGACTTCCCGCACCACATTGTTGTAGGTGTCGGCAATGAAGAGGTCGCCCTGCTTGTCGACGGCAACCGCTTGCGGGCTGTCCAGCTCGGCGTGGAGAGCCGGACCACCGGCGCCGCGATCGCCCGGGGTTCCGTCGCCGGCGACCCGAGAGAGGGTGCCGTCGGGGGTGATCTCCCGGACCACATTGTCCTGGGTGTCGGCAATGAAGACGTCCCCCGCCCGGTCGACGGCCAGGCCGGCGGGCGAATCGAGGGTGGCGGAGGTGGCCGGACCGCCGTCCCCGGATTCTCCGATCGCCTCGTAGGAGCCGGCAATGGTGGTGGTGAGCGATCCGACAATGCTGGCCACCACGTTGTCGAACGTGTTGGAAACAACGACACCACCGTGGTTGTCAACGGCAATCCCCTGGGGATAGTCGAGGGAGGCGCCGGTCGGAGCGGTGAACGTGTCGATGGAGATGGTCGGCGGGCTGGTGGCCGAGGCCGGTGAGATGTTCAGGACGACGGTGGCCATGACAGCTCCGCAAGCTGCCGCAGTCAGGACCCCGATCCGTGTGCCAATGGTCCGCATGGATAGCTACCTTTCTGGGGACGTCTCCCGTCTTTGGTATCCACGCAGGTAAACGCCGGATGGACGTCACGCAATTTTGAAATGAACTCCGTGAAAACTGTCTGTGTCCTCCACACGACTCCACCGTCGGCGCCGGACCCGACGGCGGTCAGGCTTTCACCAGCCCGACGAATTGACCAGCACTGCCGCGCCGTTGACCCGGCCGTGGGCCAGGTCGGCAAGGGCGGCACCGGCCCGGTCGAACCCGTAGGGGGTCGTCGTGACCCGCACCGGGATGCGGGCGGCGATATCGAGGAATTCGTTCCCGTCATGCCGGGTGTTGGCCGTGACACTGCGCAACGACCGCTCCTGGAAAAGATGCCGCTCGTAGTTGAGGGTCGGGATGTCCGACAGGTAGATGCCGGCAATGGCCAGGGTTCCCCCGCGATCGAGGGCTTCGAGCGCCGGGAGCACCAGGTTGCCGACCGGGGCGAAGAGGATGGCGGCGTCGAGGAGCTCGGGAGGCGGGTCGTCGGCACCCTGGGCACTGGCCACTCCCAGTTCGAGTGAGAGCTGGCGGGCTTCCGCCCCGCGGGTCATCACGTGTACCCGGGCTCCTTCGGCCATGGCGATCTGGGCGGCGAGGTGGGCCGAGCCGCCGAAGCCGTAGATGCCGAGCCGGCCGGCCGGCGGCAGTTGGGACCGCCGGAGGGCGCGGTAACCGATGATGCCCGCACATAGCAGGGGGGCGGCATCCTGGTCACTGAAGTTGTCCGGTATCGGATAGGCGAACCCCTCCTCCACCGTCACGTACTCGGCGTAGCCGCCGTCGACATCCCACCCGGTAAATCGGGGCCGGATGCACAGGTTCTCCTGGCCGGCCAGGCAGAACCGGCAGATCCCGCAGGTATGGCCGAGCCAGGGGACGCCGACCCGGTCGCCGAGAACGAATCGGGTGGAACCGGCGCCGTGGCCGTCGACGATCCCGACCACCTCGTGCCCGGGGATGACCAGAGGCTCCTTGGGCGACAAATCCCCTTCGGCCAGATGGAGATCGGTACGGCACACCCCGCACACCCGCACATGTACCCGTATCTGGCCGGGCCCGGGAATCGGAATCGATCGATCAACCCGCCGGAGGGGGTGCGAGTCGATCGGCCCGGGAGTGTCCACCGCCCATGCCTTCATCGTATCGGGAGTCACCATCACCCCTCCTCGATCATCTGCTGGTCTGTCCTCCCTTGACGCCAGGACGTCGGACGTCCGGGCGTACCGTGCCTAGCGCTGGGGTCACCCGGGCGACGCCGCCGCCTTGGCCTTCTCCCATTCGGCCACCATGGCGCCGAACCGCATGGGGTTGTACACGTCCTCTTCGTAGGACCAGAGCCCGTCGCCGGCGTACTTCAGCAGGGTGAAGTTGTACTCCTCATGCACGGTTCCGTCCCCGGGGTCCATCATCCGGTTGAAGACCTGGCAGACGATCCAACCTCGCTCGTCGTCGATGACGTACCAGCCGATGGGAAACTCCGGCATCGAATTGCCTGGATAGTCCGCCATGCAGGTGCTGATCCACTCGGCAATGGCTTCCCGCCCGTTGAACGTCCCGAAGTGATGCTCGATGTAGGTGGCGTCTTCGGTGAACTGGTCGGCCCAGGCCTTCCAATTCCCCGTGCGACCTGCCTCTTCCGCCCGGCGTTGGTACGCCTCGAACGCCAACTCCAGCTCGGCTCTGGTCCAATTACCCATGACATCGGCTCCTCCCCGGCCCAACCGGACCTGCGGATAAGTGTGGGGGGCCGGTTGCCACCAGGTCAAGCGCCGTTCTCCCATCCGGCGGGGCACGTCGGCGTGTACCCCGGTTGGTGCCCGGGTAGGACACCCTCGATGTCGGCCCGGGCTTAAGAACCGGCCGGTTTGTGCCGATAGGTCAGTTGCCGACGGGTTCTGCCGAAGATACAACGCGGCCGAACTTCGTTAGGGTGACGCTGCACTTGGAAACCCAGGGGGGTCAATGCGGAAGCGATTGCGCCTGTTGGCGGTGGGGATCTCAGCCGTGGCGATGGTGGTGGCCGCCACCACGGTCGCACCGCTGATCCCGTCCGAGTCGGCCGGGGCCGCCACCAGCAACACGCTGTTTACCGGGCGGGACATCTATTCCCCCGACGTCATCCCCAATCCCGACGGCCAGGGCTACATCATGTGGTACGGCGGGTGGCAGACCCAGCAGGCGCTCAATTCCGGCCAACTGGACACCATCTTCGAGCGCACGGCTCCCACCCCCAATGGCCCGTGGTCGAACCCGATCACCAACATCGTTCCCACCCAGGTGTCGTTCGGCATCACCGAAGTCAACGATCCGTCAGTAAGTGTCTCGTCGATCGGCGGGTCCTACCTGTTCACCATGTTCTTCACCGGGCTGTCCTGTGGCGTCGGGTGCACCACCCAGCTCTGGTCGGCCACCTCTAGTGACGGCGCCCACTGGGGTTCGTTCAAACAGTTGATCTTCACCGACGCCTACGGATTGGACGCGTCATCGCCCTCGGTGGTCCTCCAGCCGTCGGGAGCCCAGCGGTGGCTGGTCTATTACGGCGCCGATTGCATCATCGCGGTGGCCAGTGTCGATGCCAACCGGAATGTGCTCTCTTCGAATCCCGCCTACCGGGGCAACAGCGGGCAGTGCCTGGCCAATCCCGACGTGATCCAGAGCGGTTCCCAGTGGTACATGTACTTCAACGTCATCGAGACGCTGATCACCGATGTGACCCGCTTCAATATCTGGCAAACCAGTTCGCCGTCGCCCACCAGCTGGTCGGTGCCGGCAACACCGGTGCTGCAGGTGGATGGGGTGCAGCGCTGCTCGGCACTGACTCCCTTTGTGCTGCCAATCTCCAACGGCCAGATCAACCTGTACTACGGAGTCGTCGCTCCCACCTCTTCCAACCAATGCACCGACCTGACCAATTCCACCTCGGTGGTAGCCGATGCCTATCCGCCCCCACCTGGGTTCGCTTTCTATGGCGCCGCCCAAACCTGCGCCCCGCTGGCCCCCGGCGGTGTCACCGGGATGGCCGGCGGCCCGAATGACGGCGGATACTGGATCACCAATACCGGGGGCCAAGTGGACGGCTGCGGCTTTGTCTCCACCGGGTACGGGGCGCTGTCCTCGCCTCCGGCTTCTCCCATCGTGGGCATGGCCGCCACCCCCGACGGCCACGGCTACTGGCTGGTCGGCCGGGACGGCTCGATCTACGCCTTCGGTGACGCCGGGTTCTACGGCTCGTTGCCGGCGGGCGGAGTAACCCCCAGCCATCCCATCGTCGGCATCGCCTCCTCCCCCGACGGCCGCGGCTACTTCATGGTGGCCTCCGATGGCGGCATCTTCGCCTGCGGTGATGCCCAATTCCACGGCTCGACCGGCAGCCTGGCACTGAACGCGCCCATTGTCGGCATGACGGTCGACCGCCACACCGGCGGGTATTGGTTGGTCGCCTCCGACGGCGGCATCTTCGCCTTCGATGCTCCGTTCCAGGGCTCGATGGGTGGGTCCCCGCTCAACCTCCCAGTGGTGGGGATGGCGGCCGATCCGGTCAACAACGGGTACTGGTTGGTGGCCGCCGATGGTGGCATCTTCTCGTTCGGTGGCGCCCCGTTCGAGGGCTCGACCGGGGCCCTGCGGCTCAACCAACCCATTGTCGGCATGGAGGCCTCGCCAGCGGGGAACGGCTACCGGTTCGTCGCCAACGATGGCGGCATCTTCAGCTTCGGGTCCAGCCAGTTCTTCGGGTCGGCCGCCTAGCTCTCTCGTGGGGATCGCCGAGCGCCGTCGTCCCGTCGCCGGCTATCGGAACAGGTCGGAGATGCTCTCCCGGCGGAAGATACGGCGGAT
>DASXFR010000106.1:0-1919 GCA_036489495.1 Acidimicrobiales bacterium | reverse complement strand
TTCGGGATGGCCGAGCTTCTATCGGGCCCTCGACCAGGGGACCATCAACGAGCACACGGACAAGACCTTCGGGATGACTCGGACGGAGATCACCTGTGCCCGTTGCGGGGGCCACCTCGGCCACGTCTTCCCCGACGGGCCGGCGCCCACCGGGCTCCGCTACTGCGTGAATTCCCTCTCCCTCGAGTACAAGGCTGACTGACGAGTATGGCTGACTGAATCGTCCTTGGCGGCACTTGAGCAACCGGGTCAGGCCACCGAGGCCAATCGTTGCTCGAGGAGCTCGAACAGATCGCCAAGCGCAGTCGCCTCGGCGATCAGCCCCGACTTGAGCAGGACCCGGTCGGCGTCGGCCAGTGCCTGGCAGGCGCCGAATGCCTCGGCCTTGGTCAGCGATACCGACGGGGCGAACCGGAGGCGATGACCGGCGGCAGGGTCGGGGCGGGGGGTACTCGGGGTCTGAGTCACAGCCATGGTGGGACTCCCTTCGGGGTAGGTCGGTCGGAGGACGAGGTTCGACGGCGTAGCCGGGGGCGGCATCGGCGGAGGCGAGACCGGTTGAGGGTGAGTCCCGCCGCGGCACCCATGGTGATCGTGACCGCGGCGGAACCCACGATGTCGGCGAGGTGCCAGGCCATTAGCCACGAGATGGCCCGGGAGTCGGCATCCACGATCAACCTCGCCACCAGTTGATTGCCGCCGGCGAGTCTCCAACTTGCCCAGCGGGCCATCACATCAACGTCAATGGCGGGATACATCGCACCTCGTTGCTGATCGGAAGCGGCATGGTCGGCAAAATCCGGTGCGGATCAAGCGTCGGCACCGACCGTCTCGTCGGCCGTCTCGAGTTCGTCTTCGTCGAGGTTGGTCCCGTCGCGGCCGGATCCGATCTCGTCGGCCATCGGTTGGTGACGCTCCACCTTGTGGACGTCAGCGGTCGCGAATCTCAGGCTGGCGCCGACCTCATCGGCCACAATCTCGACTTTGAACCGCCGGTCGCCTTCCTCGGTCTCCCAACTGCGCTGCTCGAGCCGACCGGTGACCACCACCCGGGTGCCCTTGGTGAGGCTGAGGGCGGTGTTCTCCGCCAGCTCGCGCCAGCACACGACATCGAAAAACGACGTCGACTCCTCCCACTCTTTGGAGTCCCGGTTCTGCCAACGTCGGTTGACGGCTACCCCGAGTGAGGTCGTCGCCTGCCCGTCCCGGGTGTAGCGAATCTCCGGATCGCGGGTGAGATTGCCGGTGATGGTTGTTGCGGTTGTACTGAGCATTGTCGTGTCCCTTCACGTCCGCACCGGGGTGCGCCTCCGTCCGGAGCTCGAGAGATCCGGACGGGCCACCCACCCTGGGTGACGCCCCGATGATGAGGGCGCCACATTGCGCCAACCTTGCCGGGGCCCGTACTGGGAACCTTGCCGGGCGACTTCTTCGCAAGGAAAGCCCTGGTCGCCAGTTTCCCTCTGTGAAATCCTGAAGGCCTTGACCAGCGCCAGGGGGCCGGAGCACCCGTCGGGTACGGCGGCGAGTGCAGGGACAAGGCGGACACCCTGGAGGTCTCGATGGGAAAACGACGGGATGACCAAGCGGACGCGAGTCCTCGACCTGGGACTATCACCCGGCGCGATGTACTCAAAGTCGGCGCGGCGGCCGGGGTGGTGGGTGCCGCCGGATTGGTGGGTGCGACCGGCGGTGGGCTTCGGCCTGAGCATGCCCGACTCATCGACACCGCGTTGGCGAGCTCGTCCTCCGGGAGCATCGGCGACATCGAGCACATCGTCATCCTCATGCAGGAGAACCGCTCGTTCGACCACTACTACGGAACCATGCCCGGTGTGCGCAATTTCTCCGACACCGCGTCATACAACTCCTACGCCGGCGGTCCGTCCACCAACCCCAGCAGCGTGTTCTCGCAAACC
>DASXFR010000103.1:0-4993 GCA_036489495.1 Acidimicrobiales bacterium | reverse complement strand
GCGGCCACCAGGGCCCCGTCTCCGGAATCGCCGACGACGATCGGTCCCGCCGGGTCCGGCGACTCGAACCAACCGGCCACCTCTGCCTTCCACACCGAAACGTTTGGCTCGGGGACCGCCACCCGAGGGCCGTCCAACCGGGCGTCGACGGGGTCGACCCGCGATTCCAGCGACTCCAACCTGGCCGCCAGGTAACGGAGGGCATCCCAGGCGGCCACCATCCGGTCATCCATGGCGGCGTCGGCGGCGACCCGGGCGTCGGCGGCCAGGATCGAGGCCATCACCCCGGCGACGTCCCCCACGAACCGCTGCCCGATGCGGGCGGATCGACCCCGCTCCCAGAGGTCATCGGGGAGTCCGGCCCAGGGGACGCCGGCCGCACCGGCTCCCCCGCCCGGCTCGGACAGCCGACGCATGGCGTCATCGAACCCCCACTTCAAACTCCCCTGGGGCCGCAACCGGTCGAACGCCGCCAACAACTCCTGTTCGTCGGCCTCGGGACCGTCGTCGGAGACCGGGGCGCCGTCTTCGGGGGTCATCGAGTCATCCTCCTCGCTGGTAGGCGGGACCGTCGGTCACCGGCGGAAGCCGTCCGGTGCGGATCGAGGTTCGAGGGCCGCGGGCCACCACTGATCCCAGGAACTCGGAATAGCGGTCGATGATCGAAGGCCAACGGTAGTACCGCTCGGTGTAGAGCCGGCCGGCGTTGCCCAGCCGGGCGCGGATCCTCGCGTCGGTCACCAGCCTCGTCACCGTGGCTTCAAAGGTCCGGTAGGAGGCGAAGTACAGACCGCCCCCGGACCGGCCAACGTGTTCCATGGTGGCGGCGCAGCCGGCGTTGACCAGCACCGGCACATCCAGCGTCCAGGCCTCCAGCAGGACCAAGGAGAAGGACTCGTACGCCGAGGGCGAGACCATCACCTGGGCACCGGCGAGGATGTCCCATTTGTCGGCCTCGGACACCGTGCCGGTGACGACGATGTCGGGATGCTCGGGTGCCTTGTCCGACACCGGGCCGACGAAGGCGAGGGCCAGGTCGCCCGGATGCCGCTCCTTGTAGGCGGCGAAGTATTCGGCCAGCATCCCGCAACCCTTGTGCTCATCGACCCGACCCAGGTAGCACAGATAGGGGCGATCGCCGATCCCCAGGATCTCCCCGCCCCGCCTCCCGGCCCCGGCCGGCTCGTTGACCCCGAGGCCGAGGACGATCTGAGGTTTGGCGCCGATGGCGAAGACATGCTCCATCAGATCGCGTTCGGCCTGGGTGTGGTACACCAGCCCGTCGATGTCGTGAAAGCTCTGCCGGAAGGCCTTCAGGTACAGCGCCGGCTCGTCGTGGGCCGCCGGGTGGAGGACGGTGGGAACCCGGGCGGCGGCAATGGCGTCGACGGTGGTGGCGAACAGATACGGGTAGCAGGCGATGACATCGGCGTCGCTGGCGGCCACCGCGTCGACCAGGTCGGGGCACATCGGCCCGTTGAGCGCCACCCAGCGGCGCGACTCGGCCAGGCTGGCGCTGGTCGGCGACCCCCGCAGCTTGTGGTCCAGCTTGAAGTACTCCAGCAACCGGGGACTGGCCGTCGGGAACCGCCGCACGGTGACCCCGTTGATCGAGGTGGTGCCGGCCGGCTCGGTGTTCTCCCAGGTGAGGTGGTCGAGGGCGCAGCTGGTAAGGACCTCCACCTCCCAGTCGGGACGCAGGGTCATCCGCTCGGCCAGCATGCGCGCCCCGGTCTCCGCCCCGCCGATGACCTCGGGGCCGTACCGGGGGGTGACGAAGGCCAGCTTCACCCCCGGACCCCCTGGCGGGCATCGAGGGCACCCAGCACCTCGAGGAAGCGGGCCCGGGTGGCCGCCCCGCCGAAGGCATCGAGGCGTCGGCGACCCTCGGTGGCCAGGAACTCCGCGCACGACGGATCGGACCGGACCTGGTGGACGGCCGCCGCCGCCAGGCTCGGTCGTTTGGCATCGATGAGGATGCCGGCCGATCCCAGCGTCTCGGGCACCGCCCCGGCCGCCAACGCCACGATCGGGAGGTCGAAGTGCATGGCCTCGAGAAGCGGGATGCAGAACCCCTCGTGTTCGGACAGGCAGACGAATACATCGGCATCCGAGTACCAGGCGGCCAGCTGGGCCGGGCTGAGGTGTTCGCCGTGGTCGACGGCGCCGGCCAGTCCCAGCTCGGCGGCATACCCCTGCACCGCCTCGGCGTAGGCACCGGTGATGGCCGGGCCGACCAGCGCCAACCGGGCCCCGGGGTCGTACCACTGCCGATAGAGCCAGAGCGTCTCCACCAGCAGGTGCTGGTTCTTGTTGGGCGACAGCCGGCCCACGAACAGCAGCACGGCGCCGGGGCCGTGGACATCCTTCCGCCGGGAAAGCTCGGCCGGGTCGGCCAGGGCCCGGCTGCCCCAGGCATCGATGTTGGTGAGAATTGGCACCACCTCGGTCGACGGGCATCCGAACACCCGGAGCTCGGCGGCGTTGAAGGCGGAATCGGCGATGCCGAGCATGGCTCGGGGCGCGAGTTCGGCCATCTGCCGGCGGGCCAGCGCCACCTTTTCCGCGGTGTGCTCCTCCCAGTCCTCATAGAAGCCGGGCGGGGTGATGTTGTGATAGTCGAGCACCAGGGTCTCGGCCCGGCCCAGCAGGAAGTCGGCCACCGGTGAGGCGGTGCTCAGCTGGTACAGGAGGATGTCACCGGGTCGGGCCTGTTCGGGGTAGCGCTCGAAGTAGGTGGCTTCGCCCAGCAGTTCGTCGTGGGCGGCCTCGACATAGATGTCCGACGTCCATCCGGCCTGGCGGAAGGTGTCGCGCAGGGCAAGGGTATGGTCGCCGGTGGCATCCCGGGGCAGCAGCGCCGGGACGAATTGGTGAACGGTGGTCACCGCTCCCGGACGGCGACCAACAGGTACTCGCCCGGCCCCAGCAACAGCTCGTTCAGGGTGTCGATGGCCGCGTTGACGGTGGCGGCGTCGGCCCGGGTCGGGTCGAGACGGGCGAGTCGCCGATCTTCGCCGCCGGTGTGCAGCCCGGTCCGGACCAGCCCGGAGGCGGCCAGCACCTGGGTCCAGGTGTCGGGGTGGAGCGGGTGACCCGGAGCCAGGTCGGCCACCAGTGGTGAGGTGCTCCGGCGCCAGGATTCCGGCGTGGCCGAATGGAGCACGAGGATTCCGTCGATGGCCAAGCGGGAAGTTGCCAGCCCGATGAGACGCTCGCGTTCGTTGGGGTGCAGCCACTGGACCGATCCGCTCAGCACGATTCCGGCCAATGCCTCCTCGGCCACTACGTCGAGGTGCTCGAGTGCCGACTCGGCCCGCACATCCAGTCCGCGCTCGATGGCCGGCTCGATCAGGGGCTGGTCGGGGTCCACGCCGTAGGCATCGACACCGTTGGCGATCAAGCGGCCGACCAACGAGCCGTTGCCGCATTCGGCGTGGAGGACCCGGCCGGTGGCCGCGGCCATGGCCGCCAGCGCCGGGTCGGCCCACCAACTGGTCCCGGGATCGGTGACCGGCACCGCGGCGGCGGGCAGTTCGGGGATCCGGAGGGCCTCGACCGTCGACTCGAGGTCCTCGACGTGATCGACCACCAGGTGCAGCAGGCGGGACACCGCCCAGGCGAACTTGACCAGCTGCTGGACGATGAAACCCATATACCAACCCAGCGACTTCCGGATCAGCCGCTTGATGTAGCCGCCGGCCTTCTTGTCGGATTCCACCGGCACCGCGATGTCTACGTAGGCGGCGGCGTCGACCAGGGCGAGGTTCTCGCGCAGGCGGGCCTTTCCCTGGAGGCCGACCGGGGAGAACTCCAAGAAGAGCTCGTCGAGCTCGCGTTCGAGACCGGCGGGTAGATCCCCCGAGGCCCGGCGGTGCCTGACTTCGGCGTCGATCTCTGCCATCACCGTGGTCAGATACTCGGCCCGTTCGGTGGCATCGAGCTGGTCGGATTTCGCCGCAGGGGCCGCGGTGGGCTCGGACGGAGTCGATGCGGGCATTCCGACGACTATAGCCAGCAGCCCAGGACCCTCCAGTGAAACAATGGGCCCGACTTGGTAGCTTTTCGCTCTTGCGGGTGTGGCGGAACTGGCAGACGCGCCGGGTTTAGGTCCCGGTCCCTTCGGGGGTGGAGGTTCGAGTCCTCTCGCCCGCACCAATGTGATGTCGCAGATTTTCTGGGACAAGTGAACCCTCAGAGGATATCTCTGACTCGTCCCTGGTAGTCGACCGAGGGATCCAGCTCGAGGTGTCGGATCATGGTTCCGTCATCGCCGATGACCCGGACGTCGAGGTCCGCCACCAGGATCAGGACGCGTTTGCCTTGAAGGGCTCGCCCCACTCCGATGTGGTGGAGCTTGGATCGATAGCGCAAGGTGAAACAGCCGGTCTTGTCGACTCGGTCTCGGCGGACTTTGGTGTGGGCCAACAGTGGCTGGCCATCGATCTCGATGGTGGCCTTGTCGAGGGCTCGCCAGGCCCGCATCGGTGGACACCCCCGGGCGGTGTGCGGTCGCTCCTCGTTGTAGATGTGGACGAAGCGGTCGATCTGGGCTTGGAGCTCGGCGAGGGTCGCCACCGCCGGCTTCTTGGCCAACCACTTCTTCAAGGTGAGGTGGAAGCGCTCGACCTTGCCCTGGGTCTGGGGATGGTAGGGCTTGCCGTGCTTGAAGGTGATGCCGAGGGACGCCAGCTCGATCTCCATGCCGCTGTGGCCGCCCCGATAGGCCGTCGTATAGATCGCGCCATTGTCAGAGAGCACCGAGGCCGGTAACCCGTAAAGAGCCGCAGTTTCGTAGAAAACCCGCACCACCTCGGGGGCCGTGGCGACGGGCACCGCCTCGCTCGAGAGAGCCGCACGCGAGTAGTCATCGACGAAATTGATGATCTCGACCGGCTGACCGTCTTCGAGCTGCCAGTGGGTCATGTCTGACTGCCAGGTCTCATTGGGCAGTGACGACTCGAAGCGGGTCCAGCTGGTACGAGGACGCTTC
>DASXFR010000083.1:0-8640 GCA_036489495.1 Acidimicrobiales bacterium | reverse complement strand
ACCCTGCTTCATGTGATGCTCCTCAAATTTGGATGTTGCGTCAAGATCGTGGTGACATCCGGGCTCAAACCCCCCAGGCGCACAACTCCTACATCTATAGCAACTGGGTTCGAGGGGTCGTTGTGACACAATTTCTCGAATTTCTTGAGATTTCCGTAACGGATCCCGATTTCTTCGGACCGGTCCACGCCCGTTAGAGGTCGCCCACGAAATGACATGGGGCTGATTCCGCCGGTCCGGAGCTACGGCTCGAGCTCGAGTCGGATTTCGCACCGGACCCGGGCATTCGGGCGGATTCGGACCGGATTCAATCCCAGGTGGCCGGCGCCACCGTAGGCGGCTTCGACGAAGATGAACCATTCTCGACCGGGCCTGGACCTCCCCATCCGGCCTCCGGGCGCCCCGGAACCGCCGACGATCGATGACTGGAGCCTCAAATTCTCGCTGTCCGGGGTTTCACCGGCACGCTGGGTGCCCTCGGAGAGGCACTGGTCGGCCGTCCGACCGACGGGTTCCAGGGACATAGTCCCTGGTCACAGACCATGACACCACCTAATGCCGGTCATGTGTATGCTTTCACAAGCGCAATTTGGGCTGGGTTGTCCGGTTTTCGCGGAGAACCCTCACTGGGGTTGGAGCTCACCGACACCGGGTGCGAGGCCAAGATCGTCAAGCTAATTGACGGTTGAGCGCAACCACGTGGGGGAACGTGTGGCTAACGCCACGCGCCTACGTGAGAAGACGACTACGACGATGAAAAGGGACTTACCCACGAAGCAAGTTTGGGCGTAGACCAACCGGCCGCACACCCTACGGCGTAAAGCCAGGACGAACGATGCCTTCCCGCTCGTCGTCCGGGGACCGAATGCAATGGGCCGGAGCCCGCCAACACCGAGCAGAGGAAGGCGCCATCGCGCGCCCTACGAAGGGAGGTGCCATGCGGACCCGCATTGCACTCGTGGCGGTCTTCACCGTCGCAACAATCATTGCTGTTAGTTCCGCCGTCCTGATCCGGCCTGTCAGCTCACAGGCCGCCTCGACGGCATCCAACCAGGCCTCGACCTCCGCTTCGTCGATTCCGAGTGCGCCCGTCGCATTCGACTCGCCGAAGTCGTCGGGGAGCCAAGCCACCGCCATGACCACCCTGGGGGCCTTGCTCTCGCTGGGTACCGGAGTGGTGGCGGCCAGCGCCGCAGCCACCCCGGTGGCTGCACCGACTCCGGTGCCAACACTGGCCCCGGTTATCACCCCGGCACCGGCCCCGACCCCAACCCCGGCTCCCGCCCCGGCCCCCGCGCCGGTGGCGACGCCGGCCCCCGCGCCGGTGGCCACGGTGTCGGATGCAAGCAGCAACACCACGGACACGGCGTATGCCGAATGGAGCCGGGTGGCCGCCTGTGAGGAGGGAGGATGGATCGGGTACGCAAGTCCCGACTATCCCGACTCCCTCGGGATCAACGCCGCCAATTGGTATGCCAACGGCGGCGGTTCCGATGTATCCCCGGCGGCGCAGATTGCCGTGGCCCAGCGGATCGAGGGCACCGGGTATGTCCCCGACCAGGATGGGTGTGGGTCCTGGTAACCAGGTACCAGCACGGATGCGACCGGTACCCGGATCGCAGTCGGAGATGGCCCGGTCGGCACTCAGCCGGCCGGGCCATCCGCTGCCGGGACGGCAACCGAAATCGGCACAATCGGCAGTGGGTGCCCTCGGTCGAGGTCGCCCAATTCAGTCTTTTGGGCAGGAGGGAGCACGGGGCGGCCCGGCTTCTGGTCGAACCGGGGGCCCCAAAACGAAAATGCCGCCGGGAACCTGGATTCCAGCGGCTCCAAACGTCACCAGGGCCGACCCGGCGGATACCACTCGGAGGTGGGGGCCGCCGGGTCGACACCCGGTAATCGTCAGAATCAGATCTTGCGGACCTGGCTTGCTTGCAGGCCCTTTTGGCCCTGCTTCGTCTCGAACTCCACACGCTGGCCTTCTGCGAGGTCGCGGAAGCCTTCCATCTGGATTTCCGATTGGTGGACGAAGAGATCATCCCCGCCGCCGTCGGGCGTAATGAAACCAAAGCCCTTCTCGGCGTTGAACCACTTAACTGCACCTACTGGCATAACTGTCACTCCTTGAACTGACTTCACGCACTTCATCGCGGGGATCCATTTTGAAGCCCAACCTCCGTCAACCCGCGTGAATGGGTCAACGGTGGCCCTACCCTAGGCGCATCCTGAGCCGGAGTGTCGATAATTCCCAATTCGGGCCTCGGATGTGCCTGGCGGAGACAGGGAGCCCTTTGCGGCAAGGGGCGGGAACGCCAATGGCTCCGGGCTCAAGCAGTTCCGGTGGTGCCGACGCCGTCCCATTCGGCTGCCTCGGCCATCGTTTCATCGTCGATCTCCGCCGGGCCCGCCGCCCGTCCCACCGGTTCGAAGAGGGAGACGATGATCATGGCGGAGAACGACAGGAAGAACACCGGCTCGACGAAGGCACCCAGACGATCGGTGAGATAGACCAGACCCAGCAGCGGATACCCGACGATCAGCACCTTCAGGATGACCCGGAAGGCTCGGGCCTCGCGGGTGGTCTCGCCCCGGGTCCGACGTACCGCCACGATCACCGCCACGGTCAGAAACAGGAACTCGGCGATGCCCGACAGCACGTGGATGTAATGGTGCAGAGGCAGCTCCATGTGCCACTCAAGATTCCGACAGGTGGCACTGAGCCCCTCGGAACACACGTAGGGGAATCGTCCCCCGATGGCACCGGCGGCGGCGAAGGCCAGCAACCATTTCCATTCCCGGCGGGCGCCGTTGCGCCCCGACGCCCCCCGCAGCAACAGGGCGGCAACCAGGACGACCCCGGCCACCAGGTCCGCACGCTGCATGAGGTCGGCATCCCGCAGACCCGGCACTTCGAGGTCGGAGAAGAACTCGTTGTGGGAGGTCATCAGCCCGGGCACGAAGGGCACCGCCACCCACCAGTTGTAGGCGACTACCCCGCCGATCCCCAAGGCCCGGGCCACGTCGACCCGGACGGTAGTGATCCCGGAGGTCCCGATCTGGTTTCGGCCAGACGAAAAACCCAGCGCACTCACGGGGCGTGCAACGTCCGGTTACCAGCCGCCATTCCCCCGCGGGTGAATCGATTCTCGGCTCGTCCCTCGACCCGACCCCCGCTGGTACTGTGCCGAGGGAGAGGATCCCACCCGATGAACATCGTCAGTCTGGTCCCGTCGGCCACCGAGACCCTCATCAACTGGGGCCATCCGCCGGTGGCCTGCACCCGCTTCTGCGAGCAGCCCGACCTCCCCCATGTCGGGGGGACCAAGGACCCGAACATCGACGAGATCGTCGAACTCGATCCCGATCTGGTGGTGGTGGACGAGGAAGAGAACCGGCGGGAGGACCACGACGCATTAGTGGCTCGAGGCGTGCCCGTCCACGTGTTGTCCATCCGGTCCCTTGAGGACGTCAACCCCGCCATGCAGGAATTGTCCCACCGGTTAGGGGTGCAATGTCAATCATTCCGGCTGCCCGACCCCTCTGCCGCCCGACTCGTGGCCTTCGTGCCCATATGGCGGCGACCGTGGATGGCGCTGGGGATGCCCAGCTACGGCGCCTCGCTTTTGGCTCACCTGGGCGTCCGCTCGGTGTTCGCCGACGACGGCCCGTACCCGACTGTGGACCTCGACGACGCCATCGCCCGGCGGCCCGACGTGGTCCTGGCGCCGAGCGAGCCGTACCCGTTCACCCGGCGGCAACTCCCCGAGCTCTCGTCGGTCGCCCCCACCACCTTCCTCGACGGGAAGGACCTGTTCTGGTGGGGAGCCCGAACCCCCGGGGCCGTCGACCGGCTGGCGGCGGTGCTCGCCGGGCTGTGAGCGCCGGTCAGTCGGTGAAGTCACCTTGGTCGACCCGGAGGGATCGGATCAACGAGAACAGGGTGTCCGCTTCATCGCTAGTGAGACCCGGCTGGGTGAATACCTGATCGTTGAGGGCCTCGGTGGCCAACCCGACGACCCGTCTTCCCTCCGGAAGGATCTGGGCCAAAGTGGTGCGCCGGTCGGTGGGGTGGGCGAGCCGGGTGATCAGCGATTGCGCTTCCAGCCGGTCCACCGCGTTGGTAACGCTGGCCGGATGCACTTGCAGTCGAGCACCGACCCGGGAAAGCGGCAGCGCTCCGGTCCGGCTCAAGCTCAACAGCATCAACAACTCGTATCGGGCAAAGGTCAGGTCGAACGGGCGGAGGGCGGCGTCGACTCGGGCCAGGTAAATCTGGTGCGCCCGCATGATCGATGTCACCGCGGCCATACCCGGCGCCGCGGTATCCCACCCCTGGGCGCGCCATTGGCGTTGGGCTTCTTCGATGGGATCGAAGTCGAGGGATTTCCGGGGGGCTGCCATCGTGCTCCAGTACCGCGGCCGAACATCTTGGGGCTGACGCGTGGCCGCGACGCAGGCGTCGCTCGACCCTACCAGCGGAGTTCTTCCCAGCTCAGGGGGTCGAGGGGTGCGAACGCCGCGATTAGGGTCGTCCGATGATGACGGGGCGGATCGGCACCAACCAGCTCGTCGGCTCCGGATCGATGCACCACAGCCCGGCGGCGGCCGGGACCGTCGGCGGCTGAGCCGATTCGGAACCCAGGGTGACGTCAACATGAGGGAGAACCGGCGAAGCTGGCTGGCGGTGGCGGCGGTGATGTTCGGGGTCGGATGGGGAGCCAACCAGTTCACCTCGCTCCTGATCGCCTACCACCTCCACCTGGGTCTGACCCTCAGCTTCAACGAGGCCCTGTTCGGGATCTACGCCCTCGGGCTGATTCCCGCCCTCCTGGTGGGCGGACCCGCGTCGGACCGATGGGGCCGGCGAACGGTGGTGAGACCCGCGGCGGTGATGTCAGTGGTGGCCACCGTGATTCTGATGGTCGGGGCCCACTCGACGCCGCTGTTGTTCATTGGTCGATTCCTGGCCGGCATGGTGAGCGGAGCGGTGTTCGCCGCCGGAACCGCCTGGGTCAAGGAGTTGTCCGTCCCTCCGTTCGACCCGGCAGCCGGCGAACAGTCGGGGGCCCGGAGAGCCGCCATCGGGCTCTCGGCCGGCTTCGGGCTCGGACCCCTGGCTGCGGGTCTCATCGCCCAGTGGGCCCCGGCCCCGTTGGTGGCGGCCTACCTCCCCCACCTGGCGGTGATGGCCCTGGTGCTCCCCGGCCTGTGGCGGGTGCCGGAGACTGTCCCCCAACTGGCCGGCGGGGGGCCGAGCCTGGCGGCCCGGATGCGGGTGCCTTCCGCCGCCCATCCCCGGTTCCTGTCCATGGTGGTGCCGGTGGCCCCCTGGGTGTTCGGCTCGGCGTCCGTCTCCTTTGCTGTGCTGCCGTCGGTGGTCAGCGGACGGACCCAAGGCTTCGGGATCGCCTTCGCCGGCCTGGTCGCCGCCCTCACCCTCGGGGTTGGGGTGGCCGTGCAGCCGGTGGCCCGCCGATTCGATCGGGTCGGCAGCCCCCGGGGGGCGTTGGCCGGGCTCATCCTGGTCACCGTGGGCATGGCGGTGGCCGCCCTGGCCGCGACGCTCAACAACCCGCTGGTGGTGGTGGCCGCCGGCGCGGTGCTGGGCGCCGGATACGGGGTCTGCCTGGTCGGCGGACTCCTCGAGGTACAACGGATTGCCGCCCCTGGCGAGCTGGCCGGATTGAACGCGGTGTTCTATGCGCTGACCTATGTGGGCTTCGCCTTTCCGGTCGTGGTGGCCGAACTTGCCCGCTTCACCAGTTTCACCGTCTTGCTGCTGGGGCTTACCGGGGTGGCCGGCGCCTGCCTGGCGGTGGTGGCAGCCGGTGCCACCCGGGCTCAGCACTCAAGAGCGAGTGGACCCCGGCGGCGCCGTGGGAGACCGACCGGGTTTCGCGGTCGAGGGCGGTCGCCAACCGCCGATCATCGATGACGACGTCGGCCCGCACCGCGTCGACGACCGCGGCGGACACCGCATCGGCCTGGTCGATAATGCGACCGGTGTGGGCCCGGATATCGTCCGGTCCCGCCACCGGGATCCCTTTGCTGGCCAGGATCAGCGCCTGATCTTGGCGCCGGGCCTGATCCCGCAGGTGGCCGATCAGATGGGGGAGCTCGCCGAGCGGGGTGCCGTTGGCGTCGGCGGTCTTGACCGCCACCTCCGCGGCGCCCACGTGCGACCACAGGTCTCGCCGCATCCACATCGCCTCCCGTCGACTCCCGGTCCTCACCAGCGCACCGGCGGCCCATGACGTTCGATAGAGGTAGGAATAGGCGGACGCCAACATGTCGGGGCCCGGCTGGGACATCGTCGGCAGGACGACGGCGAGCCGGGCCCGCCACATCCGCACCTTCCGGACCGTCCTCCAGGCCATCACCGCGACGAACGCTACCAACGCCACTATCCCGGCCGCCATGGTGATGATGGCAACGTCGGCAACTTGGCTCATGACTGACTCCTTCGAACCACCCGGCGGGCACCGTGGCTCGCGACCATTCTCCACCACATCGCCATCGTTGCCATCGCGACACCCGGTTCGGCCCGCCCGGGCCGGGCCCCGGGCGAACGAGGGAGGCGTCTCGGACTAGCCGGCCGGTTCGAGGAGCGCCTCACCCATGCGGTCGAGGTCAGCCGCCGGCACTCCGGCGCCCACCGCCCAGGATCGGGCGCCCCCAAAAATGGCGTGGAGCTCATCGAGGAATCGCTCCATGGTGCCGGCTTCCACCGTGAAGCGGGAGGCGGGCACCTTCGACATCCCGGCCGAGTAGGTCGGATCGGTCCGGATCCGATCCACGATCAGCTCCAGGCGGTCGGCGGTGATCACGTAGTCGGCCACGATGACCTCTCGTTCGACATCGAGGATGTCCAATACCAGGGCGGCCAGCACCCCGGTCCGGTCCTTGCCGGCGGTGCAATGGAAGACCAGCGGATGGTTGGCCGGATCGGCGACCAGGGCCAAGGCCTCGACCAGGGCCTGGCGGCCGGTGTCGAGATACCAGAGGTAGCGTTCGGCCAGGTCGTCACCGCTGGGGGCGGGTGCACCGACGGCTTCCCCACCACCCCGTTGGACCACGGCCAGGTGGTGATAGCGGATCGCCTCACCGCCGAGTAATCCCCGCCCGGTGTGCTCCACCTCGCCGGGTGTCCGAAGATCGATGATGGTGGCGAGCCCGATGGCCCGCAGGATGTCCATATCGGCGTCGGTGAGCCGATGAAGCCCGTCGCTCCGGAACAGCCGGCCCCGCCTGGTGACCTCGCCATCCCCCGCCGGATAGCCGCCAAGATCGCGGAAATTGAAGGCCCCGGTCAGGGGTACCAGCTGTTCGAGCGCATCCACCCGGTCATCATGGACCACGGCGGGTCCGCGGTGGGGCTCGAATATCGCCACCCAGGCATCGTCTAGTAACATTCTGGCCAGCAAGAGGCCGCACGGGGCGAGCTTTCGGCCGAGAGGGCAACCCCCGGATCTGTGATCGGGGCATGCCTGGCGAAAGAAGCCGTTTCGCCGAGGCACCGTTCGCACCAATCCCATCGACGTTCACCCCTGGCCCCCGCCGAATCGTCACCCGACTACAACCGCAAGGATCCCTCCCCAATGAAATCCCTCGCTTCCTGGTGTGTCCGCCATCGCCGGCTGGTACTGCTGTTCTGGCTTGTCGCCCTGGTTGGAGCCTCCTTCCTCGCCAAGTCCGTCGGGACCGCCTACTCCAACAGCTTCACCCTCCCCCACACCGAATCGACCCAGGCGTTGTCGCTGTTGCAGTCGGCCGCGCCCAAGCAGTCGGGCGACACCGAACAGATTGTGTTCCAGGCCTCCGGCGGCACCAAGGTCACCGACCCCAGTGTCGTAGCCGCGGTGAACCAGATGATCACCAAGGTGGGCACCGTGCCCCACGTGTCCAACTTCACGCCGAAACAATGGGCACCCGGCGAGTCGGGCCAGGTCAGCCCGGACGGCACCATCGGCTTCGTGACCGTCACCTTCAATCAGGAGAACCTCGGCGACAACACCTCGTTGGCCAAGCAATTCGTGACGGCGGCCAAGACGGCCCAGGGGCCGACCCTGAAGGTGGCGGTGGCCGGCCAACTGGCCGAAGCCTCCAATCCGCAGTCCTTCGGCGGCATCAGCACGTTCCTGGGGGTCTTCCTGGCCGCCATGGTCCTGGCCTTCATCTTCCGGTCGGGATTCGCCATGGCGCTTCCTCTCATCTCCGCGCTGGCCTCGCTGGGCACCGCGATCGGGGTGATCGGGCTCTTGAGCCATCTGCTGAAGATGCCGCAGTTCTCGGTGGAACTGGTCGCGCTCATCGGGCTGGGCGTCGGGGTCGACTATGCGTTATTCATCGTGACCCGACACCGACAGGGCCTAATCGCCGGTAACGACACCGAGGACTCGATCGTCAACGCTGTCAACACCTCGGGACGGGCCGTCCTCTTCGCCGGGATCATCGTGTGCATCGCTCTGCTCGGGATGTTCGCCCTCGGGGTCAGCTTCTTGTACGGCCTGGCCGTCGCCGCCGCCATCGGCGTGGCTCTCACTATGGTGGCGGCCCTCACCCTGCTCCCTGCCATGTTGGGCTTCATCGGCCCCAAGGTGATGAGCCGCAAGCAGACGAAGAACCTGGCCGAGAACGGTC
>DASXFR010000078.1:0-18736 GCA_036489495.1 Acidimicrobiales bacterium | reverse complement strand
CGTCGGCCGGGGCCGACACCGCGCCGTTCTCCGACTCGTGGGCGTCGGCCAGGTCCCCGAGGAACGACAGCGGTGACCGCACCGCCTGGGCGATCTTGTCGGTGGGCGGGAGGTCGGGGAACGACCCCCGGACGTCGGTCTCCAGGCGTTCGCGGAACCGGCGGAAGTCCCCCCACAGCCCCCCGATCTGTTTGGCCACCTTGGGCAGCTTGTCGGGACCCAGGACGACCAGGGCCACCACCAGGATGACCAGGATCTTGGCGGGGCTCAGGAACGGCACGGTCGCATCGTTCTCAACGGCCTAGGACGCCAGGTGAGCGGAGGCCGGATCACTGGACTCAGTAGTCACCATTGTCCGTTCGGGTGGGGTAGCGGTAGAAGGAGAAACGGAGGTGCCGGCTACGTGCGTGCCGGCGCCAACTTCCGAGGCACCCTGGTCGACCCCCTTCTTGAATTCCTTCTGCGCCGAGCCCAGCGAGCGAGCCAATTTGGGAATCTGGGTGGATCCAAACAACACCAACACCACCACGATGAGGATGATGATGCCGTCGACGCCAAATATCTCTGCTGGCGAGCTGAAGTGCACAGTGGTATCTCCCTTTTCCTTGGTCCCCGCTCTATACGATGCGAACGCAGATTTGGATGATGGACAGCTGAGCGGGGAAAGTGGCGCTCACGTCACACTCGAAGCCGAAGAAGCGGCGTGTACTCCGAGAAGCGGGCACTCTCGGGTTGGGAGCGTGGCCAGGCTGCCAGTGCCAAAAGGACCATCATCGGCCCGAGATTGAGGTCGGTGGCGTCGGCAGTGAAGACCCCACCCAACTGCTGAAACACCACCCAGTAGAACAGCGATAGCGCGATGCCAAGACCGAGCCACGCCCGCGGGCGAGATCGATCGACCAGCCAACCGACTCCCACTGCCAGCTCCAGGGATGCCAACACCAGAGTCACGATGACCGCGTGGTCGGCGCTCACGCCGGAGAACCACGAATTGGTCGCGGCCAACCACGGGGGCGATGGGCTGACGAGTTCCGAAAGGTTGGCGTGGAGGACTTGCCCAGCCGGATAGACGAACGGGAAATGGAGGACGGCGGCGCCGATCCAGAGCAGAATCCATGAAACTCCCCAGGCCCGGCGGTCGACGTCGCGGCGATCTCGGCGGGGCCAGGCCAACGCACCGAGAAGCCCATAGAGCAACGCGGCTCCCGGCGCTCCCGCCGCCATGAGCCCGAATCCGGTTGGCAGGATCCCGAAACCTTCGCCCAGCCACCAGATGACGGCAGCCCAGGCAAAGGAAACTCCGAGAGCTGTTCGGGTGAATCTGCCGCTGACGAGGCAGACCCCGATGGCCGCCTGAAGTAGGGCGCTGGCCAAGTTCCACCATGCCCAATGGGCAACAAAAGGACTGATGCCAACCAAGATTGACCGGTTGACCCAGTGTGGGGTCCCCATGACGGATTGGGCCAGAGTGCCCAAGGGGTAGTCGCGGGTGAACTTCTCACCCTCAGCCTGAAGTCCGGCATCGATAAGCCAGAAGACTCCGAGGGCGATCCGCAAACCTTGCCGTCCGACGAGCCGAGGCTTTCCCCATTGCCCAACTCGTTTCATTTCAGAGAGGCGCTCGGGTCGCCGTGAGAACGGCCGCTCCAGCCAGGACCGCAAACGCAACCGCCTCGAACAGCAGAGACAAGGTGGCATAGGGAGCGCTCAGACTGTCCCGAAAGCCGAACAAACCAACGTAGACCGACAGAAGCAGGCCGCCAATGGTGCCGATGGCAAAAAGAGCCCCACTGATCAGCATCACCAGGTGACGGGAGACGGACACCATGATGGCCAAGACGATCCCGGCGATCCCCTGGGTCAGGAAGAGCGGGCCGATGGTGGGGACGTGCTGGTAACTCTGGGACCAGAGATGTAGGTGGATGATGGCCGACAGGACCAAGAGCAGAGCGCCGATCCAGGCCAGCCCGCTCACGACGGGTCCGGGACGGCTCACGAACGCGGAGCGCCGCGCCCAGGCGCCCCCCGTTGGTGTATCCATCGCACGGTGGGGACTGAGAGGAGCCAGGCGCATGTCTGGTGTCCGGAGCTGCGCACCGGCGTGGATGACAATTCGGGTCGAACTGTCGGCAAACCGGTGGCGAATCCGCGGCCGGCCCGCCTGCCGAGATCAGGCGGCGAGGGACACCGCTCCCCGCATCAGGTCGAGGCCTTCGAGACCCGGGAGCCGATCGACCCGTCGGTCGATTCGCTCGACCATCACCCTGCCCTCGCACCCCCCGAACAGATAGGTACTGAGGAACGTGACCTCTTCGTCGGGCATGACGCCGCTGCCGACCGGTGCCCAGAACCGACGGAGTGCCCATCGGGTGAGACGCTGGGCGGCCCGGCTGTCGGATAGCCGGTCCTTGGCCTGGGAGACATAGAAGTCGATGTGGCGGCCCTCCTGCTTCATGATGCGTCGCAGGAGGTCGGAGAGGACGGGATGGTCGGCCAACTTGGCTAAGCGGGCGTAGCCCGCCTGGGTTGTCCACTCGTTGATCGCTCCCCAGGTCATGTGCACGGCAGTGAGATGCGGGGTGAGGGCCGAGGCCAGTTGGAAGGTAATCGGTCGCCAGGCGTCCCGTTTCGGAAGTCGATGGCGGAGGGCGGCGATGCGTCCGGTCCCGGCCTGTTCCCCGTGGGCGGCCAACACGTTGGCGATCGCCTCGCCGTGCCAGTACTCCTCGTAGTTCCAAAAGGTCAGAAATGAGGTGACGTCAGGATCGCGGTGGGCCCGGGTGACCAGGATGTCCCGGAGATAACAGACGGTGTGGTTCTCGATGTCATGCATGTAGCGGAGGCATCGAAGTGCGTCGGGGCTCAGGGGTCGATCGGCGAATGCGGTGTAGTCAATGTCGGCGACCTCGAGTTTTCCGGAGATCTCACCGTACGTATCGATATCGAAGCTCATGACCTCTATTCGTAGCCGGACGGTCGTGCGGATGCTCAAAAAGCACCCGGCTGGGTACGCCGGAAGCCGATAGTGGGGGCGAGCGCCGGGCCGGCCGAGCCATGAGTCAAAGGGCGGTCGACGCCGACAATGGCCGGCTCCGAAGAGCCGACCATTGTCATTGCCCACGGAACGAAAACGGGGGGCTTCGCCCGTGGATTTCTGTGCCGGATCTAGCCCGAGTAGTCGCCCGGCCCCCGAGCCCCAGTCAACGGGCTGAAGGCGTCGGGGACTGGATACTGGCCCAGAGCGAAGTTGAGAATGGCGATGTGCTGCATTTCCACCGGCTGGATGCTGGCCGCCACCTTCACCGACGAGTCGGCGGTGACCACCGAGATGCCGTTCTGGTAGGTGGCGGCGGCGATGCCCTCCAACATGAGGGCGAGCTGGGTCGCGCCGACGACATCGGTGACCTTGGCGAATGCTGCATTGACCGTCGGGACCAGCGCGGGGTCGGGCACGGTGATGGCCGAGTGGCCAGCCGCCACGATGGCCGAGTTCCACGCCGAGGCGTGCTGGGCGTGCTGGCCCTTGGCCGTGGTGACGAAGGTGGCGACCGCCGGCGGAACCGTGCCGAGCTTGTTCTGTCCCGCCGCGGTGAGTACGTCGCCGTAGGCAGCAACCGCGAGGTTCTCGAGGCTGGCGGCCAGCGCGGCGATGGCCAAGTCACCGGTGAGCTTGCCGGTCTTGCTCGCACCGGTGGAGGTGGTGGTCGAACCCGACGAGCTCGACCCCGACCCGCAAGCGGCCAACACCGCGCCGCCGGCCACGGCTCCGGCGCCGATCAGAAACCCCCGACGGCTGGTGCGGATCTTTTCGGTCCACTCGCCGAGGGCCTCCTTCATGGCCGGCATGCTGACGTCGTTGTGTATCTGGTCGAGGTCGTTGGTCATCACCGTGAGCTCGTGCTCGGAGATGGCCATGGCCCCTGGGCTCTGGTTGCGACGCTTCATGACAATGCTCCTTCAGTGGCCGGACGGGCCTGGTCGGTCGGGTAGAACGCTTGAGGGAACCCGATGGAACCGGCCGCGGCCGGCAGGTTGGCCACGTTCCCAGCGGCGAGGGTGATGAGCTGGGGGGCATTGGCGTTCAACAGCGCTTGAACGGCCAGCAAGACCGCGGCGTGCTGGGCCTCGACGCCCATGATCGACGCGGTGACCTTCTTGGCGTTGGCGTCAGAGAGCGCGGCCACATCGGCCACGTAGGTCTCGGCCGCCCCTTGCTCGAGCTCGAGAGCCAGTGCCACCACCGGGCCGGGGCCGGTGAGACCGGGCTTGGCCGCATTGACCACCTTCAGCAGCGCCGGGTCCGGATTGGTCTGGGCCTTGCCGCCAAGGGTGGTGACCGCAGCATTGAATGCGGTCAGGTGCTGTTGATGCTGCTGCATGGTGGTGGTCGAGAACGCCTTGACCACCGGGTTGGCCGAGTCCCCACCGATGAAGGGCAACGTCAGCGCGGTTTGGTAGGTGGCCACCGCCAAGTTCTCGATAGAAGCTGCCGTCTGGAGGATCTGGACGTCGGTGGCAGTTGCCGCGAAGGCGGGCGTGGAGAACAGACCTTGAAGGGCAGCGCCGACGCCGGCCGCTGCCAATAGACCGCCGCCGAATGCCGCTCCTGTGAACAGGCGCGAGCGGCGAGCCGCCTCGTAGCGGGACTCGTCGAGATCAACCTCGCCATGCGCCCGGGCCTCAAAGCCAGTTTCGACCATTTCATCCAGTGATGTGGCGGTGGCGATCATGGCGTCGCTGTGGATGTCCTGTGACTCCTCGATCAGCGCTGCCATGGCACCAGGGTCGACGTCGGGAGAGTCCTCCTCCTGCGCCATTCGGCCTTCCTTCAGCCGTCCTCTCATAACTACCTCCTGATTTGGTATGGGTTTGGTTTGCCTCGGCGAGGCGGTGAGTAGATCGATTCCCTCTTGGCCGGTTAGGAGACGGTGAGGGTGCCGGTCATGTACTGATGGATCGTGCAGATGTACGGGTAACTTCCCGCTTTGTTCGGAGCCGTGAACGTCTTGGATTGACCGGCTTGGATGTTCCCGGTGTCGAAGCCGCCGGATTGGCTGGTCAGCGTGTGGACAACGCCGTCGTCGTTGGTGACGGTCACCGAAGCCCCGGGTGCGACCGTCAGGTGGCTCGGTGAAAAGGCGAAGTTCTTGATGGTGATGGCTTGACCGACGCCGCCGGGTGACCCCGTCCCCACGTGGGTGGAACTCGAGGTTGTGGTGCCGCTGGACGAGCACGCCGCGAGGGCGATGGCGGTGCCGAACAGACTCACCACCGCCGCTCGACGAACGGTTCGGAAGGACGGGGTGATCAAGTGACGCTCGGTTGGACGATCGAAGCGAGCCGGAGTGTCGGACATGCTGATGATTCGGAGCCGAGCCGACTTCGGATGGATGCCGAATCGAAACTGACGCGGCTGGGCGTGCGATTGAAAAAATGGAAGGTCGAGCCCGGGTGGAGGTCCGGATGGGTTCAGCGTGGGTAGATTGAGGTCAATGCAACCCCGGGTCATCCGGATCGGGGGCTGGCGACGAACAGGTAGTCGAGATGATCGATCTGGAGCTTGCCAGCGATGCCAATCTGGTGGTGGCGGTGGCCCGCTGTCATCAGCCCGCCCTGGCCGAGGCCTATCGACGTCACGGCGGGGCAGTCCACGCCCTCTCCCGACGGATCCTTCGGAGTGACCCTCCGGCCGAGGAAATCACTCAGGAGGTCTTTCTCGACCTGTGGCAGAGCCCCGAGAAGTTCGACGCCCAACGCGGGACGCTGCGGTCATTTCTTTTGGCTCGCACCCATGGGAAATCGATTGACTTCATCCGCTCGGAGACGGCCCGTCGCCGCCGGGAGGATCGGACCACCCGGGAGACGGCTACCGCCGGGTACGACGTCGAACATCAAGTCTGGGACCTGGCGGTGGCCGAGCAGGTAAAGGAGGCACTCACCGCTCTGCCCGATGAGCTGCGTCAGCCGATTCTGTTGGCCTACTTCGGCGGGCACACCTACCAGGAGGTAGCCAAGATGCTGGGAGCACCGGAAGGCACCGTGAAGAGTCGGATCCGGGTGGGACTCGGTCGGCTACGGGTGAACCTGGCCGCTCGGGGCGTCGAACCGGCCGGAGCCGAACGATGAGTGGAACCATGCCCGAGCCAACCCACGACGAAATTGAAGAGCTACTCGGAGCCTACGCGCTCGATGCCCTCGAACCCGAGGAGACCGCCCAGGTGGAACGGCACCTCCGTGAGTGCGTCCGGTGTGTCATCGAGGTCGGCCAGCATCACGAGGTGACCGGCCTGCTGGCCAACTCCGGCGGCGATGCTTCCGACGAGCTGTGGCACAAGATCGCCCAGCGCCTGGACGCGCCGTCGGAAGTTCCCTCCTGGGACCGACTGGCCGCCCGCCTCGACCCGGCCGTTCCCAACGCCGGCCCCCAGCTCGAAGCGCCATCGGGGGCGGTCATCCAGCTGGACCAATCTCGACGGCGACACCGGTGGATGGTCCGTACCGCCAGCCTGGTCGCCGCCGCCGCCGCGGTCCTGGCGGTGGTGCTCGGTGTCCAGGTGAACCATCTCAATCATCAGGTCAATGCGCTGAGTTCGACCCACCAGTCGGTGAGTGCCGCCGCCCAGGCCGCCCTCGAGAACCCGAATACTCAACGCATTCAGCTGACCCCACCGGCGACCTCTCCCGGTTCGAAGGGGACAACGGTCACCTTGGTGGTCGGCCAGACAGGCACCGGCTACGTGTTCGCGTCCAACCTCGCGCCCCTCCCGTCGAGCCAGACCTACCAGCTCTGGGGGGCCATCAACGGCCAGCTGGTCTCGCTCGGTGTCCTCGGACCTGATCCCAGTGTTCGGGCTTTCACGATTGACAGCGGGACCAAGGTCCAGGCCTTCGCCATTACCGCCGAACCGCGTGGAGGTGTGGTGAGCACCACTCACCTTCCGGTGGTGGAGTCGGCCGTCAAGCAAGCCTGACCCTCGGTCGGCGGCCGGTGGTCAGGCACTGGGAACTACAACTAGTCGCGGTGGACCTGACGGAGCCCGGCCCAGGCCAGGTCGGCCACCCGGGTGGCCATCACGGAGGCCTCGGAGGAGATACCACTGATCTCGTTCCCATCTTCGAGACTGGTGATCGGGGGGACGTCGCGGCCGAGCCAGAGGCGGCTGGCTCCCTCGACCATGCCCACCACCGAATAGGCCAACAGCAGCCGATGCTCGGGCTCGAGCCCGGCGTCGATCAGGGGGTCGATGGCCTGGGCGATGGTGTCCTCGACCCGACGGAGCGCCTCGCCGAGCTCCGGGTCGTCGGGGGCGTCGCGGCCGTAGATGAGCCGGAAGGCGTGCTCGTTGTCGACCATCATCTCGAAATAGGCGGCCATGCCCATCTCGACCTGCTGACGGGGCCCTTCGGCGTCGGCCACCGCGGCGGCAATGCGATCGACCAGCGCGTGGGAGAACACGTCCAGCAGCTCGAGGTAGAGCGCCCGCTTGGAGTCGAAGTGCTGATAGACGAGCGGCTTGGTGACACCGGCGGCCTCGGCGATGTCGTCCATGGTGGTGGCCGCATAGCCGCGCTCGGCAAACAGCGAGAGCGCCTCGTCGAACAGTTGGCTCCGGCGTTCCTCGGCCGTGAGCCTCCGGCTCGTCGTTGGCCCGTTTCCGGAATCTTCCCGTTCGGTCGTCGTCGTCCCGCTCATCCCCGTCCATCGTAGCCGGGTCGGAATTAGTCCCGGTTGGCGGGATGCGGTCGCCCGGCGACCTCGAGGGTCGCCGCCGGTCAGAGATCCGGCAGGGCGTGGCTGATGTGATCGGGCAGGTCGGCGAGGGAGAAATGGGTGGTGGCCACCTCTTGGTTGTGGTCGAGCAGCGTGTCGTCGGGGGCGTCGAGCCAGGTTCCGAGACCGTCCATGTCGTCGAGGGCGAACCACCGGAATCCGAAGGCGGCCAATTCGGCCGCCACCGGATAGGGACCGATGGCCAGGGGTCGCCGGTGGATGGCCGATTCCACCGACGGGTTCCCGAATCCCTCCCAGGTGGACGGCAGGGAGACGACGTCACAGGCGGAGTAGGCGGCGACGACCCCGGCGGCGGGGACGGGCCCGGGCCACTGGAGGATCACCGGGCACGACGCCCCGGCCAGCAGTCGATCGAGCTCGGGTCCGTAACCGTCTTCGGGGGGGCCGAGTAACCAGTAGACGGCGTCCAGGGCCTCGGCCACCTCGATCCCTCCGCCGACGTTCTTCCTCGGGAGGGCCCGGGTCGGCTGGAGGACCAGCCTCTGGCCCGCATCGATGCCCAGCCCGGCACGTACCCGGCGACGTTGGGCGTCGTCTTGCTCCGGGTCGAGGGTGGCGGGGGCGAACGAGTTGTAGATGGTGGTCGCCACGATGCCGGCCTCGGCCAGCTGGTGGCGACTCAGCTGGTTGATGGTCACGTGAGTCCACCGCCGGTCGTCGGGAGGCGGACCGTGGCCGGCGAACTGCGGCCGTTGCCAGGGGAGGTCGTGATGATGCAGCAACGCCGGTCGGTCGGCCAGCACCCGGGCGACTACCGCGGCCGCCGCCGGATTGAGTGGCAGGGAGCACAGGTTCTCCACCACCACCACATCGGCTCCGGCGAGGGCAGAGTCAACCTCCGCGGCGGTGGGAGGATCGTCGGCCCCGATGGCCAACCCGGGAAGGCAGTGGTCGACCGGCCCCTCGCCGGCCACGGTCACGATCGAGAACCCCAGGACCGCCAGCGCGGCCTCCCACTTGGCGGCTTCGACGGCAACCCCGTCGGATCCTCCGAGGCGGAACGAAACAAACGCGGCGGTCGGAATGCGCCACGGTACCAACGGGACATCCAACTGAGGAGCGGCTACCGTCGCGCCGTGCCCGAGACAGACGAACTGATGTCCACCCAACAGGGCCCCGTGCTCACCCTCACCATCAACCGCCCGGATCGGCGGAACTCCATGACCTGGGAGATCATCCGGGAGTTGCGCCGCCGGCTGGCCGAGGCCAAATCCGACCCCAGCGTCCGGGTGGTGGTGCTGGCCGGCAGCGGCGACCAGGCGTTCTGTGCGGGTGCCGACCTGTCGGGCATGGCCCCGTCCGACGCCGGAGGCGGCACCGACGCCTTCTTCGACCAGCATGCCGCTCGCGGCTGGCTGGTCGACCTGTTCGAGGAGATGTGGCAGCTGGGAAAGCCGACCATCGCCCGGGTCCAGGGTTGGGCCCTGGCCGGCGGGTTCGGGTTGGCGCTGGCCTGTGACCTGGTGGTGGCGTCCGAAGCCGCCCGATTCGGCGCCCCGGAGCTGAATGTCGGCCTGTGGCCGTTCATGATCACCGTGCCGATGGTCCGGTCGATGCCCCCGAAGAAGGCCCTGGAGCTGATGCTCACCAGCCGGGTGGTGGGGGCGGCGGAGGCCGATCGGATCGGGTTCGTGACCCGGGTGGTCCCGGCGGAACAGCTCGACGACGCGGTGGCAGAGTTGGCAGCGACCTTGGCGTCGAAACCCCCCGGGGTGATGAGGCTGGGGCGCGAATCGTTCTACGCTGTATGGGATTCGGCCGCCTCCGAGGCGTTGGCTCACCTGCACGCCATGCTGACGATCACCAGTCAGACGGCGGAGGCATCGGAGGGAATTTCGGCATTTATGGAGAAGCGAACGCCGGAATGGCAGGTTCCCCCTGGCTCCGGCGCCGAACCCGACAGAACCTGAGGAGAAGTCCAACATGGCCAGACGAGCACTGATCACCGGCGTCACCGGTCAGGACGGGTCGTATCTGGCCGAGTTCCTTCTCGACCAGGGCTACGAGGTGTTCGGCATGGTGCGTCGGTCCAGCACCTTGAACTTCGAACGGATCGCCCACATCCAGGATCGGATGACCCTGGTGGCGGGCGATCTGATCGACGAGGTGTCGATGTTCAACATCCTCCGGGACCACCGGCCCCATGAGGTCTACAATCTGGCCGCCCAGTCGTTCGTGCAGACGTCGTGGAGCCAGCCGATGCTGACCGGTGAGACGACCGCCCTCGGGGTGACCCGGGTGCTCGACGCCATCCGGACGGTTGACCCGGAGATCCGCTTCTACCAGGCCAGCTCGTCGGAGATGTTCGGCAAGGTCCACGAGGTGCCCCAGCGGGAGTCGACCCCGTTCTACCCCCGCAGCCCCTACGGGGTGGCCAAGGTCTACGGGCACTGGATCACCGTCAACTACCGGGAGAGCTACGACCTCCACGCCACCTCAGGGATCCTCTTCAATCACGAGTCGCCGCGCCGCGGCCTCGAGTTCGTGACCCGCAAGGTGACCCACGGGGTGGCCCGGATCAAGGCGGGCCTCGACGACCGGCTGGCGCTGGGCAACCTCGATGCCCAACGTGACTGGGGATTCGCCGCCGACTACGTGCGGGCCATGTGGATGATGCTCCAGCAGGACGAGCCCGACGACTACGTGGTGGCCACCGGGGAGACCCACGCGGTCAAGGAGCTGGTCGAGTTGGCCTTCGCCGCCGTCGATCTCGACTGGGAGAAGTACGTGGTCATCGACGAACGCTTTCTGCGGCCGGCCGAGGTCGACCTGCTGGTCGGGGACCCGTCCAAGGCGGAGAAGGTGCTCGGCTGGCACCGCCAGGTCGACTTTCCCTCCCTGGTCTCGATGATGGTCGAGTCCGACCTAGCGCTGGTCAAGCACCAGCAGACCTGACCGGTCGGTCGGTGGGCGACATGGTCGGTGTGCCGCCGCCGAGACACCGATGCTGATCGGCAACATTCACGCGGATCCGCTCGGCCTGCTGATCGCCTTCGGCGGCGGCATGCTGTCATTCCTGTCCCCCTGCGTGCTCCCGTTGGTCCCCGGCTACCTGTCGATGGTGTCGGGGCTGTCGGCCGCCGAGCTGGACTCCCTCCGGGTGTCGCCACCGGCGACGGCGGCGGACGGTTCGGCGGTGATCGCCCCGCTGGCCCCCGCCCCTGGCGGTGGCACCGCGGTGGCGGTGACCACCACCCCGCCGGTCACGGCTCCCACCCCCGCCGACCTTCGGAGCGAACGCGGCCGGCTGCTCCGGGGGATACTCCTCTTCATTGCCGGGTTCACCGTGGTCTTCACCATCCTCGGGGCGTCAGCATCGGCGCTCGGCCACGCCTTCCACACCCACCTACCCGAGCTGACCCGGGTCTCGGGGTTTCTCATCGTGGCGTTCGGCCTCATCCTGGTGGCCATGGCCTCCGGGATCCGGTTGCCTGCCGCAGTGACCGGCGAGCGCCGCTTCCTGATCCGACCCTCGTTGCTCGGGGCGTGGGCCCCCCCGCTGATGGGGGCCGCCTTCGCCTTCGCCTGGACCCCGTGCATCGGGCCGATCCTGGCCAGCGTGCTCACCCTGGCCGCCGGCACCGGAGGGACGACCACCGGCGGCATCGCCCTGCTGCTGGCCTACTCGCTGGGCCTGGGGGTGCCGTTCCTCCTCTTCGGTCTGGCCTTCGGGAGGATGACCGACCTGTTGGCCCGGTTCCGGGGCCGGCTCCGCTTGGTGGACCTGGTCGGTGGGGCCATCCTGGTCGCCTTCGGCATCCTGCTGGTCACCGGGAATGTCGACGTGATCTCTGTTCACATCTCCAATTGGCTTCACGACCTGCATCTGGGACGGCTGGCCACCAGCTGAGGCAACCGTCTCGGCGAGCCCAGGTGGTTCCCGGCTTCTTTCCCCGCCTGGCCCGTCCGGGCTGGCCCCCGTAGCATGAACGGCGGTCATGGCCCCGGCAACTTCTCCCCCCTCTGCACTGTCCCTGCGTGACGTGGTTGCGCTGTCCGGACAGTTTCCACTCCTCGCCGGCGTCGACCTCGAGGTCGGGGTGGGGGAGACGGTGCTGATCGAAGGCCCCAACGGGGCGGGAAAGACAAGCCTGCTCCGGGTGGCTGCCGGTCTGGTCCCGGTGGCCTCGGGACAGGCGACGGTGCTGGGACTCGACCCCGTCCGGTTCCGGACCGAGGTGCGCCGCCGGGTCGGGCTGCTGGCCCATGCCTCCCACCTCTATGACGATCTCAATGTGCGGGAGAACGTCCGGTTCGCGGTGAAGGCCTCCGGGGCTGACACCTCGCGGATCGGCGCCGCCTGTGAACGGCTCGGGCTGACCGGCCGGTTGCTCCGGACCGGTGCGGCCAAACTCTCGGCCGGTCAACGCCGTCGGGTGGCGCTGGCGGTGCTGGTGGCCCGGGCCCCCGAGTTCTGGCTGCTCGATGAGCCGCACGCCGGTCTCGACGCCACGGCCCGCTCCCTCCTCAACCAGATCATCACCGAGGCGACGGCCAACGGGGCCACCGTCATCGTGGCTTCGCACGAACCCGAGTTGGTCGGGTCGTTGGCCAACCGGTCGGTCACCCTCACCGGCGGCCGGGTCACCGGGGAACGCCGGATCCTCACCTCCGTCGCGCCGCCGGCGAGGATCGTCCATGTGGCGTGACACCTTGTTGATGGCCGGGAAGGATCTGCGCATCGAAGCCCGGTCGCGGGTCGCCCTCAGCCAGGTGGCGCCGTTCGGGATCGTCGCCCTGGTGCTGTTCGCCTTCGCCCTCGGTCCCGACCGCGCCCCGATGGTCAAGGGAGCGCCGGGCCTGTTCTGGGTGGCGATGCTCTTCTCCTCGGTGCTGGCCATCCAGCGCAGCGTGTCGGTGGAGTCGACCGACGGCGCCCGTGACGGGCTCCGCCTCTCCGGGCTGGACCCGGCCGGTCAGTTTCTCGGCAAGACCCTGTCGGTGGCCGCCCAGTTGCTGGTGCTCGAAGTGGTGCTCGGCGTCGGGGTGGTGCTGCTCTACGGGGCCAGCATCCAGGCCTTCTGGCTGATCGCGGTGTCGTGTCTGCTCGGGACCCTCGGGCTGGCGGCGGCCGGCACCCTCTACGGCGCCCTGTCGGCCGGCCTCCGGATCAAAGAGACGCTGCTGCCGTTCCTGTTGCTACCGGTGGTGGCCCCGGTGCTGCTGGCCGGCACCCGCATGTGGCAGGCGGCCCTGTCCGGCGGGACTCCATCCAACGGCACCCCGTGGTTCCACCTCCTCGTCGCCTTCGACGCCGTCTATCTGGCCCTCGGGGTGGTCGTGTACGGACCCATCCAGGAGACGGCGTGACGACGAAGACGATTGTGCAATCTCCGCGGACCATCTGGACCACCCGGATCATCGGCATCCTCGCCCTGGTCGGCACCGGGTTCACCGTGTGGCTCGGCCTGTGGGTCACGCCACCCGACCAGACCCAGGGTGATCTGGTCCGGTTGGTGTACATCCACCCGGGGGTGGCCTGGGTGGCGCTGTACCTGGCCTTCGGGCTGGCCGCCGGGTGCAGCCTCCTGTACCTCTGGCCCCGGACCCGTTCGCGGTTCTGGGACCGGCTGGCGGCGGCGTCGGTGGAGGTCGGGGTGGTGTTCAACGTCTGCACCTTGATCTCGGGATCGATCTGGGGCAAGCCGACCTGGGGGGTGTGGTGGGCCTGGGACGCCCGGCTCACCAGCACCGCGGTGTTGCTGGTGCTGTTCCTCGGCTACCTGGCGCTCCGCCGGGTGCCGGCGGAGCCGGAGGTCCGGGCCCGGCGCAGCGCGTTCGCCGCCCTGTTCGCGGCGGTGGACGTGCCCATCGTCCACTTCTCGGTGGTGTGGTGGAAGACCCTCCACCAGGGGGCGACGGTGCTCAACGCCAACCTGTCGCCGACCATCCACGGTTCGATGGCCTGGACCCTGCTGCTCGGGTTCGTCGCCCTTACGCTCGGATTCGTCTGGATGCTGCTGGTGCGCTATCGCATCGGGGCGCTGGAGGACTACCTCGGCTCCGGCGAACTCGACCTGGCCCTGCTCGAGCGGCAGTCCGAAGGGGTGGCGCCGGTGGCGGAGCCGACCCCCGAGGCGCTCGCCCCGGTGGGCGATGGGGGCGAGGCATCCGGGCCCCGGGCCCCGGCCGAGGTGACCCGATGAGGTACGTGATCTCCGGCTACACGGTGGTGCTGGCCATCCTGTTCGTCTACGCCCTGCAGCTGGTGTGGCGCCGGCGCCGGCTCAATCGGCTGGTCGCCGACGTCGAGGATTCCCGGTCCGGTGACCGACCGGAAACGGGGACCGGGTGACCACCACGCCGGTGGTGACCGGGCCGGCGCCCCCCGCCCGCCCCTCGACGACCCCCCGGGCCAGCCACAAGCTCCGCTACGCGATGGTCGGCGCGGTGCTCCTCGGGGCGTTCGCCTTCCTGTTGGTGAAGGGGCTGAGCTCGGCGATCAATTTCTATCTCCCCGTCGACCAGGCACTCCATCAGCGGTCCAGCCTCGGGAGCCAGACCTTCAACCTCGAGGGCTTGGTCGAACCGGGTTCGATCCAGTCGACCACCCAGGGGGTGGACTTCACCCTGACCGCCGGAGGCGACTCCATACGGGTGATCAATACCAGCAGCCCGCCGCAACTGTTCCAGAAGAACATCCCGGTTATCGCCGTCGGCCACCTATCGGGCGGCACCTTCCTGTCCAACCAGATTCTGGTCAAGCACTCGTCGAGCTACATCGCCGCCAACCCGGGGCGGGTGACCGCCCCGAACGGGAGCAAGCGATGACCGGCCGATGCGGTAGGTCTCGGACCGGATCGACCCGGTGAACGCCGCCTTCGGTGACACCGGCGTGCTGTTGGGCTTTGCCGCCGCGCTGGTGGGGGTGGTCGTCCTGGCCGTCGGACTGGTCAAGGGCCGGGAATCCACCATCCGGGCCGGGCAGATCTACGCCCCGGTGGTGCTGCTGGGCGCGGTGATCGCCACGGTGGCCATGGAGCACGCCCTCATCACCCACGACTTCTCCCTCGCCTTCGTGGCCGAGAACAACAGCCGGGAGACCCCGCTGATGTACTCGATCTGCGGTCTGTGGTCGGCATTGTCGGGTTCGATCCTGCTGTGGGGGCTGATCCTCGGCGGTTATGCCACCGCCATGGTCTGGCGATTCCGTCGGCGGGCGGCGGAGCCGCTGGTGGGGTGGGCCACCATGGTCGTCTACGTCGTCGCGGCGTTCTTCTTCGGTCTGATGCTCCACGTCGCCAATCCGTTCCAGCATGTGGCCGGGCCGATCCCGGTCGACGGGGCCGGCCCCAATTCCCTGCTGCAGGACAATCCCCTCCAGGCCATCCATCCCCCGATGCTGTATCTCGGCTTCGTCGGGTTCACCCTGCCCTTCGCCTTCGCCATCGGGTCCTTGGTGACCGGACGGCTCGACAGCGCCTGGCAGCGGGAGACCCGCCGGTGGACGCTGTTCGCCTGGACGTTCCTCACCGCCGGCATCGTCCTCGGCGCCCTGTGGTCGTACCAGGTGCTGGGCTGGGGCGGCTTCTGGGCCTGGGACCCGGTGGAGAACGCCTCGTTCCTGCCCTGGTTGGTGGGCACCGCCTACCTCCACTCGGTCATGGTCCAGGAGCGGCGGGGCCTGCTCCGGATCTGGAACCTGGCCCTGGTCATCTCCACCTTCAGCCTGACCATCCTCGGTACCTTCCTGACCCGATCCGGGGTGATCCAGTCGGTACATGCCTTCTCCAACTCGACCATCGGGCCCCTGCTGCTGGGCTTCTTCGGCCTCAGCCTGGTGACCGGCCTCGGGCTCATCGCCTGGCGGGGCGACAACCTCCGCTCGGTCGGGGGCATCGACTCACCCATAAGCCGGGAGGGCGCCTTTCTGGCCAACAATCTGTTGTTCGCGGCCTTTGCCTTCGTGGTCCTGTTGGGGACGGTGTTCCCGCTCCTCTACGAGGCGCTCAACGGGGGCCGGCAGATCACCGTGGGGGCTCCGTACTTCAACCGGCTGGTCATCCCCATCGCGCTGGGCCTGCTGTTCCTGATGGCGGTGGCGCCCGCCCTCCCGTGGCGGAAGACGTCGGTGGAGGTGATGCGCGGGCGACTGGCGGTGCCGGCGGTGCTGGCCGTGCTGGTGGTGGTGGCCTGCGTGTTGGGCGGGATCCGGGGGATCGAACCGCTGGCCGCCTTCGGTCTGGGCGCCTTTGCCGCGGCATCCGCAGGCCGAGCCCTGGCCCTGTCGGTGCGGTTGTCGTGGCGGGGCGCCCGGCTGTCGGGAGCATCGTCGACCCGATCGGTTCTGGCCGGCTGGCGGGGTTTCGTCGGGAGGGCCAACGGGGGCATGGTCGTCCACATCGGGGTGGTCATCATCGCGGTCGGACTCGCCGCTGCCACCGCCTTCGGTCACCGGACCGAGGTGTCGCTGTCGCCCGGGCAGTCCGCGTCGTTTGCCGGTCATACCGTCCAGTTCGTCGGCACCCGCTCGGTCAAGACCCCGTCCCGCTCGGCCTTCGAAGCGGTGTTGCGGGTTGACGGCCAGGGCAATTATCTGCCGGCCATCACCCAGTTCGGGGCCGGGAGCCAAGACGTGGGCACCCCGGCCATCGATGCCAGTTGGCGGGACGACGTCTACCTGACCATCGACGCCACCTCGACCTCGGGCTCGAGGTTGACCTTCGGGGTGGTCGTCCAGCCGCTGGTGATGTGGTTGTGGGTGGGCGGTGCGCTGTTGGTGTTCGGCTCGATACTGTCGGCGGTTCCCGGCCGTCGCCGTCGCCCGACGGATCCGGTGTCGGCGGTGCCGGACTCGGTGGCTTCGGCCCAGGAGTCGGGGCGGTCGCCGCCGCCATCGCCTTCGGTCAGCGTGGGCGTCGGCACCGGTGCTGGTGTCGGGCCGGAGCCGTTGCCGGATCCGGAGCCGGTCCAGGTCGGGAACTAGGGATGGGAAAGCATCGAGCCCGCTGGATCGGAATCACCGTTCTGGTCGTTGCCGCCGGACTGATCGCGGTGCTGGCCGGCCGGCCGTCGGCGTCGGTGGCCGAGGTGCAGAGCCCGCTGGTGGGTCACCCGGCACCGGCGATCACCGGGACCACCTTCGATGGCGGCGGGTTCTCGGTGCCGAGGGCCCCCGGCCACTTCGTGGTGCTCAACTTCTTCGCCAGTTGGTGCGCGCCGTGCCAACAGGAGGGGCCCGACCTGGTGAGCTTCGAGTTCGAGCACCAGCAGGCCGGTGACGCGTCGATGATCAGCGTGGTATTCGGTGACACGTTGTCGGCGGCCGAGTCCTACCAGAAGACGTTGGGGGTGACCTGGCCCACCCTGACCGACGGCAACGGGAAGCTGGCGTTGGCCTACGGGGTCAGCGACCGACCAACCACCTTCGTCATCGCGCCGGACGGGCGGGTGGCGGCCTACATCGTCGGGGCGGTGACGGCCAAGGGCCTCGACCGGGTGATCGCCGCGGCCAAGGCGACCCACGCGTGAGCCGCGGGACTCGGTGGTTCCGCTTCCCGCTGTGGATCGTCCTCGGGGTCGTGCTGGTGGCGGCCCTGGTGGTCGGGAGCGGTGCGCTCAACTCGGCGCCGACGACGCCGGCCCAGCGGGCGGCCGGGATCGAGACCCGGATCAAGTGTCCCAGTTGCGAGGACCTGTCGGTCGCCAACTCCAGCGCCCAGACCGCGGTGATCATCCGGAACACCGTGCGCCAACAGATCGGGGCGGGGAAGTCCGATCAGCAGATCGAGGCCTACCTGGTCTCCCGGTACGGGTCGGCCATCGTCCTGGTGCCGCCGGCCCGCGGATGGTCGCTGTTGGTGTGGGTGCTCCCGCTGGGCGGCGGGGCGTTGGCCATCGCGCTGTTGGCGGTCGTCCTGGTCCGGAAACGCCGGAACGGGGTGGTCGCGCCGGCCGAGGCGGCCCGGGCCGAGACCGAGTTCGACGCCGGGGCGTCGGCCGACCAGCTCGATGCCCGCCGGCAGTTCCTCGAACAGTCGTTGGCCGACGCCTTTGACGAGCACCGGGCCGGAGACCTCTCCGACCCGGACTACCAGGCATTGCGGCAGCGGGACACCGCCCGGTTGGCGGCGCTCGACATCCGGATGGCCGAAAGCGACGATCTCGCCGCCGCGGCGTCCGGGGTCTCGGTGTCGGTGGCCGTTGCCGGAGAGCGACCGACGGATCCGGACCCGGCCGCGCCGGTGCCGGCCCCCGGTCCGAAGAGGAGTCGGCGCCAGCGATTTCTGATCAGCGGCGCGGTGGTCTCGTTCGGGGCCGCCCTGGTGTTGGTGGTGGCATTGTTCGCCGCCAACCGGCTGCCCGGCCAGACCCCGAGCGGCAATCCCACCCTCAGCCAACAGGCGCAGATCCAACAGTCGTTGGATCAGGCCGCCACCCTGGAGAACGAAGGCCAGCCGGGGGCGGCGGCCCAGCTCTATCAAAAAGTCCTCGGCCAAGACCCACAGAATGAGGTGGCGGACGCTCAGCTGGGTTGGCTCGAGTACCAGACCGGTGCCCAGGGAAACAGTGCGTCGTTGATCGCCGATGCCCGGGCCAAGCTCGACCAGGCGGTGAAGCTGAATCCCGGTGACTACGCCGCTCGGCTGTACCTCGGGACGGTGCTCCTCGACCAGGACCACGATGCTTCCGGGGCGGTGGCCCAGTACCAGGCCTTCCTGGCCGCCAACCCACCGGCCGCCCTGCTGCAGCAGGCGGCCTCGCTGCTGCGGCAGGCGTATACCCAGGCCGGGATGCCGGTGCCCTCCTCGGTTCCGGCGGCCTGATCCGCGCCGGTCCCGCCGGTCAGGGAACCAGCACCACCTTGCCCGACAGGGTCCGGTCGATGAGCCCGGCCATCACCGTCGCGGCCTGGTCGAGCGGGTACTCGGTCGGAACGGTGGGATGGAGCCGGCCGTCGTCGATCATCGCCACCAGCTCGGCCAGCATCTCGCGGTTCCCGGT
>DASXFR010000062.1:0-17904 GCA_036489495.1 Acidimicrobiales bacterium | reverse complement strand
GGCGCCGCGGGCGGCGGCGGGACTGTCTACCGTTAGGAGGTGACCGCATCGGCACGATCGGGCCATCCGGCTCTTCCCATAAAAGACATTCCCTTCGCGGTGATCACTGCTGGCCTGGTGGCGACGCCGCTGGCAGTCGGGATCGGCACCGGGCACGATCGGGCCGGCGCCAGTTCCGCGCTCGGGGCCTATTTGTGGACGATCGGCCAGCACCCCAACCCGCGCCCGATCGCAATTCGATTGGCGGCGGGTACGGCGTTGCTGTTCGGGGTGGCTGGTGCGACCGGAGCCCTGGCCGGCCGATACTTGTGGTTTCTGGTTGTCATGGCCTTGGTCTGGGCGACCTTTCAGGCGGTGGCGGACACCGCGGCCGGCTCACTCCGTTTGCCGGTCGCCATGGCGGCCCTGTGCTTCCTGCTGTCAGCCATCGGTGGCGGCGCCAGCCTGCGAGGGGCGGTGTGGCGCGGCGTGCTGGTACTCGGCGGCGCGTCGTGGATGGCGGTGTGCGAGATGCTGCACCGTCCACCCGGACGGACCCCTCGGGTGGTGACGGGGGACTTCGGGATCACCGATCTTCGGAAGGCCTGGCCGCGATCCCGCGGATACGCGATGTTGCTGGCCATCCCGACCGCGCTCTCGGCCGGGGTGGCCGGGGTGTTCGCCATCTCTCACGGGGCATGGACCGCCACCACCGTCCTGCGAGTCCTTCGGCCCGAGCAGTCGATCACGTTGACTCGAAGCGGCCGCCGGATCGTGGGCACCGCCAGCGGGGCGGTGGTGGCTGCCCTGATTTTCGCTTTCGCGCCGCAGGCGGTCACCGGGGTCGTTGTTCTGGTGGTCTGTGTCTCGGCAATGCAACTCGTCGGACCGGTCCGCTATGGCGTCTACACCTTCTTCCTGACCCTCGTGGCCCTGGAGCTGAGCTCAGTGGGCCAAGTGGCGAGCTGGCGTCTCGCCGGGATTCGAGTCGCCCTCACCCTGATCGGCGCGGCGGTGGCGATAGCCAGCGGGTATATCTACGACCGCATCAACCGGCGCCGAGGCTCATCCTGAGTTCGTCCGTCCGCTCTAAGCGGGGGTCGGGGCCAGCACCCCGTGCAGATGCTCGAGGAGATCGTGGAGGGCGTCTTGGCAGACCACCAGTTCGCGTCGTGACCCGTCGGGTCCCTGCTCGACGAGTCCGGCGTCACGGAGTTGCTTCACGTGATTGCTGACGGTGGGCTGGGCCAGTGAGAACAGGGTGGAGATACCGCTGATGGTCCGGGGCTCCCGGAGAAGGGTATGGAGGATGGCCAGCCGGGTGGGGTCAGCGATCGTCTTGAGCCGGCGGGCGAGCAGCTCGGTACGGGCCCGGGCTTCGGCACCTGAGTGGTCGGTGCGGACTCCGATCACTACCACTCCGGACAGCTCGAGGATGAGGCCTTTGTGGGTGAAGTAGGCGGGCACCACGGCCAGCTCCCCGTCGGGTCCGAGTTCTTCCACCAGTTTGCCGACCAGGCCGCCGAAATCGCAGTCGCTCCGGGCCGCTTCGTACCAAGGAGCGCCTTTGGCCACTACCGCCCGCCGGATGGCGATGGCGGCCTCGACGGCTTGGCGCCCGTCTCGCTCCCAGTCACCCCGGAGCGAGCTCCACACGTCGCGGATGAGCTCGACGTAGCGCTGTCGCGGTTCGGCCGACGAGCGCAGCCGGCGTAGCCGGGCAAGGATCGCCGTCCGGTCCTCGTCGGTCTCGGAGGTGAGGGCAAGATCGATCGGCGCAGTGGCGCTCAACTCTTCGAGCCGGCTGATCAAGAGGTCGGCGTCGGTGGTGAAGAGCAACCCCCCGTGTTGGGCCAGCACCACCAACTCAGGAAACCCCCCACAACTCACCGCGGTGTCCGGGTCACTCCAAACGGCCCGCACCCGTTCAGCTAGGCCCGGCGACTGGTCGTAGAGACGGGCCAGAGCGGCATGGTCCTGGCGGTACTCGCTCCGGGAGGCTGCGGCCAACGCCCATTCGATCTCCAGGGCGATCGACGGATAGATGCCGACACGGGGGGCACGAGTCTCTGCGTCTTCGATTATCATAGCTACGTAACTATATACGAATATTCTTGACTTTGTCAACCGAATCTATTTAGAATGAGGGTATGAGCATGCACCCGCCGATGATGGACAAGCTGGCCTCCGGCCACATCGACGACCTGCGACGCACCGCGGACCGCTATCACCGGGAGTCCCGGGTTCGGGCTCACCGGCACCCGGGGACCGCCATCGCCCGGGTGATCGGAGTGTCCCTCATCCGAATCGGCGGCCGCCTGGCCGGGCCTGACAGCCGCACCGAGCCCCGGATCCTCTCCGCCCGGGAAGCGGAGTTCCACACTCTGACCTGACCTCCGAAGGAGGCGGATCCCGCCTCAGAGTTCGAGGAGCTTGGCCGCGGCCTCGAGTGCGCCCAGGTGTTCGTCGACCGAGCCGAGCCCGAGCCGCATGGTGTCGATGCCGAGGTGGGTGGCGCCGGCGTCCCGCCAACGATCGACCTGCCGGAGGAAAAGATCGGGATCGTCTGGGTTCCACGTCACCCGACCCTCCATACCCAGGGCGGTGACGTCGCGGCCCGCTTCCGCCGCGGATGCCTCGATGATTGAACGGGCCCGGTCGAGTTTTTCCCCGGGGGGCACCATCGGGAACCATCCGTCGGCCAACCGACCGATCCGCCGGTAGGCCGGGTCGGAAGCCGCGCCGAGCCACACCGGGATCGGGCGCTGTACCGGCAGCGGGGCGAGGCTGGCCCCGACCACCTGCTCGAAGGTCCCCTCGAACGTCACCGAATCTTCCGTCCACAGACGACGAAGCAGATCGATCTGCTCGTCCAAACGTCGACCTCGATTGGTGAAGTCCTTGCCCAGCGCCTCGTATTCAACCGAGTTCCATCCGATGGCGACCCCCAGCCGGAAACGACCTTCGGTCAGCAGGTCGACTTCGGCGGCCTGTTTGGCCACCAGCGCAGTTTGCCGCTGCGGCAGGATCAGGATGCCGGTGACCAGCTCGATGGTGGTGACCGCGGCCAGGTAGCCGAACATCACCAGCGGCTCGTGGAAGGTGGTGGCGGAGTCGTAGGGCCCGGCCCAGTTCCGGTGCACCTCAGGGTCGGCGCCCAGCACGTGGTCGTACGTGAGGAGGTGGATGAAGCCCAGTGCCTCGACCCCCTGGCCGTAGGAACGGACCGAGGCCACCGCGCCGCCGAGTTCGGTCTGGGGAAATACGACGCCGATGCGCATCATCGAGACACTACCGGGGTACCGGGTTCAGCCCCTGGTCCTCGATCAGGCGGCGGACAGCTCGCTGGCGCAGTACTTGCACCGGGTGGCTTCCACCGGGATGTCGCCGGACAGGCAGTACGGGCACTTCTTGGTCGGGGGCGGATCGCCGAAGACGGTCTTGCCCAGCTTGTTCATGTAGGCCTTGTAGGGGACGACCAGGACGAAATAGATGACGGCCATGAAGATGACGAAGTAGATGACCGCCGAGACGAAGGCGCCGATATTGATGGTCTGGCCGTTGAGGATCCAGCCGAGACCGGCAGCCGATGACTTCCCGCCGATAGCGTTGACCAGTGGGGTGATGATGCTGTCGGTGAATGCCTTGATCAAGGTGCTGAAGGCCAGAGCTACCACCAGGCCGACCGCAATCACGATCAAATCACCCTGCATGAGGAAATTCTTGAAACCCTTGAGCATGACCGTCTCCTTGCTTGACCGCTCCCGCGGGGATTGTTCTCGCCGTGCATCTTGGCGATGCCGGGGGAACGTTACCGCTGGGTGCTGGAATCCTCCCCGAAAGTTCGGCGGGTGAAACGGGAAATGTCGGGCCCGGCGCCCTACGGTATCGGCATGCGCGTCGCGATCATCGGAGCCGGGATGGCCGGAATCCTCAGCGCCATCAAGCTGACCGAGGCCGGTGTCGACGAGGTCACCGTCTACGAGAAGGCCGACCGCCTGGGCGGGACGTGGAGGGAGAACACCTATCCCGGGATTGCCTGCGACGTTCCCTCCCACCTCTACAGCTATTCGTTCCACCTCAATCCGGATTGGAGCCATCCGTTCTCACCTGGCCCGGAGATCCAGGCCTATCTGGAGCAGGTGGCCCGAGACCATCAGGTCGACCAGCTGATCCGGTGCGGGGAAGAGATCACCACCTGCGCATGGGACGACGGCCGTTGGCATCTCGAGTCCGCCACCGGCCACCACGATGTGGCGGATTTCGTCATCGCCGCCACCGGCGTCCTGCACCATCCCAACTATCCGGATATCAAGGACATCGACAGCTTCGAGGGGTCCATCTTCCACAGCTCTCGATGGGATCACCGGGTGGCCATCGACGGCGCCCGGGTCGGCATCATCGGAACCGGATCGACGGCGGTGCAGATGGTGTCAGGGGTCGTCGACCGGGTGCAGAAGCTCTCGCTCTTCCAGCGAACCGCCCAGTGGATCATGCCGCAGGAGAATCCCGCCTACGGCGAGGAGGAACGGGCCGACTGGAGCCGGAACCCGGCCAAACTCGAAAACCTCCACCGGACATTGTCCGACTTGTTCACCAACTTCGCCAACGGCATCGTGGACGCCGAGTCGCCGGAGATGGCGATGATCGCCGACATGTGCCGGCAGAACCTCGAAGGAAAGGTCACCGACCCGGTACTCCTCGAACGGCTCCGACCCAACTACCGGGCGGCCTGCAAACGCCTGGTCATCTCGCCCGACTTCTACGAGAGCATCCAGAAGGAGAATGCCGAGCTGGTGACCGAGCCCATCGACCACTTCGAGGCCCGGGGGATCCGCACCGGCGACGGGCGGCTGCACGAGCTCGACGTCGTCGTCCTCGCCACCGGATTCAAGGTCGATGCGTTCATGCGGCCGATGTCGGTGACCGGGCGCGACGGGATCGACCTGGCCAAGGAGTGGGCCGATCGACCGAGCGCCTACCTGTCGATCTCGATACCCGGGTTCCCCAACTTCGCCATGGTCAACGGCCCCAATGGCCCGGTCGGGAATTTCTCCCTCATCGAGGTGGCGGAGCTGCAGTTTGCCTACATCATGCAGCTGATCGAGCTGATCCGCTCCGGGCGGTGCCGGGAGATCAGTGCCGCCCGGTCGGCCACCGACGCGTTCGAGGCCGATCGGGTGGCGGCGGCCGCCAACACCATCTGGAGCACCGGCTGTCGCAGTTGGTATCTCGACGACCGGGGTATCCCCGCCACCTGGCCCTGGTCCTTCGGTCGGTTCTGTACCGAGATGCAGACGCCCAAGCTGGACGCCTTCGACCTTCGGCCATAAGTCCGGCGGCCCGACCGGAGCCAAAGGGTCGGTTCAGGCTTCGAGAGAGGCGAGGACGGGTCCCAGTATCGGTCGCAGCATGGCCGCCGCCGCGGCCGGGTCGTCAACCGGGAGGAGGGTCGGACGGGTGAGGATGAATGACAGCCCGATCCGGGCCGCCACCTCCCCGAGAAGAGCCAGTTGGGCGCGATCGGCGCGGGCCCCGTTGTCGAGCGCCACCGTGGCAAGCAAGTCTCCGGCCAGTTTGACCAGCGGACCACCCTCGGTGGTCAGGAAGGGAAGGAGCGAGTTGGGATCGGAGTGCAGCAGCCGATTCGTCACCGATGGCTCGATGGCACCCAACCCGGCGACCACCGCGGCCGCGAACTTGTCCGCCAGGGACGTGCAGGCGATGGTCGCCGCCCGGATGGCCGCGACGGTGCGACGCAGCTCCCGGGCCAGGACGGCATAGACCAGGTCATCACGACCGCCGAAGCGGCGGTAGATGGAGGTGCGTCCGATGCCCGCCCGGTCGGCGACGTCGTCGACGGACCACCGGTTGAGGCCGTAACTGGCCAGCAGCTCCTCAGCGGCGTCGATCACCAACTCGTCGGTCGCCTCCAGGTCCCCCACCGTCCCGAGGGCGGCGACCAGGGGAGCGAGTCCGAGGGTCGTCCGGTGCCGAGCCATGCTCAGGCGGCCGATCGATGGCGTTGGGCCCGGGCCCGGCGCCAGCCTGCCCATGCCCGGGGGTGCCAGCGCAGGCGATCCGGGACCAGCGGCCAGGCCTTGCGGACCGCGAGCTCGATGGCGTCGAGCTCCAACTGGTCGGCCCGCGACCACGGGATGTCGAGACGTTCCCGTACCCGGGCCGGCAGTCCGCCGATGGTTACGATCCGCACCGGCACGAACGCGAGCCGGCGCACCAGCGGGATTCGCAACAGCGGGTCGACCGGAGCCAGCGGACCGGGGAGGGGGAGGCGCTTGGCTCGGGTCATCACCTCGAGGGCGAACTCGACGGCTTCGGTCCGCTCGAGAACCCGGTCACACGTCGCGTCCCACTCCCGTTGGAACGCGGTCCGGTTGGCGGGGACGCCTCGATGGCTGACACCGTATCGCCGGTACCACTCCACACCCTCGGCGTAGAGCTGCTCGCGCTCGGTTGGAGACAATCGGTAATCATCGAATCGGTCGGCGACTTGCTCGGTCATGTACTGGAAGGTGGCATGGGCCCACCAGAAAGTCGTCGGCTCCAGCGCGTGGTAGTGGCGGCCTTGCCCATCGACGCCCTTGATCCCGCGGTGGTAGTCGCGGACGGCATGGCCGGTCTGTTCAGCCGGCGCGCCGTCGTAGACGACGCCGAGGATCGGAGGGAGCGACCGGAAGATCCGGTCGAACGGATCTCGGAAGAAGTCGGAGTGATCGAGCACACCGCTTCCGATGGCCGGGTGCATCAGTTGGAGGAGGCCGATGCTTCCGCCCAACATCCCGATGCGGAGGTCGCCCGCCCATCGCCACAGGAGCGACTCGGGTCCCAGCGCCAACCGGGCATCTTGACCTGGGGTCTGGTACATATGTATCTGAATAGTACTATTATGCCGAGCCAGCGGCATCCCCGGCGTATTCGACCCGAGGCGCAACCCCCCAAGGCCTTTCTACTGGGGCAGTTGGATGCCGAGTTCGCCGGCTTTGGCCAGGGCGGCGTCCGGGAAGATGTTCCGGACCAGAAACGGGTCGTTGACCATCAGGTAGTCAGGGACCAGAGCCTTGGTGTACCGCTCCAGGTAGAGCAGCTGTTTGGCGATCAGCACCATCTCCCGGGGGGCGGTGGCGCCGAGCGACTCAGCGATGTCGAAAGCCTGTTTGAGGAGTTCTCCGAGATTGAGGCCGGACACCGATTGGTCGAGCAGCGGGTCCAGGACGACTTTGAGCTGCAGGCCGACCATCTCGTCGCTGAGCTCCATGGAGGCGGGAAAGATCTCGACATGGCGGAACGCCCGGGCGATGCGGGTGTAGTCACGATCGAACAGGATGGTGAGGAGGACGTCGGAGAGGAACTCCTTCCAGGTGGCGTCCAACTCCCCCATGATGCCGAAATCGAGGAACGAGCACCGCCCGTCGTCGAGGAGCCACATGTTCCCGGCGTGCATGTCGCCGTGGAACGGCCCGTGGACCAGGGCTGCCTCCAGCCACGTCTTGCAGCCCCGCCGGAGGACCAGCTCGGCGTCGATGTCCCGTTCGCGGATGGTGTCGAACGCATCCATGGGGATACCGACCATCCGTTCCATGCAGATCAGGTGCGGTCCGCAGTAGTCCCAGTAGACCTCCGGTGCCGTCACCCACTGATTGTCACCGAAGGCGCCGATGTGGTCCCGGAACGACGCCTGGCGGTGGGCTTCGAGGGCGAAGTTGAGCTCCTGGTTGGTCACATGGTGCAGGTCTTCGATGATGGCCGGCGCGTTGAACCGGGCGCCCGCCTTGGTCCGGGCCAGTAGCCGCGCCAGCTTGTGGAGGATGCGCAGGTCGGTGTTCATCCGGCGGGCGATGTCGGGGCGTTGGAGTTTGACCACCGCGTCGCGCCCGTCGGGGAGCACGCAGGCGTGGACCTGGGCGATGGAGGCGGCCGACAGCGAGCGGTCGTCGAACGAACGGAAGAGCTGCGCCGGCAGCCGCCCCAGGTCCTCGCGGATGAGACGGTGGACGGTGTCGGAGGGAAACGGCGGCACCTCGTCGAGGCAGCGTTGGCAGGCGTCGGCCAGCGGGGTGGGGAACAGCCCAGGTGACGAAGCCACCAGCTGACCGAGCTTGACGAAGGTCGGGCCCAGCTTCTCGAAGCCGTCGACCACCGCTCCGGCGCTGATCACCGACCAGCTCTGCCCGATCCGGAGGAGCTTCCGGGGAACGATACGGAGGAGCGAGCCCAGCATCACCAGACCGATGGTGAGGACCCGGCCCAACTCCCGCACGCCGAACTGGTCGAGGGTCGGGGTGTGGACGGCCAGGTCACCGGGAGGCGGACGGTTGGAATACGGTCCGCGGAAGCCGGTCACCACCCCGGTCCCGCTGAAGGTGTCAGCCACCTGACGGTCGACCTCACCCATCGGCGTCCGATCCGGGAAGGTCGGCCGGGGCCGGGGAGGCCCAGGCGAGGTACATGGCCAGGAGGCCTTCGGTGGCCTGCTCCACGAACTCGGCGTCCCGTTCGGGTTCGCCGACCTGCAGCCAGGCCTGGACCGCTTCGACCAGGTAGGCGACGATGGTCCGCTCCGCCCAGGACCGGATGGCCGGATCGGCGAGGGTGTCGCCGATCATCCGGTCGGCGACTTCGACCGCCTTCGCCCACCATTCGTCGTAGTAGGAGGCGAATCGCGGCTCCCGAAGGGAGTGCCCGGTGAGCAGTCGGAAGCCATCGGGGTTCTCCCGGGCCACCGCCAACATCGAGCCGACGATGAACCCCCGTCGACTCGGGACGTGCTCCAGGCCCTGGACGAATTCGTCGCGGAGACGCTCGGCCACCCGTTCGAGCACGGCCCGGTAGAGGTCCTCTTTCGAATCGAAGTGGCGGTAGACGATAAGGCGGGTGATCCCGGCCTCCGCGGCCACATCGTCCATGGAGGTGGCGGCGAAGCCTCCCCGGGCAAAGGCGGTGGCGGCGGCCCGGAGGACCTGTTCGTAGCGTTCGTCCTGACGCATCAGCCTCCGGGTGGGGGTGACGGTCACGGTGGGGGCCTCATGATTGGCCAAGTGTATACGCATGTGTATACACTTGGCGACAGGGCGTGGCCGGGCAAGGGGGACCTCGATGACGACACTGCAGACCGAGTTCAGCGAAGCGGAGCTGTTGGCCGAGCACGCCATCGCCGAGCCGTTGATCGTCAACCAGGTGCGCTGTCACGGGGGATTCGATGCCGACGGCAACTATGTGTCCCCCCGGACCAAGAACCGGTGGCCGGCCATCCATGCCTGGGAAGAGCAGCGGGTGGCTCAGTTCGCCACCCCGATCCTCGATGTCCCGCTGGAGACCTGGCCCGAGAGCTTCCCCAACGTCGCCCAGTCGAAGTTGATGCTATGCCACGGGGTGATCGACCCGACCATCACCTCGCTCACCCGGATCGGGACGGTCGAGGGTTTCGGGGGCATGCTGCGAATGCTCCCGACGCCCGACTTCGCCCGCTGCTTCGCCGAAGAGATCGACGGCACCGCCATCGCCCACATCGACGGAGGCCTGTTCGAAGCCCATGCCCGCGACGAGTCGGGATTCGGGGACCAGGCCGGGCATGACCGGATGTGGTTTGCCGCCCGGGACATCGCCTTCGACAACCCGGCCACCGAGGACCTGACGGCTCGGATGCTGGACCGGATGGGCATCGACAACCGGCCGAAATCCGCCGAGCAGGTCAGCCGGATGCAACGGGAGGCGGTCGCCGGCCGGGCCCTGCCGGCCGACATCGACTTCACCCTCGAAGTGGTGGTGGGCCGTATGATCGGCCTGCTGCTGATCGAGATCTCCGCCTTCCACGGCTTCCGCTGGGCGGAGGCGGTGCTCAGCGATACCGAGTTGGTGGCGGGTGACGGCGAGGCGGCCACCCTGGTGTCGTACATCCGGGCCGACGAGACGCCCCATGTGGCCTGGCTCCGCACCGCCCTGTCGGAAATGCGGGACCGGACCTGGGTCGGGGAGAGCGGGCGCACCTACGACGGGGCGGCCATGATCGCCAGGCTGTGGGATCGGGCCCTGGAGAGTTCGCTGCTGCTCCGCCGGCAGGAGAACCTGCAGTTCTTCATGCGGGAGATCGAAGACGCGGTGGCGGGCCGGGCGGATGGCGCCGACCTGATCGAGGAGATGCTCGGCCTCGGCACCGTCACCCGGCTCGAGGACGGCACCATGGTCGACACCGCCAGCCAAGCCCTCCTCGGTTGATCTGAACCGCCATGAAGTTCGGGATCTTCTACGAGCACCAGCTGCCCCGCCCCTGGCACCCGGACAGCGAGCAGCAACTCATCAACGATGCGCTGGACCAGATCGAGCTGGCCGACCGGTTGGGCATCCAGTACCTGTGGGAGGTCGAGCACCACTTCTTGGAGGAGTATTCGCACTCCAGCGCGCCCGAGGTGTTCCTGGCCGCCGCCAGCCAGCGGACCCGGCGCATGCGGATCGGCCACGGGATCGTGCAGACCGCACCGGCCTACAACCATCCGGCCCGGATCGCCGAGCGGATCGCCATGCTCGATCTGGTGTCGAACGGGCGAGTGGAATTCGGGTCGGGTGAGTCGTCGTCCGAGGCCGAGCTCCGTGGCTTCGGGATCGATCCGGCTATCAAGCGGGAGGCGTGGCTCGAGGGCCTCGAGGTGGCCATCCGCTGCATGACCGAGACACCGTTCGGCGGGGTGGACGGCAAGTTCGTCCGGATGCCGCCCCGCAATGTCGTACCCAAGCCGGTCCAGCAGCCCCACCCTCCGTTGTGGGTGGCATGCAGTCGTCGCGACACCATTCTGCTGGCCGCCGAGAAGGGGATCGGGGCCCTGAGTTTCGCCTTCATCGAACCCGAGGACGCCAAGCACTGGGTCGAGGATTACGAAGCGGTGGTGCGGGAGAAATGCGTCCCGGTCGGACTGTCGGTCAATCCGCAGGTGGCCTGTGTCAGCCCGATGATGTGCGCCGAGGATGAAGAGGTGGCCATCGCCCGGGGTCTGGAAGGCGCCAACTTCTTCGGCTACTCGCTGGCGCACTTCTACGTCTTCGGCGACCATGTCCCCGCCAGCACCAATGTGTGGGAGGAGTTCCAACAGCGGCGGGGGAAGGTGGGGTACTCGCCGGAGGCCGCCCTGGCCAACCGCCAGCAGACGTTGGGGGCCCAGATCGCCTCGGGGGATGCCAAGGGACTCCGGGGCGCCACCGGCACCCCGGATCAGCTCCGGGAATTCCTCCGGCGCTACGAGGTCGCCGGGGTCGACCAGCTGATTTTCGTCATGCAGGCGGGCCGGAACCGGCACGAGCACATCATGGAGTCCATCGAGTTGTTCGGGACCCAGGTGTTGCCGGAGTTCGTGGAGCGGGACGAGGCCGCCGGCCGGGCCAAAGCGGCCAAATGGGAGCCGATCATCGAGGCGGCGCTGGCCCGACGGGACGGCGACCACCCCACCATGCCGCCGGACTATGTGATGCGGGCGATCCCCAAGCAGATGGTCGACGCCATGGAGAGTGCGCCCGCCCAGCGCTGGCTGGACACGCTGGCCGACAATCAAGCCGCCGGGGTGCGCGACGGGGAATTCCAGCGGCTGGTGGACGGGTAGCTGCTCTCGACATCAACTTCGGGCCCGATGGACCGAGACCGCATAGGTGCCGGGCCCGGGGAACGGCAGACGATCCCAGGTCGCCCACCGCTCGGCCAGTTCGAGGCCGGCGTCCCGGCAGTCGCGGTCGAACTCCTCCACCGAATAGTGCCGGTCGAGTTGGAAGCCGGCCACCAGGGCGCCACCCGGTCCGAGGTGACGGGCGCACCCGCGGACCAGAGCCGTTTGGGAGCCGGGCGGGGTGAACAGCGGCACATTGCCGGCCATCACCACGACGTCGAACACCCGGTCGAGGTCGAGTCCGGAGATATCGGCCTCCACCCAGGTGAGATCGGGGCGGAGCCGGCGGGCGGTGGCGATCATCGATGGGTCGGTGTCGGCCCCCACCACCTCGATTCCCCGGTCGGCGAGTTCCCTCGCCACCCGGCCGGTGCCGCATCCGGCATCCAGCACGGTGGTCGGACGCAGGCCGGTCACGAAGTCGGCCTCCCCGTGCACGGCGGTTCCGGAGGTGGCGAGCGTATCGAACCGCCGTTGGTAGCTCTCGCCGTCCCATGTCATAGTTGCATCATCGCGCCGCAGGTCGCGAGCGTAGAATCCCAGGCCACGGGGCACCCTGGGGTTCCGACCAAAGGGGAAATGTTGACTGACGGGGTAAATCCGGAAGACGAGGCCGGTTCCCAGCGGTCGATCGATGCGCTGTCGGCCGAGCGCCGTTCGAAGCGTGACTACCTTCGGGAGAAGGGCATCGATCCCTATCCGTCCCGGTTCGATCGCTCCCACACCACCGCCGAACTTCGGGACCGTTACGGCGATCTGGCCGCCGATGCCCGGACCGGCGAAGTCGTCCGGGTGGCCGGGCGGATCACCAGTGTGCGGGGCCACGGCAAATTGGTCTTCATCACCCTGCAGGACGTCACCGGAGCCATTCAGCTGCTGGTCCCGGTGAGCAATCTCTCCGAGACCGCGGCCGCGGTGCTCGACAAGTCCGACCTCGGCGACTGGGTCGGTGCCACCGGCGAGGTAATCGTGAGCCGGCGAGGCGAGCTGTCGGTCGAGCTCACCGATCTGCAGCTGCTCTCCAAGGCGCTCCGGCCCTTGCCGGACAAGTGGCACGGCCTGAGCGAGGCGGAGATGCGGTACCGCCAACGCGAGGTCGATCTGTTGGCCAACGAGGACACCCGCCGGGTGTTCGGGATCCGGTTCAAGGCGGTGGCGGCCATGCGGGCGGAGTTGGTGGCCGAGGACTACCTGGAGGTGGAGACGCCGATCCTCCAACCCCAGGCCGGCGGGGCCATCGCCCGCCCGTTCTTCACCCACGCCAATGCGCTCGACATCGACCTCAGCCTCCGCATCGCCCCGGAGCTCTACCTGAAGCGGCTGGTGATCGGGGGATTCGAGCGGGTGTTCGAGATCGCCCGCAACTTCCGCAACGAGGGCGTCGACACCCGGCACAGCCCGGAGTTCACCGCCCTCGAGGCCTACCGGGCCTTTGGTGACTTCAACGACGGGATGGACCTCACTGAACGCCTGGTGGTGGCCGCCGCCCGGGTCGCCACCGATCGGATGACCTTCACGACGGCTGGAGGGCCGATCGACCTGACGCCGCCCTGGCCCCGCCAGGACCTGCTGACGTTGATCGAAGGGGTGGCCGGACGCCGGCTGCATCCGTCCGATCCGGTCGACGACGTGCGGGCCGCCTGCCGCCAACTCGGGGTCGAGTTCGACGACGGATGGGGTTCGGGCAAGCTCATCTTCGAGATCTACGACAAATTGTTGCTGCCCAACCTGCTCGGCCCGGTCTTCGTCTGTGGGTTCCCGGTGGAGGTGTCTCCGCTCGCCCGGCACCAGCTCACCGACGAGACCCTGACCGACCGCTTCGAAATGGTGATCGACGCCAAGGAGTACGCCAACGGCTACAGCGAGCTCAATATCCCCGAGGAACAGGACATCCGCTTCCGGGGCGAGGCCGCCGCCGCCGCCAAGGGGGATCTCGAGGCCCATCCCGCCGACCAGGCTTTCGTCCGGGCCCTCGAGTACGGCCTGCCTCCCACCTCGGGCATCGGCATCGGGGTGGACCGGCTGGTGATGTTGCTGGCCGAGGTGGATGCCATCCGTGACGTCATCCTGTTTCCGATGCTCCGACCCGAGGCGCCGGGATGACCGACGTGGTCGCCGAACCCGGAACCGGGGCCTTCGGCCGCGGGGCCGGCGCCGACACCTACTCGACTCGGCACCGGGGCTCGAGCGACACCTCGAGCAACGGGGGACTACCGAGATCGGCTCCCGAGTTCTATATGCCGGATCTCATCGAGGCGGGCGTCCCCCTCGGCGGGCGGGTGGTGGTCGTCAGCGACCTGCATCTGGCCGCCGTCCTGACCGACGCCAGCCGAATCGTGGCCGACGAGCTGGCGGAACTGCTGACCGGTTGGTCGGGTCCGGGAGCCTTCGTCATCGCCGGGGACGGGTTCGAGATGTTGGCCGGGACCGCCGACGTGGGGGCCATCCTCGACGCCCACCCGCAGTTCGCCGCCGCGCTCACCACCTTCACCGAGGCACCCGACCACCAGTTGATCGTTCTGTCCGGCAACCACGACGGACAGTTGGCCTGGGATGGCGACGCGGTGGCGACGCTGACCGACCGGTTGGGGATGTCCGGCATCGCCTTTGCCTGTGATCTGGCCATCACCACCGCCGAGGGAGTCCAACGGGTCCATATTGTCCACGGGAACCAGGCGGATCCCTACAACGCCTTCGACGACCCGCGGTCGCCGGTCGATACCCCCTTCGGTCACCACATCGTCCGGGAGATACTGCCGCAACTGGCGGCTCGCCAGCACCCGGGTTCGCTGTTCGACGGGGTGCAGTGGCTGGATGGCGAACCGGCCGGCTTCGTCAGCTCGCGGCTCTTCTACCGGAAGGTGATCGGCAAGTTCTGGTTGCTCACCATCCCCTTCGTCGCCGCCCTGCTCCTCCGTTTCCTGACCTTCATTCCCGGGTTCGGGACGTTGCTCAAGCACCACAGCCAGCGGTGGTTGATCGCCTTCGGGCTGCTGATCCTGCTGATGATCGTGGTGGCGGTGGTGGCCGCGTTGGCCACCATGTTCCGGGTGAACAAGGCCCTTCGGGAAGGAACCCTCAACGAGCGGGCCGATCCGGTGACCCACAATGCTCCTCCCCGGGCCGAGGCGTCCCGACTGGTGGCCGAGGGATATGCCGGCATGATCAGCGGACACACCCATGTGCCCGAGCTGTCGGTGGTCGGCAACGGTTTCTATGCCAACACCGGAAGTGGGACCGAGTCGACCGTCGCCCAACCAGCCCGGTGGCGGTTGCCCAAGCCCTATGTCACCGCCCGACGGTTCTCCTACATCGAGATGGTGGCCGGCGACGTGCTGATCGTCAGGCTGTATCTCCGGGAAACCCCGACCCGGGATCAGGTCCTGCTCGAGCGTTTGGCGATGAGGCATGTTCGCCACGGGCAGACCACCACCCAGATGGTGGCATCACTGCCCAACGGCCCGACCTGGACCAACGAAGTCAAGGCGCTCAGCCACTGGTCGCGGTCCCGGAGGGTGCGCCAGCTGGCGGCCGCAATTCTGGTGGTCGCCGGCCTCGTAAATATTCTCTTCGCGCTGCTATTCGACGTGCGCTCGACCCTGCCGGTCAATCGGTGGCTGCCGCTCGGCATCGGGCCTCTGGACGGGATGACCGCCATCGTGGGCGGATTGGCCCTCCTCGGGCTCGCCCGCGGGGTGAGGCACGGCTACCGGTCGGCGTGGGCGGTGGCCATCCTGGTGTTGGTGGCCGACATCGTCAGTCGACTGGTGAACAACACCGGCGCGGTCGGAACCACCGTGGCCTTCTTCCTCGCCTTCTGGCTCGTCCTCGAGTACTCCAATTTCGGGGTGTACCCGGTGGGGGTGAATCGCCTGGCCCGATGGGGGATGTCCGGCGGCCTGGGCGTCCTCGCCGCCCTCGCCATCCTGGACGACCTCTTCGAACCCAAACAGGGGTTTGCCCTCGACATCACCGGCCTGGTGCTGGTCGGGGTCATCGCCCTCACCCTGCTGGTGACGGTTCCCGGGCGCGAGCACCGCCGGACCGGGGCGGCCCGGACCGAGGCCTTCGATCGTGCCCTCGAGATCATCGAGACCTACGGCGGGGACACCCTCGACTACTTCGCCCTCCGGGACGACAAGTCGTGGTTCTTCTCCGGTTCCTCGCTGGTCGCGTACTCGGTGATCAACCGGGTGATGCTGGTGTCCCCCGACCCCATCGGGCCGGTGGATCAGCGGGTGGCGGTCTGGTCGGATGTCATGAACATGGCCCAGGCCAACAGCTGGTCACCGGCGGTGCTGGCCGCCTCCGAGGCCTGGCTACCCATCTACCGGGCCTCCGGCCTGGTCGACCACTATCTCGGTGACGAGGCGGTGGTCGACTGCATCACCTTCTCGCTCCAGGGCAAGTCGATGAAGTCGCTCCGGGGCGCCTACAACCGGATGAAGAAGTCGGGCTACCGGGTGGAGATCCACGATCCGACCGAGGTACCGGCGGAATTGAAGAGCCAGCTGCTCACCCTGATGACGGAGACCCGTCAGGGAGAGGCCGAGCGCGGCTACTCGATGACCCTGAGCCGGATCTTCGATCCCCGTGATCGCGGACTGCTGTTGGCCGTGTGTCTCGACGCCGACGACACACCGCTGGCCTTCAACCAGTACGTCCCGGCTCCCCAGGTCAACGGGTACTCGCTGGATCTGATGCGGCGAACCAGCCGCGAGGACGTGCCCAGCGGGCTCACCGACTTCGTCATCCTCGAAACCATCCAGTGGATGGCGGAACGGGAGATGCGGGGGTTGGGCCTCAACTTTGCCACCATGCGGGCCATCGTGGCGGGAGAAACGACCGGTGGAGCCTGGACGTCGCTCGAACGCAATGTTCTCCACCGGTTCAGCGACACCATGCAGATCGAGTCGTTGTGGAAGTTCAACAAGAAGTACGAACCCCGATGGAATCCGCGCTACGCGGTGACCGGGCCGTTCGTCCACATCGCCCGGACCAGCCTGGCCATGGCCCGGGCCGAGGCGGTCACCGAGGTCCCGGTGATCGGCCGGCTGCTCAAGGTTCGCGTCCCCTCGGTGTCCAAAAAGGACTAGAAGCAGGGCTCCGCCCGGACCCGGGTTCAGAACCCTTCGAGTGCGACCTTCCCCGGATCCGGGGTGGTCTCCGGCGTCTCCCGAGCCTCCATCACCGGCGGCGCCCAACGGGACATCAGTACCACCCCCACCGCCATCAAGAGGAGCGAGAGTATCGCCCCGCTGATGGCCGACGGCGAGGTGTTGATGTGCTCATCGAATATCTCGATGCCCAGGAGAATGCTGGAGAAGGGATCGACGATGAGCAAAGCGGCCTGCGACACCATCAGCGGACCGACGGACAGCGACGCCTGGACCAGGATCGTCCCGATGATGCCGGTGACCACCAGCGCGTAGAGCGGCCAGTGGTAGAGGAGATGGATCCACCCGTCCTTGGAGAGGATGGCGGTGGCCGCCTTCATGAACCCGGCATCGATGGACCAGACGATGGCGCCGGAGCTGCCGAGCATGGCCGCCTTCCGGGAGGGCGATCCGCCCCGGCTGAGCGCCAGCAGCACGGCGACGATGGCCAGCCGGACGGCGACGGACGTGATCCAACCGCTGGCGCTCGGGAGACCGATGCCTTCCTGGGGATGGGCGGCGACCAAGAACCCGGCCAGACCGATGCAGGTAAGGGCGGCCGCCCCCCAGGTGCGCATGGCAATTTGATCGTGCAACCAGAACCGGCGGAGCCCCAACATGAAAATCAGCTCGATGACCAGCACCGGCTGGACGACGGCGATCTCCCCGAAGTAGAGGGCGGTGGCGGTGAAGATGAAGGTGCCGCCGAGGAACAGGAAGCCGACCAGCCACATCGGTTGCCGGACCAGGTACAGGGCCTTGCGCCATCCGGTGGCGACCTCCGCCGGGGCGGAGACGTTGGCCAGGCGCTGCACCACCGCCGAAGACGCATTGCACAGGGAGCCGAGGGCAGCAAAGAAGATGGCAATCATGTCGGCCCCACTGACCTCCTAACGGAGGATGGAAGTTGCAGTACACCCGTAGTGATCGACAGTGTACCGACGGGGCTTGAGGCCCGCTGGCCGCGATGGTGGCATCAGCTCTCCACCGGATAGACGTCTTTGATGTACTTGTCGACCTTGTCGTCGGGCAGCCGCAGCCGGAGGGCGGTGGCCTAGATGATCAGGCTCCACGCCGCCACCACCACCAGGTCCACGTAGAAG
>DASXFR010000058.1:0-14127 GCA_036489495.1 Acidimicrobiales bacterium | reverse complement strand
GATCTCGCCTGGTCGTATGACTTCCCCACCCGCCAACTCTTGCCCATTGCCGGACTGGTGGCGTTCTACAACGAGAAGGTCGACATCGCGGTCGACGGCCAACCCCAGGAGCGGCCCATCACCCACTTCTCCTAACCGCCGCGCGCTTCGACCAGGTGGCGGGCGCCTCTGGCTCGTGGCAGAGTCTCGCCATGTCCGAATCGGTGCGTCGGCTCCCGATGTTCCCGCTGTCGGCGGTGCTGTTCCCGTGGGCCACGTTGCCGTTGCATGTCTTTGAACCCCGCTATCGGGCACTGGCGGCCGACTGTCTGGCCGGTGATGGCCAATTCGGAGTGGTCCTCATCGATCGGGGGTCCGAGGTCGGGGGCGGAGACCATCGGGTGGGTGTGGGCACCGTCGCCCATATCGTCAACTCGTCCACCTTCGACGACGGTCGTCGGCTCCTCCTCACCCGGGGCGGCTGCCGGTTCCGGGTGGTCGAGTGGCTGGACGAGGATCCGTACCCGGTGGCCGCGGTCACCGAGATCCCGGATGTCCCGGTTAGCCCGGCACTGTCGACGACCGATGTCCGACGAGCAGAGACCGCGGTCCGTCGTTGCCGATGGCTGCTGTCGGAGCTCGGAACCGCGATTCCGATGCCCTCCGAAGAGGGACCGGATGGTGGCCCGGAGGAACAGTTGTGGCGCCTCTGCCAGATGGCCCCCTGCGGGGCGCTGGACTCCCAGCACCTGTTGGGAACCGACGACCCGAGGGAGCGGGCGTCGCTGCTGATCGATCTGGTCGAGGCCACCGCCGACGACGTGGAGCGGCTGCTGGCCAGCGGGGGAGGGTATCCCGACCAATGACCTCCAGCCCGCCGGCCCTCGGCGATGCCCTGACTGACGCCTTCTTCTCCGCCTGTCACCTGGCCCTGGAGGTTGTCGGCTCCGACGCCGTCGCCGAAGGATGGGCATCCGAGAGCGCCCTCGAGGGATTTTCGGTCGGAGGCCTGGCCGCCCATCTCTATTCGGCGATCCGACTGTTCGAATCGGCGCTGGAGAAACCGGAAGCTACGTACCCGCGGGTGGAGAACCTCACCAGCTTCTATGGACTCAATCGGGTCGCAAACCGGGCGCAGCTCCAAGATGAATTCAATCAGACGATCCGCACCCACGCCGCCCACCTTGCCGAACAGGGCTCGGCCGTACTCGCCGACAAGTTCGAAGCGCTGGTGACCAGGCTTGGTCCCGCGTTGGCCGGCCTCCCGATGACCCGATTGGTTCCGGTATGGCGGATCGAAGGTGCAGCAACCCACCTGTCGGACTACTTGCGCACCCGGGTGGTTGAGCTGGCCGTCCACGCCGATGACCTGGCCATCAGCGTGGATACGGACATCGCGATGCCAGAAATTGTTGCTTCGGTGACGTTCGCCGTCTTCCTCGATCTGGCTCGAGCCCGATCGGGTGATGTGGCCGTGATGCGGACTTTCGCTCGCCGGGAACGCGGGGACCCCGAGGTGCTTCGTGTCTTCTAGTCTCCGCCGCGGGGTTATGGCCGTCAGCGATCGGTGACGGCTTGCCGGCGTTGCTCGAGGAACCTCCGCTCGGCGTCGTTGGTGGCGATGGCCAGGGCGGCGCGGTAGGCCGAGGCGGCATCGGCGGACCGGCCGAGCCGCTGAAGGAGGTCGGCCCGGGCGGCGTGGAACAAGTGGTAGCCGTCGAGGTCGAGACCATCGATCACCTCCAGCGCCTCTGCGGGCCCGACCACCTCCGCCAACGCCACCGCCCGGTTGAGGGCCACCACCGGGGTGGGGGCATGGTCCATCAGCTGGTCATAGAGCTGGAGGATCTGGCCCCAGTCGGTCTCCGAGGGGGTGGGCGCGTCGCTGTGGACCGCGTTGATGGCCGCCTGAATCTGATAGGGGCCGGGGAGGTTGCGCCGGAGGGACACCCGGACCCGCGCTTGTCCTTCCTCAATCAGCGCCGGATCCCAGAGTGACCGGTCCTGATCGGGCAGCAGCACCAGCGAGCCATCCGGGGCTGAGCGGGCGCCGCGGCGGGAATGGGTCAGCAGCATCAGCGCCAGCAGCCCACCCACTTCGGGCTCGTCGGGCATCAGCTCTGCCAGCAAGCGCCCGAGGCGGATGGCCTCGGCACACAGTTCCTCCCGGACGAGCGCGTCGCCGACCGAAGCCGAGTAGCCCTCGTTGAACACCAGGTAGATCACGGCCAGCACCGCCCGGAGCCGGTCGGGGAGCTCGGCATCCTCGGGCACGCGATAGGGGATGCCAGCGGCGCTGATCTTCCGCTTAGCCCGGACCAGCCGCTGGGCCATGGTCGGCTCGGGAACCAGGAAGGCCCGGGCGATCTCCGGGGTCTGGAGACCGCCCAGCAGTCGGAGGGTCAACGCCACCTGGGCGCCGGGAGCCAGCGACGGGTGGCAGCAGGTGAAGATCAGCCGGAGGCGGTCGTCGATCACCGGACCCACCACCTCCGGTGGTTGCTGGCTCTCGTGGAGAAGGGCGGCTTGGGCATGGCGGTCATGGCGAGAGGCTTCGCGTCGCAGACGGTCGATGGCTCGATTCCGGGCGGTGGTGGTGATCCACCCGCCCGGGTTCGGGGGGAGGCCGGTTACCGGCCACCGTTCGATGGCGACCAGGAAGGCCTCCTGCACCGCTTCTTCGGCAACGTCGATGTCACCGAAGGAGCGGACCAGGGTGGCCACCGAGCGTCCGTACTCCCGGCGAAAGATCCTGTCGACGTCCAAGGGCACCGAAGGGTTCTAGTCCTCGGGGAGCTCTTGGAACGGGCGAACCTCGACCGGCTCACCGCAGGCCTTGCTCCCCTTCGCCGCCCAGGCCAGGGCGGCGTCGAGATCCTCGGCTTCGACGACCCAGAAGCCGCCCAGCTGCTCCTTGGTCTCCGCGAACGGACCGTCGGTGGCGAGGATCTCGCCGTTCCGGAGCCTGACCACGGTGGCGGTCTCCGGCGGGTACAGGCCGCCGCCGAACACCCATGCGCCCTTGTCCTGCAACTCCTGGTTGAAGACGTCCACCGAGTCGTACCGGGGCTGGATCTCCTCCGGCGGCGGGGGCGACTGGCCCTCGACCATGTGGACCGACAACAGATATTGCTTCATGACGTCCTCCCCTCAATAGGAACGGCGGAGTGCCGATCCTTACTGACACTACGAACCGGTCAGGGCCAAATCGACATCTTCGACAGGAATCTTCTTGCCGGCCTTCCTACCAGGTGTGGCGACCTGTCCAGCGGGGTATGGGCAGGACGTACCGGTGGATCGCCGGAACCACGAGGACGGGAGGACCAGGTGACGGAGGTAACCGTGTTGGGGACCGGCATCATGGGATCCGGGATAGCCCGCAGCCTGTTGAATGCGGGATTGAAGGTGACGGTATGGAACCGCACCAAGGACAAGGCACTCCCGCTCGGGAAGTTCGGGGCCATCGTGGCCGGGGACATCGCCCCGGCGGTGGCCAGGGCGGAGGTGATCCTGACCATGCTGTTCGACGCCGACGCCGCCGCCCAGGTGATGGACGTCGCCCTCCCGGCGGCCGAGTCGAGCGCCATCTGGGTCCAGTGCGCCACCGTCGGGCTGGACGGCACCGCCCGTCTGGCCGAGCAGGCCAAGCGGCGGGGCATCGGCTTCATCGATGCCCCGGTGCTCGGAACCCGGCAGCCGGCCGAAACCGGCACGCTGACCGTCCTGGCCGGCGGGCCGGAGAAGTTACGGGAGACAGTCAACCCGGTGTTCGACGCCATCGGGGCTCGCACAGTATGGGTCGGGGAGCAACCCGGCGACGGACACCGGCTGAAGCTGGCCGCCAATTCGTGGCTGCTGTCGGTGGTCGGCGGCATCGCCCAATCGATCGCGCTCACCCGCGGGCTCGGGCTCGACCCGCAGATCTTCTTGGACACCATCTCCGGGGGCGCCCTGGATTGCGCCTACGGCCAACTCAAGGGGAAGATGATGATCGACGGGGAGTTCCCCCCCGCCTTCACCCTGGCCGGTGCGGCCAAGGACTCGACCTTGATCGCCGAGGCGATGCGGACCATCGGTACCGATGATCAACTGATGGAGGCCCTCCACCGGGAGTTCCAGGCGGTTGCCGACGCCGGTCACCAGGAGGAGGACATGTCGGTGGTGGTCCAGAGTTTCGGGTCCTGAACTCCGTCTATTTCGGCTATTTATCGCCGGCGGGTCGGAGATCGACGTCGGTCGGCCTGGCGGTTTACCTTGGCTGGATGGCGACGGTCCCGGATGTAGATGTTCCCATCGGCAACCCCGACGAGCGAGAGCTGCTGCTCAGCTGGCTCGGGTACCTGCGGGGGGCGATTGTCCGGAAGGTCGACGGGCTGAGCAACCAAGACAGCCATTGGACGCCCGATGGCCGCCTGATTCCACTGTTGGGCATCGTCAATCACCTCACCCATGTCGAGTGGAGGTGGATCGACGGAGGAATGCTCGGCGAAGCGGTCTCCCGTCACGAAGAAGAGTTCCATCCCGGTCCAGAGCTGACCGTGACGGCGGCGCTGACGGCGTACCGGGACCGGGGGGTGGCCACCGACGCCGTGGTTCGGTCGATGCCCGACCTCGAGGTGCCGTGCCTCCGGGGCAAGGGCCGGGATCTCCGCTGGGTCCTCATTCATCTGATCAACGAAACGGCCCGGCATGCCGGTCACGCCGATGCGGTGCGTGAGCTTCTCGACGGGACCACCGGCGAGTGAGGACGTCTGCCGCCGAAGGCGATTGGCGATGAGCCCGACCAGAGGCGAAGGGGACGAACCGGTCGGACCACCGTCGAACGGCGGGACCATCACCTACGTCGTGACCCAGGTCGACGTAAGCGACACCCTCGCTCTCCGCCAGGCCGTGCTCCGTCCGTACCTAACCATCGACGAGGTCGGGCTCCCCGACGACGATGATCCTTCGACCGCGGCGTTCGCGGCAGTTGATGCCGCCGGGGAGCTGCTTTCGGTCGCCCGTGTCACCCTGGAAGCAGCGCCGTTCCCGACCGGGGACATGGACTCGGACGGGAGTTCGGAATGGAGGCTCCGGGGGATGGCAACCCAAACCGAGGCTCGCCACCGGGGCCTTGGCTCCGCGGTGGTCCGGGCGATCATCGCCTATGTGGGCGCCCAAGGCGGTGGCCTGTTGTGGTGCAATGCTCGAGTTCCGGCGGTCGAGCTCTACCGGCGCGCCGGGTTCACCTCCTACGGCGAGGAGTGGCTCGACCCGGACATCGGCCCGCACATCGTCATGTGGCGACTGGTGGCCGCGGCGTGAGGGCATTGCTGTCCCGGCGGAATATTGTGGCGTCTACTTGCTGGTCGCTGGAAGGAATACACCCATGGCCGACCCCGACCGCCGGACTCCGCTGCTGGAGTCGTACGAGAACGCCGCCGTGATCGTGTCGGGGATAACCGCGGAGCAGGTCACCCTCCGGACTCCATGCCCCGGTTATGACGTGGCGGGTCTGATCGACCACGTGGTCGAGGCCGCCTACCGGGCAGCCGCGCTCGGTCGGGGCCGGACCCCTCCGGCCGGAGACGACTCGCCCCACGTCGAACTGGCCGACGCGCCGACCCAGCTACGCCGCGCCGCTGAGGAGGCGGCGCAGGCATGGGGGGACGATTCCCGGCTGTGGTCGTCGTTCACCATGCCCTGGGGTGAGGAGTACTCGGGTGCGACGTTGGTGAACATGTATCTCGCCGAGTTGGCGGCCCATGCCTGGGACCTGGCGTTGGCCACCGGGCAGCTCGACAGGCTCGACCCTTCGCTAGCTGTGTCGGCGCTCGACGGGGCGCGAGCCATGATCAAACCGGAGTACCGCGACATGGTGGCGACGGGATCGCCCTTCGGGCCGGAGGTTCCGCCACCTCCTGATGCTGACGACTGGGAACGCCTTGCCGCCTTCACGGGACGCCACCCGCGGGCATCGCTCGACCGGTAGCGCAGCGAAGAGAAACGGCACGAGCCCTTCGTACGTATCCCCATCTGTTCCGACGAGGTACGGAGAAGCAACTACCGGCTACCGGTCTAGCCGTTGGCGGCGGCAGCCCGGGCTCGGACCGAGGGTCGCCGAAGGGGTGGCAGCGTCGGGGGCGGTTGTTTCCGCGGCGGCAGGTCGGAGAGCACCTCGGCGGTGGCCTTGGCCACCTTGCGGACCGCCCGCTCGAACGCAACCTCGGTGGCGGCCGATGTCGTCTGCACCCCGCTCACCTTGCGAACGTACTGACGGGCGGCGGCGATGATCTCTTCGTCTGTGGCCTCGGGGAGCAGACCCCTCAGCGTGGTTATGTTGCGGCACATGGCGCCCAGACTACGGGAAGGTGGTGGATTCAGGGATCGGTCAGGCGGCTCCGAAGAACGGCGCGCCGAAGGCGAAGATCCCGCCGTCGCTGCCGACCAGCCAGTACCCGCCGGTGGCCGGGTCGATCGACATCCCCACGATCGGCTTGTTGAGGGTGAGCCCGCCGGTCGAGCCGTGGAAGGCGGCGTCGCCGAAGGCGAAGATGCCTCCGTCCGAGGCCACGAACAGATACCCACGGTTGCTCAAGGTTGCCGCCATGCCGTTGACCGGCTTGTTGAGGTTGAGCGACCCGGTCGATCCGAAGAACGGAGCACCGATGGCGAAGATGCCCCCGTCGGAGGCGACCAGCCAGTAGCCACCGGTGGCATTGTCCGCCGAGATCCCGACCACCGGCTTGTTCAGCGTCAGGCCGCCCAGCGATCCGCGGAAGACCGCGTCACCGAAGGCGAAAATGCCTCCATCGCTCGCCACCAGCCAATAGCCCTTGCCATCCGAGGTCGGGGCCATGTCGACCACCGGTCTGTTGAGATGGGCTCCGCCCATCGACCCGTAGAACCCGGCGGTGCCGAAGGCAAAGGTGCCGCCGTCGGCGGCGACCAACCAGTAGCCCCGGCCGTCGGGAGTCGGCACGATGTGGGTGATCGGCTGGGCGAGGTTGAATGTCGACGCGTTGCCGTAGCTCGCAGCATCCCCGTGGGTGGTGACATCACCGCTCGACCAGGCCAGCCAGTAGCCCCCGCCATCCGGGGTGGCGGCCATGCCCACCGCGGTGGCGCCGGGGGTCGGGGGAGGGACGATCTGTCCGAGATAGTTGAGGGCGACCGCGGTGCCGTTGCCAAATTGGTCCACCAGTGCCAGGCCACAACGCAAATACCCTTGGGCTTGCTGGGTGGCGGTAGGCGGACAGACGGCCGCCGGGTCCGGGGCGGAGAACGGATTCGGGACGATGAAGGTACCGGTCAGATTTCCCTCCTGATCGGAGGTGAAGAACTGGGCATCGGGATCGATCTCGTCGGTCGACCCCGAGTTGACCAGCAAGGGGCTGAACTCTGCCGCCGCCACCGTGTCGTTGGACACCCATCCCGCGCAGTTGAAGGAGATGGCCGAGCCCGGGGTGACACCCTCGACGATCCCCGTCGCGCCGTTGAAGGTGCAATTGGGGCTGACGGAGGCGTGGGGAAGGGATGCGGATCGAGTCCCGACCTGGTTGTCCGGCACGGAGGCCAGGGCCTGAGACGCGGCGGGGTCGGACGCCACCACCCCCGGCACCGCCCCCAAGTCGGCACCCGTCGATATGGCGGCAGCACCGGCGCCGGTGGCGGGGCTGACGAGTCCAAGGGTTGCGCAGGCGCCCACTCCGATGAGAGATCCCAGCAATCGGGTTCGGGACCGCCAGCCGATGCTCCCCAAACGTCCGCCCAGTCCGAACTGCGTCCCGTCGGCCATCTTCGCCTCCCTACCTACCACCCCGCGGGTGCCCTTCCGACGGTAACAGAAGGCGTACTTCGGGGCGCTCAGCCGCCCTTGGACCAGTCAACCACTACCTGGGCCAACTCGACGCCCCGGTCCTCCTGCAAGAAGTGTCCACCACCTTCGATGATGGTGTGGGGTTGTCCCTTGGTCCCGGGGATGCGGGCCAGCAACGTTCGGTCGCCGCCCCGGGTGATCGGATCCTGGTCGGAGAATGCACACAGGAACGGCTTGGTGAATGTCTCCAGCACCGACCACGCCTTCTGGTTGTCGGGGGTGGCCGGGTTGTCGAGGCTCTGAGGGATGAGGTCGGGGAAGGCCAAGGCGCCGGCTTTGTAGGAGGGGTCGGGGAACGGGGCGTCGTAGGCGGCGACGACCTCTGCTGACAGCGGCACCTTCACCCCCCCGGAGACCAGGATTCCGATGGGCAGGTCGGGGGTGCGCTGGACGAAGTCGCGGAACTGCCACCAGGCCTCGGGAAGCCGGACGGTGCCGTCGGGGAGTCCGGTGTTCGCCGCGCAGACCCGGACGAACCGCTGGGGATGCTCGGCAACCAGGCGGAGCCCGACCAGACCGCCCCAGTCCTGGCAGACGAGGGTGATGCCAGAGAGGTCGAGGGAGTCGAAGAGCACTGAACGCATCCACTCGACGTGACGGGCGTAGGTGTAGTCCTCTTGGGCGGTGGGTTTGTCGGAGCGCCCGAAGCCGATCAGGTCGGGGGCGACCACCCGGAAGCCGGCGTCGACGAAGACAGGGATCATCTTCCGGTAGAGAAATGACCACGACGGCTCGCCATGGAGGAGGAGGGCCACCGGACCGTCTTTCGGGCCTTCGTCGATGAAGCCCACCCGCAGTCCGTCGACGGTGTCGGCGTACCCGGGCGAGAAGGGGAAGTCGGGGAGGTTGGCAAAGCATTCGTCGGGAGTGCGCACTACATCCATCGAGGCTCCTCAGTAGATCTACCGGTCACAGATTGTTCGTGCACCATAGGTGGCCGACGACGAGGCCGACGACTGGACGGCTAGACGTCGGTAAGCGACGTCTCGGTGATGCCGAGCACCCGGAGGGTGCGCCCGAGTCCGAGGAAGGCACTGAGGCAGATGGTCAGATCCAGGATCTCCGCGTCGGTGAACGACTCCCGCATCCGGTTGATGAAGGCGTCGTCGATGCTGAGGTGGTCCATGGCAAACCGCTCGGCGTACTCCATAGCCAGACGTTCCTGTTGATTGAAGCTGGCGCCGTCGTCGTGGACTCCCACATGGCAGTAGAACTCTTCGGTGACACCTTGCGCCTTGACCTTGTCGGCCCGGAAGGCGAGACATACCGAGCAGCCGTTCAACTGGGCGATGCGCATGCGGGCCGCTTCGCGCACCCGGACCGGGAGAATGCTCTTGTTGTAGGCGGCGTCCACCAGCCGGTTGACTGCCGCACCCATTTCGGGTCGGAGCGACCACAGCTGGACGGCATCGCCACCGTCGCCTTCAGGAATGTCGAGTCGTGCCATAGACGGACTTTACGCCAGGCCGGTAGGCGGCGCCGAGGCAATGACGATCCCGAGCTGGCCCGTCCTGACGAGGCCGGCTAGAGGTCCGACCCCTGCCGGCGGCGGACATAGGTGGCGAAGCCGGGAACGGAGAACTCCAACACGTTGTGGGCGGGGGAGTAGATGATGCCCTTGCTCATCAACCGGTCACGGAAGGAAGAGGCAGCTTGCGGGGTCGACCCCAAGTGCCGGGCCACGTCCCCTGACGGGATCCGGCCGTCACCGAGGGCGGCCATGGCCCCGAGATAGCTCTGCTCCCGTTCGGAGGCCTTGTCATAGCGAATCCGGTAGAGGCCTTCCTCGAGACGCGCTCGGGTGGGGGCGACGGCGTCTTCGACGTCCCGCAGGGTGATGACGGTCCCGGGCCGATCGGACGGCGTTCCGGCCGAACGCCAGGTCTCCATGGCGTAGAGCTGCGCGAAGTAGGGATACCCCTCGACCAACTCGATGAGGGCTTCGGTGGCCTCGGGCTGATAGCTGACATCGAAGACGGCCGCCGGCTCCTCGATGGCGACTATCACGTCCAGGCGCGACAGGCGGTCCACCCGGTCGTAGAAGAGTCGCTCGGCGTAGCTGCCGGCCGCCGCCACCAGACCCGGGAGGTCGGGAAGACCGGTGGCGACGAAGCCGACGGGAAGCCCCTCGGCGGCGTTGGCGGCATGCAACAGCGCCGAAAGGTCATGGACGTCCATCAGCTGGAGCTCGTCGAGGAGGAACATCGCCCCGACTCCGGCATCCGAGGCCGCCTCCCCCAGTCGGATGAACAGTGAGTCCAACGCGTCCTCGGGAAGTTGGGCCCCCTTGGCTGGGACCAGACCCAGCTGGACGCTGAAGTCGCCGGTCCCGGCGGTGACGGTGGTGGCGTGGGCCATGTCCCGCAACCATCCCAATGCCTTGGCCAGCGTTCCCCGGCCCAGCACCGCTTGCCCCTGGAGCAGGATGGAGGCAACCGAAGATCCGATCCCGGCGTGCTTGCGGACCTCGCTGTAGCCGGCCAGCCACCCTCGGTCCCGCAGCCGATCGAGGGCTTCATGAAGGAGGACCGTCTTGCCCATCCCCCGGAGTCCCGACCACACGATGTTCTCGGCGCCTGCCCGGGCCTCGAGCTGGTCGGCCAGATAGGAGATCTGCGAGAGCTGCCGTCCCCTCCCGGCCAGCACCGGCGGAGAGGACCCCACCCCGGGGCTGTAGGGATTCACTCGGGTTGCCATACCTTGAAGAGTATAACAAAATGGTGTATCTAGGCACTGTATAACAAAACCGTCAGACTCCTCTCGGTATAGCGATCGCCGGCGGACTGGTTCGAATGAGTGACACCAGAAGGAGGGCTAGCGGATGACCCAGTGAGCGGCAATTCTGACCCCGTAGAGAGCGAAGGCGACTCCGTAGACGAATAACAACATTGCCGCCAGCGCGAACGGAACCGTCGCCATGGCCAAGCAGATCACCGAAAACCGGCGGAGCCTCGCATTGGAGGCGACACGGCCGGCGGCGCTCCCATCGCCGATCGAGGCACCGGTGATGGCCGCGACTCGGGCGAAGAGAGCCCCCAGGACCAGCAGGGGCAAGACGATGCCCAGCAACCAGGCCAGGCGAGAGCCATAGACGCCGGCGGTCACGATGACCCCGAACAGGAATACGACCATGGCACCCAGAAAAACCAGACCGGCTGCCACACACAGCAGCCGCCGAATGGCCCGCGCCGCGCCGTCGGTCCCCGCGACGGACGGACTCCGGGTCATGCGTCCGAAGGCCTTCCCCCGGTCAGATCCTGATCCAGCTTCCGGCGGCCCGATGACCCGGCCGACGCCCCCCGGATGACTCCGGTGGCCACCCGGCCCAGCCACCGACCCCGCCCCGGAGCCGCCCCGGCGACCAGATCGTTCCAGTAGAGCGCCCAACCCGGAGCCAGCCGTCCCCCGACCGGCGGCCAGGTGAGCACCCTCCCGACCCGGGACACCATCCGGGGACTGGTCAGCATCAGACCCTGAAGACAGGCGGTCGACCCCTGGTAGGAGCTCTGGTGCTCACGGAGCCACTGCCCGTAGACCCGGCCCGGGTCCCTTGCGCCGACACCCGCGCCCAGCACAGCCGACGCCGCCGCGCTTCCGCTGAGCATGGCCTGGGCGATCCCTTCGCCCTGGAGAGGATTGACGAGTCCGGCGGCGTCACCCACCAGCATCACCGGCCCCGACACCGGCGAGGTTCCGAGCATTCCCATCTTCAGCCAACCACCCAGACGGGGCCCGGGGACCGCGTCGACCGGGAGCAGGCCCAGCCGCTTCAGATGTCCGAGGAAGGTGTCGAGGTACCGGGTCGCCCGGGCCCCGGCCCGACGGTCGGATCCGGTCCCGACGCCGACCCCGGCGTTGGCCATCCCGTCAGGCCCCGGGAAGATCCATCCGTATCCGGGAAACCCCACTCCGGGTTCTTCGTCGAAGAGGACGATCACCGGGAGCTCCACCTCGGCTTCCAAATAGGTACGGACGGCGAAGCCCCATTGCACCCGGTCAGCTCGGACCAGGCCCACCGATCCGGCCACTGCGCTGGTGGCACCGTCGGCACCGACGACAAACCCGGCCCGCAGGCTGGCCCCGTCGTCCAGCTGGACCCGGGCGGCGCCACCATCGGCTCCGATCTCGACGGTGGCGACCCGGGCGGTGACGGACTCAGCTCCGGCCTTCATCGCCGCTTGGTAGACCACGTCGTCGAACGCTTTTCGGGGAAGGGCCCAGGCGCAGCCCGGATAGGTGAGCCCGGGGACGGCGGGCAGGACCACCCGCCCGCCCGACGGCCCGATCACCGCCATGTCGCCCAGCGACACCGTCCCGTCGGGGACGATCCCCAGCCCATCGAGCAACCCCACCCCCCTCGGTCCGACCAGGTCACCGCAGGCCTTGTCCCGGGGGAAGCTCGCCTTGTCCACCAGCGCCACCCGGGCCCCGGCGCGGGCCAGCTCGAAGGCGGCCAGACTTCCGCCCGGGCCGGCACCCACCACCACGACGTCGTACGACTTCACTCTGGCGGCCACCTACCCGTTGTAGCGGGTGAGGTCAGAAATTGCCACAACCGAGCTGTGTTAGCCCTACGCTGATTTCAATGGTGGGAAGGATCGATACCGCGCCAAATCGCCAGGCCACCGAGCTGTTCGACGGCCTGCCCGCTCGCTATGACCGGCTCGGCGCCCTGTTGTCCCTCGGCCAGGACCGCCGCTGGCGGAAAGCGATGGTGGGACATGTGGCGGCGGGTCCGGGGCCCACCGGTCGGGTGCTGGACGTGGCCACCGGCCCGGCCGGGGTGGCGCTGGCCATCCGCTCGGCCACTGGTGCTCAGGTGGTCGGGGTCGACCTCACCCGCCCGATGCTGGAGCGGGCCCGTCAGAACCTCATCTCCCTCCACGAAGACGCGGTGCATCTGGTCCAGGGCAGGGGCGAGGAGCTGCCATTCGAAGACGGATCCTTCGACGCCGTCACGTTCACCTATCTCCTCCGCTACGTGGCCGACCCCGCCGCCACCCTGGCCGAACTGGCTCGGGTGTTGCGAGCGGGCGGCGTACTGGCCAACCTCGAGTTCCACCTGCCCCCGGCGCCTTGGTGGCGGGGGCTGTGGTGGTGCTACACCCGGTTGGTGCTTCCCGTGGCCGGCTGGCTGACCGGCGGCCGCGAGTGGTTCGAGGTGGGACGCTTCCTCGGCCCGAACATCACCCGCCATTACCGGCGCTACCCATTGGCGTGGACGATCGGCGCCTGGCAGCAGGCGGGTATCGAAGATGTCGGCTCCCGGCTCATGTCACTGGGAGGAGGATTGGTGATGTGGGGGACGAAGCCCGGTGACCGCTGAGCCGACCGGTGTCGGGGGTGGGCCGACCGGTGTCGGCCATGAACCCACCATTACGCGCGGCGAAAACAAACTCGGAGACGACAACGACAATGGACCATGCGTCTCGTCCCGCGGCCCGGCCTACTACGCGTCGGCCGACCACACCTGGTGGCGCGACGTCCAAGCTATCCTCCATCCGCCCTACACCGCCTGGCACCTCTCCTATGTGGTGATCGGCTCCCTCATTGGTCCGAGGGTCAACTGGGCGACCTTGGGGGCAACGGTGCTGGCCTTCCTCTTGGCGGTCGGGGTGGCCGCCCACTGTCTCGACGAACTGCGGGGCCGGCCGCTCGGCACCCGGCTCCCGGCTCGGTTCCTGGTTGTCACCGCCACCGTCAGCTTGGCCGGCGCTGTCGCCATCGGCATCGTCGGGCTCTACCGGCTGGGACCGTGGCTGGCGGTGTTCATTGTCGTCGGGGCATTTTTAGTTCTCGCCTACAACCTCGAGCTGTTCGGCGGCCGGGTGCACAATGGACTCAGTTTTGCGCTGGGGTGGGGGGCCTTCCCGGTGCTGACCGCCGCCTTCGCCCAGGACCGGTCACTGCCGATATCGGCCATCGTTCTGGCCGCGGCCGCCACCCTGCTGTCGGCCGCCCAGCGTCAACTCTCCACCCCGGCCCGCACCATCCGCCGCCACGCCACGTCAATAGAGGGACGGATGGTCCTCGACGATGGCCGGGTCGAGGCCATCGACAGCTCCACCCTGCTCGCCCCCATCGAGAAGACGCTGCGGGCACTGTCATGGACCACGGTGGTGCTGGCGGTCAGCTTGGTCCTGGCTCGTCTGAGCCACTGACCTCGGTGCCCTGAGAACCGGCCGGACCCGCCGAACCGGCCGAGCCGCTGGAGCCGGCGGAACCGGCCGAACCGGCCGAACCCGCTTCGGTAGCCAGGAGCCGCCGGAAGTTGTCCACGGTGGCCTGCA
>DASXFR010000037.1:0-2566 GCA_036489495.1 Acidimicrobiales bacterium | reverse complement strand
GACCCGGAGGTCGACCGAATGGGAACCGTCTTCGGCGACCAGCTCGAAGCGATAGTGGGCCCCGGAGCCGTCCGGTCCGCTGTGGGCCAGCTGTTCGATCCCCTTGACGCTCGGGTTGTACTCGGGCAGGTGGAGGAAATCGAGCCGGTAGGCCCAGATGTCCTGAGGCGCGGCGGCAATGTGTCTTTCCGCCCGGGTGGACAGGCTGCGCATGGGTCCCCTTTCCGATGCGGCTGGATAGATGATTGCACGGGGGCGGTTTGGGTGCCGAAGAAGTAGCGTCGCCGACCATGAACGAACCCAACACTGCTATCGAACGCGGGGTCACCGCCCACGCCCGGCGGGAACCGGGGCGGCCGGCCATGGTGATGGGCGAGACCGTGTACTCCTACGGCGAGCTCGACGGGCGGGCCCGGCGGTTGGCCACCGTGCTGGGTGAGCTGGGTGCCGGTCCCGGGCGGCCGGTGGCCACCGTGCTTCCCAACGGGATCGAGCCCTTTGAGGTCGCCACCGCCGCGGCCATGCTCGGGGCGCCCTACCTGCCGATCAACTACCACCTGAAGGCGGCCGAGCTGGCCTACATCCTGGCCGACGCCGGTGTGGCGGTGGTGGTCGGCCACACCGAGTTGGGGGACGAGCTGGCGGTGGCGTTGGCCACCCCCGGGCACACCTGTGGCTCGCTGGTAGTGGGCGACGACTATGAACGGGCCCTCGAGGCGGCATCGCCGCTCCCCGACGGGGACAGTGGACCCGGTCCCGAGCTGATGTTCTACACATCGGGGACCACCTCCCGACCCAAGGGGGTCGTCCACGGCAACCTGGCCACCGACGCCGGTCGCCACCGGGGGATGGAAGGTCAGGTGGCGCTGTGGTCGTGGACCCCCGACGACGTCTACGTGATGAGCGGCCCGGCCTATCACGCCTCCCACGCCGGCTGGGCGCTGACCGCCCTCTACATCGGCGCCACCACCGTCATCACCGAGCGATTCGAGGCCCGGTCGTTCCTGGCCGAGATCAGCCGGTGGCGGGGGACCCGGTCGTTCATGGTCCCGGCCCATTTCATCCGCATCCTCGAGCTCCCCGAAGACGAACGGGCCGGGCTCGATGTCTCCAGCCTGTCGCTGATCGTCCACGCCGCCGCCCCCTGCCCGATCGTGGTCAAGACCCGGATGATGGAGGCGTTCCCCCACACCGAGATCCACGAGCTGTACGGAGCCAGCGAGGGGGGTGCCACTCGGATCTCGCCGCAGGAATGGCGGGACCGTCCGGGCAGCGTCGGCCTCCCCTGGCCCGGGGTGGAGATCCGCATCCTCGACGAGGACGGCAAGCCGGTGGCCACCGGCGAGCCCGGCCTGGTCTACATCCGTCCCCCCGGAGGCATCCGGTTCACCTATCGCAATGACGACCAGGCGACGTCCCAGGCCTGGCGGGACGACGCCTTCACGGTGGGGGACATCGGATTCCTCGACCCCTACGGCTACCTCACCATCACCGACCGGGTGTCCGACATGGTGCTGTGGGGCGGAGTCAACATCGCCCCGCGGGAGATCGAGGAGGTGCTCTACCAGCACCCGGCGGTGGTCGATTGCGCCGTCTTCGGCATCCCCGATGAACGGGACGGCGAGCGGCTGAAGGCGATGGTGCAGCTGCGCCACCCGGTGGACACCGATGAGCTGGCCCAGTTCGTCCGGGACCGGCTGGCCAGCTACAAGGTCCCCCACGTCTGGGAGACCACCGACGAGCTGCCCCGGGACCAGAACGGGAAGGTGCTCAAACGGCTGCTCCGCCGGGCCCATCAACCCAGTGGTTGAGCCGGCTGGCCGAACTTCTGCCTCCTGATCGGCTCATACTGGTAGAACGGGTTACATACGGTTAGTATGTTCGGATCCGCCGGGGGGATGGATCGCCCTCGACGGAATCCCGACAGGAGGACGACCATGAGCGTGTCGCTCGATGAGACAGTGGGCGGCCCGGTGGCCTTCGACCCCTTCGAATTGCAGGACACCGTTACCGGCAACATCCGGGACCCGTATCCGCAGATGGCCGAACTGCGCAAGGAGGGTCCGGTCTACGTCGGGGTGGTCGACTTCGTCGGAGCCGATCCGGTGGCGTCGCCGTTGCTCGCCGATCGGCCGATGCCGGTGTCGGTGTTCGGTCACGACGAGATCGTCACTGTCCTCCGGGACGACCGGACCTTTTCTTCCACCGTCTACGAGGGGATCATGGGAATGGTCATGGGCAAGACCATTCTCCAGATGGATGCCCCGAATCACAAGATCCAGCGGGCGCTGGTGTCGCCCGCCTTCCGCTCGAGGGTGTTGGAGCGGTGGGAGGTCGAGCTGGTCCGCTCGGTGGTCGACGACCTCATCGACAAATTCGCCGGCCGGGGCCATGCCGATTTGGTGCGCGAACTGAACTTCGGATTTCCGGTCCAGGTCATCTCCCGCATCCTGGGTCTGCCGATGAAGGATTACGCCCAGTTTCAGCGCTGGACGGTCGAGTTGATCAGCGTGGCTGCCAACTGGGATCGGGCCCTGCTGGCGTCGGCGCAGCTGGCCGAGTATCT
>DASXFR010000024.1:0-4900 GCA_036489495.1 Acidimicrobiales bacterium | reverse complement strand
CCCGTCGACCCAACGGGTCTCCTCACTGGCCGAACGCTCGATGGCCATGGCGATGGAGTCGTAGCCGTACAGGTAGCTTCCGGCCACGGCGATCAGCGACACGATGGCGGTGATGGGGACATGCCCGTTGCGGGCGCCGGCGGCGTTGAGCCGGGCCAGCTCCGGCGCCAGCTGCCGGTGGACGACGATCAGCTCGAGGCCGGTTGCCGCCGCCAGTTCGATGACCAGTGGATGCGGATTGACGGCAAACAGCTTCGGGCCCAGGTGGCGGACCGACTCGATGAGGACCATGGAGTCCTTACCCCCGCCGATGGGGACCAACAGTCCTCCCGGTCGTCGGGTCCGGAGCCGGTCGGCGTCGATCGGAGCAGCGGAGGCAGCGTTGATCGTCACCGACCGGGGAACCGGCAGACGGTTGGCCAGTGCGAACTCCCTCAGCCCGTCGTCGTAGAGATGGCCATGGAACTCGGACTCGGAGGCGGTGAGACCGCCTCCTTCCACCTCGATCACCGGCGGCGCCGCCGTCTTGTAGTAGCTGGTCCCGGCGGCGATATGCAGGTGACGGAGGGCCCGGTCGAGACCGGCATCGTCGACCGCCAGACCGGCCGGGGGGGCGGTCTCGAAGGTGATGGTCTCTTCGAACGAGTAGCGGTCATCCAGCCCGTAGCGGAGCGACGCCGTCCGGGAGGAGGCGTCGTAGTGGTGGTCGACAATCCGGAAGCGGTCGACTGACTCCGGATCGAACCGGTTCGGGTCGCTCATGGCGCGCACAGCGTACCGGGTGGCCTCAGTGTTCACTGCGGTGGAGCGGGACCCGGCGGTTGTCCTCCCGGGCCGTCTCGAGAACCTGGCGAAGCCGATCGACCGGGGCGTCGGCCGATGACCAGAGGTTGTTCCGCTCCTCCGGATCGTGGCTCAGGTCATAGAGCTCCCACTGAGACGGCACCGGTTCGGGTCCGTCCGGCGCCGGAGACGCCAACCCCTGCGATGCCTCCCACCCCTCCAGCCGGTCGTAGTACTGACTCAGTTTCCAGAGCCGAGAAGCCCCGTCCCCGTCATCGGGGAGTGGGACGATGACCGATTCGATGTTGGCCGGCGCCGGCACCGGCACAAACGGCTCGCCGGTGAACCGGTTGTGGCGGCGGAGGCCGGCGTCGATGTGGTCCTCGGTGGTGAAGTAGATCGGGGCTGCAATCGACCGGGAAGCCGACGGGTCGAAGATCACCGGGCTGAGATCCCGTCCGACCAACGGCTGGACCTCGATGTGGTGCTCGGCGAGGGGGCCCACCAACGACTCGGGTTCGACCCCGGCCAGGCCCAGCAGGGTGGGCAGGAGATCGACATGGCTGGTGGGTGCCGACACCCCGCCGGTGGAGGCGGAGATGCCCGGGCCGGACACCAGCAGCGGCACCCGGATGGCCTCGTCGAAGGCGCTGTACCACTTCTGTTGCATCCCGCCGTGGGCACCGACGAGGTCCCCATGGTCGGAGGTGAAGACCACCATGGTGGTTTCCGCCAATCCGGAGGCGTCGAGGGCGGCCAGGATCCTCTCGATGGCCCGGTCCACCAGTTGATGGAGCCAAAGGTAGAGACGCCGGTAGTCGTTGTCGGCCGGTTGGGGGTAGAGCAGTTGTGGCCACAGGTCCCGGAACAGCCGATGGCAGTCCGGCCTCCCGTCGAAGCCGTCAGCCTGGGAGGGAGCCTCCCCTACATCGGGCACCCCGTCATCGATGACCGGGAGGCCGAGGGCGTCCCACCCGAAGCCGGAGAAGACGATGTCGTGGGGATTGACGAACGATGCCACGGCCAGAAACGGGCGGGCGTCGGCGTGGTCGGCGGCCAGCTCGGAGAACAGCCCGCAGACCTGATCGGCGAACAGCGGATCCCGCACCAGCCCGGTGTCGGCCGGACTCGGGCCATGCGGCTCGCGACCGATCCAGCCGGAGAAGCCGAACCGATCCAACCGGTCGGCCCGCTGGTAGAGGTCGACGACGGCCGGATCCACCGCCCCGGCCCGGTCGTTGGCCATCAGCCCCCGATGGCTTCCGGCCGGGATGAGGTCGGCGTGGGAGATATGCCACTTCCCCCGGTAGTGGGTGCTGTACCCGGCGGCGCGGAACCAGTCCCCCATGGTCGGCACCCCGTCCGGATCCAACCAGGAGATGCCCGGGTCGTCGGCGGCTTTGGCCAGGCCATCGGTGGAGGTCACTCCGTGCAGCGACGGGTAGTGACCGGTGAACAACGATGCCCGGCTGGGAAGACAGGCAGTCGAAGCCGCGTAGTGGCGATGGAATTCGACGCTCTGGGCCCGCAGCCGCTCACGGGCCGCGAACCTGTCACGTCGGAACCTCGCCACCGCGGGGTCCTCATAAGGAGGCGGGTACCGTTCCTCGTCGGTCATGATGACCAGGATGTTGGGCCGGGTCATAGGGATCCCTGATTACCTAAACGGGATTCGCTCACCTGTCCCCGGGAACCTCGATGGGGGCCGGATCCGGGAACGGAAACACCTCGAGCTCCGATGCGTTCCGGGCCAACGAGTGGTAGGTCCGTTCGGCGAACCACCAACGGGCACTGTCGTAGGCATAACGGTCGTGATAGAGCCCGAAGGCGTTGGTCCATCGTCCGCTGCTCTCGTCCAGGCGGTGCTCACACATGTACAGGCGGCTGACCGCCGACTCCGCCCCGGCACCGTGGGGAAACACGATGTGGGCGTTGAGGATCTCGAATTCGAAGAACGAGAACCTGGCCACCGAGGCACCGATGAACTCGCCAAGGGCCCGGCCCCCGACCAGCTGGAGAGGTTCGCCCCTTCGGGTGTCGATGGCGATGGGGGCGTCGGGAAGGAAGAGTCCCTCCAGCTCGGGCCAGGCGCGTCGATTGATCACATCGGCATAGGCGTGCTGCAGCCGGCGGATGGCGGTGTCGTGCACCGCGGTCAGGAGCAGCTCGTCATCGATCATCGCTCGAACGCTACTCCCCGACCGGACATGGTCACGGGTGGGGCGGATAGGTTGGAGTCAGCCCGCATCGAGGGCCGAAATCCCCTGAGTCGACACGAGGTGCCCATGGAATACGTCAATCTCGGAGCTACCGGCCTGCGGGTGTCTCGCGTCTGCCTGGGCATGATGAGTTTCGGCAATGACAGCGAGCGGCCCTGGGTGCTGGCCGAGGATGCCGCCGAGCCCATCGTCAAGCTGGCGGTAGAGGGCGGGATCACCTTCTACGACACCGCCGACACCTACTCGGCCGGCGCCAGCGAGGTCGCCACCGGACGGTTGCTGCGAAAGTTCTTCGACCGGGACGATGTGGTGGTGGCCACCAAGGTGTACATGCCGATGCGACCCGGCGAGAACGGCAAGGGGCTGTCCCGGAAGCACATCCTCTCGGCCATCGACGCGTCGCTCAAGCGTCTGGAAATGGATTACGTCGACCTCTACCAGATCCATCGCTGGGACCACCAGACCCCGATCGAAGAGACGATGGAGGCGCTGCACGACGTGGTGCGGTCGGGCAAGGCCCGCTACATCGGCGCCTCGAGCATGTTCGCCTGGCAGTTCGCCAAGGCCCAGCACGTGGCCGACGAGAACCACTGGACCCGGTTCGTGTCCATGCAGCCCCACTACAACCTGATCTACCGCGAGGAGGAGCGCGAGATGATCCCCCAGTGCATCGACCAGGGGGTGGGCGTCATCCCCTGGAGCCCGCTGGCCCGCGGGGTGCTGGCCGGCAATCGCACCCGGGGGGGCGACCGAAGCACCACCCGATCGTCAACCGACCCGTTCACCGACTACCTCTACGACCAGCCCACCGATTTCGACGTAGTCGAGCGGGTGGCGGAGGTGGCGGCCCAGCGCCAGGTGCCTCCGGCCCAGGTGGCGTTGGCCTGGCTGTTGCAACGACCCGGGGTCACCGCCCCGATCGTCGGCGCTACCAAGGAATCCCATCTGGCCGATGCTCTGGCCGCCGAACAGCTGGTCCTCACCGTCGACGAAGTGGCGCGGCTGGAGGAGCCCTACGTGCCCCACCCGGTGCTCGGCCACTTCTGAGCAATACCTCTTGGTCACCCAACCGGCACCGGAAGATCACGCCCGGGTTACCTGAACTCGCGTCTCGGCTCGGTTAGGGTGCGGGGCATGAACGTGGGGGTTCTCTCATCGACGGCTGTTCACCGCGCCCTCCGACCGGCGGTCATCGCCGCGATGGCGTTCGCCGTCCTCCTTGCCGGATGCTCGGGTTCGCCGGCGAAAACAGTGCCACCGAAGACCACGACGACGACCACCACCACGACCACGACGACGACCACCACCACGACCACGGTGCCCCCGACGACCACCACCACGGTGCCGCCGACCACCACCACCTATTACTCGCCACCGTCGACCTACTACGTCCCCTCCCCCAACCCCACCTGCGCGCCGCCATGCTGAGCGGTGGCCGCCACCTCTGGTCATGGCGCCGGGTGACCCGGGTGGCGATCGCCCTGGTGGGGCTGGCCTTGGTGGGCGGGCAGGCCCTGCCGGCGGCCGCCCAGGTCCTCAGTGCCCCCAGCCCGGCCGCCCACATCAGCGCCCGGGATACCCCGAGCTCGCCCGGCTACTGGCTGCTGGGTGACGACGGCGGGGTGTTCTCCTACGGGGCGGCCCGCTTCTACGGCTCGATGGGGGGCCAGACCCTCAACCGGCCGACGGTGTGCATGGCCTCGACCACCAACGGGCTCGGCTACTGGCTGGTGGCCCAGGACGGCGGCATCTTCTCCTTCGGGGGTGCGTCGTTCTACGGCTCGACCGGAGGCCTGTCGCTGGTCAAGCCGGTGGTCGGGATGGCCGCTACCCCTGATGGCGGCGGTTACTGGCTGGTGGCCACCGACGGCGGGGTCTTCTCCTTCGGGGACGCGGCG
>DASXFR010000133.1:0-3330 GCA_036489495.1 Acidimicrobiales bacterium | reverse complement strand
CGCCCTGGCCATCAAAACCGCCCGTGAGCTGGTGCTGTTGCCGTATACCCAGCGGACCACCACCGAGCGCCCGGGTGGGCGCGGGGGCCGGGGTCGGGACCGTGACGGAGGCGGCGGCTATGGGGGCGGACAGGGCCGGGGTCGGCCCCGCTCCGATTCCGACGACACCCAGGGGACTCTGGCCGCGGTGGCCGGCATTACCGACGAGGTCGCCTTCGGGGCGCCGACGGCGGAGCCGGTGATCGATGCCGGCGTCCAGGACAACGGTGCGGCTGCCGATGGCGCCACATCCACTCCCGAGCCCGTTGCCGGATCCGAGGCAGCCGAACCCGAGGCAGCCGAACCCGAGGCTGTCAGCGCGGAAGGCGAGGGCTGAGATGGCGAACGTCAAGGTCCTGTTGCGCAGTGACGTCGACGGGGTGGGAAAGCGCGGCGACATCATCGACGTGTCGGGTGGTTTCGCCCGCAACCACCTGTTCCCGTCGGGTAAGGCCATTGCCGCCTCGGCCGGGACCGAAGGTCAGGCCGAGGCGATGAGGAAGTCACGGGATCTGCGGGATGCCCGCGATCGGGAGTCCTCGGAAGTCGTCGCCCGCACCCTGGTCGGCAATTCCATCGCCCTCCCCGCCCGGGCCGGGCCGGGCGGCAAGCTCTTCGGTTCGGTATCCACCGCCGACATCGTCAAGGCCGTCGAGGCGCAGACCGGTGCGGTGGTCGACCGGAAGAACCTGCTGCTCGACGAGCCGATCAAGACGCTCGGCACCCACAACGTCCGGGTCGAGTTGCTCGGCGGGGTCGTGTTCGAGCTGACCCTCGAGGTGACCACCGGAGCCTGACCCCGCGGGTCCGGGTGGTTGATTGCCGGGTTGCGGCGCGATCGGGGGTCCCTGGATCGCGGCGCCGGCGTCGGTAGGATTTCTTCGTGGAGGCGTCGATCGCGGTGATGCCGTTCGATTTCCGCAGCCCGCTTACGCGCCAGATTTCCGCCAATACCGGCGGCCGCGCCGGACGCGATGTCATACCCCCCCGACATCATCGGAAGATGATCAAAAGATGTCCCCATCGGCGGCGATCTGTGCACCCGCCGTCCACAGTCCTGACGCCTGATATCCGCAGGAAGACACTCTTAACGTCCACAGGCCTGACCAGTCAGGGTTAGAGCACCATGGTTCAGGCCTTCGACGACATCCGCCCCCGCGGCCTCATCTCTTCGCCGAGCAGCCGTGGGGGACCCGCCGGGCGGATCCCGCCGCACAACCTCGAAGCCGAAGAGTCGCTGCTGGGAGCCATGTTGCTGTCCCGCGACGCCATCTCCTCGGCGATGGAGTTCTGCAATCCGGAGGATTTCTACAAGCAGTCCCACGGCCACATCTTCTCGGCCATCACCTCGCTCTACAGCCAGGGGGAGCCGGCCGACTGGGTGACCGTCACCGAGGAGCTCCGCCGCCGCGGCCTGCTCGAGAGCATCGGCGATCCCTCGGTGTTCGTTTCGCTGCAGGCCAATACCCCGTCGATCGGCAACGCCGAGCGATACGCCAAGATCATCGAAGAGCACGCCCTGCTCCGCCGGTTGGTGTCGGTGGCCGGGGAGATCACCGAGCTCGGCTACAGCCTCCCCGAGGACGTCTCCGACGTGCTGGACCGGGCCGAGAGCCTGGTCTTCGACGTGGCCCAGCGCCGGGTGGTGGACTCGATGACCCCCCTGCGGGATCTACTCGGGCAGAGCCTCGACCATCTGGAGCTGTTGTTCAGCCGGGGCGAGGCCATCACCGGCCTGGCCACCGGCTACACCGATCTGGACGAGCAGCTGGCCGGGTTGCAACCCTCGAACCTGATCGTGGTCGGTGCCCGTCCGGCCATGGGGAAGACCAGCTTCGCCTTGGGGATGGTGGCCAACGCCGGCATCAAGCTCAACAAGCCGGTGCTCCTCTTCTCGCTGGAGATGAGCCACATGGAGTTGACCCAGCGCCTGCTCTGCTCGGAGGCCAAGGTCGATGCCTCCCGGATGCGGACGGGCAAGCTCCACGACGCCGACTGGACCAAGATCGGCAACGCCATCAGCCGGATGAGCGAGGCCCCGATCTTCATCGACGACAATCCGAACCTGACGGTCATGGACATCCGGGCCCGGGCCCGGCGACTCAAGAGCCGGGAGGGCCTGGGTCTGGTGGTCGTCGACTACCTCCAGCTCATGACCGGCCGGCACGGGGCGGAGAACCGCCAGGTCGAAGTGTCGGAGATCAGCCGGGGGCTGAAGATTCTGGCCCGCGAGCTCGAGGTGCCGGTGGTCGCCCTCTCCCAGCTGTCCCGGGCCCTGGAGGCCCGCCAGGACAAGCGCCCGATGCTGGCCGATCTCCGGGAATCGGGCTCGATCGAGCAGGACTCGGACGTGGTGCTGTTCCTCTACCGCGACGAGATCTACAACCCGGAATCGAACGACCAGGGGATGGCCGAGATCATCGTGGCCAAGCACCGGAACGGGCCCACCGGGTCGACCCGGCTGGCCTTCATCGGCCAGTACGCCCGCTTCGACAACATGGCCCGGATCTAGCTAGCCCTCCGCCCCGGGCCCGGCCCTCGCCACAAAGCTCACCATGGGCGGCGCGTCGAGGTAGGCGTCCCAAAAGCCGGGAGGGAAGGCGGCCCGCCCGTCGGCCGACACGGTGGGCATGACCCAGTCGAACGACGCAAACCCGGCGGCGGTGAACTCCTGCCGGTAGATCTCGGTGGAGATGAAGTAGTTGTCGATTTCGAAGGCAGTGCCGTCGGGGTTGAAGAACCGGTAGGTAACCGTGCTGCCTTCTTCGGGGTCGGCGGCGCCGATCTTCACGAAGCCGTATTGCCGGTACTGGCTGAAGTGAGCCGGAGGGTTCTCGGGATAGTCGTTGCAGCCGACGACCAGGCCGGCGGGCCGGACCAGTCGGGCCACATTCTCGATCAGCGCCCGTAACTCGGCTCGGCTGGTGGCGTAGTTGAACAGGAACGAGCAGAAGCCGATGTCGAACCGCTCTCCGAGGTCGACGTTGGCCACATCGGCCTGGACATACTCGACCCCGAGGGGCGAGGCCGCCTCCGCCCGCCGGGCCAGGGAGACCATCTCGGCGGAGATGTCCACCCCGACCACCCGCCCCGCCCCCCGCCGCATCAGCTTTCGGGCGTAGATGCCGTCACCGCAGGCCAGGTCCACCACCGAGAGCCCGGCCAGGTCGGGGAGCAGCCCGAAGGCGGTGTGCTCCTCGATGTGGAGACGGAAGGGGAGCAGCTTCGATTCCTGGTACTCGGGGCCGATCCGGTCGTACTCCTCGGCCACGTGGTGAAAGTCGGTCACTG
>DASXFR010000120.1:0-23423 GCA_036489495.1 Acidimicrobiales bacterium | reverse complement strand
GACCCGGCGCGGTGGTGGGTACCGGAGCGCTGGTGGCCGTGGCCACGGGCGGGGGAGTGGAAGCGGGATCCGGGGCGCCGGCCACGTGGACGGCGCGGCTGGCGGCAGCCGGCGAGGACGCGGTCTTGGCGCTGGACCGGTCGGCGATCCCGAGTCCGGCCAGGGCGATGAGTGTCGCCAACAGGACGGCGACGACGACCCGATCAAATCGAGTGAACCCGGCCATGGCGTACATTCTTGCCGCGTTCGGGTGCCGCCAAGGGGTCATCCCGCCGGAGGCGAAGCCCCTGGGTGACCAGCCAGAGGACGAAGGCGGCGCCGCTGTAGGCGGCCCCGAGGCTGACCACTCCGGTCCATCCGTGGCCCGAATAGACCAGCCCGGCGGTGGAGGACCCGATCGCCCCGCCGACGAAGTAGCAGACCATGTAGCCGGTGTTGAGCCGGGACCGGGCGTTCGGGTCGATGGCGAAAATCAGTTGTTGGTTCTGGATGTGGGCCGACTGGATGCCGAGATCGGCGACGATGATCCCGGTGATCAGCGCCCAGAGCTGATGGGCGCCGAGGAACAGGAGGCCGAACGACCCGGCGGTCAGGGCCAGGGCGATCCCGGTGACCAACCGCTCGTGGCCCCGGTCGGCCAGCCGACCGCTCAGCGACGCCATCAGCGCGCCGCTGGCCCCCAGCAAGCCGAACAGCCCGATGACGGCTTCGCTGTAGTGGTACGGAGGTTTGGAGAGCAGGAAGGCCAAGCTGGTCCACAACACCCCGAAGGCGGCGAACAGCAGGCCCCCGTACGTCGACCGGAGGCGGAGGAGGGGCTCGGATCGCAGCAGATGGATCACCGAGCCCAGGAGTTCCCGGTAGTCGAGGTGCGGTCGGGCGTCCTCCGCCGGCAGGGCGCGGGCCAGGATGGCGACCAGGACGAGGACCAGGGCGCCGCCCACCACGTAGACCGCCCGCCAGCCGGCGGCTTGGGCGATCAGGCCGGAGAACGTCCGGGCTAGCAGGACGCCGATCAACAGCCCGCTCATGATGGTGCCCACCACCTGCCCGCGGTTCATGTCGCCGGCCAGGTGCGCCCCGAACGGCACCAGGATCTGGGCGGAGACCGAGCAGATCCCGGCCACCCCGGCTGCCGCGATCAGCACGGTGATGTTGGGGGCGAGAGCCGCCACGAACAGGGCGGCGGCCGAGACCACCAGGATGCCGGGGACCAGCCGCCGACGCACCAACATGTCCCCCAACGGGACCAGCAGCGCCAGGCCCAGGCCGTAGCCGACCTGGGCGCCGGTGACGATCAAGGTGGTGGTCCCTGAGGCGACATGGAAGCTGCCGGCGATGGAGGGGAGGAGGGGCTGGGCGTAGTAGAGGTTGGCCACCGCGATCCCGCAGGCGGCGGCGAACAGCAGGACCATCCCGGAGGTCATCACCTCCGGGCCCGGGATGGAATCGGGGCCGGGCTGGGTCTCGCTCAAGGACCAGAAGTGTAGGGGTCGGGAACCGCCCACCCGATGGTCAGGGACGCCGCCCGCCACCCTGGCCCACCGGTGGGTTCGGCCCGATGGGCCAGGTCCTTCCCGGCCGGGTGGAACGGCAAACGTAGACTGGCCGACGTCGAGGGACGGAGGGGACGGAGGGCCCGGGAGTGAGTGACGAGGGGGCGAAGGTTGGCGACCTACCGGCGGTGGGCGCGGTGGGCGGTCTGACCCCGGACGAAGAGCCGGGCCTCGACCGAATTCTCACCGCCCCGAATCTGATCACCCTGGTCCGGCTGGCCTGCATCCCGGTCTTCATCTGGCTGCTGTTCGGCGCCCACCGGCAGACGGCGGCGGCGATTCTGCTCGCCTGCCTGGGGGCCACCGACTGGATCGACGGTTTCGTGGCCCGGCGCTTCCACCAGGTCTCCACGTTGGGCAAGGTGCTCGATCCGGTGGCCGACCGGGTGCTGGTGGCCACCGCGGTGATCACCATCATCATCCACGGCGCGGTTCCCCTCTGGTTCGGCGTGGTGACGCTGGCCCGGGAAGCGCTGGTGTCATTGGCGGTGCTGCTCCTGGCCTCGCTCGGGGCCCGGCGAATTGACGTGTTGTGGGTCGGAAAAGCAGGTACCTTCGCCCTCATGTTCGCCTACCCGGCCTTCCTGTTGGGCCACGGGACCGCCGGGTGGCAGGTGCCGATCCGGGACATTGCCTGGGTGACCGGGCTCATCGGCTTGGTCCTGGCGTGGATCGCCGCCGGTTCCTACATCCCGGTGGCCCGTGAGGCGCTGGCCGACGGGCGTTCCGCCAAAGGGGAGAGCCCGGGCGTCCACCCGCCCCCCGCCCCCGCCCCCGGCGACGGGGTCCAGCCGTGAAGGCGGTGATCATGGCCGGCGGCGAGGGGACCCGCCTGCGGCCCCTGACCTCCAACCAACCCAAGCCGATGCTGCCGATGGCCAACATCCCGATGATGGAGCACGTGGTGAATCTGCTCCGGGAGCACGGGTTCGAGGACATCGTGGTGACGGTGGCCTTCATGGCCAATGCCATTCGCACCTACTTCGGGGACGGCTCCGAGTTCGGGGTCCGGATGGTCTACGCCACGGAGACCACCCCGTTGGGCACCGCCGGTTCGGTCCGGAACGCTCGCGACGAACTGGATGAGCGGTTTCTGGTCATCTCCGGGGATGTCCTCACCGACATCGACCTCACCGAGGTGGTGGCCTTCCACGAGAAGCGGGGGGCGTTGGCCACCCTGGCGCTGAAGGCGGTGGAGAACCCCCTCGAGTTCGGGATCGTGATCACCCGGGAGGACGGCTCGGTGGAGCGGTTCCTCGAGAAGCCGACCTGGGGCCAGGTGTTCAGCGACACCATCAACACCGGGATCTATGTGCTCGAACCGGAGATCTTCGACTTCATCCCCGACGGCCGGCCGGTGGACTTCTCCGGCGAGTCGTTTCCCGAGGTCCTGAAGGCCGGGAAGCCGCTCTACGGCTTCGTGGCCGACGGCTACTGGGAGGACGTCGGCACCCTCGAGGCGTACCTGAAGGCCCATCAGGACATTCTCGACCAGCGGGTGCAGGTGGCCATCGCCGGCTTCGAGCTCCGACCCCGGGTCTGGCTGGGGAAAGGGTCCCTCATCGATCCGACCGTCAACATCGTCGGTCCGGCCATCATCGGCGACAACTGCGTGGTGGGGCCCGGGGTCAAGCTGGGGGAGTACTGCAGCCTGGGGCGGAACGTCCGGATCGGCGACAATGCCGCTCTCCAGCGTTCGGTGGTCCACGAGAACTCGTATCTGGGATCGGCGGTCCGGGTGGACGGCAGCGTGCTCGGGCGGGAGTGCGACCTCCGGTCCGGGGCCCGGTGCGAGGAGGGGGTCGTCCTCGGGGAGCACTGTTTCGTGGGGGCGCAGGCCGAGCTCAAGGCGGGGGTGATGGTCTACCCGTTCAAGACGGTCGAAGCCGGGGCCATCGTCAACTCGTCCATCGTCTGGGAGTCGCGGGGCGCCAGGTCGCTGTTCGGCCGCGACGGTGTCCAGGGCCTGGCCAATGTCGACATCAGCGCCGAGCTGGCCGTCCGGCTGTCGATGGCCTGGGCGTCGACGCTGGAGAAGGGGGCGACGATCACCACTTCCCGGGATACCAGCCGGGCTGCCCGGGTGTTGAAACGGGCGATCATGGTCGGCTGCAATTCGGCCGGGGTGAACGTCGATGACCTGGAAGCCGCCACCGTGCCGGTCACCCGGTTCCAGGTGGCTTCCTCCTCCAGCCTGGCCGGGATCACCGTCCGGCTGACGCCGGACGATCCCGAGTCGGTGGTGCTCCGCTTCTTCGATGAGCGGGGGATCGACATCGACGAGTCGACCCAGCGGAAGATCGAACGCCTCTATTACCGGGAGGATTTTCGCCGGGCGCTGGCCCGGGAGATCGGGGACATCGGTTTTCCCAACCGGGCCGTCGAGTACTACACCGCCGCCCTCATCGACTCCGTCGACCTGGCCAACTCCCGAGATGCCAACCTCAAACTCGTCCTCGACTACTCGTTCGGGACGGCCAGCTTCGTCATGCCCAACCTGCTGTCCAAGCTGGAAGCCGACGTGCTGGTGGTGAACCCGTATGCCAACACCGCCGGTGCCACCACCTTCGATCGCCGAGCCAGCGCCGCCCGGGTCGCCGATCTGGTCAAGGCGTCCGGGGCCCACCTGGGCGCGGTGCTCGACCCCGGCGGCGAGCAGGTCACCATCGTGGACGACCAAGGGCACATCCTGTCCGACGACGAGGCCGTGCTGGTGATGCTGACCCTGGTGACCGACGCCCAACCCGGTGCCCGGGTGGCGCTCCCGGTGGTGGTGAGCCAGGCGGCCGAGGAGATCTGCCGGCGGACCGACACCAAGATCGTCTGGACCAAGTTGGCCACTTCCCATCTCATGGAGGTGGCCAGCACCGAGGACGTCATCCTCGGCGCCAGCGAGCACGCCGGATTCATCTTCCCGGGCTTCATGCCCGCCTTCGACGCCGCCGCCACCCTGGTGAACCTGTTGGCCCTGCTCACCCGCACCGGGCAGCCGCTGTCCCACCTGGTCGGAACCCTGACCAAGGTCCATATCGCCCACCAGTCGGTCCACACCCCCTGGGAGCAGAAAGGAACGGTGATGCGCACCCTGGTGGAGCGGTCCGAGGGTCGGGACCTGGTGCTCCTCGACGGGGTGAAGGTGCTGGAGCCTGACGGTTGGGCGCTGGTCATCCCCGATCCGGAGGAACCGCTCACCCACGTCTGGGCCGAGGCGGCCAGCGATGCTCAGGCGGCGGCCCGGGCCCAGGAGTACGCCGTCCGGATCCGTCAACTGATGCGGTAGGCGCCTGGTCCTCTCGACCCGGGCCGACCGTCGGGGGGTGCCCCGGCCACCGGCCACACCCCTTCCCCCTGTCGGGTATCGTCCGCATCTATGAACGTGCCCGACGACCTCCATTATTCATCGGATCATGAGTGGATTCGCTCGGCGGGCGACCGGGTGCGGGTGGGGATCACCGACTACGCCCAGGACGCCTTGGGGGACGTGGTCTTCGTCGAGCTTCCGGCCGAAGGCGCCACCGTCACCGCCGGTGGAACGCTGGGTGAGGTGGAATCCACCAAGTCGGTCTCCGAGGTCTATGCACCGGTGGCCGGTGAGGTGGTGTCGGTGAACCACGCGCTGACCGAGGCCCCCGAGCAGCTGAACCAGGACCCCTACGGCGAGGGATGGATCTGCGAGATCATTCCCTCCGACCCGTCCTCGGTCGACGGGTTGCTCGACGCCGGAGCCTATCGGCAGCTGACTGACGACTGACCTGGTTCCCCGCGTCCGCCGAGAAGAAGCCAAGGGACAAGAGCGACTACCGTGAGTGATGTGTTCTGCCACAACTGCGGCCATCGCAACCCGTCGGGGTTCAACTTTTGTTCATCCTGCGGATCGGCGCTGACGGTGAGCTCTTCCGACACCACCATGTCGGTGCAGCCGGTCGAGGACAACAGTGAGGGTGTCGATGACGCCACCGCGGTGGGGCTGCTCGAGCTCCCCCGGGGCATCGGGATGCTGGTGGTCAAGCGCGGCCCCAACACCGGGATCCGGTATGCGCTCGAGTCGGAGGTGACCCGGGCCGGCCGCCATCCGGAGAGCGATATCTTTCTCGATGACATCACCGTCTCCCGCCGCCACGCCGAGTTCATCACCCACGACCACGTGAGCAGTGTTCGGGACGTCGGCTCGTTGAACGGGACCTACGTGAACCGGGAACGGATCGAAGAAGCCCGGCTCTCGAGCGGAGACGAAGTCCAGATCGGAAAGTTCAAACTGTTGTATCTGGTGGCCACCGGCGAATGAGGTACATGGCGAGAGCACCCGAAGGGGGGAGGGCGCGGTGAGTGGGCGGTCGTATCTGTCGATCGGCGACGTCCTCACCCTCCTCCGCCAGGAATTCCCCGACGTCACCATCTCCAAGATCCGGTTCCTGGAGAGCCAGGGCCTGGTCAATCCGGAGCGGACCCCTTCCGGCTACCGAAAGTTCTACGAGCAGGATGTCGAGCGGCTGCGGTGGGTGCTGCGCCAGCAGCGGGAGCACTTTCTCCCGCTCAAAGTCATCAAGGACCGGCTGGGGGACGATGCCAACGGGTCGGAATCGTCGACTCCGGCGGAGACCGGCGGGGTGGCGGCACCCCGATCCGACCGCAGCCCCGACGAACCGGCCCGGGCCGTAGACCCGGTGTTGGTCGGGCAAGGTGCCCGAGGGGTCACCCCATCGGCGTCCACAACTCCCACTCGACCGGCGGTTACCGACCCGGTGTCGACCGGCGGCGGCCCGCCCACCCGGATGGCGGTCGACGTTCCGGCGCCGGTCCCACCCTCGCGGCTGGCGGGCAGTGGCGGAACATCGTCGCTCTACGACCAGGAAGAGTCGGAAGGCCCGACCCTGTTGCCGGTGCCCACCGATGACCGTGGCGGCGCGGTCCGAACCACCGACCACGATCCGGGCGCCGCGCCGCGCCGCGCCGCCCAACGCTCGCAACCGACGTCGGCAACCCCGACCGGAACCGTCACGTCGCCACCTCCGGATCCACCCGCGGCCAAACCCGCCGGCACCGGCCGGCCCGCCCGTCCGCCCAAGCCGGCCGGCGAGCCCCGCGCCGGCGGCAAACGTTCGGCCGATCCGTCACCGGCACCGGACGCCGCCGCCCCCGCGTCGGGATCGGGTGGCGGCAAGGCGAAACCGAAGCCAGCCGACGCCAGGGCGGTGGCGGACATGGCCGGCATGAGCGGCGCCAGCCTCACCCTCGATGAGCTGTCGACCGCCTCCGGCCTGGACATCGCGGTGATCGAGGAGCTCTGCCAGTACGGCTTGTTGGCCCCGTCCCGGGTGGGAGGCGGGGAGTACTACGACGAAGAGGCGCTGGCGGTGGCCAACCTGGTGGCGGCGTTCGCGCGCTTCGGCATCGAGCCCCGTCACCTGCGCCTCTACAAGAACGCCGCGGAACGGGAGGCCGGGTTCGTCGAGCAGATTGTGCTTCCGCTGGTCAGACAGCGAAACCCCGAGGCTCGGGCCAAAGCCAACGACACCGCCGATCAGCTCATCCAACTCGGTCAGGGGCTGCGAAGCTCGCTGTTGCGAAAGGCCCTGCGCGACCTGCTGGGAAGTTGACGGTCCCCGGGGCACCCGGGCCGGCTGACGTTCGGCTGGGCGCGACCGCGGATTCCGCCGCCGCCGAGTAAGTTGCAGGCATGGTCGAGGTTCGGCTTCGAGCGGTGCGGGTGGACCTGCAATCGAACACGCCTGTCCTGTTGCTCCAGGAGCCGGATGGGTTGGGCCGGACGCTGCCTATCTTCATCGGAGCCCCGGAGGCCACCGCCATCGCTTTCTCCTTGCAGGGCATGGACACGCCCAGGCCGATGACCCATGACCTCATCCGGGACCTGCTGGACGCCCTCGGGGCCGATGTGGTTCGGGTGGTCATCACCGAACTGCGGACCTCCACCTACCACGCCGAGATCGTGCTCCGACACAACAATCAGGAGGTATCCGTCTCCTCGAGGCCGTCGGACGCGGTGGCAGTGGCGGTGAGGACGGGAACCTCGCTGTTCGTGGTCGACGAGCTCATGGATGCGGAAGGCATCATGCTGGCCGTCGACGAGGAGGACGAGGCGGAGGACGAGGAAGAGAACGCCAACCCCGACGAGCTGGTCGGGGAGTTCCGCCACTTTCTCGATACCATCCGCCCGGAGGACTTCTCTTCCTGAGAACATGGCAGTCGGCGGCCGGTGCTGGCGCGCCGGTGCTGCCGCGGGGATGGATTACCGTGGCGACACGTTCCGTCGCCGACCGGGTCGGCATCCATCAACGAGGGGAAGAGTGAACGGCATGAGGAAACCTGTGATCGGCCTGCTTGCCTCCGTCTGCCTCGCCGGCCTGGTCTTGGCCGCGTGTTCGTCGGGGAGCTCGACGGCCACCACCGTCACCACCACCACGCCGACGACCAAGGCGTCGACCACCTCGACCACCGTGGCCAAGGGGACGACCACCACCACCTCGGGGACGTCCGGGTGCGCCACCGCCAATCTGACCGCCGCCATCTACGGCAGCAGCGGGGCGGCCGGCACCATCGAGACCACCGTCGCCCTGAAGAACAACCTGACCACCAGCTGCACCCTCAGCGGTTACCCGGGACTGGGCATGACCGGCTCGAACGGGGCGTCACTGACCACCACCGTGGTGCGGAAGGGCAACTACGCCTTCACCGCCATGGCGCCCACCACTGTGACCCTCGCCGGCGGGCAGCAGGCGTTCTTCAACATGGGGTACTCCGACGTGCCCACCGGATCGCAGACTTCGTGCCCGACGGCGGCCAACCTGGTCATCACCCCGCCGAACTCCTACACCAGCATGACGATCCCCGCCCAGCTGCAACCCTGCAACAACGGGACCATCACGGTGTCGCCGGTGTTCCTCGCCTCCAGCCCCGGTGCGCAGACCACCGCCCCTCCGTCAGCTCAGTAGGATCGGATCTCGAATTGAATCCCTAGGGCGCCGATCCGACCCCGCGTGGGGTACAGAGGAGCCGTAGTGAAGCTTGGCATCGAGAGGCGAACGGTACCCATGCCCGTCCTCTGGGCTATCGGTGCCGTCTCGGCCGGTGCGGTGGTGTTCTATGCCTTCCTGTTTGCCTACGCCCGCCACGAGGTCGATCTCGATGTCTATCTGATGGGCGGCGCCAACCTGTTCGGCGGGCACCTCTACACCGTCCAGGACGCCAACACCCATCTCCCCTTCACCTACCCTCCGTTCGCCGCCTTCCTGTTCGTCCCGCTGAGCGCGATCCCCGAACAGGCGGCCGAGCTGCTGGTCGGGGCGGTGAACGTCGTCGCCCTCGCCGCCCTGGTGGGGGTGTCGCTCCGGGCCCTGCGGCCGGCATGGGACCGGACCCGCCTGCTGGTCTGGACGCTCATCCTGATGGGGCCGGCGTTGGCCATGGACCCGGTGCGGCTCACCTTCTCGTTCGGCCAGGTGAACATCATCCTGGCCGCCCTGATCCTGGCCGATCTGACTGGGGTGGTGAAGGTCGGATCCAAGACGATCCCCACCGGCGTCCTCACCGGGCTGACCGCGGCGGTGAAGCTCATCCCGCTCATCTTCGTGCCCTATCTCTTCCTGATCGGGCGGATCCGGGCCATGTGGATCGCCCTGGCCACCTTCGTGGCCTGCGGTCTCGGCCTCGCCCTCCTGGCGCCCCACACTTCGTGGATGTACTGGACCAAGTACGTCTCCGACACCAACCGGGTCGGCACCAGCGCCTTCATCTCCAATCAGAGCCTGCGGGCGGTGATCATCCGGCTTCACCATGCGAACATCCCGAACTCGGTCTTCTATGTGGCAGCCCTCGGATTTGGTCTCGCCGGACTCGGGCTGGCCCTGTGGGCCCACCGGGCGTCGTCACCGCTGCTCGGCATCCTGGTCTGCGCCACCACCGGGATGGTCGTCTCGCCGATCACCTGGGCCCACCACATGGTCTGGGTCATCCCCATTCTCCTGTGGCTGGTGTTGGCCGACGATCGCCCGGTCGGCGGCTGGATCTGGGCCGCCGCCGCCGCCCTGGTGTTGTGGAAGGCGCCCATCTGGATGGTGCCCTACAACCACGGACGCGAGCTCGGCGAAACCGCCTGGCAGCTGCTCCTGGGCAATTCCTTCTTCTGGGCGATGATGGTGTTTCTCATCGGGGTGGCGGCCATGCTGGCGTTCCGGCACCCGCGGGGATCAAACCGGATCGCCGGGCCGACCCTGGAGGGACGGACGGATGTCCGCCACCGGGAGACGGATCCGGAGCCGGTGTCGGCCCTCCCCGGCGGGGGGTGAGCCCCAACCAGCATCAGGACCCGGGACGGACCAGGATCCGACCCCGGACGCCACCGGCGGCGATGGCGGCGAGGGCGGCCGGAACCCCGTCGAGCCCGATCTCCTCGGCGGCCATGTCGTCGAGGAGTGACTGGTCGAACGCACCGGCAAGTTGGTTCCACACCTCCCGCCGTTCGGCAATGGGCGTCTGCACCGAGTCGATCCCGAGCAGGGCCACGCCGCGGACGATGAACGGGTACACCGACGTCTCCAGGGCGTTGCCGCCGGTGAGCCCGCTGGCCGCCACCCCGGCTCCGTAGCGGAGCGAACGAAGAACATCGGCCAGGGTCCGCCCGCCGACGCAATCGACGGCCCCGGCCCACCGTTCGCGACCCAGGACCCGGCCGGAGTCGTCGTCGAGGTCTCGCCCGATGACTTCTGTCGCCCCCAGCCCGGCGAGGTACGGATGCTCGCCGTCCTTGCCGGTGCTGGCCACCACTTGGTAGCCCCGGGAGGCCAGCAGCGCCACCGACATGCTGCCGACCCCGCCGGACGCCCCGGTGACCAGTACCGGGCCGTGGTCGGGAGCCAGACCGTGCATCTCCAGTCGCCGGAGCGACAGCGCGGCGGTGAACCCCGCGGTTCCGATGACCGCCGCATGCCGGGGGCTGAGCCCGTCGGGAAGCGGCACCACCCAGTCGGCCGGAACCCGGGCGTACTCGGCGAACCCGCCGTGATGAGCGACCCCGAGGTCGTAGCCGTGGACGATGACCGGCTGGCCGACGTCGTAGCCGCTCCCGATGACGACGGTGCCGACCAGATCGACGCCGGGCACCAACGGGGAGATACGCGCCACCCGGTTCCCCGGCTGGGCGACCATCCCGTCCTTGTAGTTGACCGCCGACCAGTCGACCCGGACGAGCACGTCTCCCGCCGGCAGGTCGTCGACGGAAAGGGTCCGGATCTCCGCCGCCATCGAATCCCCGGTCGGTTCGACCACGAAGGCGGAGAACCTCTTGGGAGGCGGGCTCAACCCCGGGGAAGCTCCGGGGTTGGGGTGAACAATTTCGGCGGTCATGAGGGCTACCGTACCGAGTGCATGAGGGGCGAGGAGAGCCAACCGGGGGATCCCGGAGATCGCCCGAGGACGGTGGAACGGTTCGGGTGGTGGCCGTCTCCGTTCGCCGCCGGCCGGGTGGCGGCCGGGAAGGTGTCCCGGTCGGGGCTGCAGTCGGACGGGGCGTCGTTGTTCTGGTTGGAGAGCCGCCCCGAGGAGGGTGGCCGGCAGGTGCTGGTGACCGACGGTGGGGATGGCGGTGTCCCGGTCGACGTGTCACCGCCGACGGTCAGCATCCGGAGCCGGGTCCACGAGTACGGCGGGGGCGCGGCCACCGTCGCCGGGGGAGCGCTGTTCTATGTCAACCACGAGGACCAGCGGCTGTACCGGTCGACGCTCGGGGATGGCCCGGCTCCGGTTCCATTGACCCCGGCGTCGGCGCCGGGTGCATCGTTCCGGTACGCCGACGGGTCCCTCACCCCGTCGGGGGACTGGATGATCTGTGTGGAGGAGCGTCACGACCAATCGGGCACCGGGCACCGGTTGACCGCGGTGGCCACCGACGGTTCGCGGCAAGTGGTGCCGCTGGTCGACTCCGGAGGCTTCGTGGCCGCCCCCCGCCCATCTCCGGACGGAGCCCGGCTGGCCTGGGTCGGCTGGAGCCATCCGCACATGTCGTGGGACCAGTCCGAACTGTGGGTAGCCGAGCTGGTGGAGTCGAAGGTCGGGATCGGCATCGCCGGCGCCCATCGGGTGGCGGGCGGACCGGACGTCTCGGTCGGCCAGCCGCGGTGGTGCGGCGACGGCAGCCTGGTGCTGATCGACGATCGCACCGGATGGTGGCTGCCGTATCGAATTCCGGCCGACCGGCTCGATGAGGATGACGCCGCGGTGCCCCTGGTCGACCTGGAGGCCGAATTCCATTTCCCCGACTGGGCCCTTGGCCAGGCCACCATCGCCGAGCTTCCCGACGGGTCGCTGGTCGGCCGGATGCACCGGGACGGCCGGGATCATCTGGTCCGGCTGCAACCGACGGCCACCACCGGGGCCTCGGGCCGGCCCGGAGCCGACGGCCCGGTCGGTTGGGAACTGAGTGTGGTCGACCAGCCGTGCATCACCATTGCCGGGGTGGCGGTCGCCGCCGGGCCCCGGATCGGGATCCTCGGGGCCACCGCCACCGTGGGTATGGGTGTGTACCAGGTGAGCGCGGATGGATCGGCACCGGCGCGGCGATTGACTCCGGTTCCGGCCGGCGCCGCCGATCCGGCGGACTCGGCGGAAGAGGCCGTCTCGGTAGCCGAGCCGTTCGTCGCCGCCACCGAGGCCGGGCCCATCCCCGGGTTGTTCTACCCGCCCACCAACCCGGCGGCCCGGGGACTGCAGGGGTCCCGGCCCCCGCTGGTGGTCTTCTGCCACGGCGGACCCACCGGCGCCGCCGAGCCGGGATTCGATCCACTCGTCCAGTTCTTCACCAGCCGGGGACTGGCGGTGGCGGCGGTGAACTACCGGGGCAGCAGCGGCTATGGCCGGGGCTATCGCCGGAGCCTGGAGGGTCTGTGGGGGGTCGCCGATATCGACGACTGCACCGCCTACGCGGTGGCGTTGGCCGAGGCCGGCCGGGCGGACCGCGCCAACCTGGCCATTCGGGGCACCAGTGCCGGCGGCCTCACCGCCCTCGGCGCGCTGGTCCGCACCCGGGCGTTTCGCGGCGCCGCCTCGTGGTACGGGGTCACCGATCTTCAGGCGCTGGCCACCGACACCCACGATTTCGAGTCCCGGTACCTCGACGGGCTGGTCGGCCCGTTACCCGCCGCCGCCGACCGCTACCGTCAGCGATCGCCGCTCTACCATCCGGAGGCGGTGACCGGAGCCGTGCTCCTGCTTCAGGGCGCCGACGATCCGGTGGTGCCGCGGGACCAGTCCGAGCGCTTCGCCGACGCCTTGTCCGCCCACGGTGTCCGGTGCACGCTCGAGGTGTTCGCGGGCGAATCGCACGGCTTCCGACGCGCCGAGACCATCGAGGCCTGCTTGCTCGCCGAGCTGGAGTTTTACCGGACGCTCTTCGCCCCAGACTCCGTCGCTGAACCGCCGGCCAGCGCGCCGGGGACCCCCGGAATCCGATGAGCCCGGTGGTACCATCGATCGTGGTTCCCGAGCGCCAACCGAAGTCCTGGAGCCGCGACGCCGGGTTGCCTCGGGTGCTGGGTGACGGCTACCACCGGGCGTTCGTCAGGTTGCGGAGCTGGTCGCCGGAATGGCGGGACACCCTGCTCTATTCGATGTCGGCCATGTTCGCCGGGGCCACCGCCCTCGGGGCCGGGATCCCCCTCTACCGGCAGTGGGGCCAGATGGCGGTGGGGCCCTATGCCGCCGCCGCGGTATTCATGGCTGTCGTCGCCTGGCGGGTTGGCCGGCAGCCGACGGCGAGGCGGGGGGCGCCTCCGGCCACGCCGGCTGCCAACGGCGCCGGGGCGCGGATCGAGACCCCGCCGGATCCGTTGGGCGAACCCCACCGGGGCCGTCCACGACGGTGGCGGGCGGCTCGGGTCGGCGCCTGCATCGTGGTGCTGGCCGGCGCCACCGTCGTCCCGCTGACCATGGAGGTGATCTGGAGGTCGGAAGGCGATGCCGCCGCCCACGTCCAGCCCGAGGTGCTGGTGGTGGAGCGGGCCGGGGTGCTGGCCGACGCCGGCAAGGACCCCTATCGGCTGGTCGACAAGAACGGGCACATCGTCATCAACCAGAGCCAAGTGCCCACCTACGAGCTCTACTATCCCTACCTGCCTGGCATGGTCCTGTTCGGTTTCTCCAGCGGGAGCAAGGTCGAGGCCCGGCTCACCGATGCCCGGATCCAGTTCCTGGTCTTCACGCTGATCATCTCGCTGATCGCCCTCAGCCGGCTCCGGCCGGCCACCGACGCCCGATTCCGAGCCCTGCAGGTGTTGACGGTGTTGCCCACCGCCGCGCTCCCGCTGGCCACTGGGGGCGACGACATGCCGGTGGTGGCGTTGATGCTCCTCGGCCTGGTCGCCCTCCAGCGCCGAAGACCGCTGATCGCCGGGCTGGCGCTCGGAGCCGCGTCATCACTCAAGTTCACCGCCTGGCCGCTGGCGGCGCTGGCCATCTGGGTGGCGCTCGATCCGCGGCAGCGACGAGCCATCGGCTACTACCTGCTCGGGCTGTTGGTGGTCATCTGCCCGGTGGTGTTGCCGGTGGCGCTCAGCAATCCGTCGGCGTTCGTCGACAACGTGATCCGCTTCCCGCTGGGGCTGGCCGGAGTGGCGTCTCCGGCCGTCAGCCCGCTGCCCGGACACCTGTTCGTGTCCGCCTTCCCCGGTGCCCACCGGGCCTATGTGGTGATCCTGGTGGTCGGAGGGCTGGCGCTCCTCATCCGGCACCTGATCCGCCGGCCCCCGGTCGGTGCGGCCGGGGTGGCCCGGCTGGCCGGGTGGGTGATGCTGTTCGCCATCCTGTTGGCTCCGGCCACCCGGGTCGGCTATCTGCTCTATCCCATCAACCTCTTCGTCTGGTCGTGGATGCTGGGTCGGGCATCCGATCCGGAGGTGACCGCCGGCGACATCCAGGGGCCGGAGTTGGGCATTGACCGGGTACTGCCGCAACCGGTCACCTAGGCGAACCGGACTCCGGCTATCGCCCGGGCCGGAGGCGGATCACTCGTCGCTGTCCTGCTCGAAGACGACCAGGGTGAAGGGTGTGACCCCCGACGCCGTTCCCGGGGGCACGATGGCTCCGACTTCCCAGTAGTAGCCGTCGCCGCTCGCCCGCTGCGCCACAGTCTCGGTGCCGGTCACCCCGTTGGAGGTGCCCTGGCCCTGATAGAGAAGCTTCCATCCGAGCCGAGGCAGCAGCGTCCGGTAGAGGTCGACGACCTGGTCGGAGCTGAGCCCGGTGGTGAAGGACGCACTCCGGTTGTACTGGGTTTGATTTTGATCGATGTTGACCGAGTGGCGGAGGACGCTCCCGGTCGGGACGGCCAGGGCCGAGAGGATGTCGGCGGGCGGCTCGCTGGTGATGATCGGCTTGAGCGCCGTCGTCGCCGGGGTGAGTTTGACCACCGTGCCGTCGGGGATCTTGATGGACTGCAGCGACAGCACCGGATTGTTCCCGGCGGTGAAGATGGACGCCAGCACCCCACCCACCAGGATGACGGCGGCGATCCCGACGACGATGATCGCCGGACCCCGGAGCGACATCCGTTGGTAGCGGCGATGCTCGGGGTCGACACGGAGGTCGTCGTCGGACGGCGCGGCGTCCGGCAGGTCGGGCGGAGCCTGAGAAGGGGTGGTCATAACCGGCAACCATGCTACTGGCGGTGCCCGAGCCGGTAGCCAATCGCCGCCGCCGGGCGCGGCAACAGAATCGCCCAACCGGTGAGGCGCGGACACCTACACTCCGGGAAACGGCCGATCGACCATCGAGGAGGCACTGTGGAGGCAACCGAGCCGGTTTGGTGGCGATCTGAAGGGGTCGCCGAGCCCGGAAGGCTCACCCGGCGGGCACTGCTGGGTGGTGCCGCCGCCGGGGCGGCCGGCGCCGTCCTGGCCGCCTGTGGAGGCTCCTCGCCGAGCGGCACCACCACCACCTCGCCCTCGGCGAAGGGCACGGTCGGGGTTCCCCCGAACCCGAAGGCGGCCGTCGGGAGCGACCAGCTTCCGCAGTTCGACCACATCGTGGTGGTGATGATGGAGAACCATTCGTTCGACAACATGCTCGGCACCCTGGGCCGGGGAGACGGACTGAAACCCGGACCCGGTGGCGCGCCGTCGGCCACCAACCCGGACGACCAGGGACACCTGGTGCACGCCTTCCACATGCCGAACGTCTGCCAGTTGACCAACAAGCCGGAGCAGAACTGGAACGCTTCCCACACCCAGTTCTCCAACGGCACCAATCAGGGATTCGTGATCAGCCAGTCGGGGCCGGTGGCCATGGGCTACTGGACCGCCGCCGACATGCCGTTCACCAACAGCCTGGCCCGCACCTTCCCGTTGGCCGACCGGTACTTCAGCTCGGTGATGGCCCAGACCTATCCGAATCGCCGGTACCTGATGGCGGCCACCTCCCTCGGACAGATCACCAACACCCTGCCGAGCCCGCTCCCGCCCAACGGCACCATCTTCGACCAGTTGAACGCCCACGACATCTCCTGGAAGAACTACTACTCGTCGCTTCCGACCCTGGGCATCTTCGTCTCCCTCCTGGCCAAGCCGGCCATGACCGCCAACCTCGCCAACATCGGAAGCTTCTTCACCGATTGTGCATCGGGGAGCCTTCCCTCCTTCTGCATCGTCGACCCCGACTTCGACAAACAGTCGGAGGAGAACCCTCAGGACATCCAGTACGGGGATGCGTTTCTGGCCCAGGTGGTCACCGCGGTGATGTCCGGGCCGAAGTGGTCGAAGACACTCCTGGTCTGGAACTACGACGAGCACGGCGGCTACTACGACCACGTCCCGCCCCCGTCCGCCGCCATTCCCGACGATGTCCCGCCGACCCTGGCGGCCGGCGACGTCGTCGGCCAATTCAATCGGCTCGGGTTCCGGGTGCCGGCCGGACTGGTGAGCCCCTATGCCAAGAAGAACTACGTGTCCCACACGGTGTTCGACCACACCTCGGTGTTGAAACTGGTGGAGACCAAATGGAATCTCCCGGCCATGACCCGTCGGGATGCGGCGGCCAACAACCTGCTGGACATGGTCGACTTCAACGCCTCACCCGGCTTCCTGCACCCGCCGACGCTCTCCGCCCCCGCCAACCCCGCCGTCGAGGCCGGGTGCCTGACCACCGGACCCGGGGTGATCCCGCCCCCGTCGGCGGTGACCGCGGTCAAGACCTGAGGCAGACCCGGAGCTACCGCGAGGACCGGCGGAGCGCCTTCTTGAGGACGGCGTCGTAGCCGTCGAGCCCTTCGCGGTACAGCCGCGAATCCGGCCCGGCGGCAATCCCCACCCGCTCGGGGATCACCCCCCAGATCGGAACCTTCTGTTCGGTCCACCAGTCGATGGTCTCGGTCAGATCGTTGGTCCCGATGCGGGCGGCGCAGATCACCACCCCGAACGGCGTCCGCTTCGGGATGATCTCCAAGGTGGCGGCCACCCGGGTGAACTCCACCCCGCCGGCCCGAGTCGGGATGACCACCGCGTCTGCCCCTCCGATGGCGGCCCGGACGATGCGCTCATCGCCGGGTGGGGTGTCCACCACCGACAGCCCGTCGTTGTTGTTCATGGCCCGCACCACGGTGCGCTCCGACGGCCCTTCCACCAGCTCCACGCCCTCGATCGGGCTGGTCTCCAGCCACTCGGCCGCCGATGCCTGCCGGTCGGCATCGATGAGTACCACCGGGTCGTACCCCCGATCCACCGCGGCGGCGGCCAGGTAGACGGCGGTGGTGGTCTTGCCGACCCCACCCTTCACATTGCTGACGACGATGTTCATACGAGGGATGATCGCACATCCGTGCGCAGGGCCGGAACCCCGATTCCGGAGCGGTTCAGGCCGGCCGGGGCGGTGCGTCGGTCGACGAGTCGAGGGCGATGGCGGCCCGGGTGCAGGTGACCGCTGCCCCCACCGCGATGGCCAGATAAGCCCACCGGGCCCGCCGGGGGAGGTGGCCGAAGGCCACCAGCGTGGCCACCGCGTCCACCAGGTCGGCGACCCCGCCGAGGGCGACCCAGGGCCGGCCCTCGGCATCGGACACCGACAAGCCGCGGAGGGTGCCGATCCCCAGTACCAGATCCCGGCCGCCCATGGCCCGGGCCAGCAGCCGGGCCGGGACGTCGTCCCCGACATCGCCGACCCAGGGCCGGGCCACCAGGGAAGGGGTGAGCACCGCCGCGGTTCCCACCCCCACCCGGCCCCAGGCGACGAGGCGGGCAGTGGTCCGGAAGTAGTCGTTGCTCATCCCGACACGCTAGGCCGGGGGTCACCGAGGGCGTCCAGTTGGTGGCGAGGATGGCCCGGGGGAGCCATTTCGAATGATTCTCGCTCTCTCTGAGACCTCAATCGACCACGTTGGGTAGCAGTGGCGAGGTCTTGGAAGGAACGTTCCTGGTCAGGCTGGTTTACATTTCGAGGACCATCCATAAGACTGTGGAAAGCGACGGCGTCTGCGCAAGCAGCGTCGACAGGAGGGGGTATCCGGCCCGGCCGGATGCAGGTTCCTGTGAGACAAAGGGGGGAGCGGCCGGGTCGTCAAGACCCGGCCGCTGTCATCTCCCGAAGTGGTCGAGGGGTCCATGGCCCTTCCCCAGTCGCCAGGCCACCCCCCCGACCAAGGCCCGGTGGACGAACGCCTTGGCCTCGGTGACGGCGGCGGGCACGTCGGCTCCCGCCGCCAGCTTGGCGGCGATGGCGGCCGACAGCGAGCAGCCGGTGCCATGGGAGTTGGGGGTGTCCACCCGGTCGGCTTGGAGGACGCTCACCGTCGTCCCGTCGTAGAGGACGTCCGGAACCGACGGGAGGGTCCGGGCATCGCCACCGGGCTCGACGCCGGCCAGGTGACCGCCCTTGACCAACACCCAGCCGGGGCCCAGGGCGTGGATGGTGCGGGCGGCGTCGGCCATGGCGTCCACGCCGGTCAGGCCGGCCGGGTCGGCGTCGCACAGCAAGGCGGCCTCCCAGAGGTTGGGGGTCACCACCAACGCGAACGGCACCAGGAGGTCCCGGTAGGCGCTCACCCCGCCGTCGCCCAGCAGCGGCTGCCCGGAGGAGGAGACCATCACCGGGTCGACCACCAGCTTCGGCAGGTCGCCGGACCCGGCGCACTGGCCGACCACCGCGATGATGTCGACGTCGGCCAGCATCCCGGTCTTGGTGGCGGCCACCGGCAGGTCGGCCAGCACGGTGGCGATCTGCTGGCGGACGAATTCCGACGGGAGGACGTGCACCCCTTCCACCGCCGCGGTGTTCTGGGCGGTCACCGCGGTGACGGCGGTCACCGCGAAGGCTCCGAGCGCCCCCATGGTCTTGATGTCGGCCTGGATCCCGGCACCGGCGCCGGAGTCGGAGCCGGCGATGGTCAGCGCCACCGGCGGTTGGCCGGTCATCCGTCGATCAGGCCGACCGTGGGACTCGACGCTTTGGCGTGCAGTCGCCGGGGGATCCGGCCGGCGGAACGGGCCCGGCGCCCGGCGGTGACCGCGTCCCGGACGGCGGCGGCCATCAGCGCCGGCTGATGGGCCCGGGTGATGGCCGAAGCCACCAGGACGGCGTCACAGCCCAGTTCCATGGCCACACAGGCGTCGGAGGCGGTTCCGATGCCGGCATCCAGGATGACCGGGACCCCGGCCTGTTCGACGATGAGGCTGATGTTGTGGGGGTTGCGAATCCCCAGCCCGCTTCCGATCGGGGAGCCGAGGGGCATGATCGCCGCGCAGCCCAGCTGCTCGAGACGGCGGGCCATCACCGGGTCGTCGTTGGTATAGGGAAGGACGACGAATCCCTCGTCGACCAGCTCCTCGGCCGCGGTCAGCAGCTCGACCGGATCGGGAAGGAGGGTGAGGTCGTCGCCGATGACCTCGAGCTTCAGCCAGTCGGTCTCGAACGCCTCCCGGGCCAGCTTGGCCGTCAGCACCGCTTCCGAGGCGGTGAAGCAGCCAGCCGTGTTGGGCAGCACCGTGACATGGTGGTCAGCCAGCAGGTCGATCAACGAGTGCTGGGTGCGGGGGTCGACCCGGCGCACTGCCACCGTCGCCATCGTCGCCTTCGAGGCGGTCAGCGCGTCGGCGAACGCCTCGGGGCTGGACATCCCCCCGGAGCCGAGGATGAGCCGCGACCCGATGACCTCGCCGGCCATGACGAAGGCGTCGTCGGACATCCCGGGGGCCGAGGTGTCGAGCGGGTCCATCCCGTCCACGGTACCGGGACCCGTCACCCGCCGGCGACGGCGGTGACGATCTCGATGCGGTCGCCGAGGACCAGGCGGGTGTCGCCCCAGCGGCTCTTCGGCACCACCTCGCCGTTGCAGGCCACCGCCACCCCCCGGGGGGAGGGGCACCACTGGCCGACCAGATCGGCCACCGTCGACTCCGGGGGGCCGTCCCACTCGGTTCCGTTCACCTGGAAGGTGCTCATGTCGGGACCCGGGCCCGGCCCGGCCCCCCAACCCCGGCGGGAGTCGCGAACCGGTCGGGTCCGAACGGCAACAGGAACTCGGGCACCACTCGGCCCTCCAGCAGCGCCACCACCGCGTCGGCGGTGACCGGCGCCAGCAGGATGCCGTTGCGGTAGTGGCCGGTGGCGATGATCAGGCCCGCCATCGACGTGGTCCCGATCAGCGGGGCGTTGTCCGGGGACCCCGGGCGCAAGCCGGTGGAGGTCTCGACCAATTCGTACTCGTCGAGGGCGGGGACGATGGCCCGGGCATCCCGGAGGAGGTCGTGCACCGACCCCACCTGGACGCTGAGGTCGAACCCCTTCTCCTCGACGGTGGCCCCGATGACCACCGTGCCGTCCTCCCGGGGGACCAGGTAGCAGGGTCTCCCGTGAACCAGGCCGCGGACGATCCGGCGGAGCCGCGGGGTGCCGGACGAGGCCCGGATCCGGACGGTCAGCCCTTTCACCGGCCGCACCGGGGGGAGGAGTGGCTCGGGGACGCCGCCCAACTGCCCCGACCAGCATCCGGCGGCGATCACCACCGCGCCGGCGGCGATAGGGTCGCCCCGGCCGAGGATCACCCCGGTGGCCCGGCCGGCCGACGATGCCACCCCGGCGACCTCGTCGGTCACCAGGGTCACCCCGGCGTGCCGGCCGGCGGCCAGCAACCCGTCGACCAGTTGGCGGTTGTCGACCTGATGATCGTCGGGGAACTCGGCCCCGCCCCCGATGCCGGGAGCCAGCAGCGGCTCGAGCTCCCGACACTCCCGGGAGGACAGCCTCCGGGGGGAGAGCCCCAGCGACAGCTGGTACCCGAGCACATCGTCGACCACCCGCCGGTCGGAGGGGTCCATGGCGGCCAGGACCGTCCCCGACCGCCGGTAGCCCACCCCTTGGTTCGAGGCTGCCTCCAGGTCGCCGGCGAAGGCCGGCCACTGGCGAGCGGCGGCCACGTTGGCCCGGGCCAGAGCCTCTTCGCCGAAGTGGGCCTCGCCGACCGGGCCGAGCATGCCGGCGGCCGCCCAGGTGGCGCCGTGGCCCGGCCGGGGGTCGACCACCGCCACCGCCAATCCGGCGGCGGCGGCTCTCCAGGCGACGGACAGGCCGATCACCCCGCCGCCCACCACCACCACGTCGAGCGGGTCAGGATCCGGCATCTCCCCATGGTACGGCCCGGAAGTAGCCGGAATGGACGGTCCACCGTGTACGATGTTCGGACCGCAGATGGGCCAGCGTCGTCCCGAGCGAAGAAGATCTCAACTCCCTCAATGGAGCGACCCGATGACGACCTTGCCCGGCACCTTCGCCGACCCAACTTTTGGTACTCCGGTGACACTGCGGGGAGGGCCGCGCCGCCCCGGGGTGCGCTCCCGGGTCCCGACCGAGGGCCTCTACGATCCCGGCTTCGAGCACGACGCCTGCGGGATCGCCCTGGTCGCCGACCTCCATGGCCGACCCTCCCACGCGCTGGTCCGTCGCGGCATCACCGCCCTCGAGCACCTGGCCCACCGAGGGGCGACCGGCAGCGAGGAGGACAGCGGAGACGGCGCCGGCATCCTGCTGCAGATCCCTCACCGGTTCTACCGGGAGGTAGTCGGATTCGACCTCCCCGAGGCCGGGCACTACGCCACCGGGATCGCCTTCCTGTCCCGCGACCCGTCGGAGGCGGCCAAGGCCCGGACCGGCATCGAGCAGCTGGCCGAAGAAGAGGGCCTCTCGGTCCTCGGATGGCGGGAGGTCCCCTTCAACGACCAGACCCTGGGGTCGGTGGCCCGGGGGGACATGCCCTCGCTCCACCAGGTGTTCGTGGCCCCGGCGGTGGCCACCGGGCTGGCCGGAGACGACCCCGCTCTGGCCATCGACCGGATCACCTTCGTGCTCCGGAAACGGGCCGAACACGATATCGACGACTGCTATCTGGCCTCGCTGTCGGCCCGGACCGTCAACTACAAGGGGATGCTCACCTCTCACCAGCTGGCCGAGTTCTACACCGACCTCTCCGACCCCCGGGTGGAGAGCGGGCTGGCGCTGGTCCACTCCCGGTTCTCCACCAACACCTTTCCGTCGTGGGCCCTGGCCCACCCGTACCGGTACCTGGCCCACAACGGTGAGATCAACACCCTGGCCGGCAACCGCAACTGGATGCGGGCCCGGGAGGCGCTGTGCGCCACCGACCTCATCCCCGGCCTCGACCGGGCTTTCCCGATCCTCACCGCCGGGGCCAGCGACTCGGCCTCCTTCGACGAGGTCCTCGAACTCCTCCACCTCGGAGGCCGGCCGCTGCACCACGCGGTGCTGATGATGATTCCCGAAGCCTGGGAGAACCACCGGGCCATGGACCCCGCCCGCCGCGCCTTCTACCGCTACCACTCGTCGCTGATGGAGCCGTGGGACGGCCCGGCGGCGGTGGCGTTCACCGACGGGACGACCATCGGTGCGGTGCTGGACCGGAACGGGCTCCGCCCAGCCCGGTACTGGGTCACCACGGACGGGCTGGTGGTGCTGGCCAGTGAGGTCGGCGTCCTCGACGTCCCGTCGTCCATGGTGATCCGCAAGGGCCGGCTCCAACCCGGGAAGATGTTCCTGGTCGACACGGCGGCCGGGAGGATCATCGACGACGAGGAGATCAAGTCGACCCTGGCCGAAGAGCACCCGTACGCCCAGTGGCTGGAGGAGGGCCAGATCGACCTCGACGACCTGCCCCCGAAGATCATGCTCACTCCGCAGCACGCCTCGGTGATCGGACGACAGCGGGCGTTCGGGTACACCAACGAGGAGCTCCGGCTGATCATCGGCCCGATGGCGAAGACCGGGGTCGAGCCGAACGGGTCGATGGGCTCCGACGCCGCCATCGCGGTGCTGTCCGAGCGGCCGCGGTTGCTCTACGACTACTTCACCCAGCTGTTCGCCCAGGTGACCAACCCGCCGCTCGACGCCATCCGCGAGGAGCTGGTGACGTCGCTGGCCTCCACCCTCGGCCCGGAGCGGAACCTGCTCGAGCCGACGGCGGCGTCGTGCCGGCAGATCGTGCTGCCGATGCCGGTCATCAGCAACGACGACCTGGCCAAGTTGCTCTACATCAACGAGGACGGACAGACCCCGGGCTACCGGGCCTTCGCGGTGGACGGGCTCTTCGAGGTGGCCCGCGGAGGCGAGGGGCTGCGGCGGGCCATCGAGGACGTGCGCTTCCGGGTCAGCGTGGCCATCGCCGACGGTGCCGACATCATCGTGCTCTCCGACCGGAACTCCACCGCCGAGTACGCCCCGATCCCGTCCCTGCTGATGGTGTCGGCCGTCCACCACCACCTGGTCCGGGAGAAGACCCGCACCCAGGTGGGGTTGGTCATCGAGTCGGGAAGCGCCCGCGAAGTCCACCACATGGCGCTTCTGAAGGGGTTCGGGGCCGCCGCCATC
>DASXFR010000075.1:0-24914 GCA_036489495.1 Acidimicrobiales bacterium | reverse complement strand
TGGAGCGTCTGGTGGGTGATTTGCTCGACTTGGCCAAGCTCGAGACCAAGCAGCTGTCCATGCAGATCCGCCCGACCAACGGGGCTGAGGTGGTGACCATGGCCGCCAACGGATTCCGTCCGTTGGCCGAAAGGACCGGGCTGCGCCTGGTGGTGAACGTGCCTGACCGGCCGGCGGTCGAGTTGGCCGCCGACTCCGACCGGCTGTCCCAGCTGATGGCCAATCTGATCGAGAACGCGCTCACCTATGCCCGCACCACTGTCGCCGTCTCCCTGTCGGACGCCGGCGATCCAGGGCATCCGTCCGCCCAGGCCATCGTCGTCGAAGATGACGGTCCCGGGATCGCGGCCGCCGACCTCCCGAGGGTGTTCGAACGTTTCTACCAGGCGGACCGCGGGCCCAATCGCCAGATCGGTTCCGGTCTCGGATTGGCGATCGTCGCGGAGATTGCTACCGCCATGGGGTCGGCGGTCCGGGCCGAGTCCCCCATCAACACCAACGGGGGATCCCGCTTCATCGTGACGGTGTCACCGTGGACCGGGGGGCAGCTCCCCTAGCCCGGGGCATCCCCTTGAAGTCGAGACAATGGTGGGGCCGGATGCCAAGAGGAAACGGTGAAGATTGCGGGGGCGGTCAGTCGTCGGCGGGCTGGGTGGCCAGCCGGGCCGCCTCGGTAGTCAGGTAGTGCCGCTCGCGGAGATTGGTGGTCAGGGCGGCGGCGGTCCGGAGCTCGGCCGTGGCGGCCTGAGTGTCGCCGGCCATCTCCAGGAGGTGTCCACGCACGGAGTGAAGGCGGTGGTGGTCACCGAGCTGGTCGCCAAGTCCCTCGAGCATGGCCAGGCCGGCCCGTGGCCCCTGGGCCATGGCCGCGGCCACCGCCCGATTGAGGGTCACCATCGGATTGCCGGTCATCCGCTCGAGCAGACCGTAGAGGGACAGGATTTCGGACCAGTCAGTGTCGACATGACGGGGAGCCTGGTCGTGGACCGCGGCGATCGCCGCCTGGACCTGGTACTCCCCTACCCTCCCCCGCCGCAGGGCATCAGTGATCAGGGCCACCCCCTCGGCGACCTGATCCCGGTTCCAGAGCCTCCGATCCTGCTCGGCCAGCGGCACCAGCTCGCCGTTCGAACCGGTGCGGGCGGGCCGACGGGCGTCGGTCAGGAGCATGAGAGCAAGGAGGCCGGTGACTTCGGCGTCTTCGGGCAGCGCGGTGTGGACACTCCGGACCAGGCGGATGGCCTCACCGGACAGATCGCTTCGAGCCAGGTCAGGGCCACTGCTAGTGGCATACCCCTCGTTGAACAGGAGGTAGAGGACGTGGAGCACCGAGGCGAGGCGCTCGCCCCGATCGTCGGATGACGGAAGTGCGAACGGCTCATCCGACCCTTTGACCTTGACCTTGGCCCGGCTGATCCGTTGGGCCATGGTCGCCTCCGGGACGAGAAAGGCGCCGGCGATCTCGCGGGTGGTGAGCCCACCGACCGCTCGCAGGGTGAGCGGGATGGCCGACGCCGGAGACAGGGACGGGTGACAGCACATGAAGATCAGGATCAGTGTGTCGTCCTTCCCGGGGGCCGGATCGGGGCGAGCCAGGGACCACGAGGCGGCGAGGTCCTCCCGGCGGCGGCGGTTGGCATCCTGGCGGTACTGGTCGGACATCCGGCGGGACGCCACCCGGATGAGCCAGCCCAGCGGGTTTTCCGGGTTCCCGTTGCTGGGCCACGTGGTGGCGGCGGTGACAAGTGCCTCCTGGACGGCGTCCTCGGCGTCGGCGAAGTTGCCGTAGCGGCGGACCATTGCCCCGAGGACCTGCGGCGACAGCTCGCGGAGCAGGCCCTCGGTGCTTCCGGTGATGGTCACACCTCGGGGTCGGGGGCGCTCAACACCTCGCGCACCTCGATGCGCTGGCGAATCGGCAATCCCTTCTGCCCAGGCGCCGCCGACGCTTGGGCGGCAATCTCGACGGCTCGCTCTACCGTGTCGACGTCCACCAGCCGGTAGCCGGCCAGGAGTTCCTTGGCCTCGGGGAACGGGCCGCCGGTGATCACCGGCACACCCGACCCGTCCGAAACCACGAACTTGGCCGCGTTGGGACCGGCCAGTCCCTGAGCATCCACCAACTCACCGAGGTCGATGAGCTCCTGGTTCATCACCTGTTGGAACTCGATATGGGCCTTGACTTCCCCCGGGGTCCATTCCGTCATCGGCTCGCAGTCCGATTCGACGCCCCCATAATTCTGCAACAGCATGAATCTCATAGCTCCATCCTTCCTGACGGGGCGGCGTCTCGGTGGCGCCGCTCACCTACCTGTCGAAGCTGGGGACGGGTTCTCGACATCTGGGGGCAGGAAATCGGCGTTCGGGTTCGGGATCCCTCCGGGCGGCCGCGTCCGGCCATCCAGGAGGTCCGGGGCAATCGCCGGTCCCGTTCAAGGCGGGTCGGCGAAGCCCAGCCCCCCCTCGGCAAGCCGGCGGCGGAGCCACTCGAAAGCCTTCGGGCCCATGCCGTGCCATTCGCGGACCTCGTTCGCACTGGCATTGACCAGCTGGGCGAGTCTCGTGTAGCCGGCGTTGGTCAGTGCCCGACGAGCCGGAGCGGAGAGACCGGCCATACCGTCCCAATCGTTGTCGTCTCCCACCATCACCCCCAGTGTTCGGCCGCCAGCCCCAGCGATGTTAGGCCCCCAACCGCCAGGGCGGGGCGGGATCGACCCATCTAGATTGCACGGAGGGAACAGGATGAAAGGAGCCCACCGTGCTGCTCAAGGGCCTCAACCACGTCGCCACCATCACCAACGACTCCACCCGACTCCAGGGTTTCTACAAGGACGTCTTTGACGCGGAGATCGTCCGCGACGGTTCCGAGCTCCCTGACGAGAAGGGTCCCCGGCTCTCGATCATCAAGATCGGTGACTGGGCCGAGTTGAACGTGTTCCAAATCGAGGGCAACACCGAGGCTGACCGCCAGACTCCGATGTTCGGCCGTGGACGCCTCGATCACTTCGCGGTGCAGGCGGATTCCATCGAGGCGTTCGAAACGATCCGGGACCGGTTGATGACCCGAGGCTCGGCCGACGATTTCGTCACTGACTTCGGACCGATGCTGAGCATCTTCTTCCGCGACCCGGACGGGCTGGAATGTGAGGTTTGCGTTGAGAACCCTGACTCGGCCCCCGGAGTCCACCATCCTCCCGGGACTCGGGCCACTCGCTACTCGTAGGGCGTCGCTGCCCATCAAGGCGCCTGGATCCAAGCCTCAGGGCCACCAACGGTGGATCTCGGCGTAGACCTCGGGCCGGTGGGCGAGGGCGATGTGGTTCACCTTCGGGAACAACTGAACTGTCGAACCCGGGAAGAGGACTTCTTCAGCCATCTCGCGGACCGCGCCTGACGCGCTTGAGGGGGTCACGAACGCATCGCCGAAGACCTGCGTCAACGGATGATCGGTGTCGCCGCCAACCCCGCCGGCGATGATCAGGTAGCCCGCCCGCCGAAGTACGTCCACCCGGTGGGGTACGGGTCGGACGCGGGCGTCGGGGTCCTTTTCCCGCCAGTCTTCGTCGGTGATCGAACCGAACCGGAGGTCTCGTATCCCTGCGCTCCGCACGTCGAGACCGAGGCCGAGCAACCGGGTGGCCGGGATCGGAAGGGACCAGAGTGCCGCACTCGTCCAATTGGCGAACACCTCCAGCGGCGCTCCGGTGTTCGGCACCCCGATGAGCACCATCCGCCTGACCTTGGATGTCCAGGATCGCCGAAGTTGGGGGTAATCGCGCCAGGGTCTCGTGGCCGAGGCGTAGTGGCAAGCCGATCTGATCACCAGGCCGCCCATGCTGTGTCCGATGAGCGTGATGTCACGAACAGGTACCGGCCAGGCCGCCACCAGGTCGTGCAGCATCCGGGCCAACTCGCGCCCATTGGTCGAGATGTGCCGGCCAGAGTTGTAGCGCAACCAGATGGGGGTCACACAGTGATCGCGGGCCAGGAGGCTGCCGTAGGTGGTCTTGGGGTCCCCGGGAAAGCCCCACACCGACTCGGTCGACATCAGGCCGTGGACGAGCAGGGCGAGACGGTCGGTTGCGTCAGGGAACGCCCGGCCGAGGCTCACCCGATCGGTGGAGACCTCCCCGCCGGTATCTGAGCGCCAGGTCATGGGCAGGGCCAGGCTCGACCCCTGATCATCGAGGGCGTCGCCGAAGAACCCGTTGACCACCGCCAGTGCGTCGTTCCGACGGCCGGGAACGGCCGCCAGCAGGCGGAAGAGTCGGAAGGCGCCGGTCGGGATCACCCCGCGCCCCGGGTCCTCTTCATCCCGCGCTGTACCGACCGTCGACCACCGAGCCGAGCCTACGGGTCGATCCCGGTCGACAGCGCCGGTGGAACGGCTCCGGGACGGATCGTCCATCGCCATCAGGAGCTGGGCCCGGCTACTTCTGCCGGGAGACCGCGACCGTTTGGAGCAGGACCGCTCGACGAGGGCATTCGGCGGCGGCTCGGGTGGCCAGTGCGGCCAGATCCCCATCGACGGGAGTACCGTCGACGACCGGATAGCCCCACTCATCGAGGGTGACCCGTTCAGGAAGCAGCTCTGCACAGTACCCGTAGGCATCACAGGCCACCGGATCCACCCGGAGCCGGATGGCGGTCCGAGATGGTCCGGTCATGGCGTCCTCCCGCCCGGTGGCCGGGATGGGGGGAAGGTCAACACCGTCGGGAGGTCATGCCCGGAACAGGGGCGACCCTGGGCATGGCCCATGGCATCGGCGGCAAAGACCTCCAGCGCGCTCCGAACCAGGCGGACGGCGCCGTCGGGGTGGCGGCACCCCCCTCGTCCCTCGACGGAGGCCGACCGCCTTCGAATCCGGGCGAGCACCTCGGCATCGGCCCGCCCGGCCGACAGCTGCTCGAGGTCGCCGGCGATGGCCGGGAGCCCGAAGACACACGGACCGCACTGACCCGCGCTCTCACCGGCCAGGTAACGCACCAGCCGGGCAGTCTCGGCGATGCCGCATGAGGCGGCGGACAGGGCGACGACTACCCCGACCCCGTGATTAGCCCCGGCACCGTAGGCAGTCGCGAGTCGGGATGCATCCACCCAGGCCCCTCCGTAGCCACCGAGCAGTACCGCCGAAAGCTCGGCATCGATCCCGACGCGCCCGAGGATCTCGGCGACCGGGGTCCCGATCTCCACCTCGAGCACGCCGGGGGACCGAACGGCTCCGGTGACGGTGACCAGCATGGAGCCCGGCACCTCCGGCGATCCCACTCGACGGAACCACTCGGGACCGTGCCGAGCGATGAGTGCGATCTGGGCCAGCGTTTCGGCGTTGTGGACCAGCGCCGGACGACGGGCAACGCTCAGGGGCACCGATTTGTCGATTCGCCATTTCGGCAGGGCCGGGCGATGGTTGAGCCAGCTCACCAGGGCCGACTCTTCTCCGGTCACGTACCGGCCCGGGGGGCGCGCCACCGACGCCCGGCGCCCGGACATTCCGGCACGCCCTCGGTCCCCGATCGCGGCTTCGATCGATGAAGCTGCCGTCGAGTTGCCGTCGGCGATGCAAATCACGATCTCCGACGCTCCTATCACCGCGGCCGCTGTCTCCGCGCCGTCGAGGACCAGGTGCGGCGAGTAGCTGAGCAGTACCTGGTCCTTGTCGCTCGCCGGTTCACCCTCCATGGCGTTGACCACCACCATCGGCCGCCGCGGGTCGCGACGGAAGGCGTCCCACTTGGCCGCGGCGGGAAAGCCCCCGCCCCCGCGTCCAAGGATCCCCGACTCCGCGACGGCGCGGAACATCTCGGCTCTCCAGCTCGGATAGTCCCGGGCCGGGACGGCCAAGTGTCCGTGGTTGGCGAGGTGCCCAGCCAGATCGAGCGGGACCGCGGCTCCCCGGTCTACGAACAGCAACCGCTCGGTGGTCGCACGTGTCATGACGCTCATCGACGATGCCTCTCGAGAATTTGGGTCGTGGTGCCGCCCAGCCCCGGCCGGGACGGGGCGGAGCTGGCGGAGGTGCCCGCCAGTGGTGCCGGGAGGGCCTCGGCGCGGGTCGGCCCCGTTTGGATCGGGTCCGATCCAAGGCGAACCGGCGCGGCTCGGGTGATGGCGCCGGCCGAAATGGCTCGGTCCCGGCTCTTCTTGGCGTCACTGATCCGCCAGCCCAGCGTGCTGATGACGGCCACCGAACAGAGAACTGCGAGACCGTCCATCCATAATGTGGAGGCGTCGGTGCCCATACCCAGGGAATGGAACATGGCCACCGGCCAGCTTCCGTAGGCCAGCCAGTGGATGCCCCGCCAGGTCCGGGAGCGGATGCGCTGGCGGAAAGCACTAGAAATCGCCACTGCCAGGATCAGATCCACCCCCACCGTTCCGAGTCCCGTCCACGCCGGACGATATTGGGAGGCGAAGGGCACGATGATGGCGGCCCACCCCACGTGCACGTAGGTGTCGAGAACGGAGGTCAGCACGTGAAGGGCCAGGAAGACCATGGCCAGCAGCGAGACCCGCTTGTGCAGATCCGCCTGGGCAAACCTCGGCCACGACCGGGCCCGCACTCTTCCGGCGGTGAGAATCCCGAGCACCAGGGTCCCGGTCAGCAGCACCAGGGCGACGGTCCCGGTGGCCCGGGTCGTGTACCAAAGGGCGGTGGAGGAGGTGCCGATCATGGGCACGACAACCCGGGTAGACCGGAGTTGTTTCGCCGGTCGTCGTCGATGAGCTCAACCTGGCCAACGGAATCGGCGGGCCAACCGGCGACATGGACGATCCGGCCTTGGGAGTTGACGAGACGGGCCGGCACGTCGAGGGCAGACAGATTCCCGACGGCATCGTGACCCCAGACAACCGCCGCGGTGCTCCAGGCGTTGGCCTCTACGCAACTCGGTGCCGTCGTCGACACCAGGGTCCATACCGCCGGTGCCGGCTCCCCGGTCCACGGGTCGACGATGTGGTGAAGGGTACGGCCGTTTCGGATCCAAGAACGGGCGGTGGTGCCCGAAGTGGCCAGACCGCCGCCGAAGATGGTCACCACTTGATCAGCCGCGTCGATAGACGCGGTCCGGTCGGCGGCGATGCCGATCGCCCATCCCCCTTTTGGGCACTGGCCGGCCACCGCGACATCGCCGCCCAGATTCACTAGGACCCCGCAGCCGAGAGCCGAAGCAATCCGCTGAGCAGATCGGTCGGTGACCAGCGCCTTCGCGGTTGCCCCCAGATCGATATGGACCCCGGTGGGGACGGCCAGAGTCCGAGCCCCGGGGTCAAGCGCGATCCGCCACCAACCCGGAGCCGGACGTGGCCGGTACTCGGAGGGATGGTCACTGCGGGTGATCGCATCGAAGTCGCGGTCATAGCCGAGTTCGACGAGGGCCGACCCGACGGTCGGGTCCACGATTCCCGCGGTCTTGACTGCGACTACGCAGGCCACTTCGATGGCGTCGAACAGCAGTTGACTGATCGGGACCGGTGTACCCAGGCTGCACTGCTCCACCTGTCGGACCTCGGAGTCGGTACGAAATCGGCTGCACGCCTCGTCGATGGCCCGGAGGTCGTCGGCCAACAGGGATAGGGCGAAGTCGGCCCGGTCGGCGTCGGTCACGGCAATCATGACGGTGGTGCCGATCGCCGGCATCGAGCGAACGCCAAACAGAGCATCCGAGGTCTCGGAACCGAGCACCGAATCGACGAAGGTACTGCTCATGACTGCCTTGACACAGTGACCGGCTTCGTCGTGGTGGCCTTGGGCGCCGTTGTGGTGGTCGTGGTGGCGGGGTCGGCTGCCGATGACGACTTCAATGACGAGGAGGCTGAGAGGGAGGGCGTTGTCGTGGCGGAACTCCCCGACCTCGAGGTGCCGGAGGGCTGTTTCGTCGTTGACGACGATTGGGCTGTGGTCTCGGTCGCAACCAGCAGCCCGAGTCCGACGGCACTGGCAATGGCGGCGACACCGATTGCCGCCGTCATCCGCCGAACCCGGGACATCGCTCGATCCCGCGCCTGCACCGCAGGTTGGCTGGTTTGATGGTCCCGGCCGGGCTGTTGTGTCACGTCATGACCTTTCGGTTGGAAGCCGGTCGAGACAAATGCGATAGGGGCGCATCGCCCAACCTGTGCGCTCGGTGACTTCATTCAACCTGGTGGCCCGCAGAGTCAGCTTTATTTCAGCTGTGGATTGTCTGTGAATCCGGGCTCGGCCCACCGGAACCGGCGGGTGAGACGCGCGTGCCGGTGTGGGTGTCCGCGTGCTTCACTGACCCTGCCCGATCGGTCTTCGCCCAGTCCGGCCGACAGAGGGGATCAGCCAGTTTGTGGATGGGTTGGTGTTGTCCCGTTCGGAAGGAGCAGGTCGAAGCCGTCAGGAATGCTCAGCAGGCCGACCGCGGTTCCGGCGGTGTCCGTCAAGCCGTACTGCCACACGATGGCGTTGTACTTCGGATCGATGACGACGACCCGGTTTCGGTAATCGTCGTTGGTCATGATCAACCCATTGGGCAGCTGCTCGGCCAGAGAAGGCTTCTTGAGCGCTCCGCCGCCGGCGGTCACATCGTAGGTCCAGATGATCTGGCCCTCCCGGGTGAAGGTGAGAAGGCGCCCTTCGGCGGGAGGGTCATAGTCACACATCAAATAGAGGTCCGGCCCGAGTTGTTGAGGGTCGGACGGATAGTTGACGCTGGGGTAGTGCGTGGTCCATACCAATTGCCCTGCCTGCGTGTACTCGGTTACCCACGACCCGGTGATCTCCGACACCAGCACATTACCGTTGGCCAGCGGGGTGTCACCGTTCGGGTAGCCGATGCCGGTTGGCGGGCGGTGCACCGACACTCCGAGGGTTCCGATTTGATTGATGATTGTGCCCGTCGGTGAGATGAAGAGGATCCGATTGTTCAATGCATCGGCCACCGTGACGGTTCCGTCCTTCAAGAGGTAGGCATCATCGGGCTGATCCAAATACCCCGCCGAGCTCCCGGGGACTCCGGGGTGCCCGTACTGAAACAGGAGCTTCCCGGAGGGGTAGCCGATCTCGACGATCGTGTGATTCTCCTCCTGGTTCGAAATGATTCCGGTGCCGTTGTGGAAGAAGAAGGCATCGTCGGGGAAATAGAACCCCCCGGGAGGTGGAGGCGCAATCGCCGAGGGATATTGCCAGTCGAGGGTACGAGCCGTGTCCATGACCAACAGTCGGTCGTTGCCCCGATCGGCGATGAGGAGGTGACCCGCATAGGGAGCCCCGGCCGAGGGTCCACCCACCGGGCCCCCATAGCGGCTGGGACGGAGGAAGATGACCGTCTGAAGCGAGCCCGATGGGATGCCAGCTTGGTCCGGCCCCGACTGGCTGGCGACTTCGCCGCCGACCAGGTAACCCACCGCCGAGGCCCCGGTCCCGATGGTGGCAAACCCGGCGAAGGCCACCGCTTGGGGAAGCAGCCCGGCGTCACTGACCTTGTCGGTGGCATTGTCGAACTCGTAGAGCTGGGTCAGCGTCTGGCCGGCGCCGGTCTGGCCGCCGGCCACATACAGATGGTTGTCGATGACGAAAGCGGAGGCGCCATACAGAGGCTGGGGAAGCTTTCCGATCACCTTGGCCAAATGCGTTGACGGGTCGATCGCTTGGATGGCATCTGTCGCGGTGACCGTTGTGCCGGTTCCCCCGTTTTGACCACCGAATGTGTAGATCTTGCCGTCGAAGGATGCGGTCGCCGCGTACCGGACCGGTACCGGCAGCTTGGCCACAGTGGCGAAGTGGGTTCCATCGCTGGTCGCCAGGACCTCGGGCAGATAGTTGGTGCCGTCATAGCCGCCGACGACGTAGAGAGTGGTGGACGGATGGGATCCGCCGGAGACGATCGAGGCGACGGCGAGGTCGGACCGGGGCTGGGGGAGCTGGCTGACGACTTGGCCCTGGGCGGTAGCCGATGGCGATGCGGCGGGCAGGCCAATGGACTGCACCGTGGCGAAGGTGTTGGGGTCCCCTCCCCCGAACACGAGGGACGACGTCCCGAGGGTGGCTCCAGCACCGTCGTGAACCACCGCCGGGAGCGACCCGGAAGCCGTAAAGGTTCCGGTCGCCGGGTCGAGCGACGTCACATTTCCGATCGAACTTCCAGATGGAGTCAGCCCCCCGAGAATTCGAAGTTGGCTGTGGTCGGTCGTGACGGTTTCTCTCGAGAGAGGGGCGGCAAGCTGCCAGGGTTCGCTGCCGGCCTCCAGCGAAGGCGCGGCGTTGGATGAATTGGTCGGCCCGCCGCCCGTCGGGCTGGACGTTGAAGTCGAGGATCGTGAGGAGGTGGGGGTCCCCCCGCTTGACAGCGTGAGGAAGAGCACACCCGCCACGAGGAGCAGCGCCACCAACGCCACCACCGTCCGGCGCCTCCGAAATTGGGCGCGGCGTTGCATTCGGGTCTGGGGCTGCACCCCCCTTTTGTACATGATCCATTGGCCCACCGTGATCGGGGACCGTTCGTGTCCCGTATGGCCTGGCCCAATTCTGTGGTCAAGTTCGACGCGGGAATTGGTCGGCGCGAGAAATCGTAGTGACCGCCACCCCCGAGAGTCTGCCTCGATCAATCTGGCCTGGCGCCCGGTGGAACAACCACCGGATTGCTTAATCCCCAGGTCGGGTGCGTAAATCATCCTTTTGGTGGATGTCTTCCGATTCAGGATTGCCTACGCTGTGCTTCAATGCGGAAGCCCAAGACGGCGTACCCGCGTTCTGCTTCAATCGCTCGAGCGGGTGGCCGGTGACGGGCCTATTGAGCAAATACGGAACGACAAGATTCGAGACCGCCGGTCCCGAACTTCCAAATGCAACAATCTGTCCATTTTCGGATCGCTAGGAGTACAGCGTGGAGCATTTCCTGGAGACGTGGGGGTACCTTGCCGTCTTCGCCCTGAGCTTCATCTCATCCATGGGTCTCCCAGTGGGGGCCGAAGTGGCAATAATCTTCGGGGGCGTGCTCGCCAGCGGGCAGATTGCCAACGAGCCCCATCATCTGAACTTGATTCTGGTCATCGTGCTGGCGACGCTGGCCGAAGTCCTCGGGTCGTTGGCCGGATACCTGATCGGGTACTACGGGGGTCGTCCTCTCGTCAACAAGCTCGGAAAGTACGTCCTCCTCACCCATAGAGATCTCGACCGGGCCGAGGCGTGGTTCGCGCGTCGAGGTGAGCCAGTTGTCCTCTTCGGGCGATTCATCCCCCTCCTCCGATCGTTCGTCTCTTTCGCCGCCGGGCTCGGCGAGATGGCGATGGCGAAATTTGTAACCTTCACCGTCATCGGCTGTGCCGTGTGGTGCACGGTGCAAGCCAGCGTGGGGTACGGGCTCGGCAGTAGCTACCACCGAGTTCTGAACGACTTCAGCTATGCCGGCTACGTGGCCGCCGGGCTGGTGGTCATCGCGGTGGGCGTTCTCTTCGTTCATCGACTCCGGGTGGTGCGCCTCGAGCGTGCCGAACAAGTCGGGCAGTCGAATGCGACGGAAGTCACGAGGACTTAGCAGTTGCCTTCCCGGCGGCAGCGATGCTCGACGCTGAGGTGCTGACCGTCGCCAGCGCGGCTCGGGGGCCGAGGACTTCGTCGACCAACCCGTAGGCGACCGCATCTGGACCGCCCACGATGTAGTCCCTCTCGGTGTCTTTGGCGATGCGTTCAATGGGCTGGCCGCAGTGTCGGGCCAGGATCTCCTCCAGGCGACTCCGGAGGTAGCCGATCTCCCGGGCCTGGTTCTCAATGTCGATGGACTGCCCCTGGGCCCCGCCATGCGGCTGATGGATGAGTATCCGTGCATTCGGCAATGCAAACCGCTTCCCTTGGGCTCCGCCGGCCAGAAGCACCGCCGCCCCGGAGGCCGCCATCCCCAGGCACATGGTCGAGACGTCGGGGTGCACGAACTGCATGGTGTCGTAGATGCCCAAGGTGGCGGTTACCGACCCGCCAGGTGAGTTGATGTACAAGGAGATGTCCTTGTCCGGATCCTCGGCCTCGAGGTGCAGGAGTTGGGCGACCAACAGGCCGGCACTGTCGTCGTTGATCTCGGTGTTCAACATGACGATTCTGTCCTTCAACAGGCGTGAATAGATGTCAAAGGCTCGCTCGCCTCGAGGGGACTGCTCGACGACTGTCGGCACCATGTAGTTGTTGATCTTGCAGTTGTTCACCGTCTTCTCCTCGCTGCCGTCCTGGCGCTCCTGCAACCTATGCGTTGCACGTTACCCTCCCCTCCGGAGACGTGCAACTATTGAGTTGCGTATAATGTGGGACCGGAAAGACCGAGACCAGGAGGCCGCCGTGTTCCGTCGTCAGATCGCATTTCCCGTCGATGTCGACCGCTTGTGGGAACTCCTCACCGACCCGTCATCGGTGGCCTCCTGGTTCGGTTCCACCGTCGAATGGGAGCTGGCGCCGGGCGGCGAGATCCGATTCGCGGACGGTGAGGACGAAGGACGGACCGGACGGGTGGAATCAGTGACCCCGCCACGTCACCTGCGATTTCAGTGGTGGCCGGATAACCGTGACGCCGAGATCTCGGAAGTGACGTATCACCTCGAATCAATCGAAGACGGGACGCAGCTGACCATCACCGAGGAACCGCTCCGAAGCCAGCCCCTTCCCGCCATGGATTCGGTGGTGCGATCAGATTCGGCGTCAAACGACACGGAATGCGCCTGCGCCCCCCCTTCCCAACTGGCGAGTCGCGATGAGTCGGTCGAGTGGTCGCCGTGGGACACCCGGTTGGCTGGCGCGTGGTGCATGGCCACCGCGCCCGCCTTGCTCGCAACTTCCTGACTCGGATGGCAGACGACGATGCCGTGTTCGCCGCCCTTGGCGACCCGACCCGCCGTCGCATTCTCGACCGTCTGTCCATCGACGGACCCCTGACCGCCACCGAATTGGCGCCGGACTATCCCATGTCCCGCCAAGCCGTCGTGAAACATCTCGGGACCCTGGCCGGCGCTGGCCTGCTGATACCCGAGCGAGTCGGACGGGACGTGCGTTACCGGGTGCGCGCCGAAGCGATGAGCGAGGCTGCCGGTTGGTTGGCCACCATCAGCGCCCGTTGGGACCGGCGGCTCGCCGCGCTCGATCGTCAGGTGCGCGACGAACTCTGAGCATCGGGCGCAGGAGGTCGCTGATATCGGATCTCCTGACCTCGGTATCGCGGGCGTGTCCGCGGCCGACGCGACAAACTGCTGGGGTGAGCTTCAACCAATATGAGCCGTACGGGCCGGTGGTCGAAACCAAGCTGCGAGTCATCACCTGGAATGTCTGGGGCCGTCACGGCTCATGGCGGGACCGCCAGGCCGGGATCGAATCGACGTTGGCAGATACGGCACCTGACATCGTCTGCTTGGTGGAGTCGTGGTCGGCGGACAATGAGACCCAGGCGGGCCTGATTGCAACGCACCTGGGCTTGAAGCACCACCTGTTTGTCGGCGATTGGGAGCAAGAGGATTGGGTGTCCGGGTTCGGGATCGTCTCGCGTTGGCCGTTGACCTCGCATGAGCGACGACCTCTGCGAGGGGAGGATGGAGCCGGTTTGGGAGCCGCCCTCTTCGCCCGGGTAGAGGGTGATCGAGGGCCGATCCAGCTGTTCCTCGTGATGCTCCACTATCCGCTCGACGCCAGCGCCGTACGGCAGGCTCAGGTGCGCCAACTGGCGCAGTTCATCCAAGACTCGACCCGACGGCGTCATCCGGTTGTTGTCTGCGGGGACTTCAACGCTCCGCCCGATTCGGAAGAGATCCGCATGCTCACCGGTCGGACCGCCCCGGCCGCCGAAGGTCTGGTCTTCTATGACGCCTGGGAGATGGCCGGCGACGGCACGCCCGGATTCACCTGGTCCAATCGAAACGCACTTGCCGCCGTCGCCATGTATCCGGACCGCCGTTTCGACTACGTCCTTTCGGCATGGCCCCGTCTTGGTGCGATAGGCCACCCGACCCGCTGTGAACGCCTAGGGGTCCTGTCCAGCGAGGAGCCGCAGCTCTCCGACCATTACGGGGTGCTGGCGGAATTGCGCTACTAACCTCCCGGGGACCGCGGTTGAGGCAGAGTCTCGCCGTCGTTGGCCCCGCGGTGGTCATTGGGGTTGGCCCACCGCGGATCGGTAGGCTCGGTTGCGTGCCATTGCCTCCACAGACTGCCCGTAGTGAACGGACCCGGGAAGCGCTTCGTCGGGCGGCACAGGTGCGGTTCTTGGCCCAGGGGGTCGAAGAGACATCAGCGGAGGAGATCGCGCAAGATGCCGGGGTGACGCTGCGTACGTTCTACCGCCATTTCGGCTCGAAGCACGATCTTCTCTTCGAAGACTACGACGCCAGCCTGCAGTGGTTCCGGTCCGCCCTGGAGACCCGCCCGCCCGAAGAGACGATCACCGAGGCGGTCCTGGCCGCCATCCATTCGTTTCCATTCGATCGCGATCAGATGTACGACATCGCCGCCCTGCGCGATGGCGAGCTCGATCGCGAGCGTGTGGAGCAGCACATCAACCAGGTCCAGGCTGAGTTCGCCGTCGAGGTCGAGCGCCATCTGGTGCGACAGGGCACCCCCGACCAAGACGACGCCAAGTTCCTCTCCTCGGTCACGGCTCAGTGCGTGGCGGCGGCCACCTTCGCCGCCTTGGACACGTGGATGCGATCGGACCACACCAATCTGGACGAGCTCGCTCGACTGACCGAACTGGCGCTGACCCTGCTGGAGCGCGGGCTTGCGTCGCTGCCCGAAAGCTCCCGCTGAACATCTAATGTCAAAATAGACAAAACTCCCCAGCGGTGGCTACCGTGGCGGAGATGTCGGACTACGACGCGATTGTCATTGGCGCTGGCCACAACGGTCTCACCGCGGCCACGATCATGGCCCGGGGCGGGATGCGAGTCCTGTGTCTGGAGAAGAACCACTTCATCGGGGGGATGGCCACCACCACCGAGCTCGCCCGTGGCTATCGCTTCGAGTTGGCCGGGTCGATCCAGTTCCCGATTCCCACTGAGATATTCGACGATCTGGGCTTCGCCTCCTGCCCCATCTACGAGCCGGAAATCCAATCCGCCACCACCGGGGCATCGGGCGAGCCGCCAATCCTGCTCTACAGCGACCCGGCCCGGCTACTGGAACATCTCAGCGACTCCTTCGGCCTCGACGCCGTACTCGGCATGGCCGAGGTCGCCGCCTGGGCGGAGGCGCCGGCCCGGGCCATCGGCCGGCTTGACGTGCGGAAGCCACCCAAGTCCCTCGACGAGATGTGGGCGTCCGCATCGAACGAGAATGAGCGCCAAGCGATCCGCACCGCCATGTTCGGCAGCGTGATGGATGTCGTTGACCGGTTCCTCCCCGATCGGCAGAAGCATGCGCAAATCCGCAGCATGCTGGCGTTTCTGGCCGTCAACTCCACCTATCTCGGTCCCTACTCGGCCGGAAGCGCGCTCTGCCTCGCCTTCGCCCTGGCATCACCGGGCGACGCGACGATGTCCAAGGTTCAAGGTGGTATCGGCACCATGTCCGACCATCTCTTGGGACTGTTCGAGCAGTTCGGCGGCGAGCTCCGTCGCCACGTGAAAGTCTCCAACATGGTCACCGCCGGCAACCGGGTGCAGGGGGTGGCCCTCACCGACGGCGAGGTGGTGACGGCACCGGTCGTGGTGTCGAACCTCGACCCCACCGCCACCTTCACCCAGTTGCTCGACCGAGAGGCTTTGCCCGACAGCTTCGCGCAACGCATCGACGCGATCGACCATCGGGCGGCGTATTTCCAAATCCATTTCGCCCTGAGCGGGCTGCCCGAGTATGCCAGCCCCAACGAAGCCCTCAACGAGGGGGATCTCCGCCACAATGTGACGTTCTTCGGGACCCCCGAACAGATGCAGCGTGACTTCGAGCGATCGGTCCGCGGGTTGGTACCCGACTCACCTTCGTTCAATCTGTCAATCCCTTCGTTGCGCGACCAGGACCTGTCGCCGCCGGGGAAGCACGTGGCCAGCGGCTTCGCCTTCTACTCCCCGATCGGAACCACCCGCGCCGCCCAGGCCCGATTCCGCGACGAAATGGCCGAACGTATTGTGACGAAGATCACCAAGATGGCGCCCAATTTCCCGGACCTTGTCGAACGCCAGTTCAACTATCCCGCCTACACCTATGAGCTGATGTTCGGGTGTACGGGGGGCGATTTCACCCACGGGCTGCTGCAGCCGGAGTTCATGGGCCCGTTCCGCCCGGGACCCCGAGGCTGGCCTGATGCTCCGATTCCAATCGAGGGCCTCTACCTCTGTGGTGCGGGCTGCCACGGTGGCCCCGGGGTCACGTTCATCCCCGGCTACAACTGCGGCTACGAAGTGCTCAACTCGGCCGGCACCGCTCGCCCGTAACGAATCTGTCGCTCGACAAACGCCAGGTACACCGCCACCGAGAAGGCCAGGCTGGTGAAAAGACTCATTACAAAGAAGACCCACGGGATGCGTAGGCCCCGGCGTCGTCCATCGGTGATTGACCACAGCGGGAAAAGTATGACGTTGACCATGATGTAGTCCTGGGCCGCGGAGTCGGATGCCCAGTTGGCGAACAGCGCCTTGGTGTACCCGACGTAGGTCGCCTCGTGGCCGTACTGGTGCACATAACGGACATTGAAGTACCAACCGAGGCCGAGCGAGGCCAGACCGAAAAGGTAGTAGAGGCCCTCGAGCACCGAGGGCCGTCCGGCACCGCCCCCCACGAAGAGGCGGCGGTTCACGATGACGGCGACCGCGGTGCTGATGATGCCGAGAACCCCGTAGAACACCAGTGATGTAGTCATGACCCTCCCGATTCGCCGGTTGATGACGCCAGCCCATACTAAGTGTCAATTTTGACAATTCGAGGATGACTAGCCCTGAGGTGGGGCCACCATCCGATTCGCCGGCGATGACCGCCTCCTAGGGCGAAAAGTAAATACCCCATAAAACCGACTTGATTAGTCAGCTATTGCCCCGTACCGTGGTCTCATGACACCTGGCAGGGCTCTCCTCCACCGCATTCGCCACCGGCGTTTCCCCTCGCCCGGCTTCGGGGGACCGGCATGACGACCCTGCTTCTTCGACCGGTCGAGGCACCCGCCAACCCGCCATCGAACGACGCCGCAGTGTCCGGCCGCCTCTTGCATCCGGCGGCGGATCCGACATTCCTGGGAGTCGGCGAGCTCCTCGCCATCGCCGAGGGACTGGCGGTGAGCGCGCACTCGTGGCCCGGAACGGACCGCCCGACCCGACGCAGCTGGGACGTTATGGTGGCGTCAGACACTTTCGAGGCCTGGGTGATCGCCTGGCCCGCGGGCGGTGCAATCGACTTGCACGACCACGGAGGATCATCGGGGGCCATCGTGGTGGCAAGCGGAGAGTTGACCGAGACGACCGTGACCGAGCGCCCCGACGGGTTGGCGAGCACCGAGACAACCGTCTTGCGGGCCGGGATGTCGACCACGTTCGCGGCTCCCCATATCCACGACATGGGGAACCTCGGAACCGTGCCCGCCATCAGCGTGCATGCCTATTCTCCCCGTCTTTCGGAGATGACCCACTACGAGATGGCCGACGGCCGACTGGTTACCGGCCCTACCGTGCGGTACCGGTTCGGAGCGGCGATCCCATGAGCGCGTCGGCCGGCGATTTGCTCGAGCGGGCCCGCCGGCGCATCCATCGGGTCGGGCCCCACGAGCTCCAGGGCATCGTGGCCGAGGGAGGCCTCATCGTTGATATTCGCCCCGACGCCCAGCGCCGGGAGGAAGGCCCGCTCCCCGGAGCCCTAATTGTCGAACGAAATGTGCTCGAGTGGCGGTTCGACCCGACGGGGACCAGTCGTCTGCCCGAAGCACGGGGTACCGACCAGCCGGTGGTGATCGTCTGCTCCGAGGGATACGCCTCGAGCCTGGCGGCCGCGTCGCTGGCCGATCTCGGCTACGCCCGAGCCGCCGACCTGGTCGGTGGGTATCGGGCCTGGCGTGCCTGGTTCGATCCGGACGCCGCCGCTGAACGCCGGGGATCTTCGTCGTAGCCGAGCCCCAGGGGAGCCGAGCCGGGGTGGCGAGCTAGGAGATGCGGCCGATCTCCCGGAGCCACTCGATGGTCGATTTCAGCCCCTGATCAAGGCTGATGGGGTCGTAGCCCAGTCGTTTGTAGGTCTTGGAGTCGGCCAGACTCCGTCGCACCGGATTCCCGGCGGCCGCCTTGGTGGCGATGGCCACCAGCGTCGGCCCGAACACCTCTTCCAGCTCCGGATCGTCCGAGGGTGCCACGTCGACGACTCGGTGATCGAGTCCGGCCAGCTGGCAGATGCGATTGCAGGCGTTGGCCACGCTCACCACGTCCTCGGGTTGGCCATCGAGCATGTAGCGCTCACCAGACACGCCCTGGTCGAGGGCAAGAATGCATCCCCGAGCGATGTCCTCGGCGAAGACCCAGCTCACCGGGAAGGTCAGGTAGCGCTCGATCCGTTGACGAAGGGCAGACATGAGCACCCGGTTGAAACTCGTCCGGCCGAGTGCGTTGCTCTCCACCGGCGACGGCCCGAAGATCGCCCCGGGATGGGCGCTGACCACATCCTGACCTTTGGCGGCGCGAGACATGGCGTCGAGGAAAGCCGCCATTTTCGTAACGGTGTACGGATCCGAGCTCGGCTCTTTGGACACCGGGGCATCCTCCCGTTCGAGTCCCCCGGCGGTGTCGAAGAAGGTTCCGGTGCTGACCGCCACTACCCGTCGCAATCCAACCGATTCGGCGGCATCGAGCACGTTCTTGGTTCCCCCGATGTTCACCGCCTCGAAATCAGCCAGGTTCTGGCTGGCCCCCCCCAACAGGGCCGCGCAATGGATGGCGGAGTCGCTCCCGTTGGCCGCCCGACGGACGGCATCAGCATCGGTGACGTCACCGGTAACCACCTCGACCCCCAGGGCGACGATGGGATCGGTGTCGGCGGTCTCACGAGCCAAGGCGCGCACATTGTCGCCGCGGGCAATCAGCAACTTGCATATGTTGGCTCCGGCGAGCCCGGTGGCTCCGGTGACCAGGACCATCTCTGTCATGCCGATGCCTGCGCCGACGGTTCGCTCCGGGCGGCGTCGACCTGCTCGGCGCTGTAGGGGATGACCGGTGCGTTCTCACCGAATACGTCCAGCGTGTGGATGAAGCGATGGAGGCCCATGGCGTTGGCACAGGTAAAGCCGAGCTCGATGATCTGAGCCGCGGTGAACACTTCGCCGAGCTCCCGATAGAAGTCGTCGTCGATGGCATGGTGATCAGCCGAGAGCAGATCGAGGAACGCCACGGCCAGCCGTTCCTGTTCGGTGAGGTCCGATCCGCCGGGACCGATGAGACAGGCGACATCCTCGTCGGTGATCGAGTCGTGTTTCCTCGACTGCATGCAGGGCTGGCACTCGCCCAGCTGGGCGCTGCGGATTCGCAGGAGCTCGAGGATCCGACCTCCCAGCAGCGACTGCTGGCCCCAGGCGCCGCGGGCGGCATTGGTCATGAGGATCTGCGATGTCTTGTAGGCGAATATCTGCAAGGGGATCGGCGTGGCGTAGGTACCGTTGGCCACTCCCTCTTCAATGATCCGGCGCGGCTCCGCCGCCAACTCTTCCAACGGAATTGGCTCAATTCTCGGCACGGAATCCCCCGGTTCTTCCGGCACGGCCGGAACCCACTTGCTTCGTACGCTGGCGAACCTATTGTACTGTCGCCCCTATGTCCATCGAGCCCTCGTCAGTGTTGCTCACCGATCGGGTGGCGGTGGTCACCGGCGGTGGCTCCGGGATCGGTCGGGGTATCGCTCATGGCCTGGCCGCATTCGGGGCAAAGGTGGCGATCTGGGAACGCAATCCCGACACCGCGGCGGCCGCCGCTGACGAGGTAGGCGGCATCGGCATTGCCACCGATGTCCGGGAGTCCAGCGAGGTCGACCTCGCGCTCCAACGCACGCTGGCGGAGTTGGGCCCAGTGAGCATTCTTGTCAACAACGCGGGCGGCGTCTTTTTCTCACCGATCCTGGAGACATCCGAGAATGGCTGGGACGCCTTGTATCGCTCCAACCTGAAGCATGTCATTCTCTGCACCCAGCGTGTCGCCCGGGTAATGGTCGAGAACGGCAATGGCGGCAGCATCATGATGGTGACGTCGATCGAAGGCGTGCGGGCCGCCCCCGGATATGCGGCCTATGCCGCGGCAAAAGCCGGAGTGATCAATTTCACCAAGACCGCGGCTCTGGAGTTGGCGCCCCACGGTATCCGGGTGAACGCCCTCGCCCCGGACATCACCATGACCGAAGGGCTGGCGGCGGTGGCACCGCCAAGTGCCGCGGCCGGGTTTGAGTCGGTCATACCCATGGGCCGGGCCGGTCAGGTCGAAGAGATGGCCGGCGCCGCCGTGTTCTTGGCCGGACAACTCTCCAGTTACGTGACGGGGCAGACCATTCACGTCGACGGCGGCACTGACGCGGCGGGCGGGTGGTACCACCATCCGGAAACGGGAGACTATATCCTCGGTCCCTCGTAGCCGGCCCCCGGCGTCGGCTCAGTCGGTTCCTCCGAATCCGACGTGGGCCGACATCCCACCGTCGATGGCGATCATCTGCCCGGTGATGTAGCGAGATTCATCCGACGCCAAGAACACCACCAAGTCGGCGATGTCGTCGGGCTGACCCAGGTACGGCGTCAACGTCGACCTTCCGAGCCCGGCCAGTATCTTCTCGTCCAAGTGGGCGCGCACGGCGTCAGTGATGATGAGACCGGGCACGATGGTGTTGACCCGGATGCCTTGTTTGCCGTGACTCGTCGCCACGTACATGGTGAGGGCGTTGACCCCCGCCTTGGATACGCCGTAGGAGGTGCGGGTCCGGTCACCTTTGAGCGAAGCGCCGGACGACATGTTGATGATTGAGCCGCCGCCGTGGCGCACCATCTCGGGAACCGCGTGCTTGCAGGTGAGCATCTGGCTACTCAGGTTTACCGCCAGGGTTCGCTCCCAGACTTCGAGGGGCAGTTCGGTCACCGCCGTGTCTCGAGTCAGGAAGTCTGACTCGGTGAGGGCAGCGTTGTTGTGGAGCACATCCAGGCGCCCGAACCGAGAGGTGGCGGCATCGATGGACGAGACCACCTCGGTCTCCTGGGACAGGTCGGCCTGGAATGCGAAGGCGCGGCCGCCGGTCTCGGCGATTTCCACCGCCACCCGTTCGGCCGCCTCTCCATCGATGTCGGCGACAACGACCGAAGCACCCTCTCTGGCCAGGGCCCGAGCCGTTGCCCCGCCGATCCCGCCACCACCCCCGGTCACCATCGCGACCCTGTCGATCAGTCGTTCCACGAAACATCCCCTCCGACCCGGATCGTGTCCGGTTCGCTTCTTCACCTTTTCTTAGTCGTTTCTCAGTCGAGCCTCAGGTCCGGAGCCGAGAATTGACCTTGTGCTAGTCGATCTCGAGCCCCGCATCGATCCAACCGAGGCGGCGGCGATCTCCGCAGCCTTCGAAACGGCCCCACCTCAGGACGTCATCGAGTGGGCCGTTCATCGCTTCGGGAGGGATCTTACGATCGCCTGCTCGTTCCAGCACTGCGTGATCATCGACATGGCGGTGAAGATCGACCCCAACATCGAAGTGCTGTTTCTGGACACCGGCTTCCATTTCGACGAGACCCTGGCCTTTGTGGAGGGAGTGCAGCGGCACTACGGACTGAATCTGCAGATTCGGGAGCCAATGCCCGAAGCCGATTGCTTCGGGTGTGGCACAGAGGGGTGCTGCGAGCTGCGCAAGGTGCAGCCTCTCAACGCGGCGTTGGCGGACAAGCGCGCGTGGATCTCCGGCCTCAAAAGGGTGGATACCGAGCATCGGGCGGATGCCCCGGTGGTGATGTGGGACGAACGCCGCCAAATAGTGAAGATCAATCCGCTGGCCACCTGGTCGGATGCCGATATGGAGAAATACATCGCTGACCGATCCCTTCCGGTCCATCCGCTTGTCGAACGGGGCTATCTCTCGATCGGTTGCGCCCCAACTACCCGGCCGGTCTCCGACGGGAGGAATCGTCGTGCCGGTCGGTGGTGGGGGGAAGCCAAGACCGAGTGCGGCCTGCACCTCTGAGCCGAGGCGCCATGATTCCCGGGCTACCCGACTGGTCCTGACTTGGTCGTAATGTGGGCCCGTGCCTGCCGAGACACTCCACGATGTCGCCGTCATCGGAGCCGGCGCCGCCGGGGTGAGTGCGGCGATCGAGTGCTACGACATCAAGCTGGACGTCGTGCTGCTCGAGGCGGCCGGCAGAGTCGGAGGACAGATCGATCAGATCCCCCATGCCGTCCGCAACGTTGCGCCGGCGCCGGACGGCAACGAGGCCCTTGTCGACGCACTGGCCCGTCACGCTTCTACACTCGGCGGCTGCCTGCAGCTCGACCGGGCGGTGACTCGAGTGGACCTCGCCGGTGGGAACATCGAAGCCGGCACCCATCGATACCGGGCACGGAGCGTTCTGGTGGCCACCGGATCGCGAAGACGTGAGCTCGAGAGCGCACCGGATGGATCATTTGGCGGGGACGTGACCTACCTGGTCGAGCCACATCTGGCCCGCTTTGCCGGGCTGCCGATGGCGGTCTTCGGTGGCGGGGACAGCGCCCTTCTCGATGCGCTGGAGCTGGCTGAGACGGGGTCGCCGGTGACGCTCGTTCATCGCTCGGCCCACTTCACCGCCAGGCGGGACGTCGTCGAGCGTGTCCGCTCGGAGGGACGCATCACCGATCTGGCCGGTTGGACGCTCGACGCTCTGGTCGGGTCGGACCGCGTCAAAGGGATTGACATCTCGAAGCCGAGCTCGGGTGAGCATCGGCGAGTCGAGGTCGCCGGCGTCGTCCTCAAGCTGGGACGGGCGCCGTGCACCGACCTGGTGGGCAACCAGCTGGACCTCGGCGCCCACGGTGGGATCGTGGTGAACGGCAACCTCCGCACTTCCGATCCCCGCACATTTGCCGCCGGGGATGTCGTCGATGGCGCCTACGAGCGCATCGCCACCGCGGTTGGCCAAGGTTCGTTGGCGGCCCGCTCGATCCTCAAGTTTCTCGAATCCGGTACATGAACGCCTCGGGGCTCCCTACCGCCGCCGCCATCCTCGACTCGCTCCTCCATCCACCCGCGAACGGCGGGAGGACGGCGCCCGGCCACATTGTCGGCGACGTCATCGATCCGATTCTGGCTCTGCATCGCAACAATGCCGAGCAGTGGAGTCGAGAGGACGATGTGCGCCGGGATCGGGGGAACGACGCGGCCGTAGCGGCGGCGAAACGGGACATTGACCGGCTCAACCACACCCGTCACGGTCTTATCGAAGCGATCGACCGGGCCATCCTGCAAACGATAGAACTCCGCCTCGAGGCTCCGCTGGTCACCGAGAGCCCGGGGATGGCCATCGACCGGCTATCAATTCTGGTGATCCGACTGGCCTCGACCGAAGCTGGAGCCGCCTCGGGAATTCCCGAAGCCGGGCTCCTTTCCGAACGGATTCCCCGATTGCGAATCCAGCTAGCCGGCCTGGAGGAGGCGGTCGCCACCCTGCTCCGCGACTTGACCAACGGCACTCGGAGGTTCCTGGGTCACGAGAGTCTCAAGCTCTACGGGCCGAAGTATCCCGCAGGAGGTGGCTGACGGTGGGCAGCGACACCGGGTGGAGCTGGTAACCGCCGCGGTTGAACCCGATGACCAGCTGGTCGCCGGCCACCGCCACATGGGCGATGCCGAGAGGTTCGGCGGCGAGGCCGCTGGTGAGTTGGGTGGTAACCGGCTCACCGGGGACCAGGGCGTGCAACTCGCCGCGGCGGCCAAGGCCATAGGGAACGCCGTCCGCCACCACCAAGGCCACGCCGCCACTCCCCCAGGCCAGGTCTTCGCCGAACCGAGCGGACGCCAGCACGCTTCCAGTGGCCAGGTCGATCTGGGCCAGGCCCCCTCCCCCCAAGCTCTCCCAGGCGTAGTCGTCAAGACCGGCGCCGCCCGGGGCGCTGCCCGCCGCCCAGACCGATGACCCGCAAGCCACCAGGACGGCAGCCAGGAAGTCGACCGTTACCTCCCACCGGATGACTCCAAGCCGTCCCTGCTCGGCTTCCACCAGCCTGACCCGTCCGTCTCCGCCCAGCGCGACCCAACCAGTGCCGTCCGGTGTCGAGCTGGCGGCAAGTGCGGTGACGAAGCCGAAGGACTCCTGTTCGGTGTCGGCACCGAGGTGTTGTTGGGCAGAATCGATTGGTTGGGACACCAGCACGCCGCCCAACCGTCGGCTTCGTGGTCGTGACGTCACCAGCCGACCGCCGAGTCCGATCACCCGTTCGACGTCCTCCAGAAAGTCGAGTGTGCGCGCCGGTTTCAGCGCGGGGCCGACGGTGGTTCCCGGTCGGAGGGACCACGGCGTTTCGAAGATTCGCACCGAGCCTAGGTGGTTCACGACGGCGATCTGCCCGGTGTCGGAAAGCTCGATGATGGCGTGGATGTCGAGGTCGAACTGCGACGTCTCGTCGTCTTCGGGGTACAAGGTGTCCCCGAAGACCGCCACCGGGCGCAGGGCGGCATCCGCGAACACGACATTGCGGCCGAGGTTGTTCCAGGCGCATCGGCGGCCGAAGGAGACGATCCGCCCGATGCCGGCCGGTTGAGAGTTCACGACCCGACTCTCCGGGAACGAGTCCATCAACAGAGGTCACCCAACCCCTTCAACACCGAGTGGGGCCCTATTGAGTCCAGGCACCCGACTGCCACCCGACACCCACGGGGTGCCGGGTGCTCCTCGCTAACCTGTATCCGCTGGTTGTAGGCGTATTCCGTTTCCGCCTGTTGGCACACCGGATGGCAAAAGGATCCGGCGACCAACCGGGTGTGGTCCCAATCCCGGAAGTACACGGCGGGCAACCGGCTGAGGGT
>DASXFR010000029.1:0-3499 GCA_036489495.1 Acidimicrobiales bacterium | reverse complement strand
GGGGCTTCTCCCGATGGCGATTCCGTGCCCACCATTCGACACCCTGATGGACACCACTGTCAGATACCTAGTACCGTCGGGCCAACCACCGGTCCGCCCCAAGAAGTGAGGACGTATGTCGGAAGCCGGGCATTCCGTGAGCACCGATAGTGACGTCATCGTGGTCGGAGGCGGCTTCTCCGGGATGTACGCAGTCCACCACTTGCGGTCCTTGGGCTTCTCCGTCAGGGGTATCGAGGCGGGGGCCGGCGTCGGCGGCACCTGGTACTGGAACCGCTATCCCGGAGCCCGCTGCGACATCGTCAGTGTCGAGTATTCCTACTCCTTCTCCGAGCAGCTCCAACAGGATTGGAACTGGACCCAGCGCTACCCCACCCAGCCCGAGATGTTGGCCTATGCCAACCACGCCGCCGATCGTTTCGACCTACGGCGGCACTTCAGCTTCAACACCAAGGTCATCGCCGCCCACTTCGACGAGTCGACCGACCTCTGGCGGGTGCGCACCGATACAGGCGAGAAGATCCTGACGCGGTACCTGGTCATGGCCACCGGCTGCCTCTCGGTGCCGCGCCTGCCCGACGTGTCCGGCCTCGATGACTTCGGCGGCGAGCTCTTGCACACCGGTCGGTGGCCGTCGGAGGGAGTCGACGTCTCGGGGCGGCGGGTCGGGGTCATCGGTACCGGAGCGTCGGGCATCCAGATCATTCCGGAGCTGGCCCAGCAGGCCGCCAGCCTCGTGGTCTTCCAGCGTACGGCGGCGTTCAGCGTGTCGGGGGTGAACGTCCGGCTCACACCCGAGCAGATACGGGACGTGAAGGAGCACTATCCCGAGTACCGGGAGTACAGCCGTCACTCGTTCGGCGGCACCATGCTGCGAGCCAACCCGAAGTCCGCCCTCGAAGTATCCGAACAGGAGCGCCAAGAGCAGTTCGAGGCGGCGTGGAACGACGGGGGGTTTGCCTTCCTGGCCTCGTTCCGCGACATCACCACCGATCTGGCCGCCAACGAGCTGGCCGCCGAGTTCGTCCGCGAGAAGATCCGTGACATGGTCGACGATCCGTCGGTGGCCGACCTGCTCACCCCCACCGACTACCCCCTGGGCACCAAGCGCATCTGCATCGACAGCGGCTACTACTCGACCTTCAACCGCTCCAATGTGACGCTGGTCGATGTCCGCCGGGCCCCCATCGAGGCCGTCACTGCTTCGGGGGTTGTGACCACTGATGGGCACCATCCGCTCGACACCCTGGTCCTGGCCACCGGGTTCGACGCCATGACCGGGGCCTTACTGCAGGTGGACCTACGCGGACGCGCCGGCCGGACCCTAGACCAGCATTGGCGCGACGGACCTCGGGCCTATCTCGGTATCGGCGTGTCCGGGTTCCCCAACCTGTTCACCATCACGGGGCCCGGGAGCCCCTCGGTGCTCAGCAACGTCATCGCCGCCGGAGAACAGCACGTCGAATGGATCGGCAATTGCCTCGTGCACATGCGGGACCGGGGCTTTGCCACCATCGAGCCGGAGCCGGAGGCCGAGAGCACCTGGGTGGAGCACGTCAACGACGTGGCCGCGGAGACGCTGTACCCACTGGCCGATTCCTGGTACGTGGGGGCAAACGTGCCCGGCAAGCCCCGGGTGTTCATGCCCTACGTCGGCGGGGTCGGTCGCTATCGCCGCCGATGCGACAAGGTGGCCGCATCCGGCTACGAGGGCTTCGTGCTGACGCCGGCACCGATACCGCATGCCGCCCGCTGAGGGACTCAGGCGTACATCAGCCCGCCGTCAGCGAGCAGGGCGATCCCGGTGATGAAGGCAGAGCGGTCCGACAACAGGAAGGACACTGCTTCCGCTACCTCCTCGGGCGTTCCAATCCGTCCCATGGGGATCATGGCCCCCCACTCGCCCTGGAGCTCTGGGGGGAATGAGCGAATGGCGGGTGTGCCTATGGTCCCGGGACAAAGGGCATTGACCCGGATCCCCCGGCGGGCGTACTGCAGGGCGGCATTCTTGGTCAAGCCCACGATGCCGTGTTTCGCCGCCGTATAGGCCGCCATCCCCGGCGCGTTCTTGACCCCCGCATTGGAGGCCATGTTGACGATGCTGCCCTTTCCGGCCCGGAGCATGACTCCGATCTCGGCCCGCAGGCACAAGAATGTGCCGCGCAGGTCCACCGCCATGACCTGGTCCCAAGTGCCGACGTCCATCTCGTGCAGGTCGCCGGGATGATCGCCGATGCCGGCATTGTTCACGGCGAGATCCAAGCCGCCGGTGAGCTCGACGGAGCGGGCAATGAGCTCCTCGACACTGCCTTCGATCGAGACGTTGCAGGGCACGAAGTGGGCGGTGCCTCCCGCAGCGACGATCCGTTCGGTGACCCGGTGGCCGTCCGGTTCGGCCACGTCGGCCACCACGACCCGAGCACCTTCCGCGGCGAGATGGACGGCCGTCGCTTCACCGATCCCGGATCCGGCGCCGGTCACAACCACGTTGGCACCATCGAGGGTCATTCCCGTCTCCGTCTCTGTAAGGCCTGGGCCTTCATAGTAAACGGCAGTGTCAGATTCAATCTGGAGCGGAGCGAGTCACCGGCGCCTCCCCGGTCGCCGCCCGTATCCGGTTGGTCAGGTCGTCCAACTCCCCAGCGCGACCGGTAGCGGCGACGTATCGATCGGGCCGCAGCACGATGACCTCGTCGGCCGCACGCTCGAGTCGCATGTCGCGGAACACCCCGTCGACGTCGTACAGATGCACGGTCGCATCTGCTGTCGACGCCTCGTCGGCCGACTCCAGCCGAGGCGTCGACCGCTGGCTGGCCACCGGGGCGCCGATGTGCACGAACGCCGCCCCTATCGAGTCCCAAAACGCCCGAGAGCGATCGGACAGATGCCGGCCGGGGTCGACACCGAGCCCGATGAGGGCGAAGGAACGGCCTACGGCGTCGTCGAGCTTGAGTCGGACGCCATCGACGGTCCGGACCACGGGCTGGGGGAACGGCCGGCCGGTGGGTGAAGCGGCGTCCCGGGTATCGGGACCGACGACGACTCCGTCGACGTAGCGAGGCAACGGCTTGTACTTCATCTGCAGGATGTAATCGCGGGCCCCGGGTACGAGCTGGACGCCCCGGAACACGGCGTCGCGAACGATTTCGGTGTACCGGTTGCGCGGTTGGTACATCTCGCCCATCCGGGTGGCGAAGGAGACCATCTTCTCGGCCGTGCCTCGGCGCTCAGTGTCATAGGTGGCCAGCAGGGCCGGCTCGGCTCGTCCCTGGCAGACCGCGGCCAACTTCCAGGCCAGGTTGGTGGCGTCCCGGATTCCCGAGTTCATGCCTTGCCCGAAGAACGGGGGCTGGAGATGGGCCGCGTCGCCGGCCAGGAACACGCGATCGGCTTGGAACCGCGACGCCACCCGCGAGTGGTGCCAGTAGACCCGCCGACGCATGATCACCGGCAGCTCCCCGACGGCGTAGAAGGGCTGGAGCAGTCGGGTCACAGCTTC
>DASXFR010000099.1:0-33967 GCA_036489495.1 Acidimicrobiales bacterium | reverse complement strand
GCCCACCGCCACTCCCGGCATGAAGGTGACACCGGTGGGAGTGTTGGCGACGGCGTTGATCACGACCGCGGAGGCGGGATTGGCGGGGGCGGGATCCTGGGAGGTGGCCACGCTGAAGGCGTTGGCCGGGTAGGTCGCGGCCGCCGGGTTGGTGATCCCGGCGATGGTAACGGTGCCCGCCGTGCTGGCGGCAAGGGCACAACCCGCCCCCGCCAGGGTGAGCTTGACAACCTGACCGGTGGTCGACGCTGTAGTGCCTGTGCAGGTCCCAGTGAATCCGGTGCCCGTGGCGACGGTCGGCGAGGCCGGGAGGCCGAATCCGGCGGCGAAGGTCACCGAGATGGTGTTGGTGGAGGCCAGGGCGCCGGTGGCCGAGGTAGTGAAGCCGATCGTCCAAGTCGAGAGCGCGCCAGTCAGGTTCGAGCCCGGGGTGAAGGTGACGGCGCTAGGCGAACTGCCGATCACCACCGGCAAAGTGGGGTGAGCCGGGGTGATGTCCTGGGAGGTCGCGACGCTGAAGGTGCTGGCCGCGTAGCTGCCCGCCACGTTGTTGGTGATCGTCCCGATGGTCACACTCGCCGCCGTGCTGTTGCCTAGAGCGCAGGTCCCGCTCAGGGTGATGACGACTGACTGGCCGGCCTTCACGCCTGTGGTCGTCCCGGTGCAAACGCCGGTGAACCCGGAGGCGAAGGTGACCGGCGGCGATGCGGGAACTGTGAACCCGGCCGCGAACGCCACAGTGATGGTGTTGCCCGTGGACAGAGCCCCGGACGCCGACGTGGTGAAACCGACGGTATAAGTGGTGTTCGCGCTCGGCGCCGAGGACGCTGGCGCGAAAGTCACGCCGGTTACTGCGGTGGGGGCGATGACGATGCTACCGGCAGGAGGGGCAATGCTGTCCTTGGTGGTGGCAACCCCGAAGCCGCCCCCGGGATAGCTGCCGGCGCCCGGGTTGGTGACCCCGGCGATGGTGACAGTGGCCGCCGTGCTGTTAGCCAGGACGCAGGAACTGGTGAGGGTGATGGTGATCACCTGGCCGAGCGTTGCCCCGTTCCCCGCGGCGCAGGTTCCGGTGAAACCGGAGGCGAAGGTGACCGTCGGGGTGGGCGGGAGGATAAACCCGGGCCCGAACTGGACCGAGATGGTGTTGGGCGCGGCTAGAGCGCCGCCGGCGGAGGACGTGAGGCCCACCGTCCAGGTCGAGGTCGCGTTGGCCAGATTCGAGCCGGGCGTGAAGGTGACAGCAGTGACAGGGGCCGCCGACGCGACTCCCTGGCCCACGAATGGCGCGGCCAAGCCGGCGATAACGACTGCCGGCAGGAGAAGCCGGAGGACGCGTCGAACAAACGGTGTCATATTCGACCGGGCTTCACGTTCCATTGTTGTCCCCCTTGCTGTCTCCGGTTGATCCGGAGGTCAGCGAGTCGCCCCATACGCACGTGCTGCCCGCGCGCTCAACCCGCACTGATTAATTTCGAAAGTAGGTCCGGATTTGGTATCTGTCAATGGCAACGCAACTGAAGTTGCCAACGCGGACCACTGCACTGGTCATATTTGCGTAACCGCGGCAACATCTGCGTATCCCGCCGGACGCCGACTGTTTGGGATGGCGACGTCGATCAGATTCTTGTACATGTCACCATCTAGATCGCTCGGAGACATGATTCCGTTACGCCAACTATTCGCACCGGCCGCGCCTGGGCCTGAGGTGTCGGTTGACCGGCAGGTTGAGAACCGCGTTTGCAGTTGCGGACTGTCAACAGGATGTGAAATGCGCTGACATGGCATGGAAACCCCAGCCGGTGGGGTGCCTCAACCGCTCGACGCGGATTGAACCGATTCGCGAGCGCCTTAGCCGGATTCGGACAACGCGGTGAGGGTGGCGTCGGCAAACGCGGGATGACAGACCAGCAGATCCGGCAACCATGGGTCGGGACGCCCGTAACGCAGGGGTGAGCCGTCGATCCGGCTGGCGTGCAGGCCGGTGGCGAGAGCGACGGCCACCGGTGCCGCCGAGTCCCATTCGTACTGCCCGCCGGCGTGCACGTAGATATCGGCGCGGCCCTGGATCACCGCGGCGATCTTCGCCCCGGCGGAGCCCATGGCGATGGAGGTGGCCCCGAGCCGGTCCGCCACCCGCTCGGCGACCGCCGGCGGTCGGGAGCGGCTGACCACCAACCTCGGCACCGGGGCCGCAGCCGACAACGCTGGGGGGGCTGCCGTTCCCAGCACCACCTCGAGAGCCGGAAGGGCAACGGCTCCGACCACCGGAGTGCCACCGGTGGCCAGGGCCACATGGACGGCCCAGTCGTCTCGATCCTCCCCGAACTCCCGGGAGCCGTCGAGTGGATCGACGATCCAGAGCCGATCGGCGCCGGGCATATCCGCTCCCTCTTCCGATCGGACCGCGTCGTGGGGAAAGCGGGTCGCCAATTCCGCCATCAGCAGCTGGTGGGAGAGCCTGTCCCCTTCGTCGCTCAGTCCGCGTCCGGTCAGCGAGGAGCCAGATCGGAGCTCCATCAGCCGGTCGCCGGCCATCCGGGCGAGCTCGACGGCCACCTCATGTTGCGCTTGGGGGACGTCGTCATCCCGAGTTAGATCGACGGCGGCCACCGGGTGCTCCTTGTCAACGGGTCCGAGATGTCGTATCTATAAGGGACATGGCACCCTCCGTCAAACGCAAACGCCGCGAATGACGGTGACCGGAGAGGCCCCGCTGGCGCTGGAGGCCTGGCAATTCGTGCGTCAGATGCTCGATGACCTGACCAAGTCGGTCGAAGCCGACGCCGAGAACGAGTTGGAACTGCTCGAGGGCCTCCGGGTTCTGGCCCGGGCCACCGCGTTGTGCTCCGAGCTCTCGCTGGACATCGACCACCAGTCTCCCTGGTTCTTCTCCATGAACACCCGGGCCCGCCTCATCGGTGGCCCGGCCCCCGACGGCGAGTACTTCTTGGCCATGATCGACGGTGGCCACCGCTACCGGGTACGCGGCCATCGGGGAACCAGTGCCTATCTCGGGTTCCAGGTACTGGCTGGCACGGGACTCACCCCTCGGCGCATGGCCGCCTACATCTCCGACCGCGACCTGGTGCTGGCCGACGACGGCAGCTTCGGGCTGGTGCTGGCCGCCGCGGAGCCGACCGCCGAGGAGCTCGGCAGTGACCCCTGGATCCCGATGCCCGAGGACAGCTCAGCCATCCTGGTCCGCGAGTACATTGCCGATCGGGTCACTGAAACGTTCGCCGAGCTTGCCATCGAGCCGTTGGATCGTCCGGCCGATCCCTTGCCGCCCACTGACGAGATCCTCGCCCAGCAGCTGACCGGGATGGCATGGTCGATCGCCAAGCTCACCACCCTGCACCGGACCATCCGACCGGAGCTACTCGAGCGGCCCAACCAATTGGTCACCGCCGAAGCCGCCGAACTCGGAGCGGCCGACACCACCCCGGACAACCTCTACATGATCGGCACCTTCCGCCTGGATCCGGACCAAGCGCTGATCATCGACCTGCTGCCGCCCGACACCCGCTGGTGGAGCGTCACCGTCGAGAACATCTGGCACGAGTGCATCGACCCCCACCGGCGGCACAGCTCGGTCACCAACGCCGGCGCGGTCACCGACGGTCAGGGGCGGGTACGGATCGTCGTCGCCGCCACCGATCCGGGGGTCGACAACTGGCTCGACACCGGCGGCCGCCATCGGGGGTTCGTGACCGTCAGGTGGCTCGACAACCCGGATCCGCCGCCGGTCACCACCCGGGTGGCGCCCATCACCGAGGCGGGTGGCTGATGGGGGCCGAACGCTTCGACCGGGACCGCCTGGTCGCCGAGGCGGTCGCGACCACCGGCGAGGAGGACTTCGGCGGCACGGCATGGCAGGAGGGCCTCGACATCCTCCTCGACTCGCTGCAGCAGGAGGCCCGGCTCAACGACCTGGGGGTAGAGATCGCCGGGGCGGATATTGCCAACTACCTCGCCACCCGTCTGGCCATCACCGCCTGGCGGCGCGACCACCCCGAAGTCGCGGCCGGCGCCATCGAGCGGCCCTTGGTCATCGTCGGCCAACCCCGGACCGGCACCACCATCCTCCATGACCTCCTGGCCCAGGATCCGGCGCTGCGGGCCCCGCTGACCTGGGAGGTCGATCGCCCGATGCCGCCGCCGGAGACGGCAACCTACCGTTCCGACCCACGGATCGCCGAGGTGCAAGCCAACATCGACATGGCCGAGTCCCTCATGCCCGGGTTCACCACCTTCCATCCGATGGGGGCGCTCCTCGGCCAGGAGTGCGTGCGGATCACCGCCGGAGACTTCCGCAGCATGATCTTCCCCATCCAGTACCGGGTACCGACCTACAACCGTTGGCTTCTCCACGACGCCGAGCTGGGCTCCGCCTATCAGTGGCACCGGCAGTATCTCCAGCACCTGCAATCCCGCCATCCCGCCGACCAGTGGCTGCTCAAGTCGCCCGCCCATCTCTGGTCCCTCGACACCCTCGCCGCCGAGTACCCCGATGCCATCGTCATCCAGACCCATCGGGACCCCCTCAAAGTCATCGCCTCGACCAGCGCGCTCGCCGCCCACCTGCGGGCGATGGCCACCGACGAGGTTTCGCTGCCCGAGATCGCCAACGACTATGCCGAGGACATCTTTGTCGGCCTCGACCGCGGCATGGAGGCGCGGGACCGGGGGACCTTCCCGGCTGACCAGGTGGTCGACGTCCAGTTCTCCGAGTTCGTGGACGACCCGTTCTCGACCATCGACAAGCTCTACACCGCCCTCGGCCGGGAGCTCACCGGCGAGACCGAGCAGCGCATGCGGGCGTTTCTGGCCAGCAATCCCGGTGACGGGGGCGGAGGCGGCGCCCGCTACCGTTTCGCCGACACCGGGCTCGATGCCGACAAGCTCCGCGATCGGTCGGCCCACTACCAGGAGCGCTTCGGAGTGGTGTCCGAGCCGGTCCGCTGAGCCTCAGTCCAGCTCACCCCGCCGGCAACAACAGCGCGACGACATCGCTGAGCGACCGGTACACCACTTTGATCGGAATCCGCCCGGCCGACCACGCCCGCAGCGAGCTGTCGAGCACGGCATCGGCCACCCGCACCACCCGCCGGGCCTTCTCGGGTTCGAAGCCGTCGAGGGCGGTGAGGTAGACCTGGTTGGTGGTCGCATCCAGGCGGCTGAGCACGTCGGAGGCGAAGGGGTCTTCGGAGACCTCCAGACGAGCGACCAGTTTGGCCAGTTGCGGCCGGCGCTCGAACGCCCGAACCGACCGGTGCAGGGCGTCCTCCAGCCGCGAAGCCGGATCGGCCCCGGCCAGTGACCGGCGGCTGATGTTGGCGCCGAGGGTCCCCGCCCACTGCACCAGCACCTCGCCAAACAGTTGTTCCTTCGACGAAAAGTAGTGGTAGACGGTGCCCAGCGCCACCGAGGCGCCTTCGGCGACGTCCTTGACCTGGATGCGCTCGTACTCGCGTACCTCCAGTAGGCCCAGCGCGGTGTCCACGATGCGCTGACGGCGGGCGGCCTGGTTGGTGCTGAGGCTTCCGGCGGCCGGCTCGCCACCCTGGAGGACGGTGCTTCTCATCGACTGCTCGCCGCGGTGGGTAAGGGAATCGGTGGTCTCATTCCCGGCTTCCTTTGCATGTCTGCGATCCTGCCCCAGGGTCGACGGGCTCTGACCAGGTCGTTTGACAAATCGAAACTAGATTCTAATATTAGTATAGATCGAGCGACCACATCGCGACAAGATGCGGCCGGACCCATCGAACCGGGAGGGGACCAACACCCATGGGCATGCCATCAGACATCGGGGCGGTGGACACCATGTTGGGCTTCCCCCACCCCGACATGAAAGAGGTCTACCGGTTCATTACCCGGCAGACCAAGGACACCGAGTCCAAAGAAGAGTTCGACTTCCCGGTCGAGTACATGTTCAAGGACGTCCCCGAGAAGGCACTGGAAGGCTCCGACGACCCGATCGGAGTCACCCTGCGGGAGATGGACCTCTGGGGGATCGACAAGGGCTTGATCGGCGTCGGCGACCCGTCGGGTATCGGGGCCGAGGCGCTGAAACGCCACCCCGACCGCTTCGTCGCCTCCTCGAGTGCGGATCCCAACGACGGCATGGAAGGGATCCGGCGGCTGGTTCGCGAGCACGAGACCTACGGCACTCGGGCGGTGGGCGTGTTCCCGAGCGGCACCTTCCCCCAGGTTCCCATCAACGACAAGAAGATGTACCCGCTCTATGCCAAGTGCGTGGAGCTGGGGATCCCGATCTTCTGCTGTGCCGGGATCCCGGGACCCCGGCTCAAGGCCGCCCCCCAGCACGTCGAGCTGATCGACGAGGTCATGTTCGACTTCCCCGAACTCATCTTCGTGACCCGGCACGGATGCGAGCCGTGGACCGAGCTGGCGGTCAAGCTCATGCTCAAGTGGCCCGGGCTGCACTACTCCACCAGCGCCTTCGCCCCCAAGTACTACCCGCAGGACATCGTCAACTACGCCAACACCCGGGGGGCGGACAAGATCATCTACGCCGGCTATTTCCCCATGGGCCTCTCCATCGAGCGGATCATGACCGAGATGCCCAACGTCGGATTCAAAGACGACGTCTGGCCCAAATTCCTTCGCACCAACGCCCTTCGGGTGCTGGGACTCGATTGACCGTGCGCATCTCCAGCCCCATCGAATCGCCAACTGAGCAACTGGATTGAGAGGAGCACCTGTGACCACCACCATCGCCGAGACCGCGGCACCTGCCGGGGAGACCCACTCCCCCGCCGTCGACTACACCACCTTCGATGCCGACAACCACTACTACGAGGCCACCGACGCCTACACCCGTCACATCCCCAAGGACATGGCCAAGCGGGCCATGCAGTGGGCCGAGATCAACGGGCGGCCGCGCTTGCTGGTCGGCGGCAAGGTGAGCAAGTTCATCCCCAACCCCACCTTCGACCCGGTGGCCAAGCCCGGGAGTCTCGACGAGTACTTCCGCGGCCGGAATCCCGGGTCCAAGGACATCCGGGCCCTGTTCGGTGAGCTCGAGCCGATCCGGCCCGAGTACCGCGACCGGGATGCGCGGCTGGCGGTCATGGATCGACAGGGCCTCGACGGGTGCTTCCTGTTCCCGACCCTGGGGGTGGGCATGGAGGAGTCGCTGGCTTCGGACCCGCCGGCGCTGGTGGCGGCGTTCAGCGCTTTCAATCGCTGGCTCGAGGACGACTGGGGCTACGCCTATCGAGAGCGCATCTACGCCGCCCCGATGATCACCCTGGTCGACGTGGAGGCGGCGGTGGCCGAGCTCTCCCGGGTGCTCGACGCCGATGCCCGGATCGTCTGCATCAAGGGAGGTCCGGCCCACTCCCCCATCGGGTTGATCTCCCCGGCCGACTCGCGGTTCGACCCGTTCTGGGGACTGGTCAACGAGTCCGGAGTCACCGTCGGGATCCATTCCGGCGACGCCGGCTACGGCCGCTACATCAACGACTGGGAGCCCTACGGCGATCTGGAGGCCTTCCGGCACTCCCCGCTGCGCTCGGTGATCAGCTCCGACCGCCCCCCGTTCGAGACGATGGCGGCACTGGTCTGCCAAGGCCTGTTCGACCGGTTCCCGAACGTCCGGGTGGCCACCATCGAGTCCGGGGCGGAGTGGGTGCCCCTCCTTCTCAAGAAGCTGGCCAAGTCCTACGGGCAGATGCCAACGTCATTCCGGTCCGATCCGGTCGAGGCTTTCCGGGAGCACGTCTGGGTGGCCCCGTTCTACGAGGACGATATGGGTGTGTTGAAGGACGTGCTCGGGGTGGACCGGCTGTTGTTCGGCTCCGACTGGCCCCACGCCGAGGGCCTCTCCGAGCCCCGGGACTTCGCGCTGGACCTGCGCCGCTACGACTTTCCCGAGGACGACATCCGTCACATCATGCAGGACAACGGCCGGGTGCTCACCGTCCGATCGACCTGAGGCAACCGTCTGTCGGGGTCAGAGCTCCCGCCTCTCAGTGGAGGTTGGCCAGTGCCTCGTTCAGCTGCAGCACATTGACGAAGCTGCTGCCCAGGAAACCCAGCTGCGCACTATTGGTCTTCTGCGTGATCAGGGCCCGCAGCTTCGAGGGGGCGATGCCGGTGGCCTTGGCGACCATCGGGATCTGGACCCGCGCGTCGTCCGGGGTGATGTCGGGGTCGTACCCACTCCCCGAAGTCGTGACCAGGTCGGGAGTCGGATTGACGCCGAGATTGTGCCAGTAGGCGACCAGGGCCTGGGTATTGGTCAACAGGACTTTGGAGTGCGGGCCCAGGGCTGTCCCCCCCGACTCCCCGTTGCTGCCGTTGGCCACCAGCGGATTGTCCCCGCCGGCGACCGGGGGGGTGGCCTTCGGATCCGCGGCATAGGGCCCGGTGTCGTCGGGGCGGCCGTGGAACCACTTCGGGCTCGACCAGTTTTGCCCGATCAGCGTCGACCCATTGGGGCCGATCGAACCGTCGGCCTGGTTCTTGAACAGCGCTTGGGCCACGCCGGTACCGGCCAGGGCATAGACGAAGCCGAAGAACACCAGGCAGATGATGGCCATGACCAGGGACCGGCGAAGGTGGACAAGCATCAGCGGGCCTCCATCAGTAAGCGTGCAGGGCGACGAGCACGAGATCGATGAGTTTGATGAAGATGAACGGGACGATGATCCCGCCGACGCCGTAGATCCAGACGTTCCGACGCAGGATGGCGGCCGAGCCGGCCGCCCGGAACTTGACGCCTCGCAGGGCCAACGGGATCAGTGCCACGATGACCAGGGCATTGAAGATGACCGCCGACAGCACCGCGCTCTGGGGGGTGTGCAGCTTCATGATGTTGAGCGTGTTGAGCTGGGGGTAGGTGGCGACGAACAGGGCGGGGATGATGGCGAAGTACTTGGCCACATCGTTGGCGATGGAAAAGGTGGTCAGCGATCCCCGGGTGATGAGGAGCTGCTTGCCGATCTCCACCACGTCGATGAGCTTGGTCGGGTTGGAGTCGAGGTCGACCATGTTGCCGGCCTCCTTGGCCGCGGTGGTCCCGGTGTTCATCGCCACCCCGACATCGGCCTGGGCCAGCGCCGGGGCGTCGTTGGTGCCGTCCCCGGTCATGGCGACCAACTTGCCACCCTCCTGCTCGCTGCGGATCAGGGCCATCTTCGCCTCGGGGGTGGCCTCGGCCAGGAAGTCGTCGACCCCGGCCTCCTGGGCAATGGCGGCGGCGGTGAGGGGATTGTCTCCGGTGATCATCACCGTGCGGATGCCCATCCGCCGCATCTCGTCGAACTTCTCCCGGATGCCCTGCTTGACCACGTCCTTGAGCTCGATGACCCCGAGGATGTCGGGGCCGTCGGCCACCACCAGCGGGGTGGACCCGGCCCGGGACACCCGCTCGACGATGGCGTCGAGGTCATCGGGGACGGTGCCGCCGTGCTCGCCGGACCACGCCTTGACCGACTCGGCCGCCCCTTTACGGATCTGGCGCGGGTCGACGTCGAGCCCGGACATCCGGGTGGTGGCGGAGAAGGGAACAAAGGCGTGCTCCCCTTCCAGCTCACGCTCCCGGATGTCGAAGCGTTCCTTGGCCAACACCACGATCGAACGTCCCTCGGGGGTCTCGTCGGCCAGGGAGGCGAGTTGGGCGGCGTCGGCTACCTCCTGTTCGGTGCGGCCCTCGACAGGGAGGAATTCGGAGGCCATCCGGTTCCCAAGGGTGATGGTGCCGGTCTTGTCCAGCAACAGGGTCTGGACGTCACCGGCCGCCTCCACCGCCCGCCCGCTCATGGCCAACACGTTGCGCTGGACCAGCCGGTCCATGCCGGCGATGCCGATGGCGGAGAGCAGCGCCCCGATGGTGGTGGGGATGAGGCAGACCAGCAGGGCGACCAGTACGACCGCCGAGACAGTGGCTCCCGCGTAGTGACCGAAGGGCTGGAGGGCCACCACCACCGGCAGGAACACGATGGTCAGGACGGCCAACAGGATGGTGAGGGCGATCTCGTTGGGGGTCTTCTGTCGGTTGGCTCCTTCCACCAACGTGATCATCCGGTCGAGGAAGGTCTGGCCGCGTTCGGCGGTGATACGGACCACAATCCGGTCGGACAGCACCTTGGTGCCGCCGGTAACCGCCGACCGGTCGCCCCCCGACTCGCGGATGACCGGGGCCGACTCGCCGGTGATGGCCGACTCGTCGACCGAGGCGATGCCCTCGATGATCTCTCCGTCGGAGGGGATCAGGTCGCCGGCCTCGCAGACGACCAGGTCGCCCTGGGTCAGGGTGGCCGCCGCCACCAGCTCCTCGGTCCGGTCGGAGAGCAGGCGCCGGGCCTCGGTCTCCGACCGCATCCGGCGGAGGGTGTCGGCCTGGGCCTTCCCCCGGCCCTCGGCCATCGCCTCGGCGAAGTTGGCGAAGATGACGGTCAGGAACAGCCAGATGGTGATGGACCAGGTGAAGGTGGAGGAATTCCCGATCGCCTCGATGAAGGTGATCACCGTTCCCACCAGAACGACGAACATCACCGGGTTCCGGATCTGGACGGCCGGGTTCAACTTGAGGAAGGCGTCGAGCAGCGCCCGGCGGAGGATCTCGCGGTCGAACAGGCCGCGGGGCTGGGCGACTCCGTGAGCCTGAGTCGTCGGTCCCGGTGGTGGCCCGGGCTGGGTCGTGGTCATCGTCATCAGAAGAACTTTCCGTGGCTGAGTTGCTCGACAATCGGGCCGAGGGAGACGGCGGGGAAGAAGGTGAGGCCGCCGATGATCACGATCACCCCGATGGTCAGCCCGATGAACATCCCGTTGTCGGTGCGGAAGGTCCCGAGGGTGGCGGGCACCACCTTCTTGGCGGCGAGAACGCCCCCGAGGGCCAGGGCCGGGATCATGATGCCGAACCGGCCGACGAGCATGTCGATCCCTCCGACGACGTTGTAGAAGGCGGAGTTGCCGGTCAGCCCGCCGAAGGCAGAGCCGTTGTTGTTCCCCTGGGAGGTGAGGCCGTAGAGGATCTCGGTGAACCCGTGGGGGCCGGAATTGAGCGGGCCAGCTCTCCCGGCGTGGATAGACACCGCGACAGCGGTGAGGATCAGCACGATGATCGGCATGACCAGGGCCCCGAGGCCGGCGAGTTTGACTTCGGTGGCCTGGATCTTCTTCCCGAGGTACTCCGGCGTTCGCCCGATCATCAAGCCGCCGATGAACACCGCGATGATGGCGTAGATGAGGATGGTGTACATCCCGCTCCCGGTCCCGCCGGGAGTCACCTCCCCGAGCATCATCCCGGTGAGCAGTCCCATGCCGCCGATGGAAGTGAACGAGTCGTAGGCCCCGTCCGCCGAGCCGGTCGACGTGCTGGTCGACGACACCCCGAACAGGGCAGTGGTGGTGTCACCGAACCGTGACTCCTTGCCCTCGGTGTTGCCGGTCGTCGAATGGACGCCTGCCGCCGCCACCGCCGGGTTCTGCTGGTGCTCGGCGAAGCTGGTGAAGCCGACCCAGACCCCGAAAATGAGGACCATGGCGGCCAGTAGGGCGGCGCCGTGCCGGATACTCCCCACCATCTTGCCGAAGGTGTAGGTGAGGGCGAAGGGAATGCTCAACAGCAGGTAGAGGGAAATCCAGTTGGTGACAGCGGTCGGGTTCTCGAAGGTGGTGGCCGAGTTGGCGTTGAGGAACCCACCGCCGTTGGTGCCGAGCTGCTTGATCGCTTCCATGAAGCCGATCGGGCCCCGGGGGATGGTCTGAGTCACGTTGTTGAGGGCGTCGTGGATGTTGACGGTTCCGGCCAGGGTCTGGACCGCCCCCTCTCCGACGAAGACGATGCCGGCGATGAAGGCAACCGGGAGCAGGATGTAGAACAGGCAGCGGGTGATGTCGACCCAGAAATTACCCACCGTCGCCGAGCCCTTCCGGGAGAAACCGCGGATCAGGACGATGGCCACCGCGATGCCCACCGCCGGGGAGACGAACTGCTGGACGGTGAGGGCGCCGATCTGTGAGAAGTACGACATGGTCGTCTCGCCGCCGTAGTTCTGCCAGTTGGTGTTGGTGACAAACGATGACGCAGTGTTGAAGCTGAGGGCCGGGGGCACTCCTGAGAGGTGCTGGGGATTGAGGGGCAGCGACCCCTGGATCCGAATGATCACATAGGTGAAGACAATCGAGACGGCCGAGAAGACGACCATGGCCCCGGCGTAACGCTTCCAGGACTGCTCCTGCTCGGGGCCGGTCTTCAGCAGCCGGTAGACCGGGCGCTCGACCCAACCCAGGAAGTGGACGCGGCCTTCGAAGACGGCGGCCATGTAGGACCCCAGGTATCGCCAAGTGAGGGCCAGGGCGATGAACAGGGCAACGATCGTCCAGGTGAAGCCCATCTAGAACTTCTCGGGCTTGAACATCGCATAGCCCAGGTAGAGGAACATCACCGCGGCGACACTGAGCAGGATGCCTTGGGTGACGGTCATACCCGGTCCAGTGCCCAGATGAGGCCGAGGAAAACCAGGGCGAAGCCGATGATGCCGAGTGCGACGAGAAGATCTGCCATGTGACGATTGTCTGCCTCCGGGCCTGAACAGGATCTGAACAGACGCCGATCGCCCTGAATAAATTCTTCATAAACGTCCGGTCACGGCCGGCGGACTGGGATTGGTACGACAATGGGCAGGTGCGCAGGAGCTTGGTCGGATCGGTGGTGGGCGTCGTCGCCGTCGTCGCCCTGGGTGCGGCCATGTATCCGCTCCGCTCCCACCTGAGCATCGCCACCGCCGCAGTGGTGTTCGTCGTCCCGGTGGTCGCCGGAGTGGTGGTCGGCGGATTCCGGGCCGGAGTCGCCAGCGTCGTCGCCGGGTTCGTCATCTATGACCTGGTGTACATCCCGCCCTACTACACGTTCGATGTGGGCAAGGACCAGAATTGGGTGGCGTTGGCGGTCTACGTGGTGGTGATGCTGCTGGTGGCCCGGGTCGTGGCCGACCTCGATGCGGCCCGCGCCGAGGCCCAGAGGAGAGCGGTGGCATCCCAACGACTGTTCGACCTCTCCGAGTTGTTGGTGGCCGACCGATCCGTCGAGGATCTGTTGCAGACGATCGTGCAGGCGGTCGGTTCCGTGTTCGAGGTTCCCGGCGTCTCCGTGCTGGTTCCGGAAGGGGGTCGCCTGACGATCGCGGCCTCCGCCGGCAAGGCGCTGTCCAAGGACGAGCTCCACCAGCTCGATCCGCAATCCGGGATGCCGGTGAGCGTCGGGACGGCTCCCGGCGGCCGGGGTGAGCTGCGGACCGTGGCGCTGTCGGCGTCCGGACGCCCGGTCGGGATGCTCGCCCTCCGGGGGATCCCGGCCTCCGATGATGACCGGGCGTTGCTCTTCACGTTCGCCAACCATGCCGCGCTAGCCCTGGAACGAGCGCAGTTGCGGGAGCAGGCCCTGCGGTCAGAGTTGCTGGAGGAGGTGGATCGACTGCGGCACGCCCTGGTCGGAGCCGTCTCCCACGATTTGCGCACCCCGCTGGCCACCGTGAAGGTAGCGTCCTCCACGCTGCTGGATCCCGCCGGCCACCTGTCCGACGCCGATATCCACGAATTGCACCGCCTGATCGACATCGAGACCGACCGGTTGACCCGGCTGGTGAACAGCATCTTGGACATGACCCGGATCGACGCCGGCGCCCTCGAGGTCCGGCGGGCTCCCACATCGGTCTTCGACCTGGTCAATGGGGTGGTTGCTGACCTCGGTTCGGCACTCGGGGATCGCCCGGTCGATGTGGTCATACCCGATTCGCTGCCCGACGTCGACGTCGACCCGGTTCTGATCGGGCAGGTTCTGGCTAACCTCCTGGACAATGCCAACCGCCACTCCCCCGCCAACAGCCTGATCACGGTGGCCGGCCAGGTCCGCAGCGATCGAGTTGCCGTTTCGGTCACCGATTCGGGGCCGGGGGTGCCTCCCCCTGAACGGATGGCGGTATTCGATCGATTCGTGCGATTCGACCACGGAGGTCGGACCGGGCTCGGTCTGACCATCGCCAAGACGTTCGTGGAAGCTCACGGGGAGACCATCTGGGTTGAAGACGGACCCGGCGGGGGTGCCCGATTCGTCTTCACCCTGCCGCTGGTGGCCAGCAATGGCGCCGGCCGGTAGTCGCGGTGGCCAAGGTTCTGGTGATCGATGACGACCCTTCGCTGCTCCGGGCGCTCCGCCTCGGGTTGCAGGCCGGCGGTCACCAGGTCACCACCGCAGTCAATGGCGAGCAGGGGATCTCCCAGACGGCGGTGACCTCCCCCGACGTGGTCGTGCTCGACCTCGGGCTTCCCGACATCGATGGACAGGCGGTGTGCAAACGGATCCGCCAGTGGAGCGAGGTGCCGATCATCATCCTCTCGGCCAGCGGCACCGAGGACCGCAAGGTGGCGGCACTGGACGGCGGGGCGGACGACTACGTGACCAAGCCGTTCGGCATGGCGGAATTGGAGGCCCGGATACGAACCGCCATCCGTCATCGCGCCATCGAAGCCGACGAGGCGTTGCCGGCAACGCTCTCCCTCGGTTCGCTCGAGCTCGACCTCGCGCACCACGGTGCCCGCCTGGACGGCGCCCCCGTCGACCTCACCACCAAAGAGTTCGAGGTGCTGTCCTACCTGGCCCGGCACGCCGGGCTGACCTGCACCCACCAGATGATCCTGACCGCTGTCTGGGGCACCGGCTACGGCCGAGAGGCGCAGTACCTTCACGCCTATGTGCACCGCTTGCGGCAGAAGCTCAGTGACCAATCCGGCACGCTGATCCAAACCGCCCCCAGCGTGGGCTACCGGTTGCATCCCAATTCGGAGGTCCCGCTCTCGCCGTAACGGAATCGCGTTGGCCGAGCGAAGAGCACCCAAGGAGAGTTCCGAACATGACCACGCCTGACCGACGATTGAGTTTCGGCATCAAGACCAGCCAAATCGGCCTCACCTACGACGACATCCTCCAGATCTGGCGCGAAGCCGACCAGATCCCGGTGTTCGAACACGCCTGGCTCTGGGACCACATGGTGCCGATGGGCGGCGATGTCCGAGGTGCGGCCCTGGAAGCTTGGACACTCCTGGCCGCCCTGGCCGCCGAAACCCGCCGGTTACGGATTGGGGTCATCGTGACCAGCAATCGCCTCCGCTCGCCGGCACTGCTGGCGAAGATGGCGGCCACCGTCGACATCATCTCCGGGGGCCGACTCGACGTCGGGATCGGGGTGGGTGGGAGCCGAGTGGCCGGCGACAACCCGGCGATACGGGAGTACGAGGCCTACGGGGTGCCTTTGGTCTCGCCAGGCGAAGCGGTTCGGGACTTCGCCGAGGCCTGCGAGATCATCCGCCGGATGTGGACAGAGACCGAACCGTTCGACTTCGACGGTCGCTCCCTCCAGCTCAAGGGGGCGGTTTGCGAGCCCAAGCCCCTCCAGCTTCCCCATCCGCCCATCCTGATCGGAGGCTGGAGCGAGCGCGTCCTCCGCATCGTGGCCGAATACGCCGATATCTGGAACTGCCCGGCCTACACCGTCAAGCAGCTCGAGGAGAAGACCGCCATCCTCAATGCGCACTGCGCTGCCGTCGGACGGGATCCGAACGAAATCGTCCGCTCCGTCCAGATGATCGTCCGGGCCGACGAGCCGGATGCGCCCGCCATCACCCGCGCCGGGATCCTCGAGATGATCGACGTCGGCATCACCCACCTCGTCCTCGTCCCGTTCCCCTGGGACCGCCCGGTGCAGTGGCTCGCCGACGAGATCGTTGCGCCCGTCCTTGCCGAAGTGTCAGGCTGAATCGTCGCGTCGCGGGACCCATCGGGAAGCGGTGTCCGCCAGCCAGTCGAGGATGGACTGCTCATAGGCCAGGCCGAAGCGGATAACCGGGAGGCGATCGTCGTCGGCCGTCATCGATCGCTCGACCTCCCGGTAGAGGGAGATGCGGTGCCGGTGGTCCTGGCGGCTGGATTCGAGAAATCCCGCCAGCACGTCGGGCTCGAGGTACCGGGCAAACCACAGGGTCACCAACAGCGGGAAGCGGATCTGCTCGGGACCTGGCGGCTGGGTGATCCAGCCCCGAAACGCCCGCCGACCTGCCGGGGTGATGGTGAAGGGGCGCCGGTCACGGGATCCGGGATCACCCGCCTTCACCAGGCCCCGGGTTTCGAGGACCCGCAGCTCGCGGTAGACGTGGCTCGAGGTGATGTTCCAGAAGCGGTCCAGCACCCCCTCGACCTGCTGGAGCAGATCCCAGCCGGTCTTCGGCCCGTCATGCAGAAAGCCGAGCAACGATCCCTGGGTGGCGTTCAGCTCATTCACCTTGACATTCCCTTCAGGAGGGTAAAGGGTAGCAGAGGACATTCCCTTGAGGAGGATCGATGGCCGAGAACAATACCGAGGTCGATCGGATCGTTGCCCGGTTGGAGGGGGAGGGCTACGCCACCATCCCCGGCGCCATCGGTTCCGACCAGGTGGGATGGGCACGCGCCGACCTCGAAGCCGAGTTGGGTCGCACCCCGACCGGCCGCGACGACTTCGAAGGCCGCCGGACCCGGCGAGTGTACGCATTGTTCGCCAAGACCCGATCGCTCGACGCCCTGGCCACGCACCCGGTGGTCCTAGGCGTATTGGACCGGGTACTCGGCCATTACCAGTTGAGTGCCCCGGCCGGCATCGCCATCGGCCCCGGGGAGACCGAACAGCCGCTGCATCCCGACGACGCCATCTACCCGATCCCCCGGCCCCATGACGAGCTGGTGGTCAACGTGATGTGGCCGCTGGAGGACTTCACCGAGGCCAACGGCGCCACCCGGATCGTTCCCGCCAGCCACCGGTGGATCGACCAGCGTCCCGGCCCGGACACCCCCACCGTCGGGGTGGAACTGAGCGCCGGCTCGGCCCTGGTCTACCTGGGCAGCGTCTGGCACGGGGGCGGCGCCAACCACACCGACCGGCCCCGCCTGGGCGTCGTCCTCCATTACGCGGTCGGGTGGCTGCGGCCGGTCGAGAACCACATCTTGGCCGTTCCCCCGACTGTCGCCCGTACCCTGTCCCCCCGGCTGCAGGAGCTGCTGGGCTACAACATCTTCCCGCCCTTCATCGGCTACGTCGACGGCCGCCATCCGGGCAAGGTGCTGGCCCACGGGGTCACGCCGGCGTAATTGGGGCACGACGCCCGGGGACTTGCTATTCCGGTGGGGTGGTGAAGAATCTGGGGCAGCTGTCGATCCGGGCCTCCCTCACTCGTCGTAGTCAGTGAGTGGCCCCGACCGGGACCGGAACAAAAAGGAGCGCATTATGGCCGAGTACCTGATCCTCATCTATGGGGACGAGGCTGCCTTTGAGAAGGCTGACCCCGCCACCGGTGATCAGATGATGAAAGAACATGTGGTTTTCGGCGAGCGTAATGCTGCGTCGCTTCGAGGTGGGAACGCCTTGCAGCCCACCAGCACCGCCACCTCGCTGCGCACGGACGCCACCGGGAATGTCTCGGTGACTGATGGGGCATTTGCCGAGACAAAAGAAGCCCTCGGTGGTTACTACCTCATCGAAGCCGCCGACCTGGACGAGGCACTGGCCATCGCCAAGCAGGTACCGGCCCCGTCGGGCGGCGTCGAGGTCCGACCGATCCGGGTCTTCGACTGAACCACACCCGGCATCACATGGATGCCTCCGTCGAGGCCGCGGTGGCTGACGCGCACCGTCGCGAGTGGGGCTTCGTGCTCGCCGCGACGGTGCGGGTGACCGGCAACATCGACGTCGCCGAAGAGTGCGTCCAGGATGCCTACGCCCGGGCATTGGCGACCTGGTCCACCACCGGCATCCCGTCGAAGCCCGGCGCCTGGCTGACCACCGTGGCCAAGCGGCGGGCCATCGACGTGGCCCGCCGCACTTCCACCCAGGACCGGACCCTGCCGCTGCTGGTCGAAGAGGTGGCGGCGCCCGAGCCCGGCGACCTGGCCCCACCCGAAATCGTCGACGACCGACTTCGGCTGATCTTCACTTGCTGCCACCCGGCCATCGCCACCGATGCGCAGGTGGCGCTGACCCTTCGGCTCCTCTGTGGTCTCACCACCGCCGAGGTAGGCCGGGCGTTCCTGGTCAGTGAAGCGACGATGGCGGCCCGGATCACCCGGGCCAAGAAGAAGATCGCCACCGCCCGCATCCCCTACCGGGTGCCGCCCATCGATGAGCTTCCCTCCCGCATCGACGCGGTGCTCACCGTCGTCCATCTGCTCTTCAGCACCGGCCACACCGCGCCGGCCGGGGCCGACCTCATCCGCCGGGACCTGGTGGAGCGGTCGCTGGACCTGGCCCGCATCCTTCGGCGCCTGTTGCCTGACGATGCCGACGTCGCCGGCCTGCTGGCCCTGATCCTCCTGACCGACGCCCGGCGGGCCACCCGGATCGACGGCGGCGGTCAGCTGGTGCTGCTGGCCGACCAGGACCGTTCCCGGTGGGACCGCTCGGAGATCGGCGAAGGCATCCCGCTGGTGCGAGAGGCGCTCGGTCGACGGCCGCCGGGAAGGTTCGCGCTGATGGCCGCCATCGCCGCAGTGCACGCCGAAACCCCGTCGTGGGACGCCACCGATTGGCAGGAGATCGTCGGGCTCTACGACCTGCTGGTGGACATCTGGCCGTCGCCGGTGGTGGCCCTCAATCGCGCGGTCGCCGTCGGCCTGGCCGAGGGACCTGCCGCCGGGCTCGAGGCGCTCGATGCCCTGGCCACCGAGCCGCTCCTCGCCACCTACAGCTACCTGGCCTCGGCGCGGGCCGACTTCCTCCGCCGGCTGGGCCGGACCCGCGAGGCGCGTGATGCCTACCAAGAAGCCCTCCTCCTCAGCGAGAATGCCGTCGAACGGGCGTTCCTGGCCGACCGGCTGGATCAGGTCGGAATCTGACATCGGCCTGAACCCATCCTCGATGGCATCCATTCGGGACGACGGCGAATAGAGTCAGTCCGATCAGGAGCAGGAAGGGACCCGGATGACGACGTCGCCCACTGATGCCGAGTCAGCCGACCGGACCCCGGTGGGTGGTGAGGTGTCCAACGCCATCGGTCGGCTGCACACCCGGGCCGTCGAATTGTCCGGCCGGGTGAGCGGCTTGCTGGCCCCGCCCGGTGATGACGCCGAGCTCCTCACCGCGATCGGAAACCGGCTGGTGAACTCAGTGATCCGGCCTCTCGGCGAGGCAATCGGCACCCCGGCCGCCGATGCCGGGGGTTCACCCAGCCCGCCCCAACTCGCCGCTGTTGACGGAATGGCCGGGGTGGCCGATGAGCTGTGGTCCCTCGCCCGGGAGGCAACCGCGCTACGGATGCTGGCCGGGAGTTCCCCCCGGGTGATGGAAGCCACCGCCGCTCTCCAGGACCTGAGCGCGTGGCGAGGAGACTCCGATGACGTGGCGAGCCGGTTGGCGGAGCTGGCGGAGATCCAATCCGGATTGGGCCCGCAGATCCTGGCGGCAATCGACGGTCCCTATCTGGTCACCAATGTGCCCGGTCTGACCGACTGGCTCGGGGGGGAGATCCCGCAACGCCCGCAGATGGCACTCTGCCGCTGCGGTGCCTCCTCGATGAAGCCGCTCTGCGACGGAAGCCATGCCCGGGTCGGGTTCGGGTCCGCCAAGAGCCCCGACCGGGTTCCCGATCGACGGGACACCTATGTCGGCCAACAGGTCACGATCTTCGACAACCGGGGGATCTGCCAGCACTCGGGCTACTGCACCGACCGCCTGGCGACCGTCTTCCATGCGGGCAGCGATCCGTTCGTCACCCCCAGCGGGGGACGAATGGATGAGATCATCCGCGCCGTCCGGGACTGCCCGTCAGGGGCCCTGAGTTTCGCCATCGATGGACACGAGGCCCGGACAGAGGTGGACCACGGCGACACCCGGGAGCCGGCCATCGAGGTCACCAAGGACGGCCCGTACCGGATCACCGGCGGCATCGCCATGAGCGACGGGGAGGGAAACGACGAGCCTCGGGCCGAAGGTTCGTCCCGGGAGCACTACGCCCTCTGCCGCTGCGGGCAATCCCAGAACAAACCGTTCTGCAGCGGCATGCACTGGTACGTCGACTTCCACGATCCGGTCCCGGATCCTGATCGGGAGCCGACGGTGTACGAGTGGTGCGGAGGACTGCCGGCATTGACCCGGATGACCCGCCTGTTCTATGAGAAGCACGTCCCCGAGGATCCGCTGTTGGCACCGCTGTTTGCCGACATGTCGGCAGACCACCCTCAGCGAGTCGCCGCCTGGCTCGGAGAGGTCTTCGGAGGACCGAGTTCCTACAGCGCGACCTACGGCGGCTATCCCCGAATGATCTCCCAGCACCTTGGCAAGGAGATCACCGAAGAGAAGCGAGCCAGATGGGTGGAGCTGCTCCAACGGTCGGCCGTCGAGGCCGGCATGCCCAACGACCCGGAGTTCCGCTCGACGTTCGGTTCCTATATCGAATGGGGCTCCCGACTGGCGCTGGAGAACTCCCAAGTCGGAGCCCAACCACCTGAGCACATGCCCATGCCCCACTGGGACTGGCACACGGCGGCCGGAGCCCCAGGCTCCCGGGCCTCGGCACTCGGGCCGGCGGCCGACGATGATCTGCCCATGGTGTTGCCGGGCCCGGATGAGCCGGTGAGCTTCGAACATCACATCAAGTCGCTGTTCCGGCGACATGACCGGCAGTCGATGACCTTTGCCTTCGACCTTTGGGACTACCAAGGCGTCAAGGACCACGGTGAGGAAATCCTCCGTCGGCTGGACGACGGATCGATGCCCTGCGACGGCGCCTGGCCGAGCGAACGGGTGGCAGCCTTCCGGCGATGGGTCGAGTCCGGGATGCCGGCGTAGTGGCGCCCGCGGCAACATGACACGCCAGTGAGCAAACTCCGGGTCGAGGCGTTCAGCGACGGCGTCTTTGCCATCGCCATCACCCTGCTGATCCTCACCATCGCCCAACCCGACAACCACAATTTCAACCATCTCGGCAATCAACTCGCGGAGCGTTGGCCCTCCCTCGCCGCCTATGTCGTGAGCTTCGTGGTCATCGGCATCATGTGGTTGAACCACCACACGATCTTCAACCATCTCGATCGCATCGATCGCGGGTTGTTCTACCGCAACCTGTTCCTGCTGATGACCGTCGTCTTCATCCCCTATCCGACCGGCGTCTTCGGCGAGGCGCTGCGGGTCCATAGCGGCGAAAAGACGGCCGCGGTCTTCTACAGCGCAGCTCTGACCGTGAACGCCATCGCCTGGACGGCGGTGTGGCTGCACGCCTCAGTCGGACGTCGCCTCCTTCATCCAGACTTCCCTGAGGAGCAGCGGCGGGTCGCGACGCTCCTGTTCACCGCCGGGGTGCTGTTCTACGCCATCGCCACCGGAATCGCCTTCCTCAACCCCTACGTGTGCCTGGCCTTCCATGGCGCACTCGCCCTGTACTACGCCTTCGACCCCATCTCCCGGCGGGTGGAACGACAACCGTCCGGATAAACGCGCGCCATTGATCCGGATGGTCGCGGCACCACAGCCACGTACCGCCTTGGCCCGGTCATGTCCGTATTGACGGCGACCGCCCGGTTGTTGGAAGGTCTCGGGATGGGATCGGATCAGATCAGGCTCGGCGTCATCGGGGTGGGCAACATCGCCCGGCTCAACGTTCAGGGATATCTGGATCATCCGAACTGCGACGTCGTGGCCCTCTGCGACGCCACCATCGAACGAGCTGAAGGCTTGGCCAAGGAATGGGGAATACCCGCCGTCTATGGTCGAGTAGAAGACCTCCTCGCCGACGAGTCCATCGACGCAGTGGAGATCCTCACCCCCACCTACCTCCACCACCAACACGTGATGGCCGCCCTCGGGGCCGGCAAGCACGTGTCGGTACAGAAGCCGATCGCCAACACCGTCGACGACGCTCGGGAGATGGAACAGAAAGCCATCGAGACCGGGCTCACCCTCCGGGTGAGCGAGTGCTATGCCCACTACCCGCCGCTGGAGCAGGCCAAGGCATTGATCAGGGAAGGGGCAATCGGAACACCAACCGCGATTCGGATCAAGACGGTTGTCGGCCAGACCGACTCCGCCTTCCAGGCCGGACTCGAGGCCGACGGTTATGTCTGGCGGCTCAACGCCCAGAGCCCGGGTGGCCATCTGTTCGACGACATGGTCCACAAGTACGCCATGGCCCTGTGGCTGGTCGACCAGGACATCGTCAACGTGCAGGCGGCCGTCCGGCGACGGGACTTCTTCTTCGAGCCTTGCGCCGCCATCTTCGAATATGAAGACCCCGGGCTGCTCGGGATGATGGAGGCTTCCTACGCGCCGAAGATGTGGATGCGCTCCAGCTACTTCGGGGCCGATGAGTTCTTCGAGGTCCAAGGGGATGAGGGGTTCGTGTGGGTCACCCGCTGCACCGGTGAGATGCTGGATCTGGCGCCCCTGATGCTCTACCGCGGGGACCAGGCTGGACCGTCGATGACCGAAGTCGAGGACATCGAGACCGATTGGGGCGCAGGATTCCGGCGGTCCTCCGCTCACTTCATCGACGCCCTCCGTAACGGGACCCAGCCGGACATGTCGGCCGAGGACGCCATCAAGGTCTTGCAACTCTGTTTTGCGGTCTACCAGGCCGGCAACACCAACTCGAGGGTGGATCCCCGCACCATCACCGGCTCGGTGGTCCCCACCGGCTGGGCCGAATGGTAAGGATGGGAATGTGACCGTCGTTGGAGTCGCCAATCTCGCCATCAAGGTCAGTGACCTCGACGAGGCGATCGCCTTCTACCAGGGCATGGGCTCGACGGTGCGCGATCGGATCGAGTGGGGCGGCGGCGAGCGGGCGGACGTGACCGTAGGCCAGCTGGAGATCACCCTTTTCACCCGAGCCATCTACGAAGACGAAGTCGAATTGGACCCTGACTGCTTCCTGCACCCAGCCCTGTTCACCGACGACCTCGACCGCGAACTCGAGGGGCACGCGGTCATCTGGGGCCCCGCCGAGGTGTCGGGTCCGTTCGGGCGCCGTCGCATCGCCTTTGTGAATGCGCCCGGCAACATTCGACTCGAGTTCATGGAGCAGCTCGACGACCCAAAGGCTCAGGATCCATGAAAGTAACCAGAATTCTGCATCACAGTGTCAACATCGAGGGCTCGCTCGGCTCGTCGGTCGAGTTCTACCGATCACTGCTCGGGTTGGAAGACGCCAGCCGGCCGGAGATCCCCGGAGTCGGCGGCCATTGGTTCCGCGTCGGCGATGCCCAGATTCATCTGGTCGACGCCCCCGCGGGTTCAGACACCATCCGGCCGACGGGCCCCCATGAGTGCTTCGGGGTCGACGACATCGACGCGGCAATCCGCGAGCTCGATGCGCGGGGCATTGCCTACAAACGAGGGGGCCAGGGTCGGGTCGTACAGATCTGGTTCGTCGATCCGACCGGACACACCATCGAGATCCAGCAGGATCCCGATCAGGAGCCGTGACCCCGGCCCCACATTGACTCAGGCTGGCGGCTTGGCCCGGACCGCCGGGATGACCAGCCCCACCAGGCCGCGGAGCATCGCGATGGTGAGGTTGGCCCAGTCGAAGTAGTCCTTCCACAACACGATTTCGCCGTCCCGGACGTCGAACCGGCCGCAGACCCAAAACTGCATGCGCAGCCCACCCCAGGTGAGCACGTCCGTCCGCTCGGTGAGGACGGCACCATGGTCACTGGATATGGCATGGAAGTAGACCTCGAACCCGGCTCCCGGCAATCCCATCGCCGCCCCCAGCACCCTACGAACGCGGTCCCGGCCGCGGATCGTCGGCATGGACACGTTGATGTACTCAACGTCCGGCGCCAGCAGATCGGTGGCTCCGTCGAGGTCCCCAGCGGCCAGGGCCTCCAGGAATTGCCGCACCACGCGGATCGGCGATGCATCCGTCGCCGGCTTTCCGTTGGCGTGCTGGGCGACCTGACTCTCGGAAAAACTCATAGCCTCGAACTTACCCCCACGGGCTTTCGCCGTCATCCTCCATCCTCACCGACCCGTTGACCGGGGCCGACAAGCGCCCGGCGGCATCCTTCGGCCTGGGATCACCTGTGACCTCTCGCCTGAGCCTGCCTCGGTCATTCCAGACGCGATGAAGATCAGAACACTCCGGTGACAACCTCGGTCGCAATTCGCAAAGCCCGCGGTTCAAGCGACTCGATCGAGCGGTCGCCTTCAAAGCGAGCCTCGTTCGGGAGGTATATCCTCCTGCCGTCGGTAGGGATTCCCTCGCATCGGGGCAGAAAGGGTCGCTCGTCAAAGAGTCAGACCAACGGGTACTGGGCAGTCACGTTATGCGAGGGAAAGGGAGACAACATGGGGTCAGACGTTTCGCAGCTACTGGGAGAACCCGAGATAGCCGGCAGCTTTGTCAAGCCCAAAGGCACGACAAAGAAGATGAACGCCCGAATTGCGGGAGGCGCGGTGGGAGGCGTGGTCGGAGCGACGGTCGGGGCCGCAACCTCAGCCATTCAAACGGGTCGATCAGACTCATCCGGTCGGCCACCCATTGGCAACGTCGGATATCTTGCCGTGACCGGAACGGAGATTGCACTGATTCGCGCCAAGCCAGGGGCGTTAAAGGCGAAGATCGTTGACGAAGTCCTCATCACGGTACCCCGCGCGGATATCGCAAGGGTCGACTTCGACGGCGGCATCGCGCTATCTCGCATGACCGTTTGCCATACCGACGGGACGATCTGGGAATTCGAAGCACCCCGGGTCTACAAGCAGACCCTGCAAGCCGTTGCCCAGGAGTTGGGCGCGTCCGGGATCTAGTCAATTTCGGCGGGTTCGGGAGTGCCATCCATCATCTTGAGCATCATGGCTCCTCCGGTACGGAAGAACCGCCAGAGCAGCGCGCCGGCGGCCACAATGAAGATGATGTTGAGGTAGGTCGTGTAGTCCCAACTAATGGTCGGATTGAGCACCTTGGCATTACGGGTTCCCGGTACCAAACCGGCGGGGCCGAAGATGAGCTCGACGGCGTAGCCGGCGATGGCCATGGTGGCGTAGAAGGTCGCCAGAATGAACAACATCGTCTTCGTCCCGTAGTACTTCTTGTAAATGATCAGGATGGGCAAGATGATCAGGTCGGCAAAGATGAAGCTGATGACCCCGCCGAAGCTGATTCCGCCGTTCCAGAGGACGGCGGCCAGCGGGACATTCCCGATCGAACAGACGAAGGAGAAGATGGAGATCACCGGTCCGATCAGCGGACCGGTGATATTGGCCAGCAGCGGATGGCCGGTGGAGAACAGGCCTTGCCAAAAGCGGTTGGGCACCCAGGCACCCAGGGCACCGGCGATGAGCAGCCCGCCGACGATGTCGCGCAACACCGCGGCCCATTCCATCACGAAGATGTGGGAGACCGCAGTGAAACCTTCACCTGACGCCAGGCGAGAGCCAAGACTCCCATCGGCCTTCACGCTCATGTCCATCGCCGCGTGACCCTCCATGGATCCGGCCAGTGCTCGATCGGCTTGGTGTTTGGCCGCGTCGACGAGCCGCTGCCGGAGAAACAATCGGAAAAGGACGGCAATGGCGACGATCATGATCGGGCCCCCGACGAACTCGGCGGCGGTGAATTGCCAACCGAGCAGCAGCGCCATGATGATCCCGAGCTCGATCACCAGGTTGGTAGAGGCGATCTCGAACACCATCACCGCGGTGAAGTTGGCTCCTTTTCGGAAGAGGCCCCGGGCCAACGCCACCGCGGCATAGGAGCACGACGAGCTGGCGATACCCAGCCCGGTCGCGACTCCGAGCGTCTTGGGCGAGTCGTTGCCTAACAGCCGTTCGACGGTGCTCCTGCGCACCAGCGCCTGGACGATCGCCGTCAAGACAAATCCCAAGACCAACGACCAGAGGATCTGCCAGGTCATTCCACCCGCCACCGTCAAGGCGTGACCGATGGCATCAACGATTCTCATCGGAGACGTCCGCTATTCGGGACGCGGGCCAATGCCGGTCCTCCGGCGGAAGGCCGACAGCTCGGAGGGGTCCCCGCCACTTTTGGTTTGGAGCGTGCGTCCATGTACCCGTCGTCTGTCCTCGAATGCTCCGGCCGGAAGGGATGGCCGGGGGTCGGTTCCATCGCCGCCGACTATACCCTATGGGGGTATAGTCGGCGGCAGGAGGTGGCCATGTACGGATACACCGAGCACAAGGAGCAAGTAGCCAAGCGGCTACGGCGGATCGAGGGCCAGGTTCGAGGCCTGCAGCAGATGATCGAAGACGACCGCTACTGCATCGACATCTTGACCCAGATCTCCGCGGCGACCAAGGCCCTCCAGGCGGTGGCCGTCGAACTGATGGGCGATCATCTGGGCTCCTGCGTCACCGAAGCGATCGAGGCCGGCGGGCCCGATGCCCAGAAGAAGATCGCCGAGGCGACGGACGCCATCGCCCGGCTGGTGCGCTCGTGAGCGGACGTACACTGGCTCCAGAAGTCCCATTCAACCATTTCTTGAGTTCCGAGGACATCTTCTCGTAACAATCGCTGCATAGAGTTGGTGAATGCCCACGGCTCGCACGCTAGGCATCGAAGAAGAGATGCAAGTAGTCGACGGCGAAACGTTCCGCCTGGCGTTTCGGGCTCCCCAACTGCTCCGCCGACTTCCCGACCATGGGTACTCGGCGGAGCTCCAACGGAGCACGGTCGAAACCAACACCGCCGTCTGCAACTCGCTCTACGAACTCAGCCGCGAAGTCGTCGAGCTAAGGAGACAGCTCATCGACGCCGCCGCCGCCGAAGGTTTGGCCATGGCGGCGGCCGGAACCGCTCCCCTGTCGAATACCGCCGATCTAGAGCTCACTGCCCTCGGACGCTATGGCCGCATGCAACAGGACTATCGCCTCCTTGTCGATGAGCACATGGTCTGTGGACTACAGGTGCATGTCGGCGTCGGCGATGCCGATCTGGCCGTCCGGCTCATCCCCTGGCTCGAGAGCGCCCTGCCCACTCTCTTGGCCCTATCGGCCAGTTCGCCGTTCTTCGAGGGTCAGGACACCGGCTACGCCAGCGTTCGCACGGTGATCTGGCAACGGTGGCCAACCGCTGGCCGGACCCCCCGCCTGGGGTCCCACGCGGTATACGAGGAGCTCATCCAAAGCCTCATCGATTCGAGCATCATCTCTGATACCAAGATGGCGTATTTCGATGTGCGCCCGTCGCCGAATCGGCCCACGCTTGAACTTCGGGTCTGCGACTCCTGTCCTCTGGTCGACGACACCATCCTGATCGCCGGACTGTTTCGCGCCGCAGTGGAGCAGGCTATCGAGGCCGACGCCGCCGGTGATCCCCGCCCGAACCGTCCCGGGCCCCTGTACCAGGCGGCAATGTGGCGGGCAGCACGGAGTGGTCTCGCCGACACCCTCATCGACGGCCGGGCCGAGCCCGCCGCCCTCCCCGCCGCCGAAGTGGTAATCCGACTGGTGGAGGACCTGCGACCCCAACTCGAAGACGCCGGTGACTGGGAGGTGGTCTCGGAGCTGACCGCGGCCGCACTGGCGCGAGGAACCTCGAGCGAACGCCAGCGGGCTCGCTACGGCGAGCGAGGGAGGGTGGCCGACGTGGCGCAGTTGTTGGTCGCCGAGACCGCTGGCCGTGCGGTGGCACCTCACTCAAGGCCCCGATGGTCGGCCAGCTACCGGGCTCCGGCCGTGGACGAAGCCGTGCACTCGACCGGAGTTCCATATTCTTCCTACCGTCCGATCTTCGAGGTACTGGAAGAGTTCGACCCGGCGGAAACGCTGCACCGCTCGGGTCAGATCCTCGATCAGGGCCTCACCTTCGGGGTCGGGGGAGAGCAGCGGCCGTTCCCGGTGGATCTGGTTCCCCGGGTGATTCCCGCCCACGAATGGGCCATGCTTGCCGTCGGGCTCACCCAGAGAGCGAGGGCCATCGAGGCGTATCTGCGAGACGCCTACGGTGCGGCGGAGATCGTCCGGGATGGCGTGATTGGCGCCGAGGTCATCCACACTTGCAGCGCCTGGCGACCCGAAGGACGCCGGCTCCCGGGTGGCGTGGTGCGATCGCCGGTGATCGGGTTCGATCTGGTGCGCGACAGCATCGGCGAATGGCGGGTGCTGGAGGACAACGCCCGCGTCCCCTCGGGCGTGGGATACGCCATCGCCGTGCGTCGGCTCATGCAGGAAGTGATGCCCGAGCTTCACGGCGCGGTGCCGATGCGCAATGCCGATGATGCGCTCGGGCTCATCGGCCGGACTCTTCGGGGGTGCACCACGGTCCCGGATCCGGTGGTGGCCCTCCTCTCCGAGGGCGCGGACAACTCGGGGTGGTACGAACACCGCCTGATCGCCGAGGAGGTGGGCCTGCTCCTGGTCCAGCCGAGTGAGGTCGAGATCAAGGGGAACACGGTGGTGGTCGGCGGGCGCCGGGTCGACGTGGTCTACGTCCGTCTTGACTGCGAGCTGGTGGATCTGATCGACTCCAGCGGCCGACCCGTCGGTGCCCAGGTGTTCGAGGCCGCCCAGCAGGGGCAGGTGGTGGTGGTGAACGCCCCGGGCAACGGCATCGCCGACGACAAGGCGATGTACTGCTACGTGCCTGATCTGATCGCCTATTACCTGGCAGAGCGGCCGCTCATCGCGTCGGTACCCACCTACCGGTGCACTGACCCGAAGGAATGCGCGGCCGTGCTCGACCGGCTTGAAGAACTGGTAACCAAGCCAGTTGGCGGCTACGGCGGGAGCGGGGTGCTGATCGGCCCGGAGGCCAGCCCCGCCGAACTGGGAAGACGACGTGAGGAAATCGCCGGCGATCCGGGCGCCTGGGTCGCCCAAGAGGTTGTCGCCCTCTCGACTCTTCCGACCTTGGTCGATGGACGGCTCGAATCGCGCCACGTCGATCTCCGAGCTTTCGTCTATCTCACCGGGCCCGGGGCTGGCGAGGCCGAGCTGGCTGGCCTCGCCCTGACCCGGGTGGCTCCGGCCGGGAGCATGGTGGTGAACTCTTCTCGGGGTGGTGGCGCCAAGGACACCTGGATCCTCGTCGACCCGGACGACCGAACCGACGGGGGTGAGCATGTGCGGCCTCACCGGTGAGGTCCGTTTCGACGGACGACCTGCCGACGTGGCCGCGCTGGAGCGGAGCTGCGCGGTCATGGCGTGTCGCGGACCCGACGGATCCGGGATCTGGGCCCAGGGCGCCGCGGGGCTGGGCCACCGGCGGCTTTCGATCATCGACCTCTCCATCCACGGATCCCAGCCGATGGTCGATCCGGCCATCGGCCTGACCGTCGCGTTCAACGGCTGCATCTACAACTACCCCGAGCTCCGGGCGCAGCTGATCGGGCTAGGCCACTCCTTCTTCTCCCATTCAGACACTGAGGTCATTGCCAAGTCGTACGCCGAATGGGGCATCGACTGTGTCTCACACTTCTACGGCATGTTCGCCTTCGCCATCATCGAGCACGCCAGCGGTCGACTGGTGTTGGCGCGAGATCGCCTGGGCATAAAGCCGCTCTATGTCACCAGATCCCCCGACCGGATCCGCTTCGCGTCCTCACTCCCTGCCCTGTTGGCGGCAGGGGGCGTCGACACCTCCATTGACCGCACCGCCCTCGCTTTTTACCTGACCTTCCATTCGGTGGTTCCCGCACCCCACACCATCCTCAATGGAGTCAGCAAACTGCCTCCGGCGACCGTCAGGGTGATCGAGCCCGACGGACGAACCCGGGACACGACCTACTGGGATCCATCTTTTGCCCGAGACGAGGACAGCGACGCCCACTCGGCCGAAGACTGGCAGGAGATGCTGCTCGCTGCGCTGCGCACCGCGGTCAATCGACGCCAGGTGGCGGACGTCCCGGTGGGGGTTCTTCTCTCCGGGGGGATCGACTCCAGCCTGGTAGTGGCGTTATTGGCCCAGGCGGGCCAGCATCACCTCCAGACCTTCAGCGTCGGTTTCGACGACGCCGGAGGTGAGTCGGGGAACGAGTTCGAGTACTCCGATCTGGTTGCCGCCCACTTCGGGACGGATCACCACCGCATCAAGATCGAAAGCTCCCGGCTGCTGCCGGCCGTCGATCGCGCCATCGCCGCCATGAGCGAGCCCATGGTCAGCCATGACTGCGTGGCGTTCTACTTGCTCAGCGAAGAGGTGGCCAAGAAGGTGAAGGTCGTCCAGTCGGGACAGGGCGCCGACGAGGTACTCGGCGGCTACGACTGGTACCCGCCGCTGGCCGATGTCGACCGGGAGCTGGCCGCCGAGACCTATGCGGCGGTCTTCTTCGACCGCCGATTCTCCGAGCTCGGCCAGTTGCTCGGGGAGGAGTGGCTCATGGCCGATGATGCTCCCACCGCTTTCATCGTCGACCGATTCGGGCATCCCGGGGCCGAGACGGCGCTGGACGCCGCCCTCCGGAACGACACCACGGTCATGCTGGTCGATGATCCGGTCAAGCGGGTCGACAACATGACGATGGCGTGGGGGCTCGAGGCGCGGGTGCCTTTCCTCGATCATGAACTGGTCGAGCTAGCCGGGCGGATACCGCCGAAGCTGAAGCTGGCCGACGGGGGCAAGGGCGTGCTCAAAACCGCCAGCCGGGGCATTGTCCCCGACGCGGTCATCGACCGGACCAAGGGCTATTTTCCGGTCCCGGCCATCCGGCAACTCGAAGGTCCTTACCTCGAGCGGGTGCGAGCCGCCCTCACCGATCCGGTAGCCCGGGATAGGGGCCTGTTCCGGCCGGCCACTGTCGATCGCATGCTGGCCGCGCCCAATCTGGCCCGGACCACCCTCGGGTCCAACGCCCTATGGCAGCTGGCTCTGCTCGAGATGTGGTTGCAGGCCATGGGTGTCACCTCGGCGTGAGGACGCTCAGCGAACTCGACGAGTTGTCCAAGGAGCTGGTGAGTGCCTGGGGCTGCTGGGCCCCGACGTTGACCCACGACGGCCATCGGATGGCGTTCGTGAGCGACCGGCGGGGGACGCCGGAGCTCTGGGTCCAATCGATGGACGGGAGCGAGCCCACGGTGGTCGAGATCTCGGACGACCCGGTGCTGTCAGTTCGGTGGTCGCCGGATGGACAGTGGTTGGCGTGTGCGGTCGCCACTGGGGGCGGGGTCCGGTCCGAAGTCTGGGCGGCCCGACCCGACGGCTCGGAGCGGCGCCGGATTGCCGGCTCCCCGGATCACGCCGTCCTCGGCCCTTGGGCCCGTCGGGGCCATCGAGTGATGGTCACTGTTCGTGGCGACGGCGAGGGAATCGATGACCGATGCGTGCTTATCGACGCTGATACCGCCCGCGAAGAGCTGGTGGTATCCGGGGAGCTGGTCGATGTCCTCGACATGTCCGCCGACGACCGGTTCGCCTTGCTCCGAGACGGCACCCGGGGGGCCCACCTCTGCCGGGTCCTCGATCGGGAGACGAACCGTCCCCATGAGGTCCTGCCCCATCCGGGCACTGGATCGACCGACTCGGGAATGCTCCGACCTCCTCCGGGTGGCGAGCCTGCGGCGTGGATCGCCTACGTGGTGACCGACGCCGGGCAGGCCCGGCGAGCCCTGGTGGCCGTACCCCTCGATGTGACCGGAGACCGGGCGGCGGCTGGCGCTGTGGCCCGTCGGGAAGATGCGGAGCTCGAGTTCGCCGATTGCGACGATGACGGCGGCCGGATGCTGCTGGCCTGGAACGTCGAGGGCCTGAGCGAGCTCGAGTTGCTCGACATCGACTCGGGCGCTTGCCGGCGTTTCGATGACCTTCCCGGTTCCGTGATCAACGGCGGCGTCGTGTCACGCGACGGCGCCCGCGCCGTCCTTGCCGTCGAGGGCTACCACTCGCCGTCCAGGCTGTGGGAACTCGACCTGGACACCGGCGCCTGGCGTCCGCTCACACCTTCGATCATGGACGGCCGAGAGCTGGTGGAGCCGACCCTCGAGCGGTTCGAATCCCACGACGGCCTGACCGTCACCGGCTGGCTCTACCGTCCTCAGAAAGGCCAGGCCGGGCCGGCGGTGGTGAGCGTGCACGGCGGGCCGGAAAGCCAGGAGCGTCCAGTCTTCAACCCCCAATACCAACTGCTGGCCGCCGCCGGCATCGTGGTGCTGGCACCGAATATCCGGGGATCCTCCGGTTTCGGGCGGGCGTTCGTGCATGCCGACGACCGGTATGGACGCCTCGCTGCCATCGGCGACGTTGCCGCGTGTGCAGGATGGCTCGCCTCGGAGGGCCTCGCCGATGTCGGGCGGATCGCGGTCAGCGGGCGGTCCTACGGTGGCTACGCCGTGCTCATGGCCTTGACCCACTTCCCCGGGGCATTCGCCTCCGGCGTCGACATCTGCGGGATGTCTGACCTCACCACCTTTTATCGGGATACCGAGCCGTGGATCGGCAAGGCCGCAGTCACCAAATACGGCGATCCGGTCCAGGACGCCTTGCTCCTGGCCAATCTCTCGCCGTTACGGATGGCCGACCGGATCCGGGTGCCGTTACTGGTGGTGCACGGCGAGCTCGACACCAACGTGCCGGTCAACGAGGCCCACCAGCTGGTCGCCGCCCTCCAGGCGCTGGGGAGCGAGGTCGACTACCTCGAGCTGGCCGGAGAAGGCCACGAGTACCGGCACGTCTCATCCCGCCGGCTCCTATTGGCCACCATGACCCGGTTTCTGGCCCAGACCCTGGCCGTCGAGTCAGACAGCCAGGTCATCGCCACCTGAACCACCGCCAGCGCCCGCGCGGTCATACGGCGGCCGGCGGCGATGGCTTGCCTGTTCAATCAACCACGCGAACAGGCGCATCTCGCGGGGCTGGTCGGGCAGCTGTTCGGGATGCCATTGCACGGCGACAACGCGCCGATCCCGGTCCTCGAGTCCCTCGACAGTCCCGTCTTCGGCCCAGGCAACGACCCGCAGGCCATGGCCGATCCGGTCGACCGCCTGATGGTGGAGAGAGTTCACCCCCAGGTCCCCCGGCCCGATAATGTCCGCGAGTTCGCTATCGGGGCCGATACGGACGGTATGGACCAGTTCACGGCGGCGTTCGACGATCAGGTGGGGCTCCGAGGTCTGGGCCGGCAGGTGTTGCACGAGGGTGCCCCCCCGAGCCACATTCACCAGTTGGATGCCTCGGCAGACGGCCAGGACTGGAAGGCCGACGGCCGTCGCCTCGGTGAAGAGGGCGATCTCCGCGCGGTCGCGTTCGATGTCCACCCCCCCGGTCTCGTCGGACGGCTCGGCTCCGTAGAGCTCGGGGGCGATGTCGCCGCCTCCGGGGAGCACGATCCCGTCCAGGTGCGGGAGGACGGTGCTCAGTGGCAGGTCGGACCGCCCCAGGAGTTGGAGGGGGAACCCCCCGGCGTCGGCGATCCGATCGCCATAGTCGCGCTGGGTCCCGTCGACGACCCGATCGTTGAGTGGGATACGACCGACGGCGATACCGATGAGGGGTCGTTCAGCCCAACGGGACCCAACCCTGGAAATGTTCGGCATTCCTCATTGTGTCATCAGATCTGTGAGGCCCGCGCCGCTGCCATCAGCCACTGGTGGGGTTGGCTCCGCCTCGGAGCCGCCGACCCCGACCCGGTCTGTCAACCAGAGACGGGTGGGTTTTGACGGGTGGTGAGCAAACGGCCAAGTTGTTTGGCGGTGACCGGGGGGCGAGTCGTAGGTGTCTGCCTTGTCCGCATTCCATCCAGCGCCAAGTCCAGAAAACGCCGCGACGCGCTGGGGGCGTCCGCGTCGCAGAGATCCGCGACGGCCCGGACCGACATCAACAGCACCACCACGTCGGTCGGGCTGACATCCTCGCGTGCGGCTCCCGCGTTCTGGCTGGCGGTAAGGATTTGCCCGATCACCGGCAGCAAGTGGGCCAGGGCGCGTTCTTCCCGACCTTCATTCCAGGGCCGTCGTGAGGTCATCGCCCGCCAGCAGCTCGGGGCGGCTACACAGCGCCGGACGAACTCGAAGACGGCATC
>DASXFR010000132.1:0-18089 GCA_036489495.1 Acidimicrobiales bacterium | reverse complement strand
TCCATGCCCCACCGGTTCCGGACCCCGCCCCAGGCACCCCGGATCCCTGAGGTCTTTTGGATCAACCGCCCTGAGGAGGCGCCTTTGGCAGCCCCGGCGATCTGACCCATCGGTGTCTCATTCGGGTTGACAGGTTCCGCCATCCCCAGCTTTGTCACACCCTCCATTTACCGTGGGGGTTGTGAATACCACCGATGTGATTCGGCCCGGGTTCGCGGTGGTCGACGTGGAGACCACCGGGTTCTCGGCGACCAACGACCGGATCGTCGAGGTGGCGGTGGTGGTCACCGATCCGGCTGGAGTCGAGCTGGACGCCTTCTCCACGGTCCTGGATCCGGGGTGCGACCCCGGCCCCACCCATGTCCACGGGATCACCCCCGACATGGTCGCCGGCGCCCCCACCTTCGGCCACGTGCATCCCTACCTGGCCGAGCTGCTCTCCGGTCGGGTCATCGTCGGTCACAACGTGGGTGGGTTCGATCTGGGGTTCCTCCGGGCCGAGTGCCATCGATACGGCGGGGACGGCCTGACCGTCGGCGAGGTGCCGATCCTCGACACCCTGACCGTGGCTCGCACCCGGATGGGCCTGTACGGCAAGGCCAAGTTGGTCGACTGCTGCGATTATTTCGGGCTGACCTGGGACGACCACCACAGTGCGTTGGGGGACGCCCGGGTCACCGCCGCGCTGTTCGCGGCCATGGCCGACGAGCTGGGGCCGGAAGCGCTGGAGATCTCCGCACTGCTGGCCCGGGCGGCCGGGGTCGGGTGGCCGGGGGCGGCGTCCGCCCGCCCTTCCGTCCGAGATCGTCGGTGCTCAGAGTTCTGGGGCGACGTCGGCTTCGGGGATGATGACTACCGGTTGCGACCCGCGCTGACGGGCGGTCGCCAGTAGCTCGCCGACACCATCGGCGCCGATCTCGCCCACCACCAGTTTGGTCTGGGCCAACACCACCGCCCCGACGATCAGCACGGCGAGGGCGACGCACTCCATCACCGTCCGCAGCACGCCGCCACGGAGCTGGTCGCCGAACAGGTTGATCCCGATGAGGATGCTGACCAGCGGGTTCACCGTCACCATCGTTGTCCGTGACGCGGTGATCGGCCCGGCATGCAGGGCGTTCTGGATGAGGAACACGGTGCCGAGCCCGGTCACCGCCAGCAGGTAGGGCTGGGCGTGGGTGAAGACATGGCCCCACCCGCGGGAGATGAAGATGGTGGTCGATTTGGTCAGGGCGGCACTGTACGCCGCGGTGATGGCGGTGGCGGTGCCGAAGGAGGCAGCCCGCCACCAGCGGGGGCCCCGCATGCCGCCGAGGATGAACCCGGTGATGGCTACGATCAGCAGCGCCGAAGCCACGATCCACTGTCGGTCGTCCGGGTTGAGGTTGCCGCCACTCGGATGGGCGGCCAAAAAGAAGCCCCCCAGGCCAACCACGATGGCAATCGAGCCGGTCCATTCCCGCCAACCCAGGTGATAGCGGAACCAGACAGCGAGGATGATCAACAGGAACAGCAGTTCGGTGGTGAGCACCGGCTGGACCACGCTCAGCTGGCCGAGGCGCAGGGCGGTGGCCTGGAGGACGAACACCACCAGCATCAGGCCGAACCCGACCAGCCAGATCTTCCGCCGGACGGCGTGGGCCATCAGGCTCAACCGCATGGTGGCGGACGACGGCGCCGACTCCACCCCGATCCGCTGCAACACCGACGTGAGGGCATTGACGAAGGCGGCGGTCACCGCCAGGAGGTAGGACACCCGATAGTTGTAGCGCGTCGGCGACCGGGCTGCCCGGCACCCGGCGTCGAGACCGAGACCTCATCGCCCCCACCTGCCCTCCCGGGCCCAATCTCAACCGGACGCCGGCTGGCTAGCATCTCGGCATGGCCGAAACCGTGACCGGTACGCCGACCGCCCAGCCGTCGTCGGCCATGCCCGACCTGTTGGACCCCGAGTTCTACGTCGACATCGAGTCCATGCACCAGGCGCTCCGACAGCTGCGCCACCACCACCCGCTGGCCCGAGACGAGAAGAACGACCTGTGGGCGGTCACTCGCCATGCCGACGTGGTCGAGGTGGAGCGACGCGACGACGTCTTCCTCAGCGGTCAGGGATACCGGTCGATCTACGCCCCCGGGGAGGACAACATGATCTCCCTCGATGATCCGCGTCACAGCCAGCAGCGGAAACTCATCTCCCGCCGGTTCACCCCCAAGGCGGTGCGCAGCCTCGAGCCCCAACTCGCCCGGATCATGGATGGGCTCATCGACACCTGGATCGATCGCGGCGAGGTGGAGATCGTGTCCGAGTTGGCCGCCCCGCTGCCGGCCCGGCTCACCGCCTTGCTCCTCGGCTTCTCCGAGGACCGCTGGACGGACATCAAGTCGTGGTCGGAGCGGCTGATGCGCTACGACAAGGCGGCCAACGACCTGGAGGCGGGGCAGGGCTTCGTCGAGGCGATCATGGAGTTCGCCGAGGTGCTGAACGAGGTGGCCGCCGCCCGGAGGGTGCAACCCGCCGACGATCTGATCTCGGTGTGGACCCATGCGGAGATCGACGGATGTCCGATGGCCGGTGACACCATCATGAACGAGACAGGGCTGATGATCTCCGGTGGAGCCGAGACGACCCGCACCGTCATCACCCGGTCATTGGCCGAATTCTGCGCCCACCCCGACCAGTGGGATGCCATGGCTGTCGACCCGTCGTTGGTTCCCGGCGCGGTGGAGGAGATGGTCCGGTGGGTGACTCCGTTGAACAACTTCTTCCGGACTGCCGCCCAGCCGGTGACCGTCGGTGGGGTCGCCATGGAGGCGGGGGACCGGGTGATCCTCCTGTATCCGTCGGCCAACCGGGACGAGGAGGTGTTCGATGATCCCTACACCTTCGATATCCGCCGGGAGCACAATCCGCAGGTGTCGTTCGGGTTCGGAACCCATTTCTGCCTCGGGGCGCCGTTGGCCCGGTTCGAACTCCGGATGCTGATGGAGCGGCTTACCCGGCGGATCACCAACCTGTCGGTGATCGAGCCGCCCGAGATCGAGGCGAACATCTTCGTCGGCGCCGTCCGGTCCTTCCGGCTGGGGTTCGACCGCCGCGCTTGACTGCTTGAGCGCTAGGCGACGTCGTCGCTCTCGTCGTCGCAGCCGCCCTGTCCAGACGTCCCCCCGTCCTCGGGCATGTACAGGCCCAGCGAGTAGCCGTCCAGAAAGGCATCGGCCTCCCGGCGACGGGGGTAGCGGTTCTCCAGCGCCTTGAAACGCGGGTTGTGGTTGGGCTCGATGAGGTGGGCCAACTCATGGACGATGACCGCGTCGAGCACCCAGCCCGGCGCCAGCCGGAGGCGCTCGGAGATCCGGATCTCCCGGGTCAGCACCGTGCAGGATCCCCATCGCTTGGCCTGGGCGGTGGACCACCGGATCGAAGCCGCCCGGATACCTTCGAGATAACTGTCCCCCAACACTCGCGCCCGCTCCTCGAGATAGGCATCGGAGGCGTGGAGGTGCGGGCGGTGCCGCTGCAGCCGGCGGGCCAGGTGGTCCACCATCTCGTCCCGGTCGACGCCACGCAGATGGGAGGGGACGACCACGATGATGCGGTCGCCTTCCCAGTGGGCCCCGGCCGTCTTCTTCCTTCGGGTGCTGACCCGAATTTCGATATCCGGTCGGAACAGGTCAGGGGGTTCGGTGGTGTAGGTCATGGAGGGGAAGGTACGGCGGGGGTGTGACAACCCCGGGTACACGACGAGATCTTAAGAAATCGGGGCCCCAAGCTGGTGGATCTCCGGACCGGCGGCGAATGGGAGCCGTCGGAGGTGGGCGGTACGCTAGGCGGGTGCAGCGATACTTCACCCCCCGCCGCATCGGGATGCACATCACTCTGCTGGTCCTGCTGCCGACGTTTGCCTTGCTGACCAACTGGCAGTTCGAGCGGGCCTACAACGGCAACACCCTCAGCTGGGCCTATACCTTCGAGTGGCCGTTGTTCGCCGGGTACGCCATCTACGTGTGGTGGCAGCTGATCCACGACGACCCCGTCCCATTCACCCGCCGCCAGGAGACGAGGCGGGGGCCGGACGGTGAGCCGTTGGGTCCGGAGGAGGAGCCGGGCTGGGCGCTCAGCGGGGGTCGGCGATCGAAGCACCGGGCTGCCCCGGAGGCCAGCGCGGCCGCCACTACCAACGCCGCAACCCTGGTCGGCTCGCCGGCCCATCCGGCACCGTCGGGGTCGGGACCCGATCCGGGGCTCACCGACGCCGAGGTCGAGGTCGAGGACGCTGATGAGGAGGATCCCGAGTTGGCCGAGTACAACCGGTATCTGGCCGAGCTCAACGCCGGTCCGGACAGGAAGCGATGGTAGACGTGCCCGAAACCGGGTTGAAAGCTAAGGCACCGAAGACCAGGAAGGCCGACCCGATCGCCGGAGCCATGCTCCGCTACCGGGTGATGGCCTACATCGTGGGGACAGCCCTGGTGATTCTGGTGTTCGTGGCCATCCCGCTGCAGTACTGGGGACATCACAAGATCGTGGCCGAGATCGTCGCCCCTATCCACGGCTACCTCTACATCGTCTATCTGGTCGCCGGCGCCGACCTGGCCCGCCGGGCCCGCTGGCATCTGGGCCGGATCCTGTTCGTGGTCTGCGGAGGATTCGTGCCGTTCCTCGCCTTTTTCGTGGAGCGCTGGATCACCCGGAGGATGAACGCCGAACGGGCCGCTGACGCCGCCGCCGGAACCGCCGCGACATCCTTGGCGCCGGCCACCCTCGATCCCGCCGACCGGTGACCCGGCCGCCGCCCGCCGGGATGGTTAGCGGGCGCCCCGCACCAGGGCCCCGGGCCGGGCTCCGGTGTCCTTGCCATCCGAGAAGGTGGTGACCCCCGACTTGATGGTCTCGACGTAGCCGGTGGCGTCCTGGACCAGCCGCATCCCCCCGGCCGGGAGGTCGGCGATCACCGTCGGATTCCCGAGCTGCAGACCGTCGTAGTCGATGAGGTTGAGGTCGGCGATGGCCCCGGCTTCGAGGGTGCCCCGGTCGGTGAGCCCGTACAGCCGGGCGGTGTCGTGGGTCTGCTTCTTCACCGTCCACTCGAGCGGCAGCCGCTCGCCGCGTACCCGGTCGCGGGTCCAGTGGGTGAGCATGAAGGTGGGCTGGGAAGCGTCGCAGATGACCCCGCAATGGGCCCCCCCGTCCGCCAGCCCCGCCACCGACCGGGGATGGAGCAACATCTCCCGGGCCGGCTCGAGGTCACCGTTGGCATAGTTGAGGATCGGCACGTAGAGCAGCCCGCGGCCGTCGTCGTCGAGCATCGCCTGGTAGGCGACCTGGAGTGGGGTCCGGCCGGAGGCGGCGGCCAGGCCGGCCAGCGACCGCTCGGGGCCGGGTTCGTACTCCGGCGGGCTGCCGAGGGCATAGGTGGACCGGTAGGCCTGCTCCATGCGGGCCCGGGAGCCGGGACTCTCGGGGATCCACGACTCGATGGACTGCCGGACCTCGGGCCGGCGGAGGCCCTCGATGAGCTCGGCCGGGGCGAGGCCCTTGGCCTTGAGGTCCTGGTAGGCGGGAATCTGGTCGAACAGGCTGAACGAGGTGAAGTGACCGGACAGCAATCCGGTGGCCCGGCCGCCGACCTGGGGCCAGATATCCGCGCCTTCCGAGGTCGCCCGCAGCGACTCGTCCATCAGCTGGCGCCAGAGGTCGGGGGCGGAGTCGACCTGCACCAGAGCGAAGGTGACTGGCCGCCGGATGGCGACCGACAGCCGCCGCATCCAGTCGACTTCCTTGGCCGGCCCGATGAGGTCTTCGCCGGCCACCCCGGCCGGGGCCAGCTCGAAGACCCCGGTTTTCAATTCCCCGAGGGCGCTCCCGATACCGAACAGCTCGTCCTCGGCCGCGTAGGTCCCCGGCACCGGTTCGCCATCGATGGCGGTATGGGCGATGGTCCGGGAGGTGGAGAAGCCGAGGGCCCCGGCCGCGATCGCCTCCTTGACCAGATGCTTCATGGCGGCGATGTCCTCCGGGGCGGCCGGCTCGTTGCGGGCGCCGCGCTCGCCCATCACGTAGGAGCGGACCGCGCCGTGGGCGATCTGGGTGCCGACGTCCAGGGTCCAGTTCCGCCGGCCGAGGGTGTCGAGGTACTCCGGGAAGGACTCCCAGTCCCAGGTGATGCCTTCGGCCAGGGCCGAGCCGGGGATGTCCTCCACCCCTTCCATCAAACCGATCAGCCACGGGTGTTGATCCGGTCGGGCTGGGGCGAAGCCGACGCCGCAATTGCCCATGACGATGGTGGTGACCCCGTGCCAGCTGCTCGGGGCCAGTACCTCGTCCCAGGTCGCCTGACCGTCGTAGTGGGTGTGGATGTCGACCCATCCCGGGGTGACCAGCAGCCCATCGGCGTCCACCGTTCGGGACGCGCTCTCCCCCGGAAATTCGCCGACTCCGGTGATCCGGCCGTCGTCCACCGTGATGTCCGCAGTCCGCGCCGCCGCTCCGGTGCCGTCGACGACGGTTCCCCCTCGGATGACCAGGTCGTGCATGACGAGATCCCCTCCTGATGTCGAGCCTCTTCGATGCCCGCCCTACCCTACTGGCGTTCGTCGCCCGGGTCAGGAGGGATCGAGTAGGTGACTTGTGCCTTGGCGATCACCTCGTCGCCGCCGTCCGAAGCCATGGCCACCTCCACCACGGCCAGCCGGGTTCCCAGCTTCAAGACCGTCCCGATGGCCACCACGTCGACCAGTGCCGGTTTGCGCAAGAAGTCGATGTGGAGGCTGGTGGTCACCGCCGATGGCACCGGTCCGATATGGCCGACGATGGCAAGCCAGGCGGTGCAGTCGGCCAGGGACATCAGCGCCGGACCGGAGACAGTGCCACCCGGCCGACCGTGGGAAGGCAGGATCGGAAGTCGGACCCAGATGGTGTCGTCGCCCATGTCCTCGACGACGAAGGTGGGAGGGTCGAGCGGGAACCCGTCCAGGAGAAATTGCTGGAGCTCGCCGACCGTCATCGCAGGCATGTCCAACCGTATCGGTTGCCCGCGGCGGCGCTACCCCATGGTGAAGTCGCCGTGCCGACCGGTGCCGGCATTGAAGCGGGCGGCGCCTTCGAGCGTCTCGCCGCTGGCGATGGTGACCAGACCGTGGCGAACCTCGTTGATCACCGCCTGGGGCTCCCCGAGGTCCCACTGCTCGATGGCCGAGAGACGGTCGTGCCGCATACAGCTCTGGGGAAAACCCGCCAGTTGGTGAGCGAGCTCGACCGCCCGTTCCAACGCGGCACCCGGCTCGGTGACCCGGTTGACCAGGCCCATGGTGAACGCCTCTTCGCCGCTCACCCCGCGTCCGGTGAGGATCAGGTCCATGGCCCGGCTGTGACCGATGAGGCGGGGGAGTCGGATGGTCCCGAGGTCGACCAGCGGGACGCCGAACCGCCGGCAGTAGACGCCAAGGGTGGCATCACGGGCCGCGACTCGCAGGTCGCACCACAGTGCCAGCTCCAGGCCTCCGGCCACCGCGAACCCTTCGATGGCGGCGATGACCGGCTTCGAGAGTCGGAGTCGAGAAACCCCCATCGGCGCATCGCCCACTTCGGTGACCAGGTTGCCTCGGCCCTCGGTCAGGCCTTTCAAGTCGGCGCCGGCACAAAAGGTGCCGGCTGCACCGGTGAGAATCGCCACCGACGCATCCCGATCGGCGTCGAATTTCCGAAAGGCGTCAGCCAGCGCGGCCGCCGTCACCCGGTCCACGGCATTGCGCCGCTCCGGACGGTTGATGGTGACAATGCAGACACCGGAGTCGGCGGCTACGGAGATCAGGTCGGGATCGTTGGGCATCGGTACGTCTCCTCGCTCTGGCCCCGAAAGCACCGCGACCGGAGCCGATTGCCCAACTATTGCATGCCATTTCCAGCGTTATCCCCTGGAGTCCCGCCCCGGGTGACGACGGCTGCCCTCGACCCATTGGCTGCTGGGAACCAAGCCTGTCAGATGGCCTGGCTGCAACCCATTAGGCGGCCCGAATGGAAGGGAACTCCGTCGGCTGGTCCACGGGTCCCGGATCCGGAGTGGCATCTTCAAGCGTGGCGCGGCCTAGCGAGGCCATTGCACCGAGGGCCATGATCAACGGGCATATCCACATCGCGACAAGGCTGGCGCCCATACCAAGGGCGACCCGAGCCATTGGCCGGGTGTGGGACTCAAAATCTATTTCGTCGGCTTCTTCGAACGGGATACTCGACAACGCATTCACCTTTCGGGTCAATCGATTGCCCACTCGTTCTACCCGCCCGGTACCAAGATGAATCCTCGGCCTCAGGAAGTTGTGATCCGACCTGGACTTTTCATCGGTGATCGGCGGATCGGGACAACGGGCGGCCTAGGCGGAATGCCCGGCTTCGATGTCACTCGTCTGCTTGACCGTCAGCTGGCCTTTTTCGGGTCCGGCTCCTCCATGGACCGGAGAGACCAAGAAGGCGACATGGTCGCCGACATCGTGCTTCGCCATCACCGAACCCTCCATCCATGCCGCGCATTGTCGAAGGAGCGGCGCCCCGGTTTCCCCGGTCGTCCACTCGCACTGGCTGAACTTGTCCGATGTGTCCCCGGTGAGGTGCCCGAACAAGACGGCGAGGGCGTGTTGCCCCGAGCCGAGCAGATGGAGGGACAAGCCGTCCGCGTGGCTGGCGACTCCGTAGGTGTAATTGGCCTTCGAAATGCACACCAGGAACCTCACTGGGTCGAGGCTGCACTGGGTGACGTAACCAGCCACGCATCCGGCTCGCTGTCCGTCGTGGCCGACGCAGACGACATAGATCGGGTTGTCGACCCCCTCGCTCAGGGCCGCGGCCGGGTTCTCCGAAGCCATGGAATCAAGCGGAACCCAGCGCGGTCATGCTCCGCGCCTATCTCTGATGGCTACGTTGCTGAGCTTCGTGGGCCTCAGCCGTGACCCTGGCCTTCTCGGCTTGTGCTTCCCGGATGGCCACCTGGCGCTGGGCGTCGGCCTTGTCTTGCTGGGCCTGTCCCTCCTTGCGCAATTCGTCCTTGTCCGTCAAGGCCCCCGTCGCTTCTTTGATCTTCCCCTTGAGTCCTTCGACAATCCCCTTGAGTCCTTCTTGAGGACCGCTGTCTTTGTCAGCCATTCGTTCCTCTCTTTCGGGTAGGCGCTGGTTGGCGCGATGTGCAACCTTGTACCCACCTCGGCGAATTGCAAAACATGGATCACGATCGTCGCGCTCACGCACTGGTTGACAAGGCACAACGTCGTCGATCGATTTCGGCGCATACCCGAAGCGACGATCGGGTAGGTAGAGGGCAAGCAACGACGAACGAACAAAGGAGGACCCAATGCCGTCGCGAACCTGGAGCAACAAGCGCGAGCGTCAGTACAAGCACATAAAGACGGGCCTCGAGAATCGCGGCGACAGCCAGAAGGAAGCTGAACAGATCGCGGCTCGCACCGTCAACAAGGAGCGGGCCCGGTCGGGTGAGGCGGCCAGGTCCAGTCGTACCTCGACGCGGGACATCTCCTCGGGACGGCGGGGTGGGTTGCGCTCGCACCGGGGGGCGGGCGGAAGGACCCGTGACCAGCTCTACGAGGAGGCTCGCCGGAAGGGGATCAACGGCCGCTCGAACATGAACAAGTCGGAGCTCGAAAAGGCGGTTGGCCGGTAGGTGCCAAGGATCTCAGGCCCATGAGCTGGCCAAACGACGGGATTATCTCGCCGGGAGCCGCCGGGATAGAAGCGAACATGTGTTCGTATACACTCGGATCGGAATGTCCGCCCTGCAAGGTTCACTTTTTGATACCGGTGAGGAAATCGGGATCCGCTCACTCGAGGGGGTGGAGCGGACTGATCTGACCGATGGCGCCTGGGTCGATCTGCTCCCCGGCTGGGTCACCGGCGCGGCTCCCCTGTTCGAACAGTTGGTGGATGCGGTTCCGTGGAAGTCGGAGCGACGGAAGATATACGACCGAACGGTTGACGTCCCCCGCCTCCTGGCCTTCTACGGCGAGGACGAGGCGCTGCCGCATCCGATCTTCGATCGGGCCAGGGCGGCGCTCAGCGCCCACTATGCCAAGGAAACCGGCGGCCCGTTCCTCTCTACTGGGTTCTGCCTCTATCGAGATGGAAGGGACGGCGTGGCCTGGCATGGGGACACCATCGGGCGGGACAGCATCGTCGACACGTTGGTGGCAATCATTTCGCTCGGAGCCCGGCGCCGCCTCCTGCTACGCCCGAAGTCCGGCGGGCCGGCGCGCCGGTTCGAGGTCGGTGAGGGGGACCTCTTGGTGATGGGTGGGAGTTGTCAGCGCACCTGGCAGCACACCATCCCCAAGACCGTCCGGCCGGTTGGCCCGCGCATCAGCATCCAGTTGCGACCCCGAGGAGTGACCTGATTGCCCGCCACCCATCTAACACAGCCGGGCCCCTGGCCATCCGGCGGAGGGCCGGCTCAGATGGTTGGGGCCCTCGTATCAATTTCGCACCACACCGACTTGCCGTGTTCGCTGGGTCGGACCCCCCACTGCTCGGCGATGACGGACACGAGCTGGATGCCCCGACCGTGTTCGGCATCCGGGTTGGGTTGCAGCCGGCGGGGCACCGCGGTGGTGCCGTCGTGAACGGCAACTAGCAACCGGTCCAAAGTACGGCTGAGCCGGAGTTCGATCGGCGACCGGCTGTGGAGGATGGCATTGGTGACCAGCTCGCTCACCACCAGGACTACATCGCCGATCACGTCGGGGGCGATCTCCCAACCGGTAAGCACGTTGCGGGCAAACCTTCGGACCCCGGCCACTGATTCCGCCACCCGGGGGACGGCCAAGGCCGCGAATTCCGTCTCTGGGCCGTCGCCGGGAACTTCGGCGACAAGTACCGCCACATCGTCGTCGGACCCGTGAGGGAGCAACGTGTCGACCAACGCCAAGGGGAGATCTTCGACTGGACCTCGGTTGATACCGAGCGCGGCTTCCAGTTCGTGGATCCCATCTTCGATGTCATTACCGCGTTGTTCCACCAGGCCGTCGGTGTACAGCGTGAGGACGTCACCGGCAGACAGGACCAATCTGGTCTCCACCAGATCGTGTGGACCGGTACCCAGGGGTGGCCCGAAGGTTCCGGTCAGGCGGCGGGTCGATCCAACCGGGGACCGCACCAGCGGCGGGAGGTGGCCGGCGTTGGCATAGACCAGGCTTGAGTCATCCGGATTGAAGACCGCGTAGACGCAGGTGACGATCTTCTCCTCGCTGATGTCCCGGACGGTGGCGTCCAGATACTCGAGGACCCGGGACGGCGGCAGGTCGAGTTGGGCGTAGGCCCGGATGGTCGCCCGGAGTTGGCCCATGACGGCCGCCGCCCGGATCCCCCGGCCCATGACGTCTCCCACCACCAGGGCGGTGCGGCCGCGGTCGAGCTCGATGACGTCGTACCAATCGCCCCCGACCCGGGTGTCGCCGACGCCGGCTTGGTAATGGGTCGCCACTTTCAACTGGTGAGGAGCGAATGTCCGCTCCGGGAGGAGGCTCCGCTGCAATTCCTCGGCGATCTGTTTCTCCCGGGCCGCCGCCTCTTTCTCCGCCGCCGCGAGGTCTGCCGCCTGCTTGGCCTTGATCCGTCCGGTGATGTCCTGGATGCTTCCCCGCAGCCCGATCGGTTGGCCCTCGGCGTCGCTGACCATTTCACCGACCGTGTGGTAGGTCCGCTCCTCACCGTCGGCGTCTGCTACCCGCACCTCGAAGTTGATCACCTCTCCCTCGGTGGCGGCTTTCATCGCCGAGTTGATCCGATCGACGTCGTCGGGATGCACCTGGCGTATGACCCTGGCGATGCCGCGGCGAAGCAACTCGTTTGAATCGAGTCGGATCTGACGGAAGAATTCGTCGGAGCCGGTCATTGTTTCGGATTTGAGATCGAATTCCCAACTCCCGACGTGAGCCATCCGCTGCGCCTGATCGAGAAGCGCCTGCTTCCCCTCCAATTCGGCTACCAGACGCCGGACTCTGTCGAGTTCGAGGTTGGAGCGGATGCGAGCCAAAAGCTCGCGGCCGGTGAACGGCTTGGTCAGATAGTCGTCGGCGCCGGCCTCCAATCCCTCAATGGTGGCCTCGTCCCCCGCCCGAGCCGAGAGCATCACGATCGGCACATGCATGGTGGTGGCGTCCGAGCGCATGGCGGCAAGGAGGCCGAACCCGTCGAGTTCGGGAATCATCACGTCGGTGAGCACCAGGTCCGGCGGAGACGCACGTGCCAAATTGAGGGCGACGACTCCGTCGGGTGCGGTCTCGACCCTGTAGTGGTCGGCCAGCAGCCCGACGATGTACTCCCGCATGTCGAGATTGTCGTCGACAACCAGGATCCTCAATCGATCGTCGTGGACGTCGTTTGGAACTGGAAAGGTGGCGGTCGGGTCGGCGGTGCGAGACCTGGCCTCATAGTCGAGCCAGCGGGACGACTCGGCCAGGAACCCTTCGGTCTCCCGAAAGATGTTGGTGGCTCCTCCGGTTGGGGTCAGGGCAACCTGCTCGGCAGGGAGATGAGCCATTCCCAGCGGTACTCGGACCGAAAATCGAGTCCCTTGGCCGGGAGTGCTTTCCGCCACGATCGTGCCGCCGTGGAGATCGACCAATTCCGCGGTCAGCGCCAATCCGATCCCCGATCCTTCGTGGCTCCGGGAGCGGACTCCGGTGACCCGGTGGAAGCGCTCGAAGAGATGATCGAGTTCTTTCGCCTCGATACCGATGCCGGTGTCGGAGACGTTCAGGACGGCCTGCCCGTCGCCGGCTGCAAGTGCGATCGTGATGCCGCCGGTGAAGGTGGCTTTCAGAGCGTTGGAAAGCAGGTTGGACACGATCTTGGTCCACATGTCCGGATCCGCGTAGACGGGTTCGTCCAACGCTGGGCAGTCGACGGTGAACATGAGTCCGGCCTGTTCGACCGCGGAGCTGAACATACTGGCCACGTCGGCGGTGAAACGGGCCAGGTCGAGGGCTTCGAACTTGGGTTCGGCTTGGCCCTCTTCCAGCCGGGAGAAGTCGAGCAGGACATTGACCAGTTTGAGCAGCCGCGCGGCGTTTCGGTGCATGACTTCGACACGGGCCTGTTGCGCCGTCGCCAGAGGGTGGTCCTTGTCGGCGAGCGCGTCGGTTGCCGGGCCGAGGAGCAGGGTCAACGGTGTACGAAGTTCGTGACTGATATTGGTGAAAAAGGCGGTCTTGGCCCGATCCAGCTCGGCGAGGTCTGCGGTCCGAACCCGCTCGAACTCGAAGGCGCGAGCTCGGGTGATGCTGGCGGCCACCTGGCCGGCGATGAGGTCCAGAAATCCGGTGTAGCCGGCGTCCACCGGCAAGTAGGGGTTGAGTGCGAAGACAAGGAACCCATAGGGATCGGCGTGGCCTCGCTGCAACAGCGGCACCCCCAGAGCCTGGGTCGGAGCCTTGTTGAGGGCACCGACCGGGATGGAGGAGAAGCGCCGGGCGAGGTCCTCGATGATCACCGTTTTTCCGTTGGCCATGGCGGCCACCGGCCAGGGCGGATTGTCGTCGGACATCTCGATCATCGGCGGTGCGATCGGGTGGAATGCCCGGATGCCCGGAGAGCAAGCCAGACGCGCACTACTTCCGTCCTCATCGAACAGGTACATCAGGGTGAAGGGAAACGAGCGAGGCTCTGCGCTGAGACGACCGTCGACGGCTGCCAAGACATCGGATTCGGATTCGGCTTTTGTCAGCCCGGAACCCAATTCGATCAGAATTGACATCCGACGTTCGCCGATGACCTGGTCGGTGACTTCGTTGACCACGCACAGCACGCCGACGATGCCTGCCTCGTCATCGGTGAGCGGGCTATAGGAGAGGGTGTGATAGGTCTCCTCCTCGTAGCCGTTGCGCTCGAGGAACAGCAACATCCCTTCATCCCAGGTGGCGGTGCCGGTGCTCATCGCCTGCTCGACGAGGGGCCCGACGTCTCCCCAAACTTCAGCCCATACGTCGGAGGCGGGCTTTCCCAACGCCCAGGGATACTTGTTCCCGAGGGTGTTGCGGCGATACGCGTTGTTGCAGAAGAACGTCAACTCCGGGCCCCATGCCATCCACATCGGAAAGCGCGAGCCCATCAGAAGACGCAAGGCATTGATCAGACTCTCCGGCCACGAATCCGTTACACCAACCGGGGTCGAAGCCCAATCAACCGCCGACAAGTCGCCGCCCACCTCGCCGCCGGCAGCCAACAACTCGCCAACGGTGTCGGCCCTCCCGGGTTTGGCTGGGCCTTTGGCCGGTTCGACCATTTGACCACCTTACAAATGGTTTCCTAGCGCGTAAAGAGCCGGGTGAGCGACAATTGCTCCAGGATGGCCCTCGTCGGGGTCATGTTAGAGTTCCGGGTGCCGAGCATGGCGATATTGTGATTGGTTTTGAGGCCATTCTTCACGGCGTGAACGTCAAGGAGCGTGCGGTAGATGGAGGAAGGCTCGGCAGACCTGATCGTGGCCACTCGGACGGAAGGCTTTGCCACCGTCGTGGTTGCCCAGGGAGAGATCGACCTCTCTACGATCCCTCTGCTCACCGAGAAACTCGACGATCTCATCGCCGACGGACAGGTCGACCTCATCATTGACATGGCCGGTGTCGACTTCATCGACTCGACCGGGCTCGGAGCACTGGTGGGCGCCCGAAAGAAGGCCCTGGCCAAAGAGGGGTCAGTGCACTTGGCGTGCATTCAATCGAAGGTCCTCAAGATATTCAAAATTACCCAGCTGACCGAGATCTTCCCTGTTCACGAGTCAGTCGCCGATGCCATCGCATCGGCCCCCGACCGCCCGTAGGGCACGATTTCCGCCGGGTCAGTCCCCGGCCCCGGCGATGGAACCCTTGGTTTTGGAAAACCTGCGGAGTTCGACGTCCCACTCCTGCACGTTGCGCCTCAACCACTCGATCAGCATGGCGGCGTGCTCCATCTCGTCGGTCATGTTGTGGATGAGGATGGCCTTCAGTTCGGGATCATCGCAGTCATCGGCGCGCTGGCGGTACCAGTCCATTGCCTCCAGCTCCTCCGTCAACGAGACGGTGGCCTGGTGAATTGCGATGGTCTCGGGCGTCAGTCGCTCGCGGGGGGCATGGAGTTCCTCGCTGGACAATGCCAATCCTCCCTCTCCGTCGACGCGTCGGCGACGCGTCATCAACTGCCGATCTTAGATTGGGTACGAATGTATGGCGCGGGTCAGATGGGGAGCCCCTCGGTGAGTGACTTGATGACGTAGTCGGCACCGCCCTCACGCAGCTGCTCAGCGTTGAAGTTGTGGCTGGCCACCCCCACGCATTTGATCCCGGCGGCATGGGCCCCATCGGCGTCGTGAGGGGTATCCCCGACGGCTAGGCACTGGTCGGCGCTCACCGGGTCGCCAAAAACCAAGCCGGCCCGCTCGAGAGCGACTTTGGTGAGCTTCCCCCGGTCGGTGGAGTCCGAACCGTAGCCACCGAACGAGAAGAACCGATTGAGCTTGGCCCGGTGCAGCTTCACATGGGCTGCGGCCTCCACGTTACCGGTCACGATGCCGAGCAGGTACCCCTCTTCGATCAATTCGGGGAGGAGTTCCTCCACCCCGTCGAGTACCCGGTAGTCCTTCGAGTCGGCCACGGCTCCGTAGAGATAGTGCAAGCGTCGCTCGAGCAGCTTGCTGAATTCGGCTCGGGTTGGCTTGCGGTGCAGCACCGCTTCGAAGGTCTTTCGCCCGACCTCTGGGTCGGTCATCCCGGTATCGGTGAATTCGCCGATGTCGGCCGGGATCCCATACAGCTCGTCGAATGCCTTCCGCCACGATTCGGCCCCGGCACCACCGGTGATGATCAGGGTCCCGTCGATATCGAAGAGGATGACCGGGTATTCCGAAGTCTCAGCGGAGTTCATTCGGCAACCTTCCTGTGGAGATCCGAGGACGCCATCTCATCGGTGCGCACGACGATGCCAACTGTAGGTCACGTATGCAGACCCTTGGCCGGACGCATCAAGGTGGCGATCCATATCGCTTCCTTCCAAGGTTCTCAGCTGGTGAAGCGGGTCTGCCGATCCGTCTGACCGCGAAGCCGGATCCTTGGATGACTGAACCAATCGTTCCGCCTACCATCGGGAGGGTGAGCCAAGGTGAACCCACGGTTGCGGATCTGCTGGTGCGCTGTCTCGAGAACGAGGGGGTGGAATTCGTCTTCGGGATTCCTGGTGAGGAGAACATCCTCTTCACCGAGGCCATTTCCAGCTCGCCGTCGATCCGGTACATCTTGGTCCGCCACGAACAGGCGGCCTCGTTCATGGCGGAGATCTACGGCCGCATCACCTGCCGGGCGGGGGTGTGCTCGTCAACCCTCGGCCCGGGGGCCATCAACCTGCTTCTGGGAACGGCAGACGCCACCACCAATAGCACCCCGATCGTGGCCATCTCTGCCCAGGTCGGGCTCAACCGGATCTACAAAGAATCACACCAAAGCGTCGATCTGGTCTCGATGTTCGACCCGGTGACGAAATGGGCGGCGCTGATCCCCACCCCTGGGGCGGTGCCGGAGATGATGCGCAAGGCGTTCAAGCTGGCCCAGACCGAGCGGCCGGGGGCGGTGTTCCTGGCCGTGCCCGAGGACGTGGAATCGATGGCCGCCCCGGCCACATCGATTCCCCTGCCGGTCAATATTCCCCGGACCGACGAACCGTCGAATTCCCAGATCGAGCGGGCATCCCAGGTCCTGCTTGGTGCTCAGCGTCCGGTGGTGCTGGCCGGACATGGTGCGGCGCGGGCGGGAGCCAGCGAGGCGCTTATCCGGTTCTCCGAGCAGTTGGGCGTCCCGGTTGCTACCACCTTCCACGGGAAAGGGGTGTTCCCCGACGACCACCCGAATGCCCTGGGCGCAGTGGGTTTCATGCAACACGACTACGTCAACTTTGGATTTGACGAGGCCGATGTGATCGTCTCCGTTGGGTACGAGTTGCAGGAGTTCGATCCGGTACGGATCAATCCGAAGGGAGACAAGCGGATTCTCCATCTCAGCCCGTTTCCGGCCGAGGTCGACAATCACTACTCCGTCGAAGTGGGGGTGCAGGCGGACCTCGGCCGGACGCTCGATGCACTGTCGAAAGCCACCAATCGGCGATTCGATCCGGCCACCAGCGGCGAGACCATCCGCAGACTGCTGGCCGAGGAGTTGGAGCGGGGGACCACCGACGACAGCTTTCCCCTCATACCGCAGCGGGTGGTGGCCGACACCCGGGCGGCCCTCGATCGCCAAGATATTGTCCTGGCAGACACCGGGGCCGTGAAGATGTGGATGGCGCGCTTGTTTCCCACCTACGAGCCGAACACATGCCTCCTGTCGAACGGGCTTTCGACCATGGCGTTCTCGGTGCCGGGCGCCATCGGGGCGAAGCTGGCCCGACCCCACTGCCGGGTACTGGCCGCCGTCGGCGACGGGGCGTTCCTCATGAACTCCCAGGAGATCGAGACCGCCTTACGCGAGAAGGTGCCGATCACCATTCTGGTGTGGGTCGACGATGCCTATGGCCTCATCAAATGGAAGATGGAAGTGGAAATCGGCCATTCGACGGAGATCGCATTCACCAATCCGGACTTCGTGGCCTACGCAGAGAGTTTCGGGGCGCGGGGTTACCGGATCACTGCCGCCGACCAGCTCCTCCCTGCCCTCCAAGAGGCACTGGCCGCTGACTCGGTCTCAGTGATCGCCTGTCCGGTCGACTACTCCGAGAACCTGCGACTCACGGCGTCCCTGGGGGAGTTGACGGGTCCATTCTGAGCCGCGGCGTTCGTCGTGACCCTGGATCCTTAGGTGCAGAAGTTACAGAGCCGAGGGTCTCTGACGGCCTACCATTGGAGGTTGAACGAGAGAACCGCTGTCGTCGCCGTACCCAACCTCTCGCTCGAACCCCGCCCACGTAGCTCAGGGGATAGAGCAACGGTTTCCTAAACCGCAGGTCGAAGGTTCGATTCCTTCCGTGGGCGCTCAAATAAGTGCAGGTCAGAGTGGTTATGAGGCTGTGTACCCGTCACTCGACATCCTAGGCGTGCAACGTACGTGGAACTAGGGTCGCATGATCG
>DASXFR010000109.1:0-4054 GCA_036489495.1 Acidimicrobiales bacterium | reverse complement strand
TCGAAGGTGGTCCCCGGGGTCGGCACCACTACCGCCCCGACCTTCTCGCCCATCATCTCGTCGGGCACTCCGACCACCGCCACCTCGAAGACCCCGGGGGCGGCGGCCAGCACGTTCTCCAGCTCCACGCTGTAGACGTTCTCTCCGCCCCGGTTGATCATGTCCTTGGCCCGGTCGACGATGTAGGTGAATCCGTCGCCGTCGATCCGGGCCATGTCCCCGGTGTGCAGCCAGCCGTCCACGAACGCCTCGGCGGTGGCCTCCGGCTTGTTCCAGTAGCCCATGACCACGTTGGCCCCCCGGATGAGCAGCTCCCCCACCCCCGTCTCCGGATCCGGGTCGGCCAGGTCGAGATCCACCACCGGGGCCGGGAACCCCACCGAGTCGGCGTGGGTATCGGCGTACTCGTCGGGCAGGAAGGTGGCCAGACTCGAAGTCTCGCTGAGTCCGAACCCATTGCCGACCCGGGCGGAAGGAAAGCTCTCCTTCACCTTGCGCACCAGTTCCGGCGCGATCGGGGCGCCGCCGTAGGTGGCGATGCGAACCCCGCTGACGTCGAAGCTGGAGAAATTGGGCTGGCTGACGGCCAGCCAGAAGATGGCCGGCACCGTGGTCAGCACGGTGATGTGCTCCTCGGCGATGGCGGTGAGGAAGCGCTGCACCTCGAAGGCCGGCATCACCACCGCGGTGCCCCCCTGTCGCAGGGTGGGCAACAGCTGGCTGTTGCACCCGGTGACGTGGAACAGCGGCACGCTGATCAGGTTGCGCGCCGTCGGATCGTGTTCGGGAAGGGCAGCCACCCGGCGGCAGCTCTCCACGTTGGTGAGGAAATTCCGATGGCTGGTCATCGCCCCCTTCGGGAACCCGGTGGTCCCCGAGGTATAGAAGATGCCGGCCAGGTCGTCACTCTCCAGGCCGTCGGCCACATACGGCTCGCCTTCGGGGAGGTCGGCATCCGGCTCCACCACATAGGTCGCCCCCGAGTCTTCGACCACGTAGGCGACCTCGGTGTCGGTGAAGCGGGTGTTGACCGGGACCGCCACCCCGCCGGCCATCAACGTACCGAAGAAGGCCAGCACCCAGTCGAGGCCGTTGCCGCGACGGATGGCCACCCGGTCACCGTCGGCGATCCCGGCGGCGCGCAGGCCACCGGCGACCCGGGCGGAACGGTCCCACAACTCGGCGTACGACACCCGGGGGCCGTCCAGCACCACCACCGCCTCGCCGTCCCCGTCCCGCTCCACCGAGGCCCGCAACATGGCCAGCAGCGAGGCCGGCAGTCCCTGGTAATGCTTGACCCCCTGCTCGTCTCGGGTCACCCCGGTGGCATCGAAAGCGTAGACCGGCATCAGTAGGGCCCCACGTTCTCGAAGATCCGACGGGGGTTCCCGGTGAGCATCGTCTCGATCTGCTCCTCGGTCACCCCCTTGTCGAGCAGGTAGGGCAGCACATCGTCGAGGATGTGCAGGTAGTGCCACTGGGGGGTGGCCCCCTTGGCCCACGGCTCGATCCAGTCGATGTAGCAGGCGGCGTCGTGGGCCAACACCATGTTCTCGACATAGCCCCGCCGGCACAGCTCGACCACGGTGTCGGCCCGGGATTCGAAGGTGGCCTCGATGTTGATGCCGAAGCGGTCCATCCCCAGGATGAACCCGGCCTCGGCCAGGGACTGCAGGTGCTCGACGTCGGAGGAGTCGCCACTGTGGCCGAGGACCACCCGATGGGGATCGACTCCCTCGTCGTCGAGCACCTTCTGGGCGGCCAGGCCCTGCTGGGTGCCGGGGTGGGTGTGAATGGTGATGGGGGTTCCGGTGGCCCGGTGGGCCTTGGCCACCGCCCGCATGATCCGTTCCACCCCGCCGGTCATGCCCTGCATATCGATGGCGCACTTGAGCATGCCCGCCTTCACTCCGGTACCGGCGATCCCGTCGGTGATGTCACCGACGAACATGTCGACCATCGGGTCGGTCGGTTGGCCCAACGCCGGGCCCCGGTAGTGGAAGAAGAAGGGCACATCGTTGTAGGTGTAGCAACCGGTGGCCACCACGATGTTGAGGTCCGGCACCTGGTCGGCGATGCGCTGGATCCTCGGGATGTAACGGCCGAGGCCGATGACGGTGGGGTCGACGATGGTGGTCACTCCCCGGCCGGCCAGCTCGCTCAGCTTCTGGACGGCGTCAGCCACCCGGGTGTCCTCGTCGCCCCACTCGTCCGGATAGTTCTGCTGCACATCGGCGGTGAGCACGAAGATGTGCTCGTGCATGTAGGTGCGACCGAGCGACCCGCTGTCGACGGGACCTCGGACGGTAGGAACCTGGGTCATGACGCTCCTCGCGGGTGGACTCAGTGGCCGCGGAGAACCGCCGGCCCCTGCCGTCACTCTGTCATTCCCACCCGGATTCTGCCACGGGATGTCGGCGGCCTACCGGTCAGGCGTGCTCGTCTATGAGCCGCGCATTGACACCGCGAGCGACGGCGGCGCCAATGAGCTGCGGGTTCTCGTCAATGACAGCCAAGCAGAGTTCGGCACCCAGGTGCTCGGCCGAGGCGAGGGCCTCGAGCGACATGAGATCGAGACGCACGCCCTCGTCCAAGAGGCGGGCCATCGGCCAGGCCAGTTGGCGGAGGGAGAGTAGGCCAACGGACTCGGGCAGAGACGTTATGGATCGCACTGCGGATGCGGCTACGCCGGGGACAACTCGACCGAGTGAGCGGGACATGACGCCGGTGACTAAAGGGTTGCTGACGGCACGACAGAGGCGGTGATACCAAAGCCCGGTTGTATACACACTGGCCCCCGGGAGCCGAAGCTCCCGGGGTTCCTCGTCGAGCAAGATTCGCAGGAGCAGATGATCGTCGACGATGACGTCCATGGCAACGGGTCAGGCGAGATCAGGATCGTCGTTGGCGACTTGGGCCACGAGCTTGACGTAGCCGCCGGCCTCCTCGATTGCGTCATTCAGAAGTGCGCGGAGGCCCCCCCGACCGGCAGGGACAATGAGCAAGGCATCACCCAGGTCTGCCACCTCGACCGAGCCCCCGTCGCTCAAGTTCCAACGGCGCCTGGCTTCGGCCGGCAGTGCCATTTGACCCCGGTCGGAAACTCGAAACTCGGCAACAGCCATTCCCTCACAATACCTACTACAAGGCATAGTGACAAGTGTGCCTTGTCGTAGGGGTGCCACCGAGGAACGCCTGGCCCAATTCAACCCTCGGCGAGAATGCGGGCCTTCTGCTCGTCGAACTCCTCGGCGGACAGTGCGCCGCTGTCCCGTAGCTTGCCGAGCGCCTCCAGCCGGGCGATGGTGTCGCCGCCGCCGCCGACCGGAGCCCCCGCCGGGGCCGGGGTCTCCGCCCCGGCGGGGGCACCCCAGATCAGCGCCTCGTCGGGGTCGGCGGCGTTGATGCGGATGGGGATCTGGGCTCCGGGCGTGTATCCAGCCAGATCGCCGACCATCTCCTGCTTGACGGTGATGTTGCGCGGCGCCCCCGGACCGCTGGTGACCGCCAGGTCGAACTCCATGGTGGTGCCCATACCGTTGCTGCCGGGTCCGAGATCCCGGGTGGCGACGACCGAGGCGGTGCCATCGGCGCCATTGGCATTGATCCGGTGCATCTTTTCGGCGTAGGCGGTCATCTCCTTCATGTTCATGTGCTTCATCATGTCCATGGCCCCTTGCGCCTGGCCCTGGAGACCCGCCGCCTGATCCAGCATCGACGAGCGCATCTTCTTGGCTTCGGCGACCATGTTCTTGTCGGCCTTCTTGTCGGCCGCGTGCTTGTTGAAGAGTCCCATGATCGGTTCCTCTCTTGGAGTCGTAGTGTGGCGATGGACGGTTGATCAGATGCTGTTGAGGATCTTGGCCCGCTGGGCGGTGAACTCATCCTCGGTGAGGATCCCGCTGTCCCGGAGTTTCTGGAGCCGCTCGAGATCTCCGGCAACATCCGGGGAGGCCGCCGGTGGGGCCGGTGCCGCCGGAGTGCCGGCGGAAGTGTCGACACCCAGCTTTGACCACATCTGTTCGACCTGAGCCTTGAGCACCGGGTCCTGGAC
>DASXFR010000101.1:0-21270 GCA_036489495.1 Acidimicrobiales bacterium | reverse complement strand
GGAGGTCTTCCGACCGCCCCATCACCACGGCGACCTCCCGCCCGAGATGGTCATGAAGCTGCGGCATTTTCTGGCGGAGCCGTTCGAGGGAACCGAAGGCCGCGGTGATCGACTCGAGGGAACCGAGGGCCGCGCCTAGTTCGGCGTCGACCGGGGTGAACGTCCTGGTCCTCCTGGCGCCACCGGGTGCGGTCAGGCGCAGCTGGGGCTGCCGATAGGGTGAGCCGCCGTGGCCAACCCATCGTCCGGATCGAACCGACGGTTGGCACCCGATCGCTTCACCAAGGGACTGAACCTCCGGCAACGCGAGGCCGTCGAACACGGCAAGGGTCCGTTGCTGGTGTTGGCCGGGGCGGGCAGCGGCAAGACCAAGGTCCTCACCAGTCGGATCGGTTACCTGATCGCCACCGGAGTGGTGGCCCCCGACAAGGTGCTCGCCATCACCTTCACCAACAAGGCCGCCCGCGAGATGAAAGAACGCCTGCTGGCCTCGCTCGGGCCGTTGGCCGCCGACATGTGGGTGTCCACCTTCCACAGTGCCTGCGTGCGGATGCTCCGGCCCTACGCCGGTCGGGTCGGGCTGACCCGCCAGTTCACCATTCTCTCCGAGGACGACTGCAAGCGGCTGGTGCGGGACATCTCCGACGATCTCAACGTCGACGTCAGAGTGGTCCCGGTGGGGGGGTCCAAGGCGGCCATCAGCTCGGCCAAGAACCGCCTGGTCGATCCCCGCCAGCTCTCGATCGAGTCGGGCGATTCCCGATCCAGTGCCCATGCCCGCATCTATCGCGAGTACCAGCAGCGATTGGTGGCGGCTGACTGTGTCGACTTCGACGATCTGCTCGTCCACGTCGTCCGCCTGCTCTGTGACCATGCCGACGTCCGGGAGCACTACCAGTCCCGCTTCTCCCAGATCCTGGTGGACGAGTACCAGGACACCAACCGGGCCCAGAGCGTCATCGTCGAGCAGCTGGCCGCCGAACATCTGAACCTGTGCTGTGTGGGGGATGGCGATCAGTCGATCTACGGCTTCCGGGCAGCGGACGTCGGCAACATCCTCAATTTCACCCGCACCTTCCCGACCGCCACCACCGTGCTCCTTGAGCAGAACTTTCGTTCGACCGGCACCATTCTGGACGCCGCCAACGCGGTGATCGCCCGCAACCCGACCCGGCCCGACAAGCACCTCTGGACCCGGGCCGGGGAGGGGAACCTGATCGCCCTGCGCGCCGCCGACGACGAGATGGATGAGGCGTCGTGGCTGGCCGACGAGGTCGCCACCCTGGTGGCGGACGGGGTCCGTCCCGGAGAGATCGCCGTCCTGTGCCGGGCCAAGACGCTGGCCCGGCCGATCGAAGCGGAGATCGTGCGGCGGGGCATCCCCTGCCGGACGGTCGGAGGGACGTCGTTCTTCGACCGCAAGGAGATCAAGGATCTGCTCGCCTATCTGCGCCTGGCCGCCAACCCCCAGGACGAGCTGTCGTTCCGGCGGTGTGTCAACGTCCCCCGCCGGGCGGTGGGCGACGCCAGCATCAAGAAGGTCCGGGCCTTCGCCCAGGCCCAGGCACTGTCGCTCGGGGACACCCTGGTCCGCCGGGCGGAGATCGACGACCTCCCGAAGTTGGCCCTCCAGGGCCTGGACGCCTTCGTCCGATTGCTGGATGGCGTGCGGGAGGCGGCGATGGAGAGTGGCGCGCTCGGCGCCATCGACGCGGTCACGGCCGACGGCGAGTTCGTGCGCCAGCTGCTGGATGCCGCCGTCGATGACGAAGAGCGCAGCTACCGCCAGGAAAGCCTCGACCAACTGCGGTCGATGGCTGGCGACCACCCGACCATCGAATCGTTCCTGGACATGGCCGGACTCATCACCGAGGCCGACGATTCGGATGATGACCGATCCCGGGTGTCATTGATGACGATCCACGCGGCCAAGGGCCTGGAGTTCGGCGCCGTCTTCGTGGTCGGCATGGAGGAGGGGGTCTTCCCGGACCGCCGTTGCCTGGACGAGGGCCAGATCGAAGAGGAGCGCCGGCTGGCCTACGTGGCCATCACCCGGGCCCAACGCCGGTTGTATCTCTCCCACGCCCGCCGCCGCCGATCCCTGAGCCGGGTGGTGGAAAGGGACCGCAGCCGCTTCCTCGATGAGATACCTGAGGAGCTGATCCACTTCCTCGATGTTCCGTTGGAGACGACCGCCGAGGTGATCGGGCGGGTGGCCGCCATCCGATCGACCCTCGGCGTCTGACCGGTGCGGTACGGAATCGGCTTCCATGCTCGCTATGGTCGGCACCAGCCATGGGACCGATGATGCGAACCCCCGTGCCCGGCCGACGTCTGTCGGCGGCGGGTGCCATCTTGGCGGTCGCCGCCTCGATCGCACTGGCTGGCTGTTCGCTGTTCTCCTCTTCCAAACCGCTTCCACCCGCCCATCCACCGGTCTCCCCGAGTGGATCGATCGGCTACGTGGCGTGCTCCAACGCGGTGACTCCGGTGGAGCTGGCCAGGGACAACGTCGCCGAGCCGGACATCCCCCTCCCGATCTCGGGAACCCCGGCTCCGGGGGATTTTGCCATCGCCACCTCTCCCAACGGCCACTGGGCCTACGTGGTGACCTCCGAGTTGGTGGCGGCCACGTCGTCCGCCGGCGCCAAGACCAAGAACCTGTTGATTCCCATCAACCTGATGACCCAGCGGGCTGGGACGCCCATCGCGCTTCCGGGTACCGGCGCCACCCACAGCGTGGTGGTGTTCCCGAGCGGGAGCACCCTGGTGGCCTCGGTGGGCAGCACCCTGGTTCCGGTCGACCTGACCGACAACCGTCCGGGAACTCCGCTCAACCTCGGAAGCGGTCACACGGTGTTCGGCATGACCCTCAACCCGGCCGGTACCGCGCTGTTCGCCCTGGTCACCGGGGCGGTGATCCCGGTGGATACCGGCCATGCCAAGGCCGAAACGCCGATCCTGACCGGATTGACGGTCTCCTCGGTCTACTCACCCCACGGCATCGCCATCAGCCCGGACGGTTCGACGCTGTATGTGGTGGGTCAGGGAGGAAAGGATTTCGGCGGTCGACTGCTCCCCATCTCGGTGGCGACCGGCGCCCTGCAACCGGAGGCGTCGTTCGACCAATTCGGTATCGCCTCACCGGCCTCGCTGATCGTCTCGCCCAATGACGCCGCCGCCTACGTTGTCGACTCGGCCAACAACTGGGTGAACCCGGTGACCCTGTCGCCGGTGGCCGCACCGACCCCCCCGGTTCGCCTACCGGCCCTGGTCGGCGTGTCGGGGGGCACCCAACATCCGAGCGACATCGCCTTGGCCCTCGACGGCGTCACCGCCTTCATCGTGGACGGCTTCGACTCGATCGTCCCCTACGACACCGCCTCCCAGGCCTTCGGGCGACCGGTCAAGGTCTGCGCCGGGGCATCGTCGATGGCCATCGCGCCGTCGCCCTGACCCTGACCATCGACGATCAGTCCGGCCCGGTGCCGCCATCCGGTTGGGTAACTTCGGCGCCGGACACCTTGACGGCGATGGCGGCGTCCTTGTTCCGGTAGGTGGCCGGATCCAGCTTGGCCGCCTCGAGTAGTTCGTCGAGGGCCAGGGGGATGCCGGCGGTCAGACCCCAGACCTTCGGCATGGTCTCCGGGCAGGAGATGATTCCCCAGTACATGATGCCCCGGTAGCTCATGATGGTGATGTTGACCCCCATCCCCTCCATGACCGGACCCAGCGGAAATCCGCACTCGAGCTCGGCCCCGCCGAGGTAGAGGGGGAAGTCGGGACCCGGCACGTTGGAGATGACCAGATTGGCAATGGGTCGATGCCGGTCGGCCAGCTGCATCCGGCTGTAGAGCCGGGCGGCGTTGGCAAACACGTTGGGGGTGGCGTGCTCGGCCCAGTTGAGGAGGGTGTCGGCGCCCAGCGCATTGTGCTCTTCCTTGGCCCCCTTGGTCCCCTGGTGGATCGCTTCCAGGCGCTCGAGGGGGTCGTCGAGCTGGGTCGGGAGCTGGACGAACATCGACGACACCTTGTTGGAGCCGCGCACGTTGGCGGTGCTGGTCCGGACCGACACCGGGACCACAGCCACCAGCGGCTTGTCCGGCAGCTCGTCGCCCTGGATGAGGAAGTTGCGGAGCGCCCCGGTGCAGACGGCGAGGACCACGTCGTTGACGGTGACACCCTGGGCCGACTTCAGCCGCTTGACATCGTCGAGCCCGATCCCGGTGAAGGCCACCGAACGTCGCCGCGACAGCGCACCGTTGAACGAGGTGCGGGGCGCCGACAACGGGAGCGCCGCCTTGCCGAGTCCGGGGCGGTCCTCCGACCCGATGCGCACCTTGCGGACATCCAGCACCCGCTGACCGGTCCGGACCAGGTCCCGGGTGATCTTGAACGGCGTCATGGCCCGGTCCAGGGTGGCCTGGCTCACCAGCTCGAGGCCCGACGGGATCCGATCGTCGTGCAGCCGCTCGGGCGGAGGCGGGACCGGGCCGGGGTCGGGCTCGAGGTCGAAGAGGATCGAGAGCAGCTCGGCGCCGGACACGCCGTCCACCGTGGAGTGGTGCATCTTGGTAACGAAGCCCACCCGATCGTGGGCCAGCCCTTCGATGATCCACATCTCCCACAGCGGTTTGGACCGGTCGAGCTGGCGCCCGGCGATGTCGCCAGCGATGTCGGCCAATTCCCGGAGGCCGCCGGGTTTGGGCACCGCGGCCAACCGCACGTGGTAGTCGATGTCGAAATCGGGGTCGTCCACCCACACCGGGTGCCCCCAGCGGAGGGGGACCTCCACCAGCCGGCGCTGGAACACCGGCGCAAGGGGGAGGCGTTCGGCGATGAGCTCCTTCATCCGGGCGAACGAGTAGCCCCCGGGGACCGTGGCCGGATCCACCACCGAGGTCATGCACACGTGCATATGGAGGCTAGGGGTCTCGAGATACAGAAAGCTGGCGTCGAGACCGCTCAGTCGTTCCATGGATGTCCTTCCTCTTGGTGTCAGCTGGCGGTCAGACCTGCGGTCGGAGATGCGGTTTCTCGCCCGGCGGCCTGATGGTGTTTCATGGTGCGATGTCCTGGGGACTGCTGGCCGTCAGCATTGTCGGTGTGCTGCTCACGGTCAACGCCTTTTATCCCGTACGCAGGGAGCCGCTGAGTCTGATCAGCTTCGCCCTGGGGTGGATCCCGGGCGAGTTGCCCATCCAGGTGATGCTGGTCAATCTGATCCTGGTCCTGGTGCTGGTGGACGACGGCGCCCTCCATCGCTGGCCGGGGTGGGCGGGCCTGGCCCTCACCGCGGTGTCCTGGGCCGGGCTGCTCCGCCTCGCCTTCGTGGCCCGGGGAGCCAAGCAGCTGGTGGACGCGGCCTTGGCCGAGGCCACCATGGGCCCGGTGGACGTGGAGGGGTTCAACTCCAGCCCGGCCTGGAACTACTGGTGGCGACTGGCCATCGCGGTGCCGTTCCGGTGGCGGGCCATCCGTCGGATCCGGAACATCGACTACTGGGGTGACGGCATCGGTCGCCACCGCCTCGACATCCTCCAACCCCGCGGAGGCCCCCCCGAGCCTGGCCCGGTGCTGGTCTACATCCACGGAGGCGCCTGGCTGATCGGGGACAAGCGCCAGCAGGGCATCCCGATGATGCACGAGTTGATCCAACGGGGATGGGTCTGCGTCGCCATCAACTACCGCCTGAGCTCCAAGGCCACCTGGCCGGACCACATCGTGGACTGCAAGCGGGCGGTGGCGTGGGTCAGGGCCCACATCGCCGAGTACGGCGGGGACCCGAGCTTCATCGCGGTGTCCGGTGGGTCGGCCGGGGGTCAGCTGTCGGCCCTGGTCGCCCTCACCGCCGACGAGGCGGCCTGGCAACCGGGATTCGAGGATGCCGACACCTCGGTCGACGCCTGCATCCCCTACTACGGGGTCTACGACATGACCGGGGACCACGACCGAGGGCTCCTCAAGCTGCTCGAGGGTCGGGTGATGAAGGTGCCGATCGAGGGGAACCGCCAGGTATACGAGCAGGCGTCCCCGACCCAGCGGGTAACCAGCTCCGCCCCTCCGATGTTCGTGTTCCACGGGGTCAACGACACCCTGGTCCCGGTGGCGGTGGCCCGGGAATTCGTGGCCCGGTTGCGGGAAGTCTCCGGGTCCCCGGTCGGCTATGTGGAACTTCCCCGGACCCAGCACGCCTTCGACGTCCTGGCTTCGATCCGGTGCCGGCACACCACCATCGGGGCGGTGCGGTTCCTGGAGGGGATGCGGTCGCGGGTGCAGACCTGATCCGGCGTCATCACCACCGGGTGCTAGACAGTCGGGGCGGTATCTGACGTAGAGTCAGATTCGTATCTGACGGACAGTCAGACAAACGGGAGGTCTGGGCCCGGGGGGATCGCCACGCGGTCCCGAGGGAGCCAGCCAATGACGAGGGGGAGCGTTGAAAGCTGCATCGTGGAGGATTCGCATGGCGGCGGCCGGGGTGGCCGTGCTGGTGGGGGCGACCGGGGTCGCCTGCAGCTCGACCAAGTCCACCTCGTCGACCACGACGGCATCGGGAGGCGGAGGGTCGAAGATCCCGGCCAGCGCCTTCAGCGACCACACCGGGATCACCTCGTCGTCGGTGCAGCTCGGCAACATCTCGACATTGGACTTCGGTCTGTTCAAGGGCGCGGCGGTGGGCACCGAGGCCTATGCCGATTACGTGAATTCCACCGGCGGGATCAACGGCCGGACCCTCAAGGTCAACAGCGGCAACGACGGCTACAACAACGGGGCCAACAACAAGTCGCTCACCCAGTCGGCCATCCAGTCGGACTTCGCGCTGGTCGGTAGCTTCTCGCTGAACGACAGCTTCGGCGGCACCGTGCTGGCCCAGAATCCCGGCATGCCGGACGTCTCGGTGACCCTCGATCCCACCACCAACAAGCTGGCCAACGTGGTGAGCCCGGTCCCGCTCGGCAGCGGATGGGAGTTGGGCCCGCTCCAGTACTTCAAGCAGAAGTTCCCCACCGGAGTCACTGCCGTCGGGGCGCTGATCGCCGACCAGCCTTCGGCCGGAGCCCAGTGGACGGGGGAGAAGGCGGCCATGCAGCATGTCGGCTACAAGGTCATCTATGACAACACCTTCCCCATCACCCAGACCGACTTCACCCCGAACGTCATCGCCATGCGGAACGCCGGGGTGAAGATGCTGTTCATCGAGCAGATGCCGGCCAACTACGCCTCCGCGGTGATCAAGGCCCTCAACCAGCAGAACTACCACCCCACCGTGGTGTTGGGGGCATCCACCTACAGCTCTGACCTGATTTCCTCGTCGGGTGGCGCGTCGGCCACCAACGGGGACTACCTCGAACAGAACGCCTCCCTCTACCTGGGTGAGGATCAGGCCACCATCCCGGCGGTGGGCACCTTCCTCAAGTGGGTCAACGTCGCCGCCCCCGGGTTCAAGCCCGACCTGTTCACCCTGTACGGATGGGTGTCGGCCGAGTTGTTCGCCCAGGGGCTTCAGAATGCCGGCACCAACCCGAGCCGGGGATCGCTCCTCCAGGCGCTGTCCAAAGTGACCTCCTACAGCGGAAACAACATCATCGCCCCCACCAATCCGGCCCAGAAGACCAACGGCAACTGCTATCTGCTGGCCCAGATCAGCAACGGGAAGATCCAGAGGCTCGACGACCCACCTGTCACCAGCAGCACCCATGGGTATCGTTGCGACTACAGCTACTATGCCCCCGCCCCGTAACCGAACAGATCGACGACGGATTCGAGTCAAATGACCCCGCGCCCGGCGATGGAGCCCGATCGGTGACCAGCTTTCTGCAGTACACCATCTTCGGCGTCATCCTGGGTGCCGGCTTCGCCATCGCCGCCACCGGCCTGGTGGTCACCTACACGACCTCGGGGGTCTTCAACTTCGCCCACGGGGCGGTCGGCATGATCGCCGCCTTCGGCTATTGGGAGCTGGTGGTCAACCACCATGTGCCGGTGGTATGGGCACTGGTGATCATCCTGCTGGTCGGCGCGCCCGTCGCCGGCGCGCTGGTGGAGCGGGTGCTGATGCGCCACCTCCACGGGGCGTCGGCCGAACGGCCGATCATGGTGACGCTCGGACTGCTGGTCATCCTCACCGGGGTGGCCACCATCGTCTGGACGCCGAGCACGCAGTATCAGCTCAATCCGATCGTCTCCGGCTCGTTCCGGCTGGCCAGCATCAACCTCCAGTACCAGCAGGTGCTGACCATCGGCGTGGCCATCGTCCTGGTCATCGGGCTCCGTTTCCTGTTCTCCTCGACCCGGACCGGGGTGGGATTGCGGGCGGTGGTCGACGACCCGAGCCTGCTGGCCATGTCCGGGGCCTCCCCCGACGCCATGAGCCAGTACGGCTGGATCCTCGGATTCATCATGGCGGCGCTGGCCGGCGTGCTGCTGGCCCTCACCCAGGAGCAGACCGGGATCAGCATCGTGGCCATGACCCTGCTGGTGGTCAACGGCTATGCCGCCGCCATCGTCGGTCGCTTGAAGAACATCCCGGTGACCTTCATCGCCGCCATCGTCATCGGCCTGGCCGAGGACTACATCATCTACTACCTGCTTCCCCACCTGTCGCAGAGTCTCAGCTCGGATTTCACCCTGGCCCTGCCGATGGTGTTCCTCTTCATCGCCTTGGTGATGCTCCCGTCGGTACGGCTCCGGGCCGTCGGGCGGTTGAGCACCGTTCGGGTGCCGCGGATGCCGAACGGCAAGGAGTCGTTGGTCGGCGGGATCGTGTTCATCGGGCTGGCGGTGGTGGCGGCCCTGACCCTGAGCGGCGCGATGGTCAAGGGCACCGCCCTCCTCAATCTGGGCGGGGAGATCATGGCCCTCGGCATCGTCGGGCTGTCCCTGGTGCTGCTGACCGGGTACTCCGGCCAGGTGTCGTTGTGCCAGTTCTCCTTCATGGGCATCGGGGCGTTTCTGATGGGCAAGATCGCCGGAGGTGGGTCGTTGCTGGGCCTGCTGGCCGCCGCGCTGATCTGCGCGGCGCTGGGAGCCCTGGTCGCCCTGCCCACCCTCCGCCTCCGGTCGCTGTACTTCGCCCTTGCCACCTTCGCCTTCGCCGACGCCGTCAACCAGGGGTTCTTCCAGGACTCTCGGGTGTTCGGCGCCGGCCTCAACGTCGGGAGAATCATCCTGCCCGGGGTGTCGTTCGGTGGGAACCGGGCGGAGTTCCTGTTGCTGAGCGTCGTATTCGTGCTGCTGGCGTTGCTGGTGCTGTTCATCCGCCGGAGCCTGTTCGGCCGGCGCCTGGTGGCTATGAACGACTCGCCGGCCGCCTATGCCACCGTGGGACTCAACCCGGCGGTCACCAAGGTGGCCGCCTTCGCCATCGCCGCGGCCATGGCCGGAGTCGCCGGTGGGTTGTACGCCACCGTCAATCAGACGGTCGGCGTTTCCGACTTCGACTTCTTTTCGGGGATCATCTTCGTGCTGTTCGTCACCGTCTGGAGCATCCGAACGGTCAGCGGGGCGTTCCTGGCCGCCGTCACCTACGTGGTGCTGACCACCTACTGGTCGAAGGGCTTGGGGTTGGTGGCCGGCGCCGGGATCATCCTCATCGGCCGGGCCGCCAATGGCGTGATCGGGATCGACCGGCTATCCACCCTCCTGCCCCTTCCCTGGCTCCGGAGGGCGGCGCGGAATGCCGGTGCCGGGACGCCGGCCAGCGGTGGGGCACTGCCGATCGGGGGTGAGGCTCGTGTCGCTGGTTGACGAACCGAGGTCGGACACCCGGGCCACCGATGACAGTTTGCCGGCCTTGACCGTGTCCCAGGTGTCGGTCAGCTTCGGCGGTGTCGCCGCCCTCACCGATGTCAACCTGGTGGTGTGGCCGGGCAAGGTGACCGGCCTCATCGGGCCGAATGGCGCCGGCAAGACAACGCTGTTCAATGTGATCAGCGGTCTGCAAGACGCGGATCGGGGCACCGTCCACTTCTTCGACATCGACATGACCGGGATGAAGCCCTACCGCCGGGCCCGATTCGGGCTGGCTCGGACCTTCCAGCTCCTCGAGCTGTTCGGCACCCTCACCGCCGGTGAGAACGTCCAGGTCGGCCTCGACTCCACGGTCAAGTGGTGGCAGTGGCGCCACTTGCGGAAGGCCTTCTCGAGAAACAAAGACCCATTGCCGGCCGGAGACGGCCCGGCAGAGGTGGCGGCCGAAGTCGGCTCTGAGACGTCGGGGGACCGTGCCTGTGACCGGTTGCTGGCCGAGGTCGGGCTGGCGGGGAAGTCCGACGAGCAGGCCAACGCCATGCCCACCGGCCTGGCCCGCACCGTCGAGTTGGCTCGGGGCCTGGCCATCGGCCCCCGCCTCCTATTGCTCGACGAACCCGGATCCGGGTTGGACGAAGACGAGTCGCGGGCGTTGGGCGCCCTGTTGGTCCGGCTGGCGTCCAGCGGGATGGCCGTGTTGTTGGTCGAACATGACATGTCCCTGGTCATGAGGATCTGCGACAAGATCGATGTGCTCGACTTCGGCCACGTCATCGCCACCGGGACCCCGGAGGAGATCCGTTCCAACCCGGCGGTGCAGAGCGCCTATCTGGGCGCCGGCTCCACCGACGAGCCCCATGCCGAAAACGGTGGGCGATGACCGTCGCCCCGGTACCGGTCCCGGAATTGGATGTGGCGACAATGTCGCCCGGGCTCTCGCTCCGAGGCGTCCGCGCCTCCTACGGTCGCATCGAGGTCCTCCACGGCGTCGACCTGACGGTGCCAGCCGGAAGCGTGTTCGCCCTGCTCGGACCCAACGGGGCGGGGAAGTCCACCCTCCTCAAGGTCATCAACGGGCAGCTCCCGGCCACCGCCGGGGAGGTGGTGATCGGGGACCGGCCGGTGCGAAGGATGTCGACCGAGAAGCTGGCCCGCACCGGGCTGTGCTCGATTCCCGAGGGCCGGGGCATCTTTCCCAATCTCACCGTCAAAGAGAACCTGAAGATCTGGACCTACCGCGGCGGATTGAGCGTCAAGGCGGTCGAAGAGCAGACCTACGCCACCTTCCCCCGCCTGTCGGAACGGCGGAAGCAGCTGGCCGGGACCATGTCCGGCGGCGAACAGCAGATGCTGGCCATCTCCCGGGCGCTGGTCACCGATCCCAAGGTCCTGCTGCTGGACGAGTTGTCGATGGGACTCGCCCCGATCATCGTCACCGAGCTCTACGAACTGGTGTCGGCGCTGGCCGACCAGGGCAAGACCATCCTGCTGGTCGAACAATTCGTGACCACCGCGCTGTTGGTGGCCACCCGGGCCGCCATCATGGTGCAGGGCAAGATCGAACACGTCGGCACGCCGGACGAGATGGCCACCGCCGCCCTCCGCGTCTACCTGTCGAGCTGACGGCTCCGGCGGACCCCATTACCCGTCGGTGTCGGGGGCCTTGGCGGCGGCGGAAACCTGCGAGGGGTTCGGGGTACCGGTCAGCGTGGTGGTGGGATGGACCGGGAGCACCACCGGCGATCGCGGGGACTGGCTGAAGTCGAAGTCGTCGGTGAGGTTGCCGAGAATCTTCTGGCTCTCCCGGACGTCGGGCCTCGGGTCGGGCCGGCCGTCGGTGTCGGGGTTGATGCGCTGCCCGCTGAGGAAGTCGTCCTCGATGAACTTGTCGTAGGCGTCGAAGCTCAGGGTCTGATGGTCGACGTAGCCGGTCTTGGCATAGGGGCTGATGACGATGCCCGGTACCCGGAGGCCGTAGCCGTTCTCATCGACGGTTGGCGGCACCACCTGGTCGTAGAAGCCGCCCCAGTCGTCCCAGGCCAGGAAAATGGCCGTCGAGTCCCAGTCGGGACTCTTCATCACCGCATTGATGAGGCTGGTCACGTAGCTCTGCCCGAAACTGACCGGGGCGGGAGGATGCTCGCTGACCTCGCCCGACGGCACCACCCAGGACACCGCCGGTAAGTTCCCACTCTTGGCCGCGGCGTAGAACTTGTCGACGTCTTGGATGTTGCCCAACTGGTTATCGGCCTTCACCGTGTCGAACCAGGGCAGTGGGTTCCAGATCCCCGGGGTGCTGGCGTTCTGGACGACTGGGGCGCAGGTCTCGGCGGCGTCGTTCTCGCAGTCCGGCTCGGTCCCGCTCACCACGTAGTAGCCCCAGCTGACGTGCGACTTGTGGAGCAGGTAGGTCAGGTCGGTCCAGGCGTAGATGGGCTGGCTGGCCTTCGTGCCGGTGTTCTTCGGACCGGTCTGGCCGCCGTAGATGGCGGGCGCGTTCACCGGGCGCTCGGCGGGTTTGGTCTGGAGGGCGTTGACGCAGCTCGACGGGTTGTCGTCCTGGGTGCAGAAGGCCGACCACTCCGACACCAGGAACAGGTGGGATGGAAGGCTCCAGGAGGCATTGGGCTCGAACATGTGGTCTTGGAGGACGAAGTCCTTGGCGTAGGCCCAGTAGTTGGGGATATCGCTCTGGGTGTGGTATCCCATCACGTCGGGCGTCGCCGAGTTGGTACAGGCCGGGTCGGTGGGATCCAGGCAGCCCTTCCGGCCCGACTCGGCCTGGCCGATGAAGCCGTCCATCTTCTCGCCGTTGATATCGGCAGTGGCGTTGGGAGCGGAGTGGGGCCCACCGCCGTTCACGTCGGCATGGTCGACAAACGGGGCCACGCACGCCCCGGTGGCCGGATCATTTACGCACACCGTCGGCTTGCCGTTCTGCATCGGGATGCCGTCGGCACCCGGAAACGTCCCGAAGTACGAATCGAACGAGCGGTTCTCCTGCTGGATGACGATCACGTGCTTGATCTTGTGGATGCCGGTCGGCACGATATAGCTGCCGGTCGGCCCGCCCGACACCCGCTCCCCCGGGGTCGGTGATGCTGAGCCGCACGAAGCGGCCGCCAGGGCCAACCCAACCACGACCGCCAACCCCACCGAGGCCCTTGGCCTGATGACAGGGAGCCTCCACGGTGGCACCCGCCGGCTGGATCTTGTGGACGACCGTCGCATCAAGAAATTATGGGATTCCTCGCCTATATTGTCAACCGTGGTTTCCAATATTGCCGAGCGGGAGGGACAGGTCACGCTGGGGGCGGCCTTGCGGCGGGCGTGGGTGGGATATCAGGTCCGATTGGACGAGGCAATGACCGAGGCGGGGTTCGACGGTCGCCGCGTTCCGGACGGGCGGGTACTCCGCATCTGCTCCGATCCGGCCGGTACCACCATCTCCGCGATCGGCCGGCAATTGGGCATCACCCGCCAAGGGGCAGGCAAGATCGTCGCCCATCTTCGCGATCGTGGATTCGTCGACGTGGGTGACTCCGCGACCAGCGGCCGGGAGAAGGCGGTGACGGTCACCCCCCGGGCCGTCGAGTACCTCGCGGCCCAACGGAACGCGGCCCGGTCCATCGAGAGCCAACTGCGGACGGAACTGGGAACGGAATGCGTTGCCAGCCTCGGCCGGCTGTTCGAGGCATTGGGGACAGAAGAGGAATTGCGGATGCGCGAGTATCTGTCGAAGTCGAGGTATCCGGACACCGGATGAACCGTTTCAGTCCTGGATGTCGAGCACCACATCGACCGCCGGCTCGGAGCCGATAACGGTGATCAGCTCGGCCACCCCACCGGCGTCTTTCAGATCGTCGACCGCCGACAACAGGGCGTCGATCCGCTCGGCGGTATCGGTCACCGTCAAGACGGCCACGCCCGCCCGCATCGACTGTTTGGCGGTGGTCTTGGCCCGTCGCACCGTCCCCAGCACCTCGGCGACCACCTCCAGGACCTTCGAGTCGGCGCCGGATGCCGGTCCGTCGAGCTCGCTCGCGGTCGGCCAGGCGGATCGGTGCACCGATCCGGTCCTCCACCACGACCACACCTCTTCGGTCACGAACGGCAGGAACGGGGCGAACAACCGCAGTTGGGTCGAGAGGGCCAGGGCCAGCGCCGCCCGGGCGGACGCCGGGCCGGGTTGGGCCGGGTCGCCGTAGGCGCGGGTCTTGACCAACTCGAGATAGTCGTCGCAGAAGGACCAGAAGAACGTCTCGGTGCGCTCGATGGCCCGGGCGTAGTCGTATCCCTCGAAGGCGGCGGTGGCCTCCGACACCACGCCGGCCAGTCGGGCGGCCATGGACCGGTCCAGCGGGACGGTGATGGCCTCGGGCCCGGGAACCGCGATGGCCCCGGTCTCATCGGCCAGCCTTCCCAGCGCGAAGCGCGAGGCGTTCAGCACTTTGATGGCCAACCGGCGGCCGACCTTCATCTGGCCCTCGTCCACCGCGGTGTCGGTGCCCGGCCGGCCGTTGGCGGCCCAGTAGCGGACGGCGTCGGCGCCGTGTTGCTCGAGGAGCGGCAGCGGGGTGACCACGTTGCCCTTGGATTTGGACATCTTCTTGCGGTTGGGGTCGAGCACCCAGCCGGAGATGGCGGCGTGGCTCCACGGGAGCGAACCGAACTCGATCTCGGATCGGACAATGGTGGAGAACAACCAGGTCCGGATGATCTCGTGGGACTGGGGGCGGAGGTCCATCGGGAACACCCGGCCGAACAGGTCGGGATCGTCTTCCCAGCGGCCGGCGATCTGGGGAGTCAGCGACGACGTTGCCCAGGTGTCCATGACATCGGGATCGCCGACGAATCCGCCGGGCACGCCGCGCTGCTCGGGGGTATAGCCGGTGGGGACGTCGGTGGAGGGGTCGAGGGGAAGCCGATCCTCGGTGGCGGGAATCGGCGCGGCGAAGTCGGCTTCGCCGTCGGCGCCCACCGGGTACCAGACCGGGAAGGGGACGCCGAAGAACCGTTGACGGGAGATGTTCCAGTCGCTGTTGAGGCCTTCCACCCAGCTGCGGTAGCGGTGGGCCATGTACGGCGGATACCACTCGAGCTCCTCGCCGCGTTCGAGCAGCTTGTCGCGCATTGGAAGGGTCCGGACGAACCACTGTCGCGACGACACGATCTCGAGGGGACGGTCGCCCCGCTCATAGAACTTCACCGGGTGGGTGATCGGGGTCGGCTCGCCGATCAGGGCCCCGGATTCGGCCAGCTGTTCGACCAACCGGGTCTGAGCCTGCTTGACCGTCTTTCCCACTACCTGGTCGTAGTGGGCGGCGGCCTCAGCCGGGGCGGTGGACTCCCACCCTTCGGTGCCCCAGGCCACCGGCAACAGTCGCCCGTCCCGCCCGATGATGGTGCGGGTAGGAAGGTGCAGCTCGCGCCACCAGACCACGTCGGTGGTGTCGCCGAAAGTACAGACCATGGCGATCCCCGACCCCTTCTCGGGGTCGGCCAACTCGTGGGCCAGCACCGGCACCTTGGCCGCGTACAACGGGGTTCGGACGAAGGTGTCGAACAGCGGCCGGTAGCGCTCGTCGTCGGGATGGGCGACCAGGGCCACACAGGCGGCCAGGAGTTCGGGGCGGGTCGTCTCGATCTCGACGGCCGGGCCGGGGTGGTCGGCCCGGGGGAAGGCGATCCGGTGATAGGCGCCGGGGCGGTCCCGGTCCTCGAGCTCGGCCTGGGACACCGCGGTGCGGAAGTCGATGTCCCAGAGGGTGGGAGCCGTCCGTTGATAGACATGGTCGCTTCCCAGCAGGCGGAGGAACGACCGCTGCGAGGCGCGCTGGGCGACCTCACCGACGGTGGCGTAGGAATGGGTCCAGTCCACCGACAGCCCCAGGGTTCGCCAGAGCTGCTCGAACGCCTTCTCGTCCTCGACGGTGAGCTGCCGGCAGAGCTCGACGAAGTTGGGCCGGGACACCGCGATGGGGTCTTTGGGCGGGTCGTCCGGCGGCTCGAAGTCGGGGTCGAACGGGAGACCGGGGTCGCAGCGCACCCCGAAGTAGTTCTGGACCCGGCGCTCGGTGGGCAGCCCGTTGTCGTCCCACCCCATCGGGTAGAACACCGCTTTGCCCCGCATGCGGTGGAACCGGGCCATCGCGTCGGTGTGGGTGTAGGAGAACACGTGGCCGATGTGGAGCTCCCCCGACACGGTGGGGGGCGGGGTGTCGATCGAGTACACCGACTCCCGGGGGGCGGAGCGGTCGAAGGCATAGGTTCCCGCCGACTGCCAACGGGCCGACCAGCTGGCCTCGAGTCCTTCCAATCCGGGCCTGTCGGGGATTCCCGTCGGCCGGCGGTCGGCGGGCTCCGCGCCTGTCGCGTCAGCAGTCATGATCGGGTTACCGTACCTTGCGTGCTCCGCCTCCACGACACGGCCACCGGCGAGGTGACCGAACTCCGCCACCGGACCCCGGGCCAGGTATCGATGTACGTCTGCGGCCTCACCGTGTACGCCGCACCGCACATCGGCCACGGCCGGTCGGCCCTGGTCTTCGACGTGCTCCGTCGTTACTTGCTGTTCGGTGGGCTCGACGTCACCTTCGTGTCGAACGTCACCGACATCGATGACCAGATCATCGAGCGGGCCGGCGAACGGGGGGTGACCGAGGCCGAGCTCGCCGATCAATTCGAGACCCTTTGGTGGGCGGGGACGGACGCGTTGGGCATCCTCCGCCCGGATGAAACACCCCACGCCACCGCCTATGTCGCCGACATGGTCGAGTTGATCACCGAGCTGATGGACCGGGGGGTGGCCTACGAGGCCGGCGACGGCGTCTACCTGTCAGTGATGGACGTCCCGGGTTATGGCCTGCTGGCCCACCAGCCCCTCGACTCCCTGCGGGCCGGCGCCCGGGTGGAGTCGGCCGCCGACAAGCGGTCGCCTCTCGACTTCGTGCTATGGAAGAAGGCCAAGCCCGGCGAGCCGACGTGGGAATCACCCTGGGGCCCCGGGCGGCCGGGTTGGCACACCGAGTGCGTGGTGATGTCCCTCGATCTGCTGGGCGACGGCTTCGACCTCCACGGTGGAGGCATCGACCTGATCTTCCCCCATCACGAGAACGAGCGGGCCCAGGCCGTCGCCCTGGGCCGGGACTTCGCCCATCACTGGATGCACCACGGCTTTGTCACCCTCGAGGGGGAGAAGATGTCCAAGTCGCTCGGGAACTTCACCTCGCTCGACGACCTGCTGGCCCGGAGCGACCCCCGGGCCTATCGCCTCCTGGTGCTCCGGTCCCACTACCGATCACCCATCGAGGTCACCCCGGACACCGTTACCGATGCCGAGTCGGGCCTGGCCCGCCTGGACGAAGTCGCGCGGCGATTCGGGCTTCCCGACCTACTGGCCTCGGGTCCGGTGGTCGAGGGGAGCGCCACGGGTTCGTTCGACCCCGAGGCGGTGGCCCGGTTCCGGGACCGGATGGACGACGATCTGGACACCCCCGGGGCGGTGGCCGGCATCTTCGATCTGGTCCGCCAGGCCAACGCCGCCGCCGATGCCGGCGATGACAGGGCGGGACGCCGCGCCGCCGAAACGGTGGGGCTGTTGGCGGCGGCCCTGGGACTCGGGCTCCGCGGCGAGGTCGACGACCAGATCGACCCGGCCAGTGCTGAGCTGGTCCGTCGACGTGACGAGGCTCGGGAACAACGGGACTGGGCGGCGGCCGACCGGCTGCGGGACGAGCTGACAAGGGGGGGATGGGTGGTCGAGGACGGCGCCGAAGGCACCCGAATTCGCCGTCGTTAGCCGCGGCCGCTGGCCAATTCAGGTGCCCTGAGCAGGTAGAATCCAAATGCTAGCCATTGTGGCGCCATTTTGGTTACCATGGAGTAACAACGAAGTGGCCACACCGGGTGCAGGCCGGTCGGGCGCTGGCGGCCATCGCCACCGCCTACAAGTTGGCCATCCCCGCCACCTCGTTCGGCAAGCGACAACCACCTAGCTACAGGATCGCCAGGCCAACAGGCCGGAACGGAGCAGAGCAGATGCCCGATTTCTCGATGGAACTCAACGAAGACCAAATCCAGATTCAAAAGTGGGTCCACGATTTCGCCGAAACGGTCGTGCGGCCGGCCGGACACGAATGGGATGAGCGCGAAGAGACGCCTTGGCCGATCATCGAAGAGGCGGCCAAGATCGGGCTCTACTCGTTCGATTTCATCGCCCAGGCCTTCGCCGACCCGACCGGCCTGTTGCTCCCGATCGCCAACGAGGAGATGGCCTGGGGTGACGCCGGCATCGCCCTGGCCGTCTTCGGGAGCACCCTGGGTCTGGCCGGGATCGCTTCCAACGGCACCCCCGAACAGTTGATGGAATGGGGCCCGCAGTGTTTCGGCACCGCCGACAAGATTCAAACGGCGGCATTCGCGGTGTCCGAGCCCGACGCCGGGTCCGACGTGTCGTCGCTGCGCACCCGGGCCGTCTACGACGAGGCCAAGGACGAGTGGGTCATCAACGGCACCAAGACATGGATCACCAATGGCGGGATGGCCGACATCCACGTGGTGGTGGCGTCGGTCGACCCGGACTTGGGTTCGAGGGGGCAGGCCAGCTTCGTCGTCCCGCCGAAGACCCCGGGGCTGTCCCAGGGCCAGAAGTTCTCGAAGATGGGCATCCGGGCATCGCATACCGCCGAGGTGATCCTCGACGACGTGCGGGTCCCCGGCCACTGCCTGCTGGGGGGCAAGACGAAGCTCGACGAGAAGTTGGCCAGGGCCAAGGAAGGCAAGCGTTCCACCAGCCAAGCGGCCATGAAGACGTTCGAGGCCTCCCGCCCGACGGTCGGCGCCCAGGCCCTGGGCATCGCCCGGGCCGCCTACGAGTACTCCCTCGACTACGCCAAGGAGCGCAAGGCGTTCGGTCGGGCCATCATCGAAAATCAGGGCATCGCCTTCAAGCTGGCCGACATGAAGACCCGGATCGACGCGTCGAGGCTGCTGGTGTGGCGTGCGGCGTGGATGGGGAGCTCCGGCAAGGAGTTCACCGCCGGTGAAGGGTCGATGTCCAAGCTGTTCGCCGGTGAGACCGCGGTACACGTCACCGAGGAGGCCATCCAGATCATGGGTGGCTACGGCTACATCCGAGAGCACCCGGTCGAGCGCTGGCACCGAGACTCGAAGATCTACACCATCTTCGAAGGCACCTCGGAGATCCAGCGACTGATCATCGCCCGGGCCATCTCCGGCGTGCACATCCAATAGGGGCGGAGCCTGGGCTCGACATCGAGCCCGGTCACGGATCGCCGGCGTGGCGGAGCCCGAACTCCCAGATCGACGTGGTGGCGTCGATCTCTCGGGACGTACGGCCGAGGAACAGGCTCAGCAGCAGCCCGAGATGCGCACCGGGCCAGGTGTGACCGGCCCCGCGGGACGTCCACAGCGTCACCTCGCCAGGCTGCCCTTCCGCGCCATAGGTCGTCCGGGCCAGCGTCGGGCTCACCGCGACTTCCGCCGGTGGAGCCGTGATGCCGTTGGCCTGGGCCCAGGCACGGGCGGCATCGGGGACGCTTTCGTTCCAACGCGGCGTGCCGCTGCCCGCGTAGGGGTTGATCCTGTCCTGCGTGCCGTGGAACGACAGGATCGGGACCGGCCGGTGCACGGGAACTCCCGGCGAGCGCAACCCGGCCACCGCCCCTACTGCCTGGACGAGCTCGGGGTGAACGCTGGCAAAAAAGCTCGACATCCGAGCCCCGCCGGACATCCCGGTGAGGAGCACCCGGCCATGGGGCGTCCGATGTCGGCTGAGGAGCTCGGTGGCGAGCCCGGCAATGTAGCCGACGTCCTGGCCGGGGTCCCACTCGAAGCCCGATCCGATCGGCGCGATTGCCTGGGGAAAGACGACGACGGCGCGGGCGGCATCGGCGAATTGCTCGAAACCGGACAGGCGGGCCTGGCGAGCCGCGGAGGAGCGGGTGCCGTGGAGGCTCATGACCACCGCCGAGACCGCGGCATCCGCGGGGGGCTCGGCCACCAAGTAGGAGCGATTGGCGCCGCCGGTCGTGATGACCTGCGACTGGAGAGCCACGGCGCCAGTATCGCTGACGGGGTCGGTGGCCGCGGGCCGGCCGGAGTGGGATTGCCGGACCGTGGAGGGCGGCCAGTAGCCTGAATCCGATGCCGACCCCGTCGAATCCCGGCGTACCCGTAGACGACGACCGGCGGCGCCTCCCGCAGGTCCTGACCCTGTGCACCGGGAACGCCGCCCGGTCGGTCATGGCTGGAGCCATGCTCCGTTCGGCCCCGGTGCACATCGTGACTGCCGGAACCCACGTGGTCGAGGGTCAGCCCATGAGCCGTCGTACCCGCGACGCGTTGGCCTCGGTGGAGATGGTCGCCGATGGTCACCGCAGCCACCAGCTGACCGATGCCGACGTCGACGGCGCCGACCTGATCATCGCCATGGCCGGTGAGCACGTGAACTTCATCCGTCGCCGCTATCCGGCGGCCGCCGCCAAGACGGCGTCGATCAAACGACTCTGCCGGGACCTGTCGGAGGGGCCCGAACCGTTGACCGAGCGGGTGGCCCGACTGGAGCTGGCCGAGGTGGCGATCGACGGGTCGGAAGACGTTGACGATCCCGCCGGCGGAGACGACGAAACCTACGTGGCCTGCGCGCGGGAGCTGGCCGAACTGTGTCTGAAGCTGCTCCCCCGACTGCGCTGACCCGGCGCCGATGAACGGCGTTAGTGAGCCGAGCGGGCCAGTTCGGGATGACGCAAGGAGATGTCGGCGCAGGCCTCGCAGATCTCATCGGGAATGACCCCGACTTTCATCAGGATGCCGAAGGCCTTGCAACCGAGGCAGAGCCCGAGGGCGGACTCCAGAAAGGCGGCGGTCGCCAGCAGGCCCAGGACCACCCAAGTGGCGGTGGAGAGGCCGAAGCCGAACCAGAGGATCAGGGCGGTGGAAGAAAAGGCGACCCCGATGGCCTGGGCGAACCGCTTCGGCGGGCCGGCCACCAAGCGGGGCCCGTTGGGCAGGCGAGGGGCGATGACCCGGGTGGCGAGCTGCCCGAGGGGGCTGAGAGTCGGACCGCTGAGCACCCGAGCCCAGAACCCGTAGGCCAGCGGGACCAGCAGCCAGGGCTGCTGCAAGGCGATGGCCAGGACGGAGAGGATGAAAACGCCGGCGGCGACGGTCCGGGCCGCGTACTCGTTGACCGGATTCGGGAAGCTGAATACAGATCGGATGGTGGGCAACTGGCACTCCTCGAGCCGAGATGATCAGCGTGGTCACCCGGGCGACTTGGACCCACCTAGTTTACCGGCTTGGTCGGCATTTCGTTCCCTGCCCTCGAGTTCGAGCGGGTGTCGGCGGTTCTTGGCGCAACTCGATCGGCTCGACGTTCCCCCGCCCGAGCCGGGCCCCGGCCGAGGCTCAACGGTTCAGGATCTTACCGACGACGATCGACGCCTCGTAGAAGACATACAGCGGGATGGCCAACGCCATCATCGAGAACGGGTC
>DASXFR010000095.1:0-16088 GCA_036489495.1 Acidimicrobiales bacterium | reverse complement strand
ATCAGTCCCTGGGACTTCAGCCACGCAGAAGCCACGGCGGCCGGCTGCTTCTTGTCCGCGGTGACCTGGAGGTTGAGGGTGGAGATGGCGTCGGTCGTCAGCTTGGCGTCCAAATTGGCGAGGGCGGTAACCACCGCGGCGCTGGCGGCCGACTTGCGGATGACCGGCACGATGTAGTCGGCCCCTTCGAGGTGCTTGTTGTCGGTTAGGGCCACGAAACTGTTGCTCTCGACATTGCCGTCACTGGAGAACAGTTCGACAACCTGGACTTCGCCGTTCTTGAGCGCGGCCACGCTGAGCGGACCGGCTTCGTCGAGGGACTTGAAGCCGGCGAAGTTGAGTCCATAGACCTTGATCAGTCCGGGCTGACATCCGGCGAAGGTCGGGCACTCGGGAGGACCCCCCAACGTCATCGAGGCTGCGTAGGGTGCCAGGCTCGAAATGGTGGTGAGGTGATCCTTGGAGGCGGTCGCCTTGGTCACCGCGAAGACGTTGGTGTCGAGCGCCTTGGATGCGGCCAGCACGGTCACCCCCGAAGCGGACAGTGCGGCATTGTCGGCGGCGATGGCTGTCGAGATTTCTCCCCCCGCCGCCTGGGGAGTGCCGCCGTTGAGGTAGCCGAGGAGGGAAGCCGCATAGTCGGGCTCGAGGGTGATCTGGTTGTGCTGCAGCGCCGGCACGACAACGGACCGGGTCCCGAGCGCCGGCTCCACCTTCACCGGATAGCCGGCCTTGGAGAGTACGTCGCCGTACATGTTGGCCACGATCTCCTGCTCCTCGAAGTTCGTGGAACCGATGATGATGGTCGGTTTCGAGGACGAGGCGCTATTGCCGCTGCTGCACCCGGCCAACGACACAGTTGCAACGGCCAGGGCTGCGGCACAAAGCAGCGAGCGTCGAAAGAGCATGAGAAGACCTTTCCTCGGTGGCTCGGAAGCGTATACCCAGCACTTTTGCTAATGCGAGGTCATCCGCCGGGGTCAAAAGGTTACTAATCTGGTCAGGTTTGTCAAGGCGACTGACGTCAATGGAGGGTGACGAACTTCGGGGTCGCCGCCACCGACGGGGCGGCCCGCAGTCGGCGCCGCAACGGAAGGGGGGTGAGCGCCCTCTGGACCAAGCCGAGCCCGAAGGCCACGATGGCGGCGAGAAGGGCGACCAGAATCGCCCCGGCGAAGGCCTCGACCGTGTTGTTGGTGTTGAGACCGGAGATGATCGGGGTGCCCAGGTCGGAGTAGCTCACGTAGGCGGCGAGGGTGGAGGTGGCGACCACTTCGATGGCGGCCGTCCTCACCCCGGCCATCAGGACCGGTGTGGCCAGGGGTAACTCGACCCGCCACAAGATCTCTCCGCCGGTCAGGCCCACGGCTTTGGCGGCATCTCGTACATCGGCGTCCACCTCCCGCATACCGACATAGGTATTGGTGAGGATCGGCGGGATGGCCAGGATCAGCAGCGCGAGAAAGGCAGCCAGGAAGCCTCCCCACCTGAGTGATATCGACGGCAAGATGGCGAACAGCGTGAGCAGGGCCAGGCTGGGCACGGCCCGGGCGGCGTTGGCGGCGTTGACCGCCACCAGCCCGCCCCGACCGGTGTGGCCGAGCACCAATCCGACTCCCCCGCCGATGATCAGCGCTCCGACAACCACCGCCAAGGACAGAAGGATCTGCCGCCAGAGCAACTCGGGGATCCCCGTCGAACCGGTCCAGTGCGCCGAGGTGGTGAACCAGTCCACCACGCTGACGATGAAGTGCCGGAAGTGGTCCCAGACCTGCACTTCAGGTCTCCCGGGCCCGACGGGCCGAACGGGTCCAGGGGATCGCCAGCCGCTGCATCCCCACGATGACCAGATCGACGACGGCGGCCAGAACGACGGACAGAACCAGACCGACGATGATCGGCGTGTAGAAGTCGATGTTGAACCCGTAGGTGATCTGCTGGCCCAGACCGCCGAGTCCGATCAGCGCCGTCACCGTCACCAGGCCGATCACCGTCGCCGCCGCGATCCTCAGGCCGGCGAACACGTAGGGGAGCGCCAGCGGCAAGTCGACCCGAACCAGGGCCGCCAGCGGCGAGTAACCCATCGCCTTCGCCGCGTCTCGGGTTTCGGCCGACACCGCGTCGAGGCCGGCCACGGTGTTCCAGATCAGAATGAGCAGGGTGTAGCCAACCAAAGCGAACTCTGCCGTCGGGTAGGACGCCACGTACCCGGTGATGGGCCCGAGGATGGCGAACAGGGCCAGGGAAGGGATGATGTACAGGGCGCTGGCCACCCCGAACACCGGGAACCGGATCACCCGAAAACGCCAGGCTAAAAGGGCCAACGGCACGGAGATGGCCAACCCGATGGCCAGGGCCAGGAGGCTGAGAGCGATGTGCTGGACGAGGTCGTCCCGGATCTGGCTCCACTGGCTCGACACATAGCTCCACTGGAAGAAGGGCTGTGCCGTTCCCATCTGGATGACGTTACCGAAAAGCAAGAGCCGAGGGGTCGTGCTCCGATAGATCGGCTCGCTAACGTAGGCGCCAATGATCACGCTGGAGCGGGTCTCCAAGAGTTACGGCAATGGGACGGTCGCGGTCGCCGACCTGAGCCTGGAGATCGGTGACGGTGAGCTCAGTGTCCTGGTCGGCCCGTCCGGCTGTGGCAAGACCACCACCTTGCGGATGATCAATCGTCTGATCGAACCAACCTCGGGCCGCATCCTCATCGGCGGAGAAAACGTGCTGACCAAGGATCCGGTGCAGATGCGCCGAGGCATCGGCTACGTGATTCAGCAAGGAGGACTCTTCCCCCATCGTCGGGTCTTCGACAACGTGGCCGTGGTTCCTCGCCTGCTGGGTTGGGACAAGTCCCGGGTCGAGCATCGGGTGAACGAATTGCTCGAGATGGTCGGTCTCGAACCCAAGAACTACACGCGACGCTTTCCTCATGAGCTGTCGGGGGGCGAGCGCCAGCGGGTCGGGGTAGCCAGGGCGCTCGGAGGCGATCCCCCCGTCCTGCTGATGGACGAACCGTTTGCCGCGGTAGACCCGGTCACCCGCCAGCGCCTGCAGAACCAGTTCCTCGAACTCCAGACGGACCTCAAGAAATCCATCGTCTTCGTCACCCATGACATCGAGGAAGCTGCCAAGCTCGGGGATCGCATCGCGGTGCTGTCCAAAGGCGCGGTGGTCGAACAGTACGACACCCCGGCGGAGATCCTCGGGCGGCCGGCCACCCCGTTCGTGGCGGACTTCGTCGGCGCGGACCGCGGCGTACGGCGACTGGCGGTGGTGAAGGTCGAGGAGGTCGACCTCGCCACCCCGCCGGTCGTCTCTCTCTCCGCCAACATGGACGAGGTCCGCCGGGTCGCCATCGACTCGGACGCCAGGACCGCGGTGGTCGTTGACGGCGATGGCCGCTTGGTTGGCTGGGTCTCGGCGGCTCCGGGGACGGAGGGCTGGGTGAAGACCCACACCGAGACATTCGCGGTCCAGGTTCCGCTGGGCACCACGTTGCGGGCCGCCTTGGGGGAGATGCTCCAAAATGACGTTCGCTGGGTCCCGGTGATCGACGACGGCGACCGCTACCTCGGAGTCCTCACCCCCAACCGGATCCACGCCGCCATGCGCCGGTCGGTGGGCGGAAACCCCGTCGATTCCTGAACGAACCACCCGCGGACGACCCAGGAGGGACGGCCCCTAGGATTTCGGAAATCCGACAGGGAGGAATCAACGTGGAGATGGAGTATCGACGCCTGGGCGCCACCGGGCTCAAGGTCAGCGTGCTGTCATTCGGATCGTGGGTGACCTTCGGGCCTCAACTGGCCGGCGACCTCGCCGAACAATGTCTGAACGCGGCGTACGACGCCGGGGTCAATTTCTTCGACAACGCCGAGGCCTACTCCGGCGGCGAGTCGGAGACCATCATGGGCAAGGCGATCGCCTCCCTCGGGTGGCCCCGCCCCAGCTACGTGATCTCTACCAAGGTGTTCTGGGGCCTCCATGACGGGCCGAACATGCGGAACACCCTCAATCGCAAATATCTCTTCCAGGCGATCGACGGGTCGCTCGAGCGGCTGGGTCTCGACTTTGTCGATCTCCTCTACTGTCACCGCTCCGATCCGGATACTCCCATCGAAGAGACGGTGTGGGCGATGTCCGACATCATCAACCGCGGCCAGGCGCTCTACTGGGGCACGTCGGAATGGTCGGCGGCATCGATCCGCGAGGCGTGGGACATCGCCGATCGCCATCACCTCCACAAGCCGGTCGTGGAGCAGCCGCAATACAACTTGTTGTGGAGGGATCGAGTGGAGGAGGAGTACGCCCCGCTGTACGAAGGCATTGGCCTGGGTCTCACCACCTGGAGCCCGCTCAGCTCGGGCTTGCTGACCGGCAAGTACCTCGATGGCGTCCCCGACGGATCGAGAGCCACGCTTCCCGGCTACGAATGGCTGGGCAATCTGCTGACCGACCCGGAACGCAATCAAAAGGTCCGCCAGCTTCAGTCCATTTCCGAGGAGCTGGGGTGCACCCTGGCGCAGTTGTCGATCGCCTGGTGCGCCAAAAACCCCCACGTTTCCTCGGTCATCACCGGGGCGAGCCGGGTGGAGCAGGTCGAAGAGAACCTCAAGGCCCTGGACGTCATCCCGAAGCTGACCGACGACGTGTTGGCCCGCATCGACGCCATTACGGGTTGATCCGGCCCGCCTCCCCGGAGCTTCGCTGTCTTTCCACCTCGATCCGGGCCAGTTCGATCACCCGTTGGCTCACCCGCCGGGCCACATAGAGGGACAAGGCCGCGGCCGGCAGTTCGAGGAACACGGCCAGAATCACCGCGACGATGAAGTTGGCGTGGTCAGAGGAGGTGGTGACGTCGAACCAGGCGTCCACCAGCAGGAGGGTGGCGGCCGTCGTCGCCGGGAACTGCACCCGGGGATCCATCCGGAAGGCCAGGTAGGCAGCGCTGGCCAGGGCCACGACCAGCAAAGTGTCGAACCCCACCCAGGTGGTCCGGTAGTGATGCTCGAGGTTCCGCCTGGGCAAGGTGATGGCCAGATAGACGATCCAGGGCACCAGCCCGACCGCCACAACCAGGTAGATCCAGGCCAGCCGCCGAAACCGCTGCCGTACGTCCGGGGCGATCTCTATGACCCCTTCCACCAGCAAGGGTTGATCCGACTTCCTCGGCGTCAGCCCATGGGTGGCCACTCGGGAGGCCTACGGAACCCGATCGGTGGGAACCGGTGCGCCCCGTTCCTGGGGGGCCCAGGAGAGAAGCACCTCATCGTGCGGCACATTTCTGGCCAGCGCGGTGGCCTGAAGTGATTGTTGGGCACTGACTCCAGCCACCGTCGGAATCCGGTGCCAGGTCCCGTCGGCAGCCAGCGACCAGGCTTGGACGTCGTCAGCCAGGTTGAAGGTGAGCGTCTCCTCCAACTGGGCCACCGCGACCGGGTCTTCGATGGGGACCATGGCCTCAACCCGGCGATCGAGATTCCTCCGGCGGAGATCAGCCGACCCGATGTAATAGTGAGCCTGTCGATCGGCCTTGCCTCCGAAGCGGAGGATCCGCGAATGCTCGAGGAACCGGCCGACAATCGACCGGACCCGGATGGTCTCGGACAATCCGGGTACCCCGGGACGGAGGCAGCAGATCCCCCGGATGATCAGATCGATCGGGACCCCGGCCTGGGAGGCACGGTAGAGGGCGTCGATCACCACCTGGTCATCGAGTCCGTTGACCTTGATCACGATGCGTCCGTCGGGCCCCGCCTTCGCCTCTTCCTCGATGCACTCGACCACCCGGTCCCGAATGCCTCCCGGCGAAGTGACGAGCTCGAGGTACTCGGGCGGTTGGCTGAATCCGGTGATGTAGTTGAAGAATCGGGTGATGTCCGCACCGAGTTCCGGGCGGGATGACAACACCCCGAGGTCCTCGTACATACGGGCCGTCTTCGGGTTGTAGTTGCCGGTGCCCACGTGGCAGTAGCGCCGCACGTCGTCGCCCTCTTGACGCACGACCAGGGTCGTCTTGGCGTGGGTCTTGAGTCCCATCAGGCCGTAGATCACGTGGGCGCCCGCCTCTTCCAGGGCGCGGGCCCAGCCGATGTTGGCTTCCTCGTCGAACCGGGCGGTGACCTCGACCAACACCGCCACCTGTTTGCCGTGCTCGGCCGCCCTAACCAGGGCGGCCACCACCGGGCTGTCCCCCGACGTCCGGTACAGGCACTGCTTGATGGCCAGCACATGGGGATCGATGGCGGCCTCGTCCATCAACTCCTCCACCGACGCCATGAAGGAGTCGTAGGGATGATGGACCAGCACATCCTGTTGATCGAGGACCGCGAAGATCGACGGGTTGTCGTCCATCTCGGCGGACAGGAACGCCACCGGTACCAGCGGCGTCCACGGCTCGTCGTGCAAGGCCGGCCGGTCAAGAGCATGGATGGCCCACAGACAGTCGAGACCCAATGGGCCGCCGAATCCAGCAACATCCTCGGGCTCCAGTCCGAGATCGGCGGTCAGGCGGGCGACCGGTTCGGAAGATGTCCGGCTGTCGATCTCCAGGCGGACAACGGGTAGAAATCGCCGCCGCCTGAGTTCTTCCTGGAGAGCCAGGAGCAGGTCGTCGGCCGCGTCGTCGTCGAGGGCCAGGTCGGCATCCCGGGTGACCCGGAAGACGCAAGCGGGCCCCACCTCCATGCCAGGGAACACCTCGTCGAGGAAGGCGACCAGGACCTGCTCCAGCGGGACGAACCGGTCGCCGCCGGGCAGGGGAACCAGACGGGGAACGTTGGGCGGCACTTTCAGCCGGGCGAAACGGTTGATGTCCTCGTTGGGGTCCCTGACTTCGACGCCGATGTTGAGGGACAGATTGGAGATGTACGGGAACGGATGGCTGGGATCGACGGTCAGTGGGGTCACCACCGGGAGGATCAGCCGGTCGAAGAGATCGTGAAGGTGTGCCCGGTCATCGTCATGGAGCGATTCCCAGTCGAGGAGCTCGATCCCCTCTGCCGTCAACGCCGGGATGAGCTGGTTCACCAACAACGACTCTTGGCGTCGAACCATGCGTTCCATCGAGGCCCGCACATCACCGAGCAACTCTTCGGGGGTGCTGCCGCTGGGTCCCCGGGTTTTGATGCCGGCGACCACCTGGCGCTTCAGACCGGCCACCTGCACCTGGTAGAACTCGTCGATCCGCTCGCTGGTCAGGATCAGGAATTTGACCCGCTCGAGGAGTGGAAGATTGGAATCGTCGACGAGGTCCAGCAATCTCTGGTTGAAATCGAGGTCCGAGAGCTGGCGGGCGAAGTAGCGCTGGGGATCAGGGTCGTCCGCATCGGCGAACCCACCGGCGTCCGAACCGCTGGCTGGATTTCCGCTCATCCGCCAACGATACCGGTCCATTCACGGGCCGGCTGCCGGACCGCTTTGGCCGAGAATCGACCGGACGGGGATCCCCGTGCGCGCCGGGAATGTTTGCATCCGGCCTAGCGGAATTCCGACTCGGGGAGGCTTATCGGGTTCCGGTCACCTAAGTTGTGGTTCTCCCGCCGCGCTCCGGAGCGGGGGATTAGACCGGTGACGAATGGGGCCGAACATGGGTAACGAGCATGGATGACGAGCGACTGCTCGAGGTGATTGTCGAGATCCCCCGGGGGAGCCGGAACAAGTACGAATACGACCACGAGCGGCACCTCATCAGGCTCGATCGGAGGCTGTTTTCGGCGACGTTCTACCCGGCCGATTACGGATTCGTTCCCGACACGCTGGCGGAGGACGGGGATCCTCTTGACGCCCTGGTGCTGATCGACGAACCGACGTTTCCGGGTTGCCTGGTCGAAACCCGTCCGGTGGGTGTCTTTTGGATGTCCGACGAGAAGGGCCCCGATGCCAAGATCATCTCCGTAGCCTGTGGCGACCCTATGTGGGACCTCGTCACGGACCTCGAAGGACTACCCCCTCACCTGACCTTCGAGATCGCTCATTTCTTCGATGTCTACAAGGATCTGGAACCGGGAAAACTCACCAAAGTGGATGGCTTCGAAGGGGTGGACGCAGCCTGGGAAGAGATCGACCGCTCGTACGCACGGGCTAAGAAGGTCCCTCCGGAGGAGACGGGGATCTGACCAACTCGGCTGAATACCCACGGTAAGTGCGGAACATTCGAGGATCGAGGCCAGCGTCGCCTACGGTCTACGCTTGAACACCGGGTCAAGGAAATCGTCCTAGGGCGATCTAGGAGAGCGCACAGATCACGGTCCCCGGGGATGTAGCTCAGTTGGCTAGAGCACCTGCTTTGCAAGCAGGGGGTCGTGGGTTCGAGTCCCATCATCTCCACTCAGTGTTTCCCCAGGTCAGAGGCGCTTTTTGCGACGTACGAGATGTGACCCGGCGGCCGGGAATTACCCCCGGCCCACTTTCGGACCACAATCCGTGCTCGAATCTCACAACGGAAGCGAACCAACGGTTTGACCCCCTGCTTTTCGAGAAAGTACCAGCGACTCGAGCGGAACCAATTGACCAGACCCGTGAGGTCACCTAGGACAATGTGGCAGAGCGGGGTACAAAGGCCCGGCTTGCTGAGTCGGGCGGACTGTTGATCGGTTGCGCCACCATGCCCACCTCCGGTCCGATCTTGACGGCGATCCGACCCAGACGATCCAGGTCGAATCCGTATACGAGAGCGGCGTTGCCACCGACCATCCTCGCTACCTCGTCTGGGTCCATGCCCGAGTAGGTGTTAGCGAGCGCCTCCCGAGTGAACGGATAGGTGCCCTCCTCGTGTGGGAAGTCACTGCCCCACATGATCCTGTCGACGCCGACGAGGTGGCGGTTAACTGCATCCTCACGGTTCATGAAGCTCGCCCCGACCCAGCAGTTGGTCGCCCAGCTTCTGGTCGATCCAGGCGAAGAGGTCGGCGAAGACCTCATCGCGATTGGTCTCGTTGAATACCTCGTGCCGGGCGTCCTCCCACACCTTGAGCGTGACATCGCTCAGCCCCGCCTTCTCGTACCGGTCGACCAGGGCGTGGACCAGAGCGAGTTGCCCGTTGACAGGATCCTTGTCGCCAACCGTGATGTAAATCGGCAGGTCCGGACGCATGGATGAGACCAGCGCGTTGTCGGCCAGCTGCCGCGCTCCCGCGAAGAGCGACTTGACGCCAGGGACGTCGAGCCCGAAGCCGCACAGCGGGTCGGCGATGTAGGCGTCCACCTCGGCCTCATCCCGACTGAGCCAGTCAAAGTCGGTGCGGGCCGGCTGGAACGCTCCGTTGAACAACGACAGCTCGAGCGGGGCATCCAGGTCCAGCGCCGGCTCGAGCAGATCCAGAGCCGCAGTGCCGGACAACGCCACGGCATCGAACTCGAAACTGTGCTTGAGCAAGAGCTGCTGGCTGGCGAACGACCCGAGGCTGTGAGCGACGAGCACAAGCTTCAGGGACGGGTAGGCGGTGCGCGCGAGGTGGCCCATCCGCCCGACGTCGGTCACCAGCTCGTTCCAGCCGTCCTTGCCGATCACACCCGGCTCATGGCCTTCGATCAGGGTTGCGCCGTGGCCACGGTGGTCGTGAGAGTAGACAACGAAACCGCGAGCCGCCAACTGCTCGGCCAGAGGCCTGTAACGCAGAGCATGCTCACCGAGGCCGTGGACGATCTGGGCGATCGAGTGGGGCGGGCCGTCCGGGTCCCAGCGGTAGGCGGCGATCGCCACGCCTCCTGCGCTGGGAAAGTCGACACGTGTGGGTTGCTGGGACACGATTGCGCTCCTCTCGGCGCGAGGGAAACGCCCTCGGCTATTGCGACAACGCTCTCGGTCCGGACGGATCGCCATGAACGCCCCGGACCGATACAAAGCGTACAGCAGCAGTGGTTTCGCCTCAGTTCCAATCGACGCGCGATCGCTCGGCTTGAATGAAGCCAAAGAGGATAGCGCCAGTCGAGGGTCACCGTAATCGAACGGCGTATCGGACCATTGCCCAGGTCGATCCGTGCTTCTCAGCAGGGACGAAGCCCACCGACTCATAGAGGCGGCGCGCTGGATTCGCCTCTGCCACGCTGAGACTCAGCGCTGGATAGCCCTGGCTATCACTGGCGTTGATGAGGTCGGTCAGGAGCCGACGACCAATCCCTTCGTGCCGACGAGACGCGATGACTGCGACCGACAGTTCGGGGATATCTTCGGCGACAAAGCCGTAGCCATGGCTCGCCTCGGTGTACGTCCGATACCAAGCCGCGCCCACCGGTGCGTATTGTTCTGCAATCAGTCCATAATCGCCCGGCCTCGGCCATCCAGCGAGATACGTCGAATAGCCCGGATTGGCGAGCACCTGCTCAGCGGTCGGCGTCGGCTTGTCAGGGCGCCAGACTGCTGCCTCGCCAAGCATCGTCGCCAGAAAAGTGAAGTCCTCAGGCCCTGCCGAGCGATACTGAACGTCCTTCATGTTCAGCAGTTCAGCATACGGTTGCCCGTGGCAAGGCACTGCCAGACCATCCGGGAGGTGCCCACATTTGCCAGGTCCAGGCTGCCCAACAACGCCGGGAATGAGTCGCATGCCCGCCTCGACAGCTTGCCCTGACCTGTAGTGAACTCCAACCATGAGCGAGAGCCTGGAAATCTCCCGAGACATCGCCGCTGCGCCCGAGCTGGCATATAGCGCAATCTCCGACGTGACTCGCATGGGCGAGTGGTCGGATGAGTGCCACGCCTGTGAGTGGCACGAAGGGTTCGACGGTCCGGTCGTCGGTGCCACATTCGACGGCCACAACCGAAATGGCGAGCACGAATGGACCACGCAGGGCAAGGTCATCGAGGCCGACCCGGGGCGAGCGTTCGCTTTCGAGTGCTCGATGATGGAGTTCCACTACTCCACCTGGGGGTACCGGATCGAGCCGACCGAATCGGGTTGCCGGGTTACCGAGTGGAGTGAGGACCTCCGGCCCGAGTCCGCCCTCGAATTCAGCCAGAAGATCTCGGGCATCGATGACCGCACGGAGCGAAACCGTGCGACGATGAGTCTCACCCTGGAGCGCCTCGCCTCATCCCTCAAGGATTGATTGTTCTACTTGAGGATCTGCCGTCGACCCTGGGAAGCCCAGTCCGAGTGTGCCGGCCCCACAACACCGGGTTAGTGGCCCGCTGCGCCCATAACCGTTCAGCAACTAAGTCAGCCGCTTCGCCTCGGTCAATCCGGAGGCGCTGTAGACGCCATCAGGAAAGACGGCATCCCAGGCATCCCGTACCCCACGGAAGTCCTCACTGGGGCCGTAAGCAGCTCGGGCCGCAGCCAAAACCTCCTCTCGGCGGGCGGCGATGGCAACACCCGAGGCGAACTCCAACTCAGTGTCTATCTGTGCGATCGACTCGGCGAAGCGGCGCTGGTGGCCGATCAACCGGACTGCGCTGGCGGGAGGCGTCATGGAAGGGTTCTTTGTCGCGATCGGGTGTTGGCGGGTGGGAGTCCACCTCCTCCCGCTTCGACGTGGGCTCGGTGTCTCCAGGCTGGACCTCTAGGGCAGCCACAACCGTAGTGTCGTTCCTGGATGATCATGACCAGCACGGGTATGTTTGACTCTGGCGGTGGAGCTCCTCACGTACGCGGCTCTCCCGGTGAATGGCATGGGTCGGAGGGCATAAGGATGGCGGCTGATACGCCCGTCCTCGTGGTCGGCGCCGGACCGACCGGACTGCTCCTGGCTGCTGAGCTCCAGCGTCGCGGAGTCGGATGCCGTCTCATCGACGCAGAACCTGGGCCGATGCACTGGGATCGGGCAACGGTGGTGCACCCACGCTCACTCGAGGTCTTCGAGTCCCTCGGCATTCTCCGGCCCTTCCTCGCCGCCGGTGTCAAGCAAAGGGCGGCCCGTCTGCTCTCTCAGGGCAGCCTGCTCGGAGAGATCGATCTCTCGACGTGCGGTAGCCGCCACGGCTACAACCTCGGGCTTTCAGAGGAAGTAACAGAGTCGATCCTGACCGACTATCTCCGCCAGCAGGGTGGTGAAGTCATCCGATCGCATCGCCTCGTGACATTGGAACACCACCCGGAGGGCGTCATTGCCGGCATCGATTGCGACGGTTCGCGGGAGGAGGTCCCGTTCCAGTGGGTCGTCGGCTGCGACGGGCTCCACAGCATCACCCGCCAGTTGGCCGGCATCGGCCTGGCCGGTCATGACATCCCCGAACCCTGGGCGGTTTTCGATGCCACGGCGACGGGCTGGCCGGAGGCATTCGACGTCAACTACGCCTACCTCGACGAGATCCCGGTCATTATGACCGCGTTACCCAACCGACGCTGGCGCGTGTACCTGCGGCCGAGCTCTCCCGAGTCCGACCTCGTGGTTGACGCAGCCTCCACGATCCGGCGCTATCACCGCGGGGTGGCTCTGACCGACATATCGAATCCGAATCGATTCCATTGCCACACGAAGGTGGCGACACAATTCAAGTCTGGCCCCATCCTCCTCGCCGGCGATGCGGCCCATGTCTGCTCACCATCCCAGGGCCACGGGATGAACAGCGGCGTTCAAGATGCCTTCAACCTTGCGTGGAAGCTCGCCCTTGTCTGCCGGGGCCATTGCAGCTCCAAACTATTGGAGAGCTACGAGGCGGAGCGGCGCCCGGTGGCCGAAATGATCACTCTCTCTGGGGATGAAGCCGAACGCGCCCATACCCTGACCGATCCCGCCGAACGACGGGCCCGAGACAAAATGCTTCGATCCGTATTCGCCGACCCGGCAACGAGGCATCAGGAGGTCATCGCCGAGGCCGAGCTCGACATTGACTACCGGGACTCGCCGATTGTGATGGGAGACACGAACGAGGCTCTCAATCCGGGACAACCGCTGCCAGGCACGATCCAGGTCCAACTTGCGAGCGGTGAGGTCGGCCTCCTCCACGACCTGACCCATCACACGGGCCACACCACCCTGCTCATCGGCGGATCGTCTGCTCACCACGAGGATCTTGCCAGGCTGAACACCTCGGTGCGGTCGGCAGCTCACCCGTCTCTGATGGGAGCAACGATCGTGGCCACCACACAAGTCGACGGTCATCAAGGGTGGGCGCGACTGGATCTAGATGCGGCTGATCGTCTCGGCGTTTCCGGCGTCACCCTGTTGGCGGTCCGGCCCGACGGGTACATCGGTCTCCGTGCCGACCGAGACCATCTGGAGGCTTTGGCCACCTACCAACCGATGCTGGGTTCTCGTCACTCCAGCGCCCTATAACCCCTGATCGACACGCGGTCATAGCCGCGGGTGATTCGGCGCCTGACGCCGGACCCTGCGATACCAAGCAGGATCGGAGAAGCATCCGATGGCAACGCGCTCCTATGGTTTACGCATGGGGGTCACTCTCCAGGACTCGCCCCGTCCTAACCCCCGGGGATTTTGTAGTTCGGGCCGTATCGCTCGCACCAAGCGGTATGAGTGTACGGCGATCGCGGCTGTGACCGGCAGAGAGCGCTCTTATCCGTTTCACTCATCCTGGTTGGACGACCAAATACGAAAGGAAGCGAGCCTTGAAAACAATGACCTGCAAGCAATTGGGTGGACCATGTGATTTGCCGCTCCGTGGAGATACCGCTGATGAGGTCATAAAAGCGCAGGATAAGCATCTGAAGGAGACCGTCGCCGGAGGTGATCAAGCTCACGAAGGTGCTCTGAAGGAGATGAAGGGTCGGTGGAGGCATCCCATTTCGGGAATGGGGTGGTACAAGGCCGCCAAGCGGGATTTTTTTGCCCTCCCCGAGGACTGATCGGGGACAATGACAGGCGCCGCGCATCTACGCGCCACGACCTAGCATCATGATCATGGCCTACGACGAGGACTTGGCCAATCGCATCCGTGACCTTCTCGGCTCCGAATTCGGCATACGGGAGATGAAGATGTTCGGCGGACTGGCCTTCTTGGTCGGAGGCAACATGGCGATCGCAGCCAGTGGGCAGGGCGGCATCCTTGTGCGAATCGACCCCGAGAAGTCCGACCACTTGGTGGACACCACCACGGCGGAGATAGCCGTGATGGGCGGGCGGCCGATGACCGGGTGGTTGCGCGTCACATCGACGGAAGTGAACACCAAAACGCAGACTCGAACGATGGGTCGGGCTAGGCGTCGGCTACGCCCGGTCGCTGCCACCGAAGAAACCGTAGGCAGCCCTCCGAGCGTTGACGTCGTGCGCTCCCGATCGCGCCATTCAAGATGTTGGCGGCTACAGGGTCGCCGGGCGGTTGGTGAAACGATGCGCCGTCGGCGAGTAGAACCAGCCACCTCCGGCCTTGGTGCCGCCATCCACCGGGATGTTGTGACCCGTTACGAAGCTCGAAAGATCGGAGGCCAGAAACAGGGCGACCCGCGCCTGGTCATCGGGCCAGCCGAGGCGGCCCACCGGCGCCCACGAAGACCACAGATGCTCTGAATCCTCGGAGCCGGCGAGGTAGTCCACCTGCGGCGTCTGGGTGAGATCGGGGCCGATGCCGTTGACCCGGATGCCGTTTCGGCCGAGACCGACGGCGAGGCACGTCGTGAAATGGGCGACCGCCGCCTTCATGGCGCCGTATACCGGATCCCCGGGATAGCCGCGCATGCCCTCGACCGAATGGACGTTGACGATCGAGCCACTCCCCTGCTCGATCATCGAGCCGACGAATGCGTGGGTGACAGCAAAGACATGATGAAGGTTGATGTCGTACATCGCCTTCCACGATTCGGGCGTCGATTCAGGAAAACGAACCAACGGCCGGTAGTCGCCGACGTTGTTCACGACCACGTCAACCCGGCCACGCCTCGCCAATACATCTTCGGCAAAGGCGGCCACCGAGTCGTCGTCGATAACGTCGAGGACATGCACTCGTGCCGATCCTCCCTCGGCCTCGATCGACGCGCACGTCTTCGCCCCCCGTTCGACATCGGCCTCGGCAATTTCGACAATCGCGCCGTGGGCGGCGAAAAGACGGGCGATCGCCGCACCGATGCCGTCGCCACCGCCGCTCACCACGGCGACGCGCTCATCGAGGAGTCGGTTCCAATCATCGATTGGAGGGACATTGGTAGGCGCTTGGGTCGTCATCGCTCGCAGATCCTCACTGTCAATGGGCGGCTCTTTTGAACGATAGAAGCTAGTTCTACAGAAATTTGAGATGGCGACCATCTGCCGGGAGGACGGCGGGCCCCCAGGGCCCCGTCATCACCCGATAGGCGGCCGCTTCCCCGAGGCCTGGACCGGGGCCGTCTGCGCCTGCCCCGGGAAGCTGGGCAGCGGAAGCTTCGACTGGGCTGTCTGGTACGCCAGCTCGGCCGCCGTCGCCGATGCCGTCGCCGCCGGAATGGAGGGTGCCGGCTCGGTGGCCTTCTGGAACGCGGCGGTGAAATCGCCAAACGTCCGGCGGCGCCAGTCGCTGATGTTGGGCTCGGAGACCCCGGTGACCCGCTCGATGAACCGGAGTGCGGAGGTGTGATCGAACGGATCCGAGCAGACATAACCACCCACCGTCCATGGGGACACGATGATGGCGGGGACCCGGAACCCCGAGCCGATGGGAAGCCCACCTCCGGGAGTCCCACCCGGGGAGTTCAGGGACACGAACTCGTCAGCTGTGCCTCCCGGAGGAGTGATCGGGGGGACGTGGTCGAAGAAGCCGTCGTTTTCGTCATAGTTGAGGATGAAGACCGTCGAATTCCACAGATCCGGGTTGGCGGCCAGCGCCTCGATCTTCGAGGCCACGAACTGGGCGCCGGCGGCGGGCAGGAACGAGGGGTGCTCGGACGCCACACTGGTGGGGAAGATCCAGCTCACGGTGGGCAGGGTGCCCTTCGCACAGTCCTCCTCGAAGGCCATGGTGGGATCGCTGGCCGCTCCTCCGCCGAAGAGGTTGCTGATGCCGAAAGCATTTTGGTACAGGCTCGACGATGGCGGGGCATCGATGAACTGGCGCAAGAACTCGAGGACGTTGGTGCCGTAGTTGTCCGATTGCTGGTAGCACTTCCAGGAGATCCCCGCGCTCTGGAGCCGCTCGGCGGTGGTCGTCCAGCTGTAGGTCCCGTTGGCGGCGTTGTTGTCAAGAGCCGGGCCTCCGTGCTGGCCGTTCGGGTCGACAG
>DASXFR010000100.1:0-31416 GCA_036489495.1 Acidimicrobiales bacterium | reverse complement strand
GACCCGTTCTCGATGATGGCGTTGGCCATCCCGCTGTATGTCTTCTACGAGGCGTCGATCGTCGTCGGTAAGATCCTGAACCGTTGAGCCTCGGCCGGGGCCCGGCTCGGGCGGGGGAACGTCGAGCCGATCGAGTTGCGCTCCGGGCCGGGTTCGAAGCCGGCCTCGGTTTCCCGCTCGACCGGTTCCAGCACGAGGCGATGGACGCCATCGACCGGGGGGAGTCGGTGCTGGTGTCGGCCCCGACCGGATCGGGCAAAACCATCATCGCCGACTACGCCGCCGCCACCGCGCTGGCCAACGGGGGGAAGGCGTTCTACACCACGCCGATCAAGGCACTGTCCAACCAGAAGTTCTCCGAGTTGTCCGACCGGTACGGCGCCGAGCGGGTGGGCCTGCTGACCGGGGACATCTCCCATCATCCCCGAGCCCCGATCGTGGTGATGACCACCGAGGTCCTCCGGAACATGATCTTCTCCACCTCGTCGATGCTCGAACAGTTGGATGTCATCGTCCTCGACGAGGTGCACTACCTCCAAGACCCGTACCGCGGCTCGGTGTGGGAGGAGGTGCTGGTGCTGACCCCGCCGGAGGTCAGGTTCGTGAGCCTGTCGGCGACCGTCAGTAACTCGGCCGACTTCGGGGCCTGGCTGGCGTCGGTGCGGGGCCCCACCCAGGTGGTGACCGAGACCCACCGCCCGGTCACCCTCCAGCATCACTACGCGGTGGCCGAGCGGGGGAGCCACCAGATCACCATGCTCCCACTCCTGCGCGGGGGGAAGCCCAATCCCGACGGCCTCCGCCTCGATCAGCGCCGGCAACGCAACACCCGCCACCGGTTCCGAACCCCGCGGCGCACCGAGATGGCCGACTACCTCGCCGAGGCCGGCATGCTGCCCGCCATCACCTTCATCTTCTCCCGAGCCGCCTGTGACGACGCCACCCGGCAGTGCCTCCAGGACGGGGTCCGGCTCACTACCCCCGAGGAGCGCGAGCGGATCCGCCAGCTCACCGAGGAGTCGGTCGAGCGGCTGTCCGATGACGACCTCCGGGCCCTCGGCTACGGGCCGTGGGCCGCCGCCCTGGAGGCCGGGATCGCCCCCCACCACGCCGGGCTGGTGCCGGCGTTCCGCCAGGCGGTGGAACGGTGCTTCTCGGAAGGACTGCTGAAATTGGTGTTCGCCACTGAGACCCTGGCCCTCGGGATCAACATGCCCGCCCGGACGGTGGTGGTGGAACGGTTCGCCAAGTTCCGCGGCAGCGACACCTCGGCGCTGACCGCCGGGGAGTACCAGCAGCTGACCGGGCGGGCCGGGCGCCGGGGGATCGACACCGTCGGCCACGCCGTCGTCCTCTGGTCGCAGGCCACCACCTTCGCGGCGGTGGCCGCCACCGCCCTGGCCGAGCCGCCCGACCTGGTGTCGTCCTTCCACCCCACCTACAACCTGGCCGTCAACCTGGTCCGGCGGTGGGACCGGGAGGCGGCCCACAACCTGCTGGCCGCCTCCTACGGCCAGTGGCAGGCACCCCCGGGGTCGCTGTCCCTCCCGGCGCAGCTGGATCGCCGGCTGGCGGTGCTGGAGTCCCGGGGCTATGTCGACGGATGGCGGATCACCGCCGCCGGCCAGGTGCTGGCCGGCATCTACCACGAGTCGGACCTGTTGGTCTCCGAAGCCCTGCGGGCCGGCCTGTTCGACGGGCTGGAGCCGGCGTGGCTGGCCGGGGTGGTCTCCGGGCTCACCTTCGAGGCCCGACGGGCCGAGGAGAACCCGCCCGGTCCCCGCCAACGGCTGGTGGGGGAGCGGCTGGCCGCCCTCGAGGCGATGGCCGTCGACCTCCGGGCGGAGGAACGCCAGCACGGCCTCCGGCGGACCCGGATCCCGGATGCCGGCCTCGCCCGTTCGGCGGTGGCCTGGGCCCAGGGCGAGCTGTTGTCCTCGGTCCTTCGGAACAACGATCTGGCCCCGGGTGACTTCGTGAGGAACATCCGGCAACTGATCGACCTGGTGCGCCAGCTGGCCCAGGTGGCACCCGATCCGGGCACCGCCGACGCCGCCAGCTTGGCGGTGGCCCTCTTGCGCCGCGGGGTGGTGGCCGCCGACGACCCTGTTCCGGTGGGGTCCGCGCCTGACCCGTCGGCCGGGTCCTAGTGTGATTCGGGCATGCTCCCCTACGCCGTCGAAACCTTCAGCGCTGACGAGGAAGACATCCTCCGCCGGTATGTCACCAACCTCGACCTGCCGGTATTTGCCCTGGTCAACCTGCCCGAGGTGGTCAAAGGCGCGTTGTTCGCCCGGTATTCGCGGTCGCCGAAGAGCCTGCGCCGCTTGTTCCTGGACGAGTTCGTCGGCGAGCTGGACATCTCCGGTGACGCCACGGTGGACGCCACCGTCGGGGTCGAGCGGGCCGAGCAGCTCTACGAGAAGGTGTTCTTCGAGTACGGCGACGACTCGGTAGCCCAGCTGGGCGGGGTTCACCTGGCCTGCGAGCAGGCGTCCAACGTCCTGACCAAGATCCTCGAGTGGGGGCGGCTGATGGCCTACCTCGAGCAGTCGACCCGCTACATCGGCTACGACAGCCGACTCACCACCGGCCACTACCGGTACTACCGGGATCCGGGCCTGCTCGACTCGCCGCTGGGCGCCCGGTACGTGGGCGACATGGATCGCATGTTCGACACCTACGGCGAGCTGCTGGCCGAGGTCCAGGGGTGGCTGACCAAGCGGCATCCGCGCCAGGCCGGTGACTCCGATTTCGTCCACCGACAGGCGGTGAAGGCCAAGGCGCTCGACTCCCTCCGCGGCCTGCTCCCGGCTGGTTCGCTGTCCAACGTCGGCGTCTACGGCACCGGGCAGTCCTACGAGATGCTGTTGCTGCGGATGCGGGCCCACCCGCTCCCCGAGGCGCGGCGGTACGGCGAGATGATGCTCGAGGAGCTCCGCAAGGTGATCCCGTCGTTTCTACAGCGGGTGGACCTCCCCGAACGGGGAGGCGCCTGGTCGGCGTACCTGGAGAAGACCCGGGCCGAGACCGGACAACTGGTGGAGCGGCTATTCCCGGATCTGTGCCAACCGGAGGACGGATCGGTGCGGGGTCCGTCGGGGTCGGCATCGGTGGAGTTGGTCGATTTCGATCCCGACGGCGAGGAGAAGGTGATCACCGCCATCTGCGCCCCGCTCACCGACCGGCCCGAGGAGGAGGTGCGCAAGCGGGTCGAGCTGCTCGGCGCCGAGGATCGCCGGACGTTGCTGCGCACCTATGTGGGCGACCGCACCAACCGGCGCCACCGTCCGGGCCGAGCCTTCGAGCGCACCGGGTACCGGTTCGACGTGGTGAGCGACTACGGGGCGTTCCGCGATCTGCAGCGCCACCGGATGCTGACCATCGAATGGCAGTCGCTCGGACCCCGGCTCGGCTACGAGGTTCCCGAGACGGTGGAGGAGGCGGGGGTGGCCGCCGCCTATACCGCGTCGATGGAGCGTTCCCGGGACCTACACGCCACCCTGGCCCCGATGTTCCCGCAGGAGTCGGCCTACGCGGTGGCGCTGGCCTTCCGGATCCGCTATTCGATGCAGATGAACGCCCGAGAGGCCATGCATCTCACCGAGCTCCGATCCGGCGCCCAGGGCCATCCGACCTACCGCTGGGTGGCCCAGGAGATGCACCGACTGATCGCTGACCAGGCCGGACACCGGGTCCTGGCCGAAGCGATGTCCTACGTCGACTACGGCGGTCGGGATCTGGAGCGTTTGGACTCGGAGCGGCGGGCGGAAGAGAAACGCGGGTTGCTGGCCGCCAACAGAATTACTTCACATCCCTGACCTGGGAACATTGGAGGGTTACCTGGTCAGGGCCAATGAATGTGGTTTGACGACCTCGGGGACCTGTGGCGTATCGTGCCCTCATTCCCATGCGCTCCAATTGGCATTCCGGCGGCTCGCTGTCCGGTCCGGATTGAGGTGGGGGGATGGTGTGTGAAGCGGAGATGACCCAGGGGTTTGAGTAGAGAACAGTTCCCCGCAACCCGAGGCGGCAGTCGAAGGTAGCGGGGAAGTGGTACCAAAGAACCCCTGGGTTGGTCCGCCTGACATGGCGGTCCCCCGTGGCGGTTCCGGTGGTCGCGATGCGGTGTTGACTCCCGCACCTCCGCAGCCTGCCTACCTGCGCTTGCCTGCTGTACCGAGTTCGCCCGCGACCGTCTATGCTCCCGGCCAACTCACCATTGAAGGGCAGATATGCCGCCAGAAGTCGAAGAGATAGAAGAGCCGGAAGACCTCGCCGAGACTGACCTCGACGCGCTCCCGGACGACGTGGACGACCTCATCGACGAGGATGCCCTCGCGGTCGACGAGGACGATGACGATGACGAGCTGGTCGCCGACGTGGTCGAGGAGGAGGCGGTCCCCGAGGTGCCGGTGCCGGCCAAGCCGGCGGCGGCCGGAGAGGAAGACGAAGAGGAGGACGACGAGGACCACGACGAGGATGTCGAGGCCAGCCTGGACGTCATTCTCAAGGAACGGCTGGTGGTGGAGGAGCCGGAAGAGGACGAGGACACCCCCGAACCCGAGGACCGGGCCGAGGGCGTCGACCGGGTGCTGCCCAAACAGCCCGACGAGTTCGTCTGTCGGTCGTGCTTCCTGGTGAAGCACCCGAATCAGCTGGCCGACCGGAAGAAGATGCTGTGTCGAGACTGCGTATAATCGGGAGCCGTCATGGTCGATGAAGACAATGAGGACCCGTCGCTGAACGACCGGATCCTGGATGTCTTCGTGTACGCACCGGCGGGATTCCTCCTTTCGGCGCTGGACGACTTCCCCAAGCTGGCGGCGTTGGGTCGCGAACGGTTGGGTACCCAGGTGTCCAATGCCCGGGTCCTCGGCGAGTTCGCGGTGAAGGCCGGCCGGGACCAATTGAAGAAGCGCGGCGACGGACTTCTCCACCGGGGGTCGGCGGAAGACGCCCCGGACGAAAGCCCGCCGGTAGGACTCCATGCGGTACCGACCCCGCCGGCCAGCAGTGCCGCCGACGACCCGGTTCCGGAGTCGACTCCCAGCCCGGTCCCGACGGCGCCGGCGTCGATGGCGTCCAACGGGCATGTGCCGTCGGCGTCTTCATTGGCGATACCCGGGTTCGACACCTTGTCCGCCTCCCAGGTCGTCCAGCGACTCGACGGGTTGAGCCGGGCGGAGCTGGTCTCGGCCCGGGCCTATGAAGCCGGGACCCGGGGACGCCGGACCATCCTCAGTCGCATCGACCAGCTGCTGGAAGAGCGGGCCTAGACGCGCGTCTCCGGGTGGAGGCGGCCGGGGGTGGCATGGAGGCAATCAGAGACGCAGAGGCCGGAGATGCCGACCGTTGCCTCGAGTTGGCCCAGGAGCTCGTCGGCGGGCTGGGCTCGCAGCGGGGAGGCCGGTTGTTGCTGGCTGACGCCGGATTCACCTCCGAGGATGTCACCGGGGTCGAGTGGTTCATGGCGTTGTTGGAGGATCCCGACGGCAAGGTGATGATGGGCACCCTCGACGGGGCGGTGTGCGGGATGGGAATGGGACACATCGTTTCCCTGCCCGACGGGAGGCCCCTCGGCCACCTCGACGTCTGCTACGTGGAGCCCGACGCCCGGGGGGTGGGTCTCGGCCGGCTGTTGCTGGACGGTGTGGTCGGGTGGTTCAACGACCGGGGGTGCGTCGGGGTCGACGGGCTGGCCCTCCCCGGCGATCGCGAGGCCAAGAACTTCTTCGAAGCCGCGGGATTCAAGGCCCGGCTGCTGACCATGCATCGCGCTTCGGAGACACCGCCGCCCCGGCGCCCCGACTGACCGCGGGTCTTCAGGTCCGACGGCGAGAGGAGCTGGAGCGGGCCGGCACCGGACGACGCGGCCCGGGTGGGGGAGGGATGGGGAGGCCGAGGAGCTTGGCCAGTTCGGGCACGTAGCCCGACGCCTTGTTGGCCGCCACCAATAGCGCCTCATCGGCTCCGGTGGGGATGCCGGCCGGTTTCACGTTGCGCCGCACCGGAGAATCGACCACCACCTCGAGCACGGCCAGCCAGTCGGCCGGCGCCGAGTCAGCGGACATGGCCTGGCCGGCCGAGTCGGCCAGCCGGACGGCGAGCTCGGCCGACAACCGGGTGGCCGGTTCCGGAGGACGGATGGAGACCCGGAGGGCGTCGGCCACCCGACCCTCGTCCAGGGCGATGGAGATCCGCTGCACCCACCCGTCACGCAAGGCGGTGACCCGCAGGTCGAGGGCGGCGCGGAGGGCCTTCAAGAAGTCCCGGCCTTCCTCGTCGAGGGTCACCGTCGATGCCGAGGCGACGATGGAGCGGAGCTCTCGCAGCGGGATGTCCTTGCCCTCGTTCCGGGCCACCGACGCCCGGTCCTTCCACGCCGCCAGGGTCACGATCGGCAACAGCTCTTCGGCCAGGGTGAGCAGGGGGCCGGGGGTGACCTCGGTACGCGACTCGGCCCGGGCCCGGGCGTTCTGCTCTTCGATGGCCTGGCGCACCGCAGGGAGGCCGCCCCGCAGCAACTGCTCGGCCACCGGCAGCTGCTCGGGCTTGAGGGTGGCGAGGGCGGCGTTGCGATAGGTGGTCGATTGGGCCGGTCGCCGAGGCCCGTCCCGGTGTCCGCCTTCCCGGCCCCCCGGGCGGGCGGGCCGCTCGCGGCGGCGATCGGACGCGGGTCCGTCTCCACCGCCGGCCCCGGCCGGGCCGTCTCGTCGACCGCCTCGCTCGCCAGACTCGGAGCGGGGGCGACGGTCAGCCGGTCGTCGGGATCCCTCCCGGGATCCCTCCGGGCGATCGTCGCGACGCCGGCCCTTCGACTTGGAGGCCAGCACCACGTTGACGTCGGGCCCCGACGACGGGTTGCCGACCACTTCGATGGTCTCGACCTTCCGGGGGGCGGATTTTCCCTTCGGGGGGAGCAGGGCCAGGACGGTGGTGCCGTCGAGGGTGTTCTCAACCTCGGCGCGCAGCACGGTGCCGGTGGCGGTATTGGCCGGGACCAGCGCGGCGTCGACAGTGCCGCGCGGCTGCTTGGCCCCGGCGGCGCGCCAGGTCCAGGTGGACTCGTCGGTTTGGCTGGTGAGCTCGATCTCGATGCGATGGGCCATACCGGGCGACACGCTACTGCCGTGGGGCACCCCCCCGGAGCGGTGGTCGGGACGGTGCGGGGTAAGAAGCGGCTAAGAACCCTCTGAAATGGATGTATGTGCAGCCGCCGCGGTCATACGATGGCGGCGCGGGTGGGGGCGAAAGGCCGACCATCAACCAGGCGATGTCCGGGCGCGGACGCGAGCAAAAAGAGGAGCCGGCGAGTGGAACACCCCGAGGGCGAAGGCGAGACACCGACAGCCAACCAGCCCCCGGGCCAGGGACCCGGCAGCCCGCCAACCGCCAGTCAGCCGACCACTCCGGTTCCGGTGGAGCCGCCGACCCCCACCCCGGTGGCCGGACAACCTCCCGTCTCCCCGCCGACACCCGGCTGGAGCCAACCACCCCCGCCACCGGTGTTCCCGGTTGCCCCTCCGCCCCCGGGCGGCACGGTCCCGCCCGCCGGCCCCCCCGGGTCCTCCTGGAGCCCGTTGCCGCCCACCGGCCCGGAACCGGCGGGCGCCGGGGCGATTCCGGTGTGGGGCGCCGCCGGGCCGCCGCCGGTCACCCCGGTGGAGAAACCAAAGTCGTCGGGGACGTGGCGCTGGGTCCTGGTCGCGGTGGTGGCGGCATTGCTGGGCTCGGTGGTGGGTGGTTCCATCGTGGCCGCCAGCAACAACGGCAATACGACCACCGTCAAGCAGATCTCCGCCGGCCCCGCCCTGCTCAACGGGACCACCAACATCGAAAAGGTGATCGCCGGAGTCCTCCCCGCGGTGGTGTCCATCGATGCCACCGCGCCGGCCCCCTCCGCCCAAGGGGTCTTCGGTGGCGGGAGTCCCGGTACCGAGGAAGAGCAGGGGACCGGGATGATCATCACCTCCGATGGCGAAGTGGTCACCAACAACCACGTGATCACCGGGGCGACCACCATCACCGTCACCCTCTACGGCCAGACCAAGGTGATGCCGGCGACACTGATCGACACCGATTCGGCCAATGACGTCGCGCTGCTCAAGATCACCAACGCCTCGAACCTGCCCACCGTGAGCTACGGCAACTCCGACAACGTCCAGGTGGGAGACGCAGTGGTGGCCATCGGGAACGCCCTCGGGCTGTCGGCCGGGACACCCACGGTCACCCAGGGGATCATCTCGGCCAAGGGGAGGACGGTGCAGGCCGGCGACGCAAGCACCAATGCGATCGAGACCCTCACCAACATGTTCCAGACCGACGCGGCCATCAACCCCGGCAACTCCGGTGGTCCACTGGTGGACAGCTCGGGCAAGGTGATCGCCATGAACACCGCGGTGGCGGCCAGTTCGAACGGTAACTCCCAGGCCCAGAACATCGGGTTCGCCATCCCCTCTAACAAGATCACCGGTCTGCTTCCCGCCCTTCGCAACAAGTCGATCAACAACCAGGGTGGGGGATTCCTGGGCGTGGGCATCGAGACCCTGACCTCGCAACTCCGCGACGCCTACAACTTCGTCCCCACCCAAGGTGCCATCGTCACGCAGGTGGAGTCGGGCTCACCGGCGGCGGTGGCCGGCCTCCAACAGGGAGACGTCATCACCACCTTCGACGGGAAGCCGGTGACCGGCGCCGATCAACTCCAACAGATCATCCAAGGAGATCATGCTGGCCAGAGCGTCAAGATTGGCCTCTATCGCGGCCAACAGCAGCTGACCCTGACCGCGACCCTGTCCTCGAGCACCAGCCCGGCAGCGACCGGTGGAAGTTGAGCCCCGGGTGAGGCTCCCTCAGTAGCCCCAGCGGGCCATCGGCGGGCCGAACCCGGCGTCGTCGGCACAGTCGCCGCACAGATCGAGCCGATTGGCCCCTGGGCGGTCGGAGGTGGCCACCCGACGCCAGCCGAGCCGGCGGGCCTCTTCGAGACACGACGATTCCGACCATCGGGGCGAGGTCTGCTGGCCGCAACGCCCGCAGGTGCGGATGTACGGCTCATCGTCGAAAGTTTGGTTGTACGAATCAGTATCCAACGCTGCGCTCCTCCCTCGACGATACCGTGAACGGCGGTGAATCGGAACCCGGTCGGGGTCGAAATTGCACCCATCGCCGGCACCGGGCCGGGGCCGGTATGTGTAGTTCTGACCAGGGACTATCGACGAGTCAGCCAGCGCAAGCACCAGGAGCCCTTGGCTACACTGCGGGCATCAACCGATGGGGGAGGGGTGGCCATGGGATCGAACATGAAGGTCAGAACCGCGGTAGCTGCGGCCGGTCTGTTGCTCGGCCTGGCTCCCGTCGCGGTGGCCTCAGCTACCGGGGCGGCCCCCGCCAATCCGGTGCGGAGCCATGTGTCCATTACCGTCAGCCAGACTCCGGCGTTCCCGGGTGACGCTCCCGACCCGGACATCGTTTCTTCCGGGGGCACCTATTACGCGTTCACCACCGGCACCCCGCTCGGGAACAACCTGCAGGCCCTCATCGACACCACCGGCAATCCGACCACCGGCTGGCGGTCCTACACCGGCCAGTCATTCGGATCTACGGCGCTGCCGGACCCACCGTCGTGGGAGACCCCGAATACCCAGACGTCGCCCGGGGTCTTCTCCTACGGTGGCCACTGGGTAATGTTCTACGACGCCTCGGTGAATCCCAATCCCGCCGACACTGGACACAGCTGTCTCTCGGTGGCGACGGCTCCGTCGTTGAGCCCCTCGTCTCCGGTGTTCACCGACGCCTCCTCCGGGCCCCTGTTCTGTGCCACGGGGGGAGTGCTGGATCCGAGCCCGTTCGTCGATCCCGCCACCGGGGCTGCCTACCTGTTGTGGAAGTCCAACGACGGGAGTTCCGCCCAACCGTCCCAGGTGTTTTCGGTCCCACTCAGCCCGGACGGGACCAGCTTTGCCGGGACGCCGACGGTCCTGCTGACCGTGGACCAGGCCGACTTGCCGTGGGAGACGACCTTCGATGACCCGCAGATGGTGTTCAGCGCCGGGGCCTATGACCTTCTGTTCTCCACCGGTGATTTCCTCTCCTCCAGCTACGCCCAGGCCCTGACCACCTGTAGTGGCCCTCTCGGCCCGTGCAGCCAACCGTCCAGTGGGCCGTTCCTCGGCTCCTACGGGAACGTGGCCGGCCCGGGGGGCGGATCCCTGTTCACCGACTCCAGTGGTCAGTGGTGGCTCGGCTACGCCGGCTGGCTGAGTCCGTGCACCAATTACTCCTGTGGCGGGGTGCGCCGGATGTTCGTGGCCCCGATCACCCTCGGCAACTCGGTCAACGTGCCCTGCAGCGCCCCGGGGAACCCGGCCGGGTACCGGATGGCAGCCAGCGACGGCGGCGTCTTCAGCTTCGGCAACCTTCCCTTCTGTGGGTCGACCGGGTCGATCTCCATCAACCGACCGGTGGTCGGCATTGCCGACACGGTTGACGGGGGAGGCTACTGGCTGGTGGCCTCCGACGGCGGCATCTTCAGCTTCGGTGACGCCGGCTTCTTCGGCTCCACCGGCGCCCTCCACCTCAACCAGCCGATCGTGGGGATGGCCGGCACCCCCGACGGCCGGGGCTATTGGCTGGTGGCCTCCGACGGCGGCATCTTCAGCTTCGGGGATGCCGGCTTCTTCGGCTCCACCGGCGCCCTCCATCTCAACAAGCCAATCGTCGGGATGGGCGGTCCGTGATCAGCAGGTCCGATTCCTCCAGACGGAGGTTGAAGTCGGGTTCGGGGCGGCACTGGGGCCGACGCCTGGGCGGCGCGGTGGCGATGGGTTCGTTGCTGGCCGGACTTCGGCCAGATCGTGCTCACCGCCGGCAAACCGCAGAATTGCTTCACTGGTAATACCGCACCGGCTGGAAGCGCACCGGCCAATCTCGAGCAGATCCAGCCCACCTGCAATGGCACCTTGATGGCGGCCGCGAATACCGGCGGGCCACTCTTGGCCCAGGTGCTCTGCGATACCGGATTCGGGGGCTGCCCGGCCGGGGCCAAATACCCCGCCGTCGGGACGGTGACCATGCATCCGCTCCCGGCCAACCTGCCCACCATGCCCAATCCCTGTGCCAACGTGCCGAACAATGCCTGGTGCACATCCGGGAGGCCGATCTAAAGGCTTGGGGCATTCGCTACGCGTAACCGACGCCGGCAACTCGCCGTGTTGCGCTCAAAAGCCCTAATATCATCACCGTGACGGAATCATCGGACACACATCGGTGCGGCTGGTGCGGCCGGCCATTGCCCAAATTGCCCGGTGCCGGTCGTCCCCGGAGATTCTGCAGCCCGTCGCACCGTCAGAGGGCCTACGAAGCGCGTCGGCGAGCGGACGCGCTCCACGTGCCGGCCGGACAAGTGATCGTCGCCGAGAAGGAGCTCCACCGGCTGCACGACCGTCTGTACCGGCTGGAGGCCGCCGTCGAAGACGTCGATGCCGATCTGGCCGGCTCACCGGGCCCGAAGGCATACCGAGCCGCCTTCGAACATCTCTATGAGGCGGCCAAGGACCTGGCTGGGGCGGTGGTGGAGCCAGTCCGGGAGTAACGGCAATCGTCGGTGGGCGTCCGGGTCAAGTCTTGCCTAGACCGCCGATAATGTATATTATGTCAACTAAACCTGGGTCGGTCCAGGTCAGCTGCCCAGATAGGTAGTGATCGGGCCGATGGCGTCGTCGATCTTGAGCACCGGCGAGGTATGGAACTCGATGAATTCGTTGTAGGCGAGGGCGGCGGCGTACGGGGTCGCCGGGTCATCGACTTCGTCGATGGTGAAGCCACCGGTTCCGTCCGACTTGACGTAGTGCGCCACTTCCCCCGGCTCGGCGCCCCGCTTGGCAAAGAGGTCCATCAGGCGTTGCACCTGGGCCTTGTCCATGCCGGAGCGGAAGGTGTATTCGGTCACAAACAACATGGCATCTCCTTCGTCTCACTACGGATGAGTGCCCCGTTCGTTGCCATCTTCCGGCCAACGGCGAACTGAGTCAACCGAAAATGCGGTGAGCCGGGCCCGTGCGACCCGGCTCACCGCAGGTGGTCAGCCCAGTCCGATGCCGACGATCGGCTGGTTGAGGTGAATGGCCCCGGTCGAACCCTGGAAGGTCGCTCCCGGGCCAAAGGCGAACACTCCGCCGTCCCGGGCGACCAACCAGTAGCCGTTGCCGGTCGGTGCGGCGATCATGCCGACGATCGGCTGGTTGAGGTGAATGGCCCCGGTCGAGCCGAAGAACGGGGCATTGAAGCTGAACACCCCGCCGTCCGCCGCCACCAGCCAGTAACCGCCGGTAGCGGGGTCGACCGCCATGCCCACGATCGGCTGGTTGAGGTGAATGGCCCCGGTGGAGCCCTGGAAGACAGCTCCCGGCCCGTAGTTGAACACCCCACCGTCCGAGGCGACCAGGTAGTAGCCGTCACCGGTGGCCGCGAACGCCATGCCCACGATTGGCTGGTTGAGGTGAATGGCCCCGGCCGAACCGTAGAACTTGGTGTTGAAGGTGAACACCCCACCGTCGGAGGCGGCTAGGTCGTAGCCGTCGCCTCCCGGCGCGGTGGCGATCCCGACGATCGGCTTGGCCAGCGGCAGCGCCGACACATCACCGAAGGAAGGTGCGTTGGGACCGATGCCGACCACCTTCCCGTTGGTGGCGGCCAGGTAGTACCCCAGTCCCCCCGGCGCAGTGGCAATGCCGACCACCGGGGAGGAGAAGGTGCCCGCCCCCGATCCGAAGAAGCCGGCCATTCCGAGAGCGAAGATGCCGCCATCCGCGGCGCCCATGGTGTACCCGGTCAAGATGCCGCTCGGAACGGAGATATGGGTCAAGGGACCCGCGGGTACGGCCGGTGTCGGCGGGGGTCCGGGAGAGGCGGGCTCCGGGGCCGGATTGGGGGCCAGAGTGGCAAAGCTGCACTGGCCCACGGCAAAGCCGGTCACCACGTTGGCGGTCCCGGCCGAGTCACCGAATTGGTTGGCCGGGGCGTTGCCCTGACAGATCAGGTTGCCGGTGACCTGATTGGTCAGTACCTCATTGGCGTCGGGGTCTTCCATGACGTTGTTGCTCATCGTGAGGCTGCCGCCGACTTGGAGTCGCAGGATGCCCACCCAGCACGACCCGAGTCCGGTTACCGAGATGTTCCCGCCGACGATGACGTCCTCGTAGTCGCTGTAGACCGGCGACATGAAGTCGGCGAACGGGCCACTCGGGGTGCAGTTGACTCCCCCTCCTCCGCCGGTCTGTATGACGTCGCCGTTCACCGTGGTGTTATGCACGACGATCCCCAAGGCTCCGGTCGCGCGGATGCCAGCTACCGTGTCAGCACTCGACAGGGTGGGGTTGGCCTGGTTCGGGTCGTCGATGCAGGCAAAATGGGCCGCTTCGCAGCCGAGGAGGACGGTGGAACCCGACCCGGCAATGAGGTTGCCAGCCGCGGTCAAGCTGGAAGTACCGGGGCCACTCGCGTTGTTGGCGTAGGCGGCCAACAGAGTCGCTCCTGGCTGGACGGTGACGTCTCCGAGGACGTTGACAATTCCACCATTGACCGCACAGGCTCCTGACACCACCACGCTTGCGTAGGTGCCTGCGGCCAATGTGCCGGGGTTGGCCCCGTTGTTGGTGCAGGTCACGGCCGGTGGACCGGCGGCGGCCGCGGAGCCTCCGCTGATCGCGAATGGCACCACCAGCCCGGCGGTGGCGATCAGCAGGCCCATCAAGGCACGGCCCCGCCGCTTCCTGCCGCTCGAACGGCGTCGATACGGATCTCCAACCACGGTAACCCCCAGTACTCCCGACCCTTCCGGGTCGCTTTGTCGCCACTTCCGGTGGTGCCCCATTGCTTCCGGCGAAAGGATAGCAATTCGCCCAACGCGATGGCGGGTGGATTTGCCGGTGGCATCCAGAGCCCCGAAGCCGGCGTGTTTGGTACCGTCGCCGCCACTGCCCGCTCCACCGGTCGATACGCGGAGTGGCGACGACCGTGACTCACCGGCTGGCGCACGCCGTCGGTCCGAGTCCGCCCCGGGAAGGGTTCCGACCAGGTACGTTCGGCTCGCAATCTGACACGGGAAGGGGTCCGGGGCCTACACTGAAGGGGTACGCGGACACCGACCCCGCCTGCCGTTGAGGAGGAGCTATGCCGGAAATCATCGAACTTCCGAAGTCAATGGTGTTCGACTCAGTTGAGGAGGAGCGGCTCCACCGGAAGCAGCGCCTGGCCGCCGGATTCCGACTCTTTTCCAAATTTGGGTTCGACGAGGGGGTGGCCGGCCATATCACCGCCCGGGATCCCGAGCACCTCGATCATTTTTGGGTGAATCCGTTCGGCGTGCACTTCGGCCATATCCGGGTCTCGGATCTCATCCTGGTGAATCACGAGGGTGAGGTTGTCGAGGGTGACCGGGCGGTCAACACCGCCGCCTTCGCTATTCACTCCCAGGTCCATGCTGCACGCCCCGACGTGGTGGCGGCTGGCCATGCCCACTCGATCTACGGCAAATCCTGGGCCACCCTGGGCAAGCCCCTGGACCCCATCACCCAGGACGTGTGCGCCTTCTACGAGGACCACTCGGTCTTCAACGACTACACCGGAGTCGTCCTCGACATCGAGGAAGGCAAGCGGATCGCCCACGCCCTCGGCGAGAACAAGGCCACCATCCTCCGGAACCACGGCCTGCTGACCGTCGGTCAAACCGTCGACGAGGCGGTGTGGTGGTTCATCACCATGGAGCGGTCGTGCCAGGCCCAACTGTTGGCCTCGGCCGCCGGAGAGCCGGTCCTCATCGATCATGAGATGGCCAAGACCACCCACGATCAGGTCGGGTCGCATCTGGCCGGGTGGTTCAGCTTCCAGCCTCTCTTCCAGCGCATTGTGCGGGAGCAGCCCGACCTCCTCGACTGACCCACGAGTTCGGGGCTCAGGTGAGACCCTGACCTGACTTTCGGGGCAAGCCTGTCTAACCTCGCCCGAATGTCGGCCCGACGTCCCCTTCGATTGCTACCCACGTCGATCTCGGTGTCGGCAGCCATTGGGTTGGCTGCCCTGTTGTTGGCCGGGTGCGGATCGAGCCCGGCGCCCGGGCCCCCGTCGGCATCCCAGGGCATCACCCAGAACCGGGCCGTCCCGACCATTTCGCTGGTGAATCAGCACGATGTCCCGATGACGCTGGCTAGCTTCCGGGGCAAGACGGTGGTACTGGCCCCGATGTTGACCCTGTGTCAGGAGGTCTGCCCGCTGACCACCGAGAACCTTTCCCTCCTCCAACAGGCGATCGACCAGGCCGGTCTGGCCAAGCAGGTGGCAATCGTGGAGTACTCGGTCGACCCGGAGCGGGACACGCCGGCACGATTGGCCGCCTACGCCAAACTCACGGGTGCCGACTGGACGTTCTTGACCGGCAGCGCCGCCAACGTCACCGCCATGAACTCGTTCTTCTACGTGCTGGCCCAGCAGGTGCCCGAGGACTCTCCCCCGCAGCTGGATTGGTGGACCCACCAGCCTCTCACCTACGACGTCAACCACAGTGACGGATTCTTCATCATCGACCCGAGCGGCCACGAGCGGTTCGCCACCGCCGCCGCCCCGGATGTCACCTCTCACAAACTGCCCGCCGCCCTCAACGCCATGCTCGACCCCCAGGGCCAGCAGAATCTCAACGATCCGATGATCAACGGGCAGACCTGGACGGTCGCCGAAGCTCTGGCCGACCTCGGATGGATCGTCCACCGCACCATCCCGGCGGCCGCCTGACGGGCTAGAGGCGGTCGGGGGTGATGATCACCACCGGGATCTCCCGGGAGGTGTGGCGCTGGTGGGCGTCGTAGCGACCGGTCGCCCCCGGGTGGAACAGCGGGGCCATGCCCCGATTGGTCCGGTTGACCAGAGGCCAGAGTCGGGCGCGCTCCTCCGGGGTCGCCAGCCGGGCGGCCGCCCCCACCACCTGGCGGCCCAGCCGGACCTTGACCCGAGGCTCGGCCCGCAGATTCAAGAACCAGGCTGGGGGGAGGTCGCTCCCCCCGTTGGATGCCACCACAATCACGTTGTCGCCATCGCGGTAATAGGTGAGTCCGACGGTTCGGGCCTGGCCCGACTTCCGGCCGGTGGTGGTGAGGAGCAAGGCCGGGACCCGGTTGGAGTGCTTCCCGATCCGGCCGTCGCTTCGCTCGTAGACGTAGGCGTGGAACCTCAGGTACGGCCCGACGAACCTGGTGCTGAAGGTTCCCCCCTCCATGAAGACAGCCGTCGGTCTAGCTCTCGGCGCGAGCGTCGAAAGTCGGGATCAAGGTTCGGGCGGCCCGAGCCTCATCCACCCGTCGGACCGGGGTATTCCGGGGCGCCTCGGCCATCGACCCGGTCGGGAGCGCCTTGGCCTCTCCGGCGATCAGCTCGAGCGCCTGGGCCAAGGCTTCGAGCGTCTGCGGGCTCTCCGTCTCGGTGGGCTCGATCATCAGTGCCTCCTCCACGATGAGGGGGAAATACACAGTGGGTGAATGGAACCCCTCTTCCAGGAGCCGTTTGGCGATGTCAAGGGCCCGCACGCCATGGGCCTGTTTGAGATTCCGGGACGACAACACGACTTCGTGCATGCACTGCCGGTCGAACGGCACGTCATAGGTGCCCGACAGGCGCTGGCGGATCCAGTTGGCGTTGAGGACGGCGATCTGGGCCACCTTCTGCAGCCCGTCGCCCCCGTTGACCAGGATGTAGGCCAGTGCCCGGGCCAGGACCAGGGTGTTGCCGTGCCAGGAGTGCATCCTTCCGATCGACTGTTCCGGCGTCATCCACCGGTAGACCTCGGCTCCCTCGGGGCCGTCGACCACCCGTTCGGGTCGGGGGCCGGGAAGGAACGGCACCAGCCGTTCGGACACCGCCACCGGTCCCGCCCCGGGGCCGCCTCCCCCATGGGGGGTGGCGAACGTTTTGTGCAGGTTCATGTGGACGATGTCGAATCCCATGTCACCGGGCCGGACCACCCCCAGGATGGCATTGAGGTTGGCGCCGTCGTAATAGAGCAGTCCGCCGACCTTGTGCACCGCGGCGGCGATGGCGGCGATGTCCTCTTCGAACAGCCCGAGGGTGTTGGGGTTGGTCAACATGATGCCGGCCACGTCCTCGTCCAACACCGAGGCCAGTGCCTCCATGTCCACGCAACCCCGGGCATCGCTGGGTACCGTCACCACTTCGTAGCCGCCGAGAGTGACCGAGGCCGGATTGGTCCCGTGAGCGGAGTCGGGAATGATCACCTTGTGCCGGGGTGCCCCCTGAGCCGCGTGCCAGGCCCGCATCAGCAGCAAGCCGGTCAGCTCGCCCGACGCCCCGGCCGCCGGTTGCAGGGTGGCGGCGGCCATGCCGGTGATCTCGCACAGTGCCTCTTCGACCTCGACCATCAGGCCCAGCCACCCCTGGGTGAGCGACGCCGGTGCGGCCGGGTGGACTCCGGCCAGCCCGGGAAGGGCGGCCACCGCGTCGCAGACCTTCGGGTTGTACTTCATGGTGCACGAACCCAGCGGGTAGGCACCCAGGTCCACCGAGAACTGGCGGTGAGAGAGCCGGGTGAAGTGCGCGACCAGATCCCGCTCCGAGACCTCGGCCAACGGGGTCGGCGCCGACCGGGCGTGGTCGACCGGGATCAGCTCGTCCACTTCGAGCTCGGGGATGCCCGTCGTCCGGAACGACCACGCCCGGCGGCCGGGATGGGAGAGCTCGAAGATGGTCGGCTCCGCATCCCGCCCGAGGAGCGGAGCGCTGGTCGCCTTGCCCCCAGGAGCGGCCGGCCCGAGCAATTGGTTGGACCCACTCATCACGCCACCGCCTTGGCGAAGGCGGTGACATAGGCGTCGATCTCGTCCCGGGTCCGGCGTTCGGTCACCGCGATCAGCAGGCCGTGGTCCCCGTCGTCGAACTCGTTCCCGAGCGGGATGCCGGCCAGGAACCCGGCGTCGGCCAGCCGTTCGACCAGCGTGTCGGCGGGTAGCCGGGTCCGCACGGCGAATTCGCGGAAGACCGGCGCCGTCGCATAGGGCTCGACGCCGTCAATGGCCAGCAAAGCGTCGCGGGTATACCGGGTCGCCCGGGCGCAGCGAAGGGCGAGGTCGGCCAGCCCGGCCGTTCCCAGCCAGGCCAGCTGGATGGCCGCGGTCACGGCCATCAAGGTCTGATTGGTACAGACGTTGGAGGTGGCCTTCTCCCGTCGGATGTCCTGTTCCCGGGCCCGGAGGGTGGTGACGTAGGCGCGCCGATCGTCGAGATCCACCGTCTCGCCGACCAACCGTCCGGGGAGGCGTCGCACCTGTGACTGGGCACAGGCGAAGAGTCCGAGGTACGGGCCGCCGAAACCGAGTGCGGTGCCGAACACCTGCCCCTCCCCCACCACGACGTCCGCCCCCCACTCCCCCGGCGACTTCAGCACTCCCAACGACACCGGGTCGGTGGCGACGACCAACATGGCGCCGGCTCGGTCGCAGATCGACCGGGCAGCCGGGATGTCCTCCAGGCACCCGAGATAGTTGGGGTAGCCCACCAGCAACACGCCGGGGCGATCCTCGCCCGTCAGGTCAGTGTCCGGCCAGACGGTGACACCATTAACCAACTTGACGGTGCGGAGGCGGTGCCCGGTGCCCGCCGCGCAAGTGGCCAGCATCTGACGCCAGTGCGGGTGGACCCCTTCCGAGACCCAGACGGTGTTCAGGCCGGCGGCGGCCACTCCCAAGTTGACCGCCTCCACCGTGGCGCTGGCCCCGTCGTAGAGCGAGGCGTTGGCCACCGGCAGCCCGAACAGGCGGGCGATCATGGTCTGGAACTCGAACACCGCCTGCAGGACCCCTTGGGCCACTTCGGGCTGGTAGGGCGTATAGGAAGTCATGAACTCGGATCGGCCGGCCAGCGCCTTGGTGACCGCCGGGATCTCGTGGTCGTAGGCCCCTCCCCCGGCGAAGCAGAGCAGGCGGTCGGTCCGGGCCGGGTTTCGGTCGGCGAAGTCATCCAGGTGGGCGAGGACGTCCGGCTCGCCGGCTCCATCGGCCAGCTCCAGGCCCCGCTGGAGCTTGAGCGCGGCGGGGACCTCGGCGAAGAGTTCGTCGATGGTGGCCAGGCCCAAGAAGTCGAGCATGCTTGTGATCTCGTCTTCGGTATGCGGGATGTAGGTGCCCACGGTCTTGATCGCTCCTCGGGTGCTCGGTCTCGATGGGGTCGATGGGCCTAGCGGCTGCTGGCCCATTGCCCGGCTCGAACGAACGGCGTCTTGACCACCGCGGCCTCCATGGCCCGTCCGCGCTGTTCGATGGTAACGGTTGTGCCGGGGCCGGCGGCCGCTCCGGAGTCGACCAGCGCCAGGGCGATCCCGTGTTCGAGCATCGGCGAGAAGTTGCCACTGGTGACGGAGCCGACCGGCTGGCCGTCCTCGGCGACCACCGAGCCTTCCCGGGGGGGCTGGCGACCCTTGGTGGTCATTCCCAGCAAATGGCGGCGAGGTCCGACTTCCTTCTCGGCGACCAGGGCGTCCCTTCCTCGGAACGTCTCCTTGTCCCAGCCGATGACCCAGCCGAGTCCCGCCTGCAGGGGGGTGATCCCCGGGCCCAGCTCGTGCCCGTGGAGGGGCAGGGCGGCTTCGAGGCGAAGGGTGTCCCGGGCCCCGAGCCCGGCCGGCTGGATCCCGGTGCCCAGAACCGCCGACCAGAACGACTCGGCGATCTCCGCCGGGACCGCACATTCGACGCCTTCCTCGCCGGTGTAGCCGGTGCCGGCCACCAGGCACGGCACCCCTTCCCACTCGAAATCGGCCACATGGAATCGGGGGACCCCGGAGGCGGAGGGAGCGATGGTCTCCAGACGGGTACGGGCGTGGGGTCCCTGGATGGCGATGATGGCCCGGGAGGCGGTGGTGTCGTCCCCGCCGATGGCCTCGACCACCCGGGCGGTGTTGGAGGCGTTCGGCATCACATCGAACACGTCGTCCGCTATCCACCAGACGATGATGTCGTCGACCACCGAGCCGTCGTCATCCGACAGCAGGTGGGTGTACTGGGCCCGGCCGGGAGCGACCCGCCGGAGATTGTTGGAGAGGGCGTCCTGCAGGCGATCGAAGGCGCCGCCGCCGGTCACCCGCACGGTGCCCAGGTGGCTGACGTCGAAAGCCACCGCGTCGGTCCGGCAGGCCCGGTGCTCGGCCAGGGTCCCGCTCGGATAGGACAGCGGCATCTCCCAACCCCCGAAGCCGACCAGCTTGGCCCCCAACCCGAGGTGGGCGTTGATCAGCGGGGTGTGGCGCAACGGTTGGGCGGTGTCCGGGGGGGCGTCAGTCACGCCGAAAGGCTACTGGAGGGTCAACCGGCGCGATCACGCCGAACGAACGGTGCCCCAGTCCCCGGGGCCACCTCCGGCCAGTCCGTATTTGGCCAGCAAGGCGAGGGTGTCTCGTTGGTAGAGGATCTTGATCCGGACATCCGGATACAGCTCCCCCATCCGGCGTACTTTGCGGTTCTTCTTGGTCACGTGCCGTTGGCTGAGGGTGGTCAACTCGACGAACAGACCCAGATCCGGAAGCCAGAAATCCGGGCGGAATCCGGTGGTGGTCCGTCCGTCGTCGTCCCACTGGAGGGAGAACTCCACCGGCTCGTATTCCCACGAGACGTCATAGAAGTCGAGGACGCGGGCGAACCGACGTTCCGATTCGTGGGCGAACCGGGTCGCGCCGGTCCGTGACCGATGCTCCAACCTCGATGCCGCCAAGCTCAACGTTCGGCAGCCTCGGCCTCGGCCAGGTAGGTGGCGGCCGGATGACGAGACGATCTGCCCGCCGGCGCCGGCAGCTGGATCTCCACAATGGCGGCTTCGAGCTCTTTCACTACACCGGACAGGGGAAGGATATTGAACACGCCTTGGCCGCCGGCGAGAAGATCGACGACCTCGCCATCCGAGTGGGCCAGGACCGACCGGGATCCGGCCAAGACCAGCTGGGCGGAGGACAAGTCGGCACCGAGATCGGTCCGGAGGCACTCCACCGCTTGGCGGGCCTGCTGAAGCTTGAGGCCGGCATCCAGGAGGCGCTTGATGACCTTCAGCTCGATGACGTCCCCATAGGAGTAGCGACGCTGGGTCCCGCTGCCGTTGGCATCGTTGATGGACGGGCGCAGCAGACCGGTCCGAGCCCAATAGTCGAGCTGGCGGTAGGTGATGCCTACCAGCGAGCACACCTGGGGGCCGCGGTAGCCCTCTTCGACGACGGCTTCATTCTTGCTCGAGTTCACCAGCATTCCTCCACCTCGATAAGAGGTTGACCATGCTCCGACAGATAAACGTCAACCTGGGGGTAAGGGTACCACACCGGCGTAATTACGTCGGTGTGATCAGGTGCCCAGACCCCCCATAGTGTTCCCTTCCCGGAGGTGGGCCGGAAGGCGGCACCGCGGATTTGGACCGGTCGACCCCGGCGACAATGATCGAGCCATGACAGTCGTGAAGATCAACGCCATCACCGTGCGGGAGGGATCCGGTGACGAACTGGCCCGGCGATTCGCCAACCGTGCCGGCGCGGTGGACGAGGCCGATGGTTTCGAGGGGTTCGAGCTCATGCAGCCGAGCGACGATCGAGGTACCTGGTTGGTGGTCACCCGGTGGAGGGACGAGGACGCATTCAACGCCTGGGTGTCGTCACCGGCGTTCGCTCATGGCCACCGGGGTCCATCGGAGAAAGGTGAAACCGATTCCGAAGGTGCGCCTCCCCCACCAGTGGGGACCCATAGCGAACTGTGGTCCTACGTGGTTGTCGATCTACCCCCGCGGGCATGACCGGCGAATCTTCGGGAGCCGCCGTCCCTGTCCACGTGCGGTCCATCGAGTATCAAGCCTTCGACGAAGGCGACCACCTGAAGATCATCGGTCGACTGCGGGACACCCGTCCATGGGCAGCGGATGGGAGCTCCGTGCATCATGTCCACGACATGGAGCTTCGAGTAACCGTGCGAGTCGACGACCTGACCATCACCGAGTCCGACGCCTTGATGCATGTGTTCCCCCACCTCGAGTGCCCGGGGATCGTCAGCGCCTTCCGGGCGCTGGCCGGTCTGCAAGTCGGCCGGGGCTTCACCCGCGAGGTCCAGAACCGCTTCGGCGGTCCGAAGGGGTGTACCCACCTCGAGCATCTTGCCCGTTCCCTCGGCCCCCTCGTCGTGCAGGCGGTGACCTCCAAGCGGGCCCAGGCGAGATCCAAAGGATCCGACGACCCGATCCTCGGCGCCAGCCCCTGGGTTCGAAACTCCTGCCATGTCTGGGCCGAAGGCGGCGTGGCGGAACAGAAGGTGGCAGCCGGGTGGCGACCAGGGGTCGGTGCCTATCCGAGCCCTTCACTCGAGGAGATCATTGGAACTGGTGGTCCTGGTCGTGCCGGCCGATGAGGCGGAGTCCCGGGCAGCAATTCCGATGCGGCCTGATCGTCGGCGGGTTGGCGTCCGCCTGTCTTCTGGGTGCCTGCAGTGTGGCCCCGGGGGCAGCCGTTCGGGCTCCCTATGGTGGAGCGAAGCCGAGTTTTGAGAACGGTCCGGCCGATGAGGTGAAGATTGGGAACGTCTCCGGACTCGGCGGAGTGCTGGTAGACGGGAAGGGTTTGACCATCTACCAGTTCGCCACCGACACCCGGGGCGCACCCTCGAAATGCACCGGTCTGTGTGCGGTGGCGTGGCCTCCCCTTACGCTGCCACCGGGTACCCAGGCGCCGATTGCCGGACCGGGGATCAAGTCCAGTCTGCTGGGCACCCAACCCCGAGCCGATGGATCGATGCAGATCACCTACAACGGGTGGCCGCTGTACACCTGGCCGCAGGACACCGCTCCGGGCCAAGCCACCGGTCAGGGCCTGACCAACCTCGGCGGCCGCTGGTGGGTCGTCGATGCGAATGGGGACGGGGTTCACACTCCTTAGTCGTCGGCTGTGCAGAACGGGATCACGGCGGGCATGATGAAAGCCATGGCGAAGCTGGTTGTTCCGGAAGGCATGTCTCGCTGGTCGGTGAATTCGACCGATTCCGTGCTCTCGATCAACTCCAAGGGGTCGATCCTCTCGATCGGTTCGGTGGGGTCGATCCTGTCCATCGGCTCCATCGGTTCGGCCCTGTCGGTGGCATCAGTAGGGAGCTTTCTGGGGGCAGCCTCGCTGCTGTCGGCGTGCTCGGCGCTCTCGGTGATGTCATGGAGATCGTGGAAAGCGGTGTTCGGAGACGGCTCGGGCCAGAAGGTCTGAATCCGCTAACCGGAGTCAGCCCCCAGCCACCCCTTCTTCCGGAAGTAGATGGCCAGGGCCACCGCGCAGGCGACCTCGAGAATGACGGCAAAGATGACAAACGCCCACGCGGAGGTGATCCGGCCGACCAACCACGCGAAGTTCTGGCCGAAGAATCCGGTCACGAAGGTCAGAGGCAAGAAGATGGTGGCGATGATGGTCAGTTGCTTCATCACCACGTTGAGTCGGTTCGACACCGTGGAAAGATGGGTGTCGAGCGCTCCGCTCAACAGATCGCGGTAACCGTCGACCAGATCATCGATGCGGATCAGGTGGTCGTAGATATCGCGCAGGTAGGGCTGACCCTCATCGGTGACCCCGGGAATCGTGGTGACCCCGGAAATGACCCCGGCGAACATGTCGCGTTGGGGGGTGACCACCTTTCGGATAGAAATCAGGTTGCGCTTGAGGTCGAACAACGTTCCGAGTTGCTTGTCGGTGGGATTGACCAGGATGGCGTCCTCGAGGTCGTCGATCTGGGTGTCGAACAGGTCGAGAAACGGGAAGAAGCTGTCCACCAGGTTGTCGATCATCACGTAGAGCACGGTGAACTGGGGTGTCACCACATGGTCGCCGCGGCGTCTCCCCAGCCGTTCGTGGACCGAATCCAGGGCCGGACAGCCGCCCCGGTGGACGGTGATCACGTAATGGTCGGCAATGAAGAAATGGACTTCGAGGGTTCCCTTGCCGTCGAGACCGGCTCCGTGGACAACCATGTAGGTGAAGCTGTCGTAGGTCTCGATCTTCGGGCGCTGGCCGAATTGCTGGGCGTCGTCGGCCGCCAGATGGTGGATGTGAAACGAGGAAAGCAGGACATCGTGAGCTTCGTTGTCGAGGCCGTCGAGATCGAGCCAAAAGAAGTCTTCGGAGGCGAGGCTTTGACTGATGAGCTCCCGGGTGGCCGTCACCGTGGTGTCTCCCCGAGTGAGGGTCCCCTGCATGAATCCGATTCTGTCGTGTCTCCCTGCATTGTGCGGGGATGGTCACCTCCGTGGGCGTGTCCTTTCCCGCCTCAGTCGATGCGGGTCAGGTGCTTCCTGAAGTTGTGACCGTTCTTCACGTATTCACCGGCGGAGAGCTTGATCAGGGCGGCATTCGACTTGCCGAGTTTGATGGCCGCCGGAATGCCCACCGCCAGGGCGTCGGCGGGTACCACCATCCGGTTCGGAACCACGGCATTGGCGCCGACGGTGGCGCCGGACTCGACGACCGCGTGGTGCAGCACCACCGAGCCCGAGCCGACCAAGGAATCGTTGTGGAGGGCACATCCTTCGAGATGGGCCAGATGGCCGATCACGCAACCGTCCCCCACCGTGGTCGGGAATCCGGGACCGGCGTGGATGACGGTCCCGTCCTGCACCGAGGAACGGGCACCGATGACGATCGTCCCGTAGTCCCCCCGCAGCACCGCGCCGGGCCAGATGGTCGACTCGGGGCCGATGGTCACATCCCCGATGACCACGGCATCGGGATGCACGTACGCCTCCGGGTCGACGCGGGGGACGAGATCGCCTAGCTGGTAGATGGCCATGGAGTGGGACCTTATGCGAAGACCGGCCAGCTACCGAGTTGTTACCGCCTTCGGCGCGACCCCTGGAGCCCGAGCGCCCGGAGAAACGATCCGGTGACCGAATTCGTCTTTCGATAGACGGCCCGGCGGGCGTACCGTCTGGCTCCGCCTTCGATACCGCCATGTTCCACGGCCTCGACGTTGCCGAGATCCCGGGCGGCCCGGTAGAGCTGACTGCGAAGTGACTTCCTGCGTGCCATGGCTACCCCACTATTCGATGCCGCCGGTTTACTACACCGGGCCCTCGCCCCTGAGGTCGGCAAGGCTTACCGCTCCTCGGGTGACGGCGGCATTGGCCAGGCGGACCCGCCGGCGTTCATCACCTTCGAACACCGCGAACTTGTCATAGAGCCGGGCGAGGTGCTTCTTCACCGCGTCCTCGGAGACGACCAGGGTCTCGGCGATCCGGCGGGGGGTGGCAGGATCAGTAAACACGTCGCCACTCAGTAACGGCCGACAGAGCTCGATCAGGACGTCGCGTTCGCGGGGGGTGAGGGACGGTGGAGCCGCAATGCTGGCGGTCTCATCGCCCAAGCTGGGCGAGTCGCCCCGGAACACCACCCGGACCTGACCCAGACGGATCTCGTCACCGGCGCGCAGGGTGGCCGCCGACATCAAGCGCTGCCCGTTGACGTAGGTTCCATTGCGAGACCCGAGGTCCCGGATGGACCAGCCGGCCGGGAACCGCTCGAGTACCGCGTGGAGACGCGAGACATTGGGGTCATCGGCCAGGGCAACGTCGTTGGACGCGTCCTTGCCGACCGTGAGGCGCTCGGTCTCCAGCGATACCAGGCGTCGCCCTGACCCTTCCCAGATTTCCAAACTGCCCGACAATGAGTACCTCTTCCATTGCGGTGCCTTCGTCACCCTAGCGGGGTTCGTCTCGCACCTTGCTGGACAAAACGAGACCCCACCAGGTCGATCGCCGCCGCACAATTGGCTTCCGGCTATGACGCCGCCGAGGAGCCGCCGAACTGATCAAATTGATTCTTGCGCCCGTGTCGGAAGCGCCACTGGTCGATCTGCCGCAGCGGGGCGAAGGCCAATGGTTCTTGCAACGGCCAGACCCCACATCGTTCGGCCTTGGAGCCCGAGGCTTCGAGTATTCCGTTGACCGCTCGACGGGCCGCTTCGTTGGCCGCCTCCATGGTGGCCAGGTCGGTATGGGTTCGGACGTAGTCAGAAGCCAGGAAGAGATTCTCGATCTTGGAGACGGCTTCGGGCCGGATCTTCCACGACCCGACGGTGTTGATGAGGAGAGGTTCGAGATTGGTCACTGACGTCGGATTGGGATAGACGATGTCCGGGTCGAGGAACCACCCGCACAGCTTCGCCTCCTCCAGCGGGTTGACCCCATCCTGGGTCAAGTGCGCCGCGAGTTGGGCCAGAACCTCATCCTTTACCTGTTCCGCACTCAACTCCATGGCCGTCTTTCCGTAGAGCACGCCGGGGGTTTCCCAGTCGGAAATGTCGATGGACAGGACTCCGCGGGCCTTACCGTCCCCCATGTCGCAGAGGTTTGCCTTCGACCAGAACTGTTGTTGGGAGATGGAGGTCAACCCGAACGGAGAATCCATGTACATCGAGTGCCCGTGAACGATGGGAAAGTCATTCTCGAAGTAGAGCTGGATCCCGTTCATCCAACGAGTCACCAGCCGATCCAGGGACGCTAAGCCCGGGTCGGCCTCCTTCATCGCGGGGGTGGTCAGACTCTGCATCACCTCGACCGGGAAAGCCGCCACGTAGTAATCCGCCTGTACCGTCTGTGTCTGGGTGTCTTGGAGCACGGTGACGCCCGTGATGCGTCCACCTTGGCACTCGATGCTCTTGACCTCTGCGGCGAGGCGGCGGTCAACCCCGAGTTGGTCGAGATACTGCCCCCAGGGATCGATCCAGACGTCGTTGGTCGGGCCGTGGAGCACGCGATCCATCTGGCGAGTGGGTGAGAACTCCGACATCAGTTGCAGAAGGATGTAGCCGCATGAGCGAGCGCTCATCTGTTGGGCCTGGGCCGCGACGAAACAGCGGGTCATCCCGTCGGCCAAAAAGGTTTGGTAGGCCTTCGAACGGGTGGCCGCCCCGGCAAACTCCCACCAGCTGACCTCCTCCCATTCGGCAAATCGTCGCTCGTTGCAACTGGAGAGAAGGGTAAGTAGGCGGTTGGAGAAGTGCATCGCGTCGGACAGGGAAATCCCCACCCGGGTGAAATCCAGGAACCCACGAGTGGCCGTCATATCCTCGATCGAACGGGGAAAGCGGACGGGCACGATGATCGAGGAGAGTCCCGACCGGGCGAAGCCGGCTCGGGTCGTCTCGGCCAGATTGCCGACCACGCCGTCGGGCTGGCCGGCATAGGGGATGCGGGCCATGGTATCGATGACATGGCGGTAGAACCCGGCGAAGAAGCGGAAGCCGTGCTCGCCCGGCAACGGCTTTCTTCCGCCGGTTGCGGTGTTGGGCACATCAATGCTGCGCGCCTTCCCCCCAACCACCGGCCGCTTCTCAAACAGCTGCACGGAGAATCCCCGCTCAGCCAGCTCGTGGGCGGCCGACATTCCGGCCACACCACCTCCTAACACCGCCACTGTTGAAACCATCATTCCTCCTTGTCGGGGTGTACGCGACCTTGGCCAGGTTCTCTACTCATCGAGGAGGGTGCGGACTTTTCGTTCGATGCCGCCCGCCCCGGTCTCGCCGGTCAAGCTGAGCGCCTGGGTTGCCAGCGCCATCCTCTCCTCGCCCCGGGCCAAACGAGCCTGCTCCACCCGGGTGCGAGCTAACCAGGTGGGGGTTTGCAGCCGTTCGCACAACCGCACGGAAGCCTCCAAAAGCGCCGCCGCCTCCTCAGTACGACCGAGGGATCCGGAAAGCATGCCGAGTCGCAAGTCGATCGGTCCGGCGCAGGCAATGCTGGCCCACGCCATGCGCCCGCTGTACGGCATCAGCATGGAAAACAGTTCCTCGGCCCGTTGCCCATCGTGCAACTGGACCGCCAGTTCGGCGAGCATGCCAAGTCCGGTCAGCCACATGAAATCGCGAGGAACGGCCGTGCAGTTGTTTGCCGCGCCTTGTTCGAATTCCTCCCGGCCCTCGTCTTCTCGTCCGGTCTCGCACAGAATGGTCGCGAGGGTCGTATGCCACGACGGAACGCCAGGCTGGTTGGCCAGGACCATCCTGGTCATCTGCTCAAGTTCGGCCAACCGGCCCTGGTCCCACCGAAGGACAAAGAGCTGACCGGCCAAATTCCCGACCGGGAGGGAGTCCGGCAGATGGGCCGACTGGCCGATCTCGAAGGCGGACATGGCCAGCGTCTCCGCCTCGGACAGGTTGCCGGCCAGGATGGCCCGGGCCGACAACAGCACCTCGACGTTCCAGAGATAGGCGGGTTGGCGCAGGTCTCGAGCGAGCTGAACGGACACCTCGAGGTGTTCGTCCGCCTGTCGAAGATCGCCGACTTCGAGAAAATGACCGAAGAGGTACATGTGCGCGTACATGCCGGCTTCCCGATCTTCCAGCTCCTGGCCCAGCCCGGCAAGCTCCTGGGCCAGCTGGGTTGCGGTGTCGGATGCCCCCGGGATACCTCCGATCACCCACATGGCTCGGGACATCACCCGGGCCAGCGCTCGTCGGTTACCCACTCGGCGGGCCATGGACATCGCCTCTTGAGCCAGGACTTCCCTCCGGTGGCTGTCGGGTTGAAAGGTGAGCTCCACCGCCTGGAGACCGAGGACTTGTGCCCGCAGGCTGCTGTCTCCCGCATCGAGTTGGTCGAGGGCGTCGTCGAGGAGGCCCAGCAGTTCGGTATCGAGGGCACCCGTCTCGCTCGGGTGAACCCAGTGACTGAACGCCAGCGCGGCTTCGGCCATGTGTTGGGAATTGCCGGATTCCCGAGCCAGCGCAGCCGCCTCCAACAGGACCGATCGGTAGCTGGAGTCCCCAGCCCGATGCAGACTCTCACCCCGGGCGATCAGCAGATCGCAGGCCATTGCAGGGTCCGGTATTGGCATCTGCCTCGAAAGGGCCACTGCCTGCTCGAATTGGTCCGCAGCTTCGTCGAAGGCCAGGCTGGCCCGGGCCATTTCGCCGGCGCGGCGGGTGTAATCGAGGGCTTTGTCGGCCACCCCCAGCGATGCTGCCATTCCGAAGTGGTGAGCCAACTCCACCAGTTGCGCGGCGCCCGGAGTGCCCGGGAGGCCTTCAAGAGCCAGGGCCACGCTGCGGTGCAGACGGATCCTTCGGGTCGAGCTGATCCGTTCGTGCAAGGTGTAGCGGATCAACGCGTGCTGGAATCGGAACACGCCCACCGCCTCTTCAACCACCAAGTCGGCGGCGGCCGCCTCCTCCAGGGCGTCGAGGATCTGAGCCGGCTGCCCGGCCTCGGGCACAGATTCGAGTACTTCGAGCGCGAACGACTGTCCAATGACGGACGCCACCGCCAGCGCATCGACCACGGAATCCGACAACCGGCTCAGGCGGGTGGCGATGACCTCGCGCACGCTCTCGGGAAGGACGATGTCGTCTCCGGTGCGCGCGGAACCGGCAGTCCAGCGCCCGAATTCGTCCTCCCGGACGGACCCGGACTCCACCAAGCTGGCCAGCATCTCGCCGAGGAAGAACGGATTCCCGCCGGTTTCCTCCCACAGGCGGCGGCCGAATTGCGACGCCGCATCATCGAATTCGTGCCCGCTCACCGACGCCAGGAACCCGGTGACCGCGTGTTGATCGAGCCCCTTCAATTCCATTCGCTCAACGCCAGCCGTGCGTCGCAGTTCAGCCAAGGCGCCAGCTAGGAGCTGACCGGGCGCCACATCGGTATCGCGGTAGGTGGCGATGACTAGAAGCGCCATGGTCGGAGGCCCTTGCAGCAGATGGCGCAAGAGGAGAATGGTTGGCCGCGCCGCCCACTGAAGATCGTCGATGATGAGCACCGTCGGCGCTTCCGCCGAGATCGCCGCAAGCAGATCGACCACCGATTCGAGGAGCTGGTAGCGCTCGGTCTCGGCATCGGCATCTGTCGGTCGCGGAAGGTCTCCCATTGTCTCCGCCAGCCCGGGCAGGATGCGGCTCAACTCCCCGGCTCGAGGGCCGGCTTGGCGTCGAAGGACGGCTGGATCCGTGGTGGCTGCGTAGCCGCCTATGGCTTCGACGAAGGGTTGGTAGGGGACGCCGAGGTCTTCCCCACAGCGCCCGAAAAGAACCAGTCCCCCCTCTCCGTGCGCGGCTCGAGCGGCTTCGACGGCCAGACGGGTCTTGCCCAACCCGGGTTCGCCGGAGATGATCACCGCTCGACGTTCTCCCGACCGGGCCGAATTCCACGCCATGGCCAAGCGTTCTGACTCTTCGGTGCGGCCAACCATCGGGATACCTCGGAGGCCATCGGCTGACCACCGAGGCAGGGCGGACGGCATCGGGTTGGTGGCAGGAACCCCGATTCCGGTGGGGGACGGTGCCGAATCGGTCGGCTCGGTCAGCGGCATCGGCGCGGCTTGGCCGGGTCGCTGAAGGGCGAAGACAGTCTCCGATTGTGCAAAACCCCGCAGGGCCACGTCGCCCAGTTCGACCAGAGACATCTCCGGCATTGGGTCATCCGTCACCAATTCGGCGGTGACCCGCGAGCAGACGATCTGACCTCCTCGGGCAATGCCGCGCAGCCGGGCGGCCTGGTTGAGGGTCGGACCGTAGTAGTCGCCTTCCCGGAGCTCGGCGTGGCCGGTATGGAGAGCCACCCTCATGTTGAGCTCGATGCCGTCCGGCCAGCCGTGGTCGTCCAGAGCAGTTTGCAGGCTCATCGCCGCGCCCGCCGCCGCCGCGGCATGGGTGAAGACCGACATCGTCGAGTCCCCCTCCCCTCTTGCCTTGATGACCCGGCCCCCATTCGCCTCGACGTATTCGGCGACCAACGCTTCGGTGGTGGCCACCACGGCGCCCATCGACCGGGGGTGATTGTTCCAGAGGGCGGTGGACCCTTCGATGTCGGTGAGGCAAAAGGTCAGGACACCTTCCGGCAGGGCACCGGACAGGGCCCCGGAAAGGCGTTCAATGAGTTCGGAGGCGGAGGACGGCCTCCGCTCCGGATCGATGGCTAACCCCCGACGGACGCCCCGCTCCAATGCCCCCACCACCATGGGGTCGAGACCCTCCCAGGCTGGCCGGCCGTGCAGCGGAGCGGAACCGGTGAACAGGGATACGGCGGTCGCCGCCAATCCGTAGATGTCGGCCGCCGGCGTCACCAGGCCCTCCGTCGCAACGTCAGGAGCCACGAATCCGGGGGTGCCGGCCGGACCGGGCATCCCCACCAGACCGAAGTCGACCAACACGATCCGGCCTTCCGGATCGAGCACCACGTTTGCCGGCTTGACGTCGCCGTGGACGACCGGCGGACGGTGGCTGTGGAGGTGATCGAGAGCTGCGGCCAGCTGCCGCAGAATGCCGATGGCGACCGTGGGAGCCAAGCCTGGGTCACCTTGCGACTCGATCAGCTCGGCGAGGGTCCTACCGGGCACCCAGTCCATGACCAGGACGTAGAGGTCGTCCT
>DASXFR010000033.1:0-21151 GCA_036489495.1 Acidimicrobiales bacterium | reverse complement strand
TTTTTCCTGTCCTGGCAGATCACGATCATCAGTTTGATCATCCTGCCGGTGTTCGTGTTTCCGGCCAAGCGGGTGGGTCGCCGGCTGTCGGCCATCACCCGCGAGTCCTATGGCCTCAACGCCCAGATGAACACCACCATGACCGAGCGGTTCAACGTCTCCGGTGCCCTGCTGGTCAAGTTGTTCGGCCGTCCTTCCGACGAGACGGGCTCGTTCGAGAACAAGGCCGGCCGGGTCCGGGACATCGGAGTGACCCAGGCCATGTACGCCCGGGTCTTCATCGCCGCCCTCACCCTCACCGCCTCTCTGGCCACCGCCCTGGTCTACGGGTGGGGAGGGATCCAGGCCATCGACGGGGGCTTGAGCGTGGGGACGGTGGTGGCGCTGGCCGCCTACCTCGGCCGGCTCTACGGCCCGCTGACCTCGCTGTCCAACGTCCAGGTCGACGTGATGACCGCCCTGGTGTCCTTCGACCGGGTATTCGAGATCCTCGACCTCCCGCCGATGATCACCGACAAACCCGATGCGGTGGCGGTGCCCCCGGGTCCGGCCCGGATCGAGTACCAACACGTCGACTTCCGCTACCCGACCGCCGAAGAGGTGTCGCTCGCCTCGCTGGAGTCGGTGGCGGTGCTCGACACCACCGTCTCCCAGCAGGTCCTCTTCGATGTCAGCTTCACCGCCGAGCCCGGGCAGATGGTGGCCCTAGTCGGGCCGTCGGGGGCCGGCAAGACGACCATCAGCCACCTCCTCCCGCGCCTCTATGACGTGCGGGCCGGCTCGGTGAGGATCAACGGCGTCGACGTGCGGGACGTGACCATGGCCTCCCTGACCGACACCGTCGGCCTTGTCACCCAGGATGCCCACCTGTTCCACGAGACCATCCGGGACAACCTGCTCTACGCCAAGCCCGGGGCCACCGACGCCCAACTCAACGATGCGTTGCGGGGCGCCCAGATCTCCACCCTCATCGACTCGCTCCCCGACGGGGTCGGCACGGTGGTGGGCGACCGCGGCTACCGGTTGTCGGGAGGCGAGAAACAACGCCTGGCCATCGCCCGGCTCCTGTTGAAGGCCCCCGAGGTGGTGGTGCTCGACGAGGCCACCGCCCATCTCGACTCGGAGTCCGAGGTGGCGGTGCAGCGGGCCCTGGCCACCGCCCTGGAGGGCCGGACCTCGCTGGTGATCGCCCACCGGCTGTCGACCGTCCGGGAAGCCGACATGATCCTGGTGCTGGACCATGGCCGGATCGTCGAGCGGGGCCGCCACGACGAGCTGCTCGATGCCGACGGGGTGTACGCCGAGCTCTACCGCATCCAATTCCAGGGTCAGGAGCGTCCCGAGCCGGCCTAGTGGGAGCTTCGACCGACCTCCCGTCGAGATGCGCCCGAGACGTCACGCCCGGCAGAGGATCGCCGACTTCGTCCCTTGATTCGCAGACTCAACCTGTCTAAGAAGGACTCCATGGCCAACACCGACCGACTCCAGCTCGCCCACCAGTTCTACCGAGCGTTCATGTCGGGTGATCGCGAATTCTATGAAGACCATCTGTCGAGTGACTTTACGTTCTCGAGTCCGCTCGATGTCGGGTTAGATCGGGCCGGATACTTCGAAAGGTGCTGGCCCGGAGCCGGACAGGGCGGGAGAATCGATTTTGTGCGCTTCATAGAGTCCATCGATGAAGCGGTCATAACCTATGAGAGCACCAGCCCGAACGGAAGCAAAGGCCGCAACACCGAGATCATGGGCTTCGATGGCGACAAAATTAACAACGTAGAGGTGTACTTCGGCTGGGATGTGCGGCCCTGAACCGAACCGGTTCCTGACTTAGTTGCTGTAGATCCGGGCCGGCCGGACCAGCACCGCCGTCCGCCGCTGTTCAGCCATGGTCCGGTCGTAGGAATCCCAGTCGTCGTGGGCACCACCGGCGGCCACAAAGACGTTCCGGAGAAGCAACCGGAGGCCCTCGGCGTCAACCACCGGGTTCGGGTCGTCGGGACCGATCAACTCGGCCCGGCCCTCGACGGTGGCCCACTGCCATCCGGCCCGGAAGGTGACGCTCAGCTGCGGCCGGATTCGAAGGTTGCCCAACTTGGCCTTGCCGTAGGTGACGAAGCCGACCACCTGGTCCCCATCGACCGGATGGGCGAGGACACCGGCGTTGACCACCGACGACTGGATGGTGCCATCGCCTCGCAGTGTCGACACCACGGCCAAAAACTGATCCTGGCTGGCGATCTCGATTACGTCCTGAGGTGTCGTCATGTCCGTTTTCGGCCCTTCCGTCCGGCGGGTTCCGAATTGGTTCCGACGTTGTGTTCGAAACTGCCCGGCACCTGATTATGGCCCAGCCGGGCTCAGGCGGCTTCGCCCACGCAGAGGGACGGCTCACCCTTGTCGTGGGTGTCGCCCGGGTCGAAGAGGCGGGCTCCCCACTCCCGCCGGGCGCGCTCGGTCGCCGACCGGGTGGTGGCCGGGTCACGCTGGTACTTCTGGTTGTGGTCTTCGTCATTCATTGTTGTCCTCCTTTCGAAGAGATCGATGGTGGTCGGAAATGGCTCTCGTACCTGCGGACCTGGAGTGACTCGAGCCATTTCGGGGGAAACAAAAAAGGAGCCGCTTCGAGAGAAGCGACTCCTTGACGGTCTCCGACCATGTAGTGGGTCGGTCAATCCGTTGGGAGTGCCTCCGAGGTCGCCTTGGCACCGGCGGCCGATACGGCACGCGCACATGCCATTCCGACCCGTCCCCGCGAAAGGACACTGGACCCGGGAGCCATCACGTTCCCGGCCCACCGGAACATCCGGTTGCCGTCGACATCGGGGGATCGCATGGACGACACTCTATCGCGTCAGCTATCGGTTCCGACATCGCCGGATGTCCAACACCGTCCCCACTACGGTTGCCGGGTGGCTCGCGTCGTCATCGACATCACGCCGTTGCGCCGTCACCGCGACTTCCGCCGGTTGTGGTCGGGTCAGGTGGTGTCGGGCATGGGTTCCCAGCTGACACTGGTGGCCGTCTCGTTCCAGGCGTACGCACTCACCCGGTCGACATTGATCGTCGGCTTGACCGGCGTGGTTGGGCTGGTCCCGCTGCTAGGTGGCGCGTTGATCGGCGGCACCCTGGCCGACGCCATGGACCGGCGGAAGGTCTTGATCGTCACCCAGCTGGCCATGGCCAGCGCCAGCGGTGGGCTGGTCATCAACGCCACGCTCCCCCATCCCCAGGTCTGGCCGTTGTTCGTCTGCACCGCGGCGGCGGCCGGCTTCCAGGGGGTCGACTGGCCGGCCCGCCGGGCCACCCTGCCCATGGTCGTCCCCGAGGAGGATGTCATCACCGCGGTGGCCCTGCAGACATCCGTCCAGCAACTCGCCCTGGTGGTGGGACCGGCCCTGGCCGGGGTGCTGATTGCCAGCATCGGGCTGGGAGCCGTGTTCGGGATCGACGTGGCTACCTTCAGCGTCGCCCTGGTGGTGGTGCTCCTACTGCCGTCGCTGGTGCCCGCCGGCGGGGGCACCCCGATGGGGTTCCGTTCGATGGCCGAGGGTTTTGCGCACCTCCGAGGGCAGAAGTTGCTGTCGGCCACCTACTGGATCGACCTCAACGCGATGATCTTCGGGATGCCCCGGGCGGTGTTCCCGGCCCTCGGGGTCGGCCTGTTCCGGGGCGGTGCCGGAGTGGTCGGGCTCCTCTACGCCGCGCCCGGAGCCGGAGCCCTGGTCGGCTCCTTGTTGACCGGTTGGTGCCAGCGGGTGAGACATCAAGGGAGGGCCATCTCCGCCTGCGTGGTGGTGTGGGGCATCACCATCGCCCTCTTCGGCATCATTCCGGTGCTGTGGATCGGGCTGGGGCTGTTGGCTCTGGCCGGCGCCGCCGACGTGATCTCCGCGGTGTTCCGCCAGTCGGTCCAGCAACGGACGGTGCCCGATCACCTGCAGGGCCGGCTGTCCGGCACCTTCTTCGCGGTGGTGGCCGGCGGACCCCGGCTGGGGGATGCCGAGACGGGACTGGCGGCCGAGCTCGGCGGTGCGCAGTTCGCGGTGTGGTCGGGTGGGGCGGCCTGCGTGGTCGGGGTGGCCTTGCTGCTGTGGCGGGTCCCCGAGCTGTGGCGGGACACCGGCGGCGGCGAGCCACTGGCGGCCGGAGCCGCTGACCGGGCCATCGCCGAGACGACCAGCGAGTTGGGTGAGGGAGAGCCGCTCTAGTTGTCCGGGATCGGGCGTCACACCGCCGGCCTAGTTTGCCGGTCCAATCAAACGATAGGGAGAGGCCGTGGCCCGCCACCAGAGGTTGCGAAGGCTGAACCGGCGGTCGGCAGCCATCGCCGGTCTGATGGCGGTTGCCCTGAACGCGTGCACGGTGACGCCCGCCACGGCGCCAACCACCGTGCCCCTCACCACCGTGCCCGTCACCACCGTGCCCGTCACCACCGTGCCACCGACCCCGGGATCGACGGTCGCGCCCACCTCTGGTCTGATCATCGAACCCGATCAGGGGATGACGTTTATCTACACATCGTTGGGTTCGCCCACCCGCACGCTCGACCTCTCGATGTACGAACTAGTGGACACCCGGGCTGAGTCGATCCTGGCCGCGGACGCCAGCCGAGGGGTCACGGTTCGGGTGATCCTCGACCACCGCCTCGAGGCCACCCAGAACCAGCCGGCCTACTCCTACCTGTCCGCTCACGGGGTCCAGGTGCGGTGGGCGCCCTCGTCATTCCCTGCCTTCCACATCAAGATGTTCTGCATCGATGGGGCCGTCTGCTCGGTGATGACGTTGAATCTCACCTCCCGCTATTACGCCAATACCCGCGATTTCGCCGTCACCGACCCGAACCCCGCCGATGTTGCCTCGATGGAAGCGACGTTCGCCGCCGACTTCGGCGGCACGTCGACCACCCCATCCGCCGGTACCGATCTGATCTGGAGCCCCGGTAGCTCGAGCGGGCTGACCTCCTTCATCGGATCGGCCACCTCCGAGCTCCTGGTCTACAACGAGGAGATGAGCGACCCCACCGTGGTGGCGTCGTTGGCGGCCGCCGCCCGGCGCGGGGTGGTCGTCAAAGTGGTGATGACCGACCAGAGCTCCTGGAACAAGGAATTCTCGACCCTCACCGCCGCCGGGGTCCAGGTCCGGGTCTTCCACGGCGAGACGCCCATCTACATTCACGCCAAGATGATCGTGGCCGACCGGAAAGAAGCCTTCATCGGGTCGGAGAACTTCTCCCGGTCATCCCTGGATGACAACCGCGAGCTCGGCCTCACCGTCACAAACCCAGCAATGGTGACTGCCGCCGACGCCACCTTCGCCACTGATTTCGCCGGCGCCCAACCGTGGACCGGTGGTCAGCCCGAGAGTGAACCGGGCCCGGCGCGAGGCATCAACGAGGAGACGACGCGGCTCCAACCAGCTCTTCGCTGACCGCCCAGAGCCGGCGGGCGGCGGCCTCGTCCTGGGCAGCGACCGAGGGCTTGCGAGCCTTGCACTTGACGAAATACTTGCCGGTGACACCGGCCACGTCTTCCGATGAGGCCAAATAGACCGAGGTCTTGGCCCCCTTCTCCGGGGTAAGGACAAACGGCTTGATCACCTTCAGACCGAAGGCCAGGAACCCCCGAGTGTCACCGTCACGCCCGTAGCCGGTGGCGACCGTACCCGGATGGACAGAGTTGGCCGTCACCCCTTTGCCCGACAGGCGACTGGCCAACTCGGTGGTGAAGAGGATGTTGGCCAACTTCGAACTGCCGTAGACCTGCATGCCCTTGTAGCCCTGGCGCGCCTGCAGGTCATCGAAGTCGAGACCGCGGCGGGCCGACCGGTGGGCGGTGGACGCCACGTTCACCACCCGGGAAGGAGCCGACCCCACCAGCCGGTCGGTGAGCAGTTCGGTCAGCAGGAACGGGCCCAGATGGTTGATGGCAAAGGTGGCCTCGTACCCGTCGACGGTCTCGGCCCGGTCGGTGAGGACCAGGCCGGCGTTGTTGATCAGCACGTCGATGCGGGGGCAGCGTTCGAGAAGCTCAGCGGCACCGGCCCGGACCGACGCCAGGTCGCCGAGGTCGAAGACCGCCAACTCGACCAGTTGGCTGCCGCTGGCCTGGCGAATGTCCTCGACCGCCTGATTTCCCCGGGCCGGGTCCCGGGCGGTGATGATGACCCGGGCCCCGGCCCGGGCCAGCGCTACCGCGGTGGCCTTGCCGATCCCCGAGTTGCCGCCGGTCACGATCACGGTCTTGCCGGTCATCGACCGGCCGGTCGGCGCGGTGGCGTCGCTCATGAGTGGTATCCGTCCTGTTGGGTGGGCCGTCTGACCTCCGGATTGTATTGGCACTCACCGTGAAAACGGGGTTGACAGCCAATGTTCGGCGCGCCTAATCTTTTTTGTGACACATACCTGAGAAGTGCAGTTCGTCGGAATCGTTCTCCCGAGCCCACCCGGGCAGGTCGAACGGTGGAGATCGGAGGCAGTGCGAGATGAAAGTCCGGGAGCCAGGCAGCACTGCCCCGATAGCTGACCCGCCCGCCGGCCCTCCTGGAGCCGCAGCCGGCAGCTCCCCGTCATCGAGCTTCGCCCCGGTTCGATGATCCCGGTCTTCGTCATCTTCCTCCGCGAGGGGATCGAAGCCAGCATGATCGTGGCCATTCTCCTGGCCTACCTCGACAAGATCGGCCAGCGCCGTCATTTTCGCGATGTCCTGCTGGGGGTGGCCGCCGCGTTGATCCTGATTGCCGGTGGAGGGGTCGCCGCCTACCTGGTGATCAAGCAGTACGACGGGTCAAGGGTGCAGACGATCTTCGAGACCGTCACCTTTCTTCTTGCCGCTGCCGTCCTGACCTATATGACCTTCTGGATGCAGTCGCACAGCCGGACGATGTCGGCCGATCTCAGCCGAAGGTCAGAGGCGGCGCTCAACGGAAAGGCACGGTTCGGGATCGGCATTCTCGCCTTCCAGGCGGTCGGCCGCGAGGGGCTCGAGACGATGGTGTTCACCCTGGCCATCGTGTTCGCCTCGACGAGCCAGGCCGCCACCGACGCCCGCGGTTCTGGACTCCTGGTCGGTGCAGCACTCGGACTCGCGCTGGCGATGGCGATCGCCTACGTCGTCTACAAGCTCGGACGGCGCCTCAACTTCGGGGTGTTCTTTCGGGTCATCGGCGTCGTCCTCATGGTGTTCGCCGCCGGCCTGTTGGCCGACGCGATCGAGAACATGCAGGAGCTGGGCTGGCTTCCCTTCCTTGGGCACGCCTTGTGGAACTCGAGCGGCGCCTTGTCGGAAGACAGCTCCCTGGGCGACGTGTTCCACAGCCTTCTCGGTTACGCCGATCACCCCACTGTGCTGCAGGGGATTGTCTGGGTCGTCTACGTGTCGGTCTCGGTCACCCTCTTCATCCGCATCGGCCGTCGGTCCCGGAAGGGATCACCCACCCCGGTCGCGAGCCCGCAGCTCGGTGCCTCCGCCTGACGGGTGCCAACCCGTCCCACCGGCGGGTTCCCTCAGCGCTCTTGCTCAGTAGGACGGATCAACACCTCGTTGACGGTCACGTGCCGGGGGCGGGTCACGGTGAAGACGACCGCCTCGGCGATGTCTTCGGCCTGCATCCTCTCGAGATCGCCGAACGTGGCCCGAATGTTCTTGAGGATCTCGGGACGGTTGTGGCTGGCCAGCTCGGTGAGCACCGCCCCCGGCTCGATGATCGAGACCCGCACATGCTGCCGGGTGACCTCTTGGCGCAGCGACTCGGAGAACGCCCCCACCCCGAACTTGGTGGCGTTGTAGACGCCACTCCCCAGCCGGGCCACCCGGCCGGCCACCGAGCTGACGTTCACGATGTCGGCGACCCGGCGGGGGTCTCGCTCGGCTGCGGCCAACAGATGGGGTAGGGCAGCGTGGGTGGTGTAGAGCAGCCCGAGCACGTTGAGCTGCACCATCTGCTGCCACTCCTCCAGGGGGGCGTCGAGGATGGGGCCGAGGAGCATCACGCCGGCATTGTTGATCACCGTGTCCAGCCGACCGTATTCGGCCACCGTGCGATCGACCATGGCACGCGCCTGATCCGGATCGGTGACATCCGTCTCGACGACTAGCACCCGGCTGTCGTCGCCGATCCGGGCGGCCAACGCCTCGAGCCGGTCACGCCGGCGGGCGGCGATGGCCACGGTGGCGCCCTCGGCGGCCAGCGCCAATGCCGTCGCCTCACCGATACCGCTGGATGCCCCGGTGACCAGGGCGACCGTATCAACCAATCGATCCGTCATCGCTCTCCGTTTCCTGTGTTGGTGAACTTGCTCACCTTTTAGGTTCCCAGCTGAAGAACCGGGCCGCCAGAATGAGGCCGGCCGCACCCCAGGCGGCCACGATCAGGACGTCGTTCCAATGGAAAGTCGCCCCGAGGAACCCGGCCTGCAGCCCGTCGGCGAAATGTCGAACCGGGAAGATCCTTCCCACCCACACGATCCAGGCCGGTGCGTGGTCCCCGATGGGGATGAATACGCCGGACAGGAAGAGGAGGGGCAGGATGGTGGCGTTCACTATGGCGGCAGATGAGTCGGCGTTGGGGATCGTCGCGGTGACGGCCAGACCCAGGGCGCAGAAGCTCGCCGAGCCGACCACCAGCATCACGATGAAGAACACCAGGCTCCTCCCCGACGGGATGGCGGCGTGGTAGAAGCCTTTCCCGAAAGCGGCGGTGATGACCACCAGCAACACCGCCGTCATCATCGAATGGATCACCCGTGCAGTTAGGTAGGCGGGGCCCGGGAGCGGGCTCCCCTCGATCCGCTTGAGTATCCCTGATTCCCGCTGAAACGTCACCCCGATGCCGGTGTTGACATAGGAGGCGCTGATGACCGCGAACGAGGCCATGGCGGCGACGTAGTAGGTGGAGAGGTCGATCCGCCTGCCGCTCAAGTCGATGTGGCCGTGGCCGAGGAGGGAGGTGAAGATGACCAGGAACATGAGAGGGAAGGCAAAGGTGAAGAACGCGGCCGCCGGGTTCCGCCAGTAGGCCTTGTTGGTGTAGCGAATCTGCCAAAGGGTAAGCCTGACCGCCTTCATGTCGGCTCGGAATTCCCGGGCCCGACCAGCTGACCCGGATCGCCGGCGGCCTCGCCGGTCAGCTCCAGATAGGTGTCCTCCAACGACGGCCGCACGATCTCCAGCCGATCGATCTCCACCCGGTTGTCGATGGCCCAGGTGGTGAGGGTGTGAAGGGCCCGGGTGAGGTCCAGGGTGGCGAAGGTGGTCACGCCGTCCGGGGAGGTCTCCGCGCCCAGCTCGGCCGGAAGACGGGTCCCGGCCGACACCCGCAACCGGACCCGGGGCCGAGCTTGATCGCGTCCGCCGATGGTCGCCGGGGTGCCTTCGGCCACGATCCGGCCCGATGCGATCACCGCCACCCGGTCGGCAAGATACTGGGCTTCATCCATGTAGTGGGTGGTGAGCAGCACCGTCTTGCCCAGCGCCGCCAAGTTCTTCACCACTTCCCACGCCTCCCGCCGGGCCGAGGGGTCGAATCCGGTGGTGGGCTCGTCGAGGAACAGCAGGTCTGGATCGCCGGCCAGCGCGATGGCGACGTCGAGGCGGCGTTGCTGGCCTCCGGAGAGCTTGACCACCCGGCTGGTCCGCTTCTCCGATAGCCCCACCAATTCGATCACCTCTCCGACCGGCCTCGGATGCGGGTAGAAGTGGGCGAACATCCCGATCATCTCCTCGACAGTGAGATAGGGATCGACCGCACTCGACTGGAGCACGATCCCCAGAAGATCGCGCAACTTGCTGTGAGGATGCCCGGGGTCGTAGCCGAGCACGGAGACTTGGCCCCCGTCTCGCGGACGGAACCCTTCCAGGATCTCCACCGTCGTCGTCTTGCCGGCACCGTTGGGCCCAAGGAGGGCGAAGACCTCGCCGCGGGCGATATGGAAGTCGATGCCGGCGATGGCCCGGACTCCCCCGTAGGACTTGGTGAGCCCCCGGACCACCACTGCATCGCGGGGGTCGACCTCGGGGCCCGGGGTGGTTGCCGTTTGGTGGACCATGGTCAAGTCCCGATGTTCGAAGGAGACGACGATTAGGACGCGGGTTGGAACCTACTGCTGAAGGAGATGAGCTCTCCGGTCGAATGCTTGCGGTGCTCCTCGTAGATCCGCCGGTAACCAGAGTGCTTGAACTTCCACTGATCGTCGACCAAGACGTAATTGTCCTCATAGATCCCGGTGCCCTCGAGCATGAAGTCGGCCGACGGGACGATCACCTTGTCGAACAGGTACCACATTCCCGAGGCCGTACCGTCGTCGTGAATGTCGATCTCCGGGTGATGGCCGTTGTGGAGATGGACGATGCCCGGGTCGCTGAGTGAATTGACAAGAAACTCCACGATTTCGGCTCGGCCGTTGTGGGGGGACGGCGCCGATTGGTAGTCGGTGGTTGCGTCCTCAATGAAGAGCTCGCCCAGTTCGACGAAGCGCTTGGTGTCGAGCAGACGGAAATACTTGTGCTTCAGCCGACAAATTGCGTCCGTAGCTTCGTCAGACATACTCCACCTCGCCGATCCTCGCGTGGCCCGAAGTGTACTGACTTTCACTTTCTCGACGATTACCTGTTCAACAAGTGGGTAGGTAGAGGTCCAGAACCCGAAAGGCCCACCGCCCAAGAAAGGGGACCGGGCCACGTCATGAAACTCGTCACGGGGATGCCGGAGATTCCGTTCAGATTGAGGCCGGGAGGGCGAGATCCTCGCGCCCCGTCGACCTTCTGGGAAAGTCTGTTGGCATGGGTACGACCAGTTCGTCGGACGATTTCCCTTCCCCCCGACCCGTCGAGCGCCTCAGTCGCCCGCACCTTCGTGCGCACGGTGTTGTCCGAGTGGGGCCTCATGGCGATGGAGCCCGATGCCTGTCTGGTCGCCACCGAGCTGGTGACCAACGGGTTGCGGCACGGAGGAGGAGCGGTATCGATCACTCTCACCGCCAGCAGCCGCCACCTTCAGATCGCCGTCGCCGACAAGGCGGCGTTCCGATCCCCTCGACGCCTCTACCGTGAACTGACCGCCGAAGGCGGACGGGGCATCGCGCTGGTGGAGGCGGTGGCGGACACCTGGGGCACCACCCGGCCGCGGGCACACCGCGGCAAAGCCGTCTGGTGCAGATTGAAGATCTGACTGAGACCCTCAGGCGTTGAAGATCCGAACGAATCCCTCAAGCGGAGTGGGCCACCGGCCGGCGGCGGCGGCGGGCGAATCCCTTGGCCGGTGACGACGACAGCATCGACACGTCGTGCAGGGCACAGCACTCGGAACTGTTGTACATCGACAGCCGGACCTCACAACCATCGTGGGCGCACACCCGGTTCGTCCCGTAGACCTGCGGGCTTCCCCGGTCTCCCAGGCGTTCAGCCACAATCGAGCCATTCGGGGTCGGATGTTCGAGCACGACGCAACCTCCGTATCAACGGGAACCGGGAGATAGTTCCTCCGACTGAATACCCGGCCGCCGATCCGTCCAAACATGGTTTGGGGTTACAGCTCGCCGGCGACTGCTTCCCGCAGCTGGACCAGGCTGGTGGCCAACAGCCGGGAGACGTGCATCTGGCTGATACCGATGCGAGAAGCGATCTCCGACTGGGTCAGACCGTCGATGAAGCGGAGTTTCACGATCTCGCGATTCCGGAGCGGGAGGAGGGCCAGAGCCGGCTCGAGCACCGAGCGTTGCTCCACCAGTGCGGTGGCCGAATCCTGGGTGGCGAGGATGTCGCCCAACGTCGCGCCCCCCACCGCCGGAGCGTCGAGCGACGCGGACCGGTAGCCCTGCCCGGCCTCGATTGCCTCCACGATGGACTCCTCCGGAGCCCCAGTGGCCTGAGCCAACTCCGAGACCGTGGGTGATCGGCCCAGTTCGTGTCCGAGTGATTCGATGGTGGCCCCGAGCTCGAGATACAGCTCCTGGATCCGCCGGGGGGCCCGAACCGCCCACCCGCGGTCGCGAAAGTGCCTTTTCAGCTCGCCGATGATGGTCCCGGTGGCAAACGTGGAGAACTTCACATTCCGTTCCGGGTCGTACCGGTCCACCGCCTTGATCAGCGCGATGGAGGCGACCTGGGCCAGGTCGTCATAGGACTGCCCGCGATGGGCAAACCGATGAGCCAGCCGCCGGGCCAACCCGAGGTTCTCGGTGATCAGCCGGTCGCGTAACGAGGAGTCACGGGTGGAGGCGAATTCCACCCACAGTTCGTGGGGGGTGTGCGGACTCTCCGCGGCGTCCAACATCAAGAAGCAACCTTGCTCCTGTGCTTGCGGATCCATGCTTGCCGCCGGCCGCCAACCGAGTCCTCTCCGTATTCGTCCACCAGAGCCTCGATGATGCGCAATGACAACTCGTCAGGCTCGCTCTCGCCCGGGGCGTCATCATCGCCCTCCCCCGACACTGAACATCCCACCGTGATCGCACCGTCTTCCTCGCTGAAGCGAAGGTGGAGGGTTCCGTTGGTCATCGATCCGATGACCGAAATACACAACTCCTCGACCACCAGTCGTAGATCCTCGATGTCTTCGATGCCGAATTCTGCCCGGGCCGCCATGGCCGCGGCGGTCAGCCGGGCCAGGATCAGGAGGTCTGACCGGATGGGGATGGTCAGTTCGACGGTGTCACTCATCCGCGCACCGCTTCGTCGACGCTGGCGAATACCGGGAACACACTGGTCAAATCGGTGATCTCCAGGACCTTGAGGATCCGCGGCTCGGTGACCACCAGCTTGAGGGTTCCCCCCGCATCCTCCTGACGACGGTAGGCCCCGACCAGTACGCCGAGAGCGGTCGAGTCGATGAACGACACCCCGGTGAGGTCGACCACGATGGCCGAGACCCCGTCGGCCTCGTGGGCCATCAGACGCTCCCGCAAATCCGGGGCGGTGGCCAAATCGATCTCGCCGCTCACGGTGAGCACGGAGACACCATCGATTCGCTCCTCGGCAATCTCAAAGGTCAGGTCCACGGCGCAGTCCTTTCTCGGACAATTGTCAGGTCAAATGGCCACGACTTCTCGAACCGGCCGGTGTCCAGGATATTCGCCCTCACCATCATTCCCCTTGCCCACCCATAGGGTTACCTCTCCACCCGTCGGCCGCCGGTCAGCGTATCTCCGGCCGCCGGTGGGGCGAAACCCCGAGGTAGCTTCGGGGGGAAGGGGAAGACGGCCCGGTCCACGACTGTTAACTTCCGTTTATTGATGGCACCGGGGACCAGGGGGAATCGCCATGGAAGCACATGAACGGTTAGAAACGTCACGATGAGGAACGTTTGGAGCTGGCTGGGTCTCAACCTCGGCAAGCGGGCCGGCACCGTGTCGGTGATCGGGCTGGTGATCACCATCGGCCTCGGTCTCGGGATCACCCAGTTGAAGTTCTCCACCAGCAACGCCAGCTACCTCAACGCCAACGACACCGCCCAGATCGACAACAACCACTATGAGTCGCTGTTCGGTGGGGACCCGATCGTGACCATGTTCAGCATGAAGTCCGGAACCTCGATCGACAACCTGTTCACCCCCAACAACGTCGCACAGTTCAATTTCATCCAATCCAAGTTAAGGAGCGATCCCTCGGTCTTCAGCGTCATCACCCCGCTCGACGATCTGGATCTGTCCAACGCCCTGGCCACCAGTCCCGACGGCAACCCCACCGACAGCCAGGCCGGGAAGCTGCTGCTGTCCGCTCTTGCCCGGGATCCATCCGACTCCAGCAAGGCCATCCGCCAGAAGAACATCCTGGCGCTGGCGTCCGGAGAAGCGGCCATCCCGGCCAAACAACAGGTGATCACCAATCCGGCCTGGGTCCACTATCTGACCCACAACCCCGACGGCACGGTGCGCAACGCGTCATCCACCTTCTTCCCCAACGACGGCCACGCGGCAATGGTGATCGTCCTCAAGGGCAACCTCACCATCGAACAGGAGTCGGCCGCTGCCCTCTCCGTCCAGAACATCGTGAGCTCGGCGAACTTCGCCAACGCCACCACGCTGACCACGGGCGTCCCTGCCCTTCTCCGGACGATCAACAATTACCTGAAGGGGGGCATGCTCACTCTCGGCGCCATCGCCGCAGTGGTCATGATCATCATCTTGCTGTTGCTGTTCAATGTCCGGTGGCGGCTGCTGCCGTTTCTGGTGGTGGTGATCGGCTTGATCTGGGGTTTCGGACTCACCGGCTTCCTCGGGATACCGCTCACGCTGGCCAGCATCGCCGGCCTGCCGGTGCTGCTGGGAGTCGGGATCGACTACGCCATCCAGATGCACTCGCGGGTCGAGGAGGAGGTGATCCTGGCCCGCGCCCCCCATCCAATTCAGGCCACCGCCCGAAACCTGGGCCCGGCCCTGCTGGTGGTCACCTTTGACGCGGTATTCGCCTTTGCCGCCCTTCTACTGGCCAAAGTCCCCATGCTCCGCCAGTTCGGCTGGCTGCTCATCGTCGGCATCATCGCCGTCTGCGTCTGCAGCATCATCGCCCCGCTGGCCTTCCTCGGCATCCGGGAATTCAAGTCGCCGACCAAGGGGGTCGACTTCTCCAGCGGCCGCCTGGCCCGGCTCACCGCCTGGTTGGGCAGTGTTCCGGCCAAAGCCGCCATTCCGTTTGCCGTGGCCGCCATCGCCATCCTCATCGGTGGGCTGGCGGTGGAAGGCCATATCCAACTGCAGACCGACCCGCTGCAATGGATAGACCCGGGTTCACAGACGGTGAAGGATGTCAACGCCTTGAAGGCGGGGACCGGGACCGACAACGAGGTTGCCGCCGCCATCCACACCGCCAACCCCTGGAGCGACCAGACGGTGGCCTATGTCTCGTCCTTTTCCAACGACCAGATCAAGAACTTTCCCAGCCAGCTGTTCCCGGCCGCCGGCATGGTCAATCTGGTCGATGAGTTCATCTCCCTTCCCGGAACCACCGCGGTGCCTCCGCTGGGCAGCCAGGTGAAGTCGGTCTATGGCATCACTCCCCCCTCCATCCAGCACGCCACGGTGGCCAATGGCGGTTCCGACCTCGGTGTCATCTTCCGCTCCAAAACCTCCACCGTTGGCGACCTGAAACCGGTGGTCGACCATCTCCAGAGCAATCTGCACCCACCGACCGGGATCACCGTCGAGCCCGGCGGCATCGCGGTGGTGGGGGTCGGGTTCCTCGACAATCTGGCCAAGTCCCGAACCCTTCTCACCTACCTGTCGATCATCTTCGTCGGGGTATTCCTGGCCCTCCGTCTCCGGAGCCTGATCCGTTCGATCCTCTCCCTGATCCCGGTGGTGGTGGCGGTCGGAGCCGTCTCGCTGGTCGCCTGGGCCCTGAGTCTGAAGCTGAGTCCGATGACCGCAGTCTCGGGCCCATTGGTGGTGGCGGTGTGCACCGAGTTCACCTCGTTGATCCTGCTCCGCTTCGTGGAGGAGCGCGCCCGAAAACGAACCCCGATCGAGTCGATGCACGAGACCGCCACCCGCACCGGCCGGGCGTTCATCGTCTCGGGACTCACCGCCATCGCCGGAGTCGCGGTGATCGCCTCGTCACCCTGGCCGCTCCTGCGGGGATTCGGAATCATCGTCGGGATGAACGTCCTGGTCGCCCTGCTCTGCGCGTTGGTCATCCTGCCGCCGATCCTGGTGTGGGCGGAGAGTGATGGGCGCAACTGGGTGTCCCGCCGCCTGATCCGCCACGATGAAGAACCCGTGGCGGCCAGGGGCTCTGCGCCCATCCCGGTGCCGGAACTCCCCATCGAGCCACTACCGGCCTGAACCCCGCCCCGGGCCGCGTGGTCAGGGCAAATGCGGATTGCTAACGTCACCGCCATGGGTACCGTCGAGGTCAGCGAAGTCATCCAGGCACCATCTGAACGAGTGTGGGACCTGATCCGCGATCCCACCCGCATGGCCGATCTGACCTCGGAATGCACGGGCATGAAGTGGACCGGCCGGGTCACCGCCCCGGAGGTCGGGGCCCGATTCCGCGGAACCAACCGCCGAGGTTGGCGCCGTTGGTCGACCACCTGCACCATCGTGCGCTACCAGCCCGGTCGGGAGATCGCCTGGGATGTCCGGGTCGGGCCGGTCCCGGTGGCCGAGTGGAGCTACCGGATCGTCGGCGCCGGGGACAACGGAGCCGTGACTGTCACCGAGCGGTTCGTCGACCATCGGAGCTCGGGCTTTCAGTCCCTGAGTCCACTCGTCCGGGGGGTGAAGGATACCGAGGCCCTCAACCGCCAGAACATCGTCGAGACGCTGGCCCGGCTGAAGACCCGCGCCGAAGCTTGAGAATTCCCCACCGTCGATCGTCGGCGACGACCGGGCCTCCAACGCCCTGGTGGCAGGGCGCCGTCGTCTACCAGATCTACCCCCGTTCGTTTGCCGACGCCGACGGTGACGGGATCGGGGACCTGGCCGGAATCCGCAGCCACCTGGACGAGCTGGCCTGGCTGGGTGTCGACGCCCTCTGGATCTCACCGTTCTACCCATCGCCGATGGTCGATTTCGGCTACGACGTCAGCGACTACTGCAACGTGGATCCCCTGTTCGGGACGCTGGACGAGTTCGACGCCCTGGTCGACGAGGCTCACGCGCTCGGCCTCCGGATCATCATCGACTGGGTTCCCAACCACACTTCGGATCAGCATCCGTGGTTCTTGAACGCAGTAACGGTGCGAAGCAGCCATCACCGCGACTGGTACGTGTGGCGCGATCCGCTCGCCGACGGGTCCCCACCCAACAACTGGGTCGCCTCGTTTGACCGTTCGGCACCGGCCTGGACCTTCGACGAGCCCTCCGGCCAGTGGTACCTCCACCTGTTCGAAGCCGGTCAACCCGATCTCAACTGGGATGAGCCCGGAGTGGTGGATGCCATGCACGACATCCTCCGCTTCTGGCTCGACCGCGGAGTCGACGGGATCCGAGCCGACGTCATCCACTGCATCGGCAAGGACCCCCGGCTCCCCGACGACCCCCCGGAGATGGCGGGGATGCCCCACTCCGCCCTCAACGACGTCCCCGTGACCCACCAGCGGCTGCGGGACATTCGCCGGCTCCTCGACAGCTATCCCGGAGACCGGGTCATCGTCGGCGAAGTGTTCCTGCTGTCCACCAAGAAGGTGGCCGAGTACTACGGCAACCAAGACGAGCTTCACCTTTCCTTCAACTTCCCACCGCTGTTCGCACCCTGGTCGGAGCGGCACTGGAGCCGATGCGTCGCCGCGACGGCCCAGGCGCTGGAGCCTCGCGACGCCTGGCCGACCTGGGTCCTCTCCAACCACGACAATCCCCGACACCGGTCCCGCTACGACTCAGCCGCCCGGTCCCGGGGTGAGCCGCCGGACGTTACCGAGCGTCGGAGTGAGCTCCGGGCCCGTTCGGCGGCGGTGTTGCTCTTGACCCTGCGGGGGACCCCGTTCGTCTATCAGGGCGAGGAGTTCGGGCTCGTCGATGCAATCATCCCTCCCGAACGGGCGGTCGACCCGGGCGGGCGGGACGGATGCCGAGCGCCGCTCCCGTGGGACGGGAGCGATGATCACGGGTGGTCAACGGCCGCGGGCGTCGATCCCTGGCTCCCGTTCCCCGACGAGTCGGCGACCCGCAACTATGCCGCCCAGCGCGCCGACCCGAAATCGATCCTCCACCTCTACCAACGGCTGATCGCCCTTCGGCGTCAGCATCCGGCTCTGGCCCTCGGCGACTTCGCCCGGCTCGAGGCCCCCGACGGCGTTCTGGCCTATCAGCGGGCGCTCGATGACGACGTATGTACGGTGATGATCAATTTCACCGATGCAGAAGTAGACGGCAGCGACCCATCCAGCTCCGAGACCCTCGTCGGGAGCCAGGGCGTCATGGTTGCCCTGTCCAGTGATGGCTCCGTCGATGGCGGTCGGTTCGATGGCCGGCTGTTACCCGATCAGGCCGTCGTCCTCCTCAGCTGACCCGAACACCCGGCGGGACGCCGGCGCCCGTCATTGCCCAGGGTTGTCCCCGGAGGCCAGATGGCTGTCGAACCAGGCGAGGGTGCGCTTCCAGCCGTCGGCGGCCGCCTCCGGGTTGTAGACGGCCGGCCGATCGTCGCAGTTGAACCCGTGGTCGGCGTCGGGGTAGCGGACGATCTCGGTCGGCACCCGCGCCCCCTTCACCGCATCCCGGAGCTGCTCGACCTGGGCGGCGGGGATGCCCTTGTCGAGATCGCCGTAGAGCCCGAGCCAGGGAGCTTGGAGCTTGGGCGCCTGATCGATCAGGGACGGCAGTCCGAATCGGCCCTCGAGCACGCCGCCGCCGTAAAAGGTGACCGCCGCCCCCACCGGCCGAAGGGTGGCGGCGTAGAAGGTGACGCTTCCACCCATGCAGAACCCCACCACCCCGATGCGCGGGAGGGCAAAGCTCCTGGCTTCGAAATGATCCAGGGCGGCGTTCACGTCGACGGTCAGGCCCTCCACCGACAAGTGGCCCATGAGCGGCATCACCGAGTCGAAATCGTCGTAGGCCAGGACCGGAGATCCGTCACGGTGGAACAATGCCGGCGCCACCGCGAACCAGCCGGCGTCGGCCAGCCGGTCGGCAATGTGCTGGATGTGGGGTGTGACCCCGAAGGCCTCCTGGATGACCAGGATGGCGCCGCGGGCGGCTCGTTCCGGTGACGCTTCGTAGGCGGGCATCGGTCCGTCGGCGGTCTCGATGGTGATCTCTGCGTTGGTGGTCACGGGACACTCCTCTCGGTGGATGGCTCGGGTCACACCGCGGACCCGGGCCGAGCCGGAGGCCGGTTGCGGGCGCCGGCCCCCTTGACGTTCACGTTATACTTAGCTTTCGTCCACGTAAACCACAAGTCAGCCTTCCGGAGTGCGATGCTCGACGTTCAGCCGCCAGCCCAACCCGCGATACTCCCCCACACCGCGGCGGTCACCGAGGACGGATACAAGTGGGTAGCCCTGTTCATCTCGACCCTGGGCATGCTGATGGCGACCATCGACGGGTCGATCACCCTGATCTCGCTGCCGGACATCTTCCGAGGCATCGGCATCGACCCGCTGCAGTCCGGCAACAGCTTCTTCCTGTTGTGGATGATCCTCGGGTTCCTGGTCGTCACCAGTGTCCTGGTCACCACCCTCGGCCGGCTGGGGGACATCTACGGACGGGTGCGCACCTACAACCTCGGCTTCGCCGTCTTCACCTTCTTCTCGCTCCTGCTGACCGTGACCTGGACCCACGGTCGCGCCGCGGGGATCTTTCTCATCGTGATGCGGATCTTCCAAGGAGTCGGAGCCGCCATGTTGATGGCGAACTCGGCGGCCATCCTCACCGACGCCTTTCCCCAGGGTCAGCGGGGACTGGCCATGGGTATCAACCAGGCAGCCGCGCTGAGCGGGACGTTCATCGGGTTGGTGCTGGGCGGGCTCCTGGCCCCGATCAACTGGCGGCTGATCTTCCTGGTCTCGGTGCCCATCGGCCTGTTCGGCACCGTCTGGGGCTATATCAAGCTGCGCGAGCTCAGCGCCCGGCAACCGGCCCGGATCGACTGGCCGGGCAACGTGACCTTTGCCCTCGGACTCATCCTGGTCATGGTGGGCATCACCTACGGGATCGAGCCGTACGGACATGACACCATGGGGTGGACCAACCCGATGGTCATCGGGGCACTGGTCACTGGGGTCCTCCTGTTGATCGCCTTCGGCATCATCGAGACCAAGGTCCCGCAACCGATGTTCCGGCTCCAGCTGTTCAAGATCCGCGCCTTCACCGCCGGTGTCTTCGCCAGCTTCCTCGCCGCCCTGAGCCGGGGTGGGCTGATGTTCATGCTCATCATCTGGCTGCAAGGAATCTGGTTGCCGCTGCACGGGTATGACTTCGCCCGCACCCCGCTGTGGGCGGGGATCGCCCTGCTCCCGCTCACCGCCGGGTTTCTGGTCGCCGCCCCCTTCTCGGGCGTCCTGTCGGATCGTTATGGCGCCCGACCTTTCGCCACCGGCGGCATGATCGGCACCGCGGTGATCTTCGTGCTCCTCGAGTTTTTGCCCATCGACTTCCCGTACTGGGTGTTCGCCATCCTGCTGTTCGTCGCCGGCCTCTCGATGTCCTCGTTTGGCGCGCCGAACCGGGCCGGAGTGATGAACAGCCTTCCGCCCGAGCACCGGGGGGCGGGCTCGGGGATGAACACCACCTTTCAGAACTCTGCCCAGGTCCTCTCGATCGGGATCTTCTTCAGTCTGATGATCGTCGGACTGTCCTCGTCGCTGCCAGCCAACCTCTTCCACGGGCTGGTGGCCAACGGCGTCTCGCCGACGGTGGCCAGCCGCGCCTCCCACCTGCCGCCGGTCTCCACCCTTTTCGCCGCCTTCTTGGGCGTCAACCCGGTCCAGCACCTCATCGGGCCTCAGGTCCTCTCGCATCTGACCGCCGCCCAACAGGCGACGGTGACCGGCCGAAGCTTCTTCCCGGGGCTGATCACCGCACCCTTCCGGGCCGGCCTCCACGCGGCATTCGACTTCGCCATCGTGGCCAGTCTTCTGGCCGCGGCGGCCTCCTGGACCCGAGGCGCGCACGTCCGGCCGGTGCCGACCGCGGGTGATCCGCACGCCATGGCCACCGGTTCCGACAACGGCAACCGGGTTGATGGCCAGTCGCCGCGGGAGTCAGCCAACGCCAGCGTGCCCAGCTCCCAACCGGCGATCGAATCGTGATGTCCAAGCGAGCGTCGGAAACCGAGCCGGTCCTGTGGCGCATCGGCGAAGTCGCCAAGCTGACCGGGGTGACCACCCGCACCTTGCGCTACTGGGAGGAGCTCGGGCTCCTCCGTCCGAGCAATCACAGCCAGAGCGGCGAGCGTCTGTACGTGGCCACCGACTTGGCCCGGGTGACCCGGATTCGCAAGCTGCAAGACCTGCTGGGGCTTTCTCTGGCCGAGATCCAGGCGGTGCTGGGCACTGAAGCCGTCGATGTCCTGGACCGGGTGCATTCCGAGATCGATGCGGTCGACCTCAGCCCGTCACGCCGGAAGGAGCTCCTCGACGAAGGTATCGTGGCCAACGACCAGCTCCTGGCCCGGCTCGACGAAACCCTGTCCCGCATCCAGGCGTTCCGTGACGAGCGGGCCGCGGTCGCCATTCGACTCCGCACGTCCCGGGCCGAGCTCGATGAGAAGCCCAA
>DASXFR010000016.1:0-8755 GCA_036489495.1 Acidimicrobiales bacterium | reverse complement strand
CGGAGGATGTCCTTGGCCGCGAAGTGCTCCAGCGTCTGCTGCTTGCGCAGTGCCTTGCTCAACTTGGCCGCCGCCGTCGGTCCGACCAACAGCGAGAGGTAGGACTTGGCTCCGAGGATGTCCTGATCCTCGGGCTCGTCCTTCCAGTGCTCGCCATCATCCATGGTGGCGCTCCTCTCCACGTCCGAAGGCTCGGGCCCCCTGGGACTCGCGAAGGCTATCCCTTCAGGCCGCGACTAGGTTCTCGGAAAATCCCATGTCGACGCCCCCAGACATCCCCGAACCGCTGCCGCTCGTCTACCGGGAACCGGTCGGGCTCCAGACGGCCTGGACCCGCGATTTTCACGATCCCACCTACGAATGGCGCCGAGTCTTCTCCGAGATGCTGGGTACGTTCTTCTTGGTGCTGGTGGCCGCCGGAGCTCCGGTGGTCGACGCCCAGAGCCACGGTCAGGTCCCCCTGGATGCGCAGGTCGTCGTCCCCGGTCTGATGGTCATGGCCGTCATTTACTTCATGGGCACCATCAGCGGTGCCCACCTCAACCCCGCCGTCACCCTCTCCTTCGCCCTCCGCGGCAACTTTCCGTGGAAACGGGTGCCCAACTACATCGCCGCGCAACTGGTCGGCGCCGTCTTGGCCGCAGCCTTTCTGCGGGCCATGTTCGGCAACATCGGGAGGCTCGGCGCCACCCTCCCGGGCGGAGACTTCAGCGCCTGGAAAACCGCCTTGATCGAGGTGGTGCTCACCGCCGGACTGGTGAGCGTCATCCTCGGCACCGCCTCGGGGGCTCGGAACATCGGCGCCAACGCCGCCCTGGCCATCGGCGGTTACATCGTCCTCGCCGGCCTGTGGGCCGCCCCCATCACCGGTTCCTCCATGAACCCCGCCCGCTCGTTCGGTCCCGCCCTCGTCGGCGGTCACTGGAAAGATTTTTGGGCGTATGTCGTCGGTCCGATCGCCGGGGGGCTGGTGGCGGTGGCATTCGCGGCGATCTTGCGCGGCCCGCCGAGCAAGGAGGCCGATGTGGCCGCCCAAGGAGCGCCGCCATCGCGTGGCTCGCCGGCCGCCCCGAGCTCGGGGGCTCGCCAAGGCTCGTAGTCGGGTCGCGATCTCCCACGGCAGTAAACTCAGCTATACTCCAGGTATGTCCAAAGTCATGATCTCTCTCCCTGACGACCTCTTGACCAGGATCGATGCCGAGGCACGAGGTCGGGAGATGAGCCGAAGTGCGTTTTTGGCTGCGGCGGCCAGGCGAGAAATGGATCGTCGTGATCCCGAAGCGGTGGCGGCCGCAATAGCCCGTTCCGAAGCCCGGTTTGAGAATGCGGGGTCATTCGACGCAGCTGACCTCGTTCGCGCCGATCGAGATCTCCGCCGTTGACTCGCTTGCTGATCGACACTTCAGTCCTCATTAAATGGTTCCACAGTGTTGGTGAACCCGAACTGAACGAAGCAAGAACACTTCGCGCCGCCCACCTGTCTGGCGACCTTGATGCGCATATCGTGGATCTCGCTGTCTACGAGCTCGGCAACGTTCTGGTGCGTTCGCTGAACTGGCCCGGCGACGACGTGGCGGATCAGATCGATGACCTGCTCGCCATCTGCGGAACACCACTCGTACCGACCCCAGAATGGTTCCGAGACGCGTCAAACCTCGCCACTGAACACAATCTGTCCTTCTACGACGCCGTCCGGGCAGCCACTGCTCGCGGCCTCGACGTTCCACTGGTCAGCGCCGACGCCAAACTCATCGATGCCCACCTCGCCGAGTCGCCAACTCAGATCGTCCACCGACTCAGACTTTGACGCAGGAGCGATATCTGCAGTCGAGTTGGGATGAATGGACGCTGTCACAGTCACGGTCAATCTGGCTTGAGTCGCTCCTCCAGCAGGTCGAGCATGGACCGCCACGACCGCCGGTCGGCGGCGGCGTTGAATTCGAATCCGGGCATCCCCAGTTCGTCGACCCGCGGATTGGTGAAGCTGTGGCCGACGCCGCCGTAGATCTCCACCCGCCAGTCGGCGACGCCCGACTCCCGCATGTCGACCTCGAAGGCGTGGCGATTCTCGAAGCTGACGACCGGGTCCTCGGAGCCGCAGCACATCAGCACGCTGGCCTCGACCTTGGAGGATTCGCCCGGCTCCGGTGAACGGATGCCGGGGTGGAAGCCGACCACTGCCTTGAGGTCGGCGCCGTCGCGGGCGAGTTCGAGCACCATGGCTCCCCCGAAGCAATAGCCGATGGCCGCCACCCGGTCGGGATCGATGAAGTCCTGGGCCAGCAGGATGTCCAGGCCGGCGCGCCCGAGCCGCCGGGTGAGCTCGAGGTCGGCCATGATCACCCCGAGTTTGGCCATCGCCTCGTCCCGGGGGCGGGGTTGCCCGTCGCCCTGATAGTCGAGGGCGAAGGCGGCATACCCCAGCCCGGCGAGCCGAACGGCCCGTCCTTTGGTGTGTTCGTTGAGCCCGGGGCCTTCGTGGCAGACCAGCACCGCCGGCCGTCGACCGGGCCGGAACTCGTCGACGGCCAGGTGGCCGACCATCCGTTGTCCTTCGAACTCGTATTCGATGTCCTCGATCCGCATCCGGCCAACGTACCCGGCCCAAAACCCCCGGCGTCCGGCGGTCAGACGCCCGGACTGCCGCCGACGCCTCCGGGTTGGCCGCGCCTCCGATGTCGCTACCGATGGCTATCGGGCACCACGATGGGCTGGCCCCGGAGCCGGGCGTTCACCCGGATCCACCACGGAACCCGGCCGCGCTCGGCCCATCCTTCCATCTGCTCGGCCGACCGGGCGGTGATCGCCCCGGCCAGCTCCGGCCCGTACCCCGGCTGCCGCTCCTGCCACTGCCGTTTGCCGGCTCTGCCTCGTGCGCTCATCGGAACCTCCAATATGTATTAGTATCTAAATGATCGCCATTTGACGATTGTTTAGATACTAAAGGAGTTGGCCAGTGGGGTCAAGCCGAGTCAGCCGGGAACGTCAGGCCCGGATTGCCGAGCTCAGCGAGCGGACCGGCCGGGAACTGGCCACCAAGACGGTGCTGTTCCATCACGCCCTCGCCACCCGGCTCGGCCTCAGCGCCACCGATCTCAAGTGCCTCGACCTGTTGCGCCAAACCCAGGCGCCGCTGACCGCCGGCAACCTGGTCGAGCTGACCGGTCTCACCGGCGGCGCCATCACCGGCGTCGCCGATCGCCTCGAGGCTGCCGGTTTCGTCGAGAGGGTCCGCGACCCTGACGATCGACGGCGCTGGGAGCTTCGCCCCCGAGCTGATCGCCAAGCCGAGATCGCCGCGCAGTTCGCCCCGCTGACCGAGGCCATCGTCGGATTGTGCGCCGACTATCGCGACGAGGAGCTCGATGTGGTCATCGGTTTCCTCACCCACCTTGGGACCATCCTCGACGGGCAGACCCAACGACTGCGGCAGGGCGCCGGAAATGGAGCCGCCTCGACCGCAGCTCCCCGAGACACTGCCCCGCCGGAGGGCTAGGTTTCGGTTCAAGGAGGTTCACCATGCCCACCAACGTTGACGAAGTCGCCGACGGGATCTATCGGCTGTCCACCTTCGTCGCCGAGATCGGTCCCACCGGCTTCACCTTCAACCAGTTCCTCATCGATGCCGACGAGCCCCTGCTGTTCCACACCGGGCATCGCTCGATGTTCCCCTCGGTGTCCGAGGCCATCGCCACCATCCTCCCGGTGGACCGGCTGCGGTGGATCACCTTCGGCCACGTCGAGTCCGACGAGTGCGGGGCCATGAACGAGTTTCTGGGCGCCGCCCCCGAGTCGCAGGTGGCCCACGGGGCCATCGGCTGCCTGGTGTCGCTCAACGAGATGGCCGACCGGCTACCCCGGCCGCTGGTCGACGGGGACGTGCTCGACCTCGGAGGGAAGCGGGTCGTCCACCTCGACACCCCGCATGTGCCCCACGGTTGGGAGGCGCGGGTGCTGTACGAGGAGACCACCCGGACCCTGCTGTGCGGGGACCTGTTCGGCCACCTGGGCGACGGCGCGGCGCTGACCACCGACGACCTGATCGAACCGGCCCTGGAGGCCGAGGCGATGTTCCGGTCCAGCTCGATGGCGCCGGACACCGCGGCCCAGATGCGCCGGCTCGGCGACCTCCAGCCGTCCACCCTCGCCCTGATGCACGGCTCCTCGTTCAGCGGGGACGGCCGGCAGGCCCTCTACGATCTCGCCACCGCCTACGAGGAGCTCTACCCCATCGCCGACTAGGGCGACTCAGCCATCGACGCCGAGGATGAGCCCGCTGGTCGGCACCCCGGTGCCGGCTGTCACCACCACGTTGCCGACTTCGGGCACCTGATTCACCGACGTGCCCCGAACCTGGCGCACCCCCTCGGCGATGCCGTTCATCCCGTGGAGGTAGGCCTCCCCCAGCTGGCCGCCGTGAGTGTTGATCGGGAGCCCCCCGCCCAGCTCGATGTTCCCGTTCCGGATGAAGTCCTTCGCCTCCCCCCGGCCGCAGAAGCCGAGCTCCTCGAGCTGGTAGAGGACATAGGGGGTGAAGTGGTCGTAGAGCACCGCCATCTGGATGTCGGCCGGGGTCAGCCCTGAGGTCTCCCACAACTGCCGGGCCACCACCGACATCTCCGGGAGCCCGCAGAGGTCGTGGGCGTAGTAGGAGGTCATCATCTCCTGGCCATTTCCTGACCCCTGGGCCGCCGCCCGGATCACCGCCGGGGTGGAGGACAGGTCGCGGGCCCGCTCCAGGGTGGTGACCACCAGGGCCTGGCCGCCGTCGGTCTCCTGGCAGCAGTCGAGGAGGTGCAGCGGCTCGACGATCCAGCGCGACGCCTGGTGCTCCTCGAGGGTGATCGGCTTCTCGTAGAACCAGGCCTTCGGGTTGGTGGCGGCGTGCTTCCGGTCGGCCACCGCCACCCGGCCGAGGTCCTCGGAGGTGGCCCCGGTCATGTGCAGGTAGCGCTGGGCGGCCATCGCCACCCACTGGGCCGGGGTGAGCAGGCCCTGCGGCGCGTACCAGCTGAAGTGGGCGGTCTCGGCATTGGCGGCCGGCGGGCGGTCCTGGACCCCGGCGCCGAACCGGTTGCCCGACCGCTCGTTGAACGCCCGGTAGCAGACGACCACGTCGGCCACCCCCGACTCGACGGCCAGTGCCGCCTGCTGGATGGTGGCACACGCCGCCCCGCCCCCGTAGTGGATGCGGGAGAAGAAGGACAGCTCGCCCATGCCCAGGCTCTGGGCGATGTTGATCTCTGGGTTGGTGTCGGAGCTGAAGGTGACCAGCCCGCCGACCTCGGCCGGCTCGATGCCGGCGTCCCGCAACGCCAGGTCGACCGCCTCGGTCGCCAGCCGGAGCTCACTCCGGCCCGACTCCTTGGAGAACTCGGTGGCGCCGATGCCGACGATGGCGGTAGTGCCGGCGAACGCGTGGCGGGCGGCGCTCATCGGGAAGCCGGCTCCGCGGCAGAGGCGCCGGCCGGGAGCCGGAGGCGCACGGTGCCAGTCACGTGGTCGCCGAGCCCGTTGGCCCCCCGCAGGGTGATCTCGATCCCGCCGCGGCCGTCGGTGGCCGCCTCGTCCTTGGCCGTCACCGAGCCGGTGAGGGTCATGGTGTCGTCGGGATAGTTGGGAGCGCCCAGCCGGATGTTGACGTCATCCAGCACCGCCGCCGGCCCCGACCAGTCGGTCACGTACCGCCCGACCAGACCGTTGGTGGAGAGGATGTTCATGAAGATGTCCTTCGAGCCGCGCTGGTTGGCCAGCACCGGGTCGTGGTGGACGTCCTGGTAGTCGCGGGAGGCGATGGCGGTGCTGATGATCAGGGTGCGGGTGAGCGGCAGCTCGAGGGCGGGCAGCGCCTCCCCCACCGACACCTCTTCGAACCGGCGGGTGGTCGGGATGGTCATGCCGTCAACGCCTCTCCGGCCCGGAGGTCGGCCACCACCTGGCGGCCCAGCCGGGCCAGCTGGGCGCTCGGGCCCCCGAGCAGCAGCTCGATCTGCTTCCCCCACAGGAAGTAGCGGTGGATCGGGTAGTCGATGTCGGCCCCCATCCCCCCGTGGAGGTGCTGGGTGGCGTGCACCACCCGTTGGCCGGCGTCCTTGGCGAACCACACGGCCACCCCCACCGCCCGGTCGGCGTCCAGCCCGTTGTCGAGGCGCCAGGCCGCCTGCCAGAGGGTGACCCGCATCGACTCGGTGTCGATGGCGGCGTCGGCGGCTTTGAGCATGGTGCCCTGGAAGGTCGACAGCGGGCGGCCGAACTGCTCCCGGACGTTGAGGTAGGCGGCGGCCTGGGCCACCGCCGCCTCGGCCACCCCCACCTGGAGGGCGCAGAGCCCGGTCCAGGCCCGGTTCAACATCCAGCCGAGGACCTCGCGGCCCCGGGACGGGTCGCCCCCGGCCAGCAGGTCCTCGCGGGGGACGAAAACGTTGTCGAGATGGAGATGGGGGTGGATCTCGCGGTTGGTGGTGATCGCCCGCTCCACCCGCACCTTCTCGGTGTTCGGATCCACCGACGCCACCACCACGCCGCCGTCGGGAGTCAGCGCCGGGATCAGCACCCGGTCGGCCACGTGGGCGAAGGGGACGGCCAGGGCAGTACCGGACAGGTGCACACCCGAGGTGGGGCTTCCGGCGAACTCCGCCCGGACCGAAGGATCCCCGGCTCCCCCGGTGGCGAGGCCGGCGGCCACCTCGGAGAGGGCGGCACTGAGCATGAGGTCGCCGTCCTCCACTTCGGGCAGGACCGCCGCCCGCAGTTGGTCGGAGCCGAACTCGGCGATCGGGAGGCAGCCGAGCACCAGGGTGGCCCACAGCGGCACCGGGGCCACCGAACGGCCCTGGGCCTCGAGGATCAGCGCCAGCTCGACCAGGCCGTAGCCCCCGCCCCCGTCGGCGGTGGGGATGGCCAGACCCAGCAGGTCGGCCTTGGCCAGCGCCGCCCACAGCTGGTGGTCGACCCGGTCATCGCCGGCCTCCACCTCCCGGACCCGATCGGGAGTGACCAGGCCGGCGAAGACCCCGTCGGCGGCCAGTAGGGCCGCCTCTTGCTCCTCGCTGAACGTGAAGTCCATCACGCCGCCCCCTGGGTGTCGTCGGAGCCGTCGACCGGGTGGAACACCGGCAGGGTGAGCTCGTCATCGAAGGTCTCGAACCGGGCCTGGACCGGGGTGCCGATCACCACCGCTTCGGGGGCGATGCCCGAGACGTTGGCCACCAGCCGGGTGCCCTCCTCCAGCTCGATGAGGGCGACCACCAGCGGGTAGTCGAAGGCCGGCACCTTCGGATGGTGGTTGACCACGTAGCTGTAGATGGTTCCCCGGCCCGAGGACCTGACCGTGTCCCATTCGAACGACCGGCACTCCGGGCAGGCCGGCCGGGGCGGGTGGCGGAGGGCGCCGCAGTTCGAGCACCGCTGGATCAGCAGCTTCCCTTCCTTCGTGCCCTCGAAGAAGAACCGGTTGTCCTGGGTGATCGACGGGCGGGGTCGCTTGGGTCGGGGTGCAGCTCCTTCCGGCGCCGGCGTCGGTGCCGGGTCGGCTTTGGCCGGCGGGCGGAACTTGAGGATCCGGAAGCGCATGGTCGCCACCCGCTCACCGTGCTGGTCGGTGTAGTCCATCCGGTTGGTGATGAAGTGGCCGACCCCGAGGCCGGTGGTTTTCTCCGGCGACACCGACTCGATGACCGACACCACCGAGATCCGGTCCCCGAGGACCAGCGGCCGCTCGTAGTGCTGGTCGCAGTTGGTGGCCACCACCGAGGAGAAGCCGGCGTGGTCGAGCAACGACATCAGCCGGTCGCTGGGCCCGTCGCCCTGCACCCGGCCCTCCGCCCGGTCGGCCTCGACCTTCTGGGAAGCCAGCAGGCCCCGCATGATCCAGGCCTGGAGCATGGTCGGCGGGGCGATGATCCCCGGGAAGCCCGCCTCTTTGGCCGCGGCGGCGTCGACGTAGACCGGGTTGGTGTCGCCCATCGCCTCCACCCAGTGGCGGATCATCGCCTGGTTGACCTCGTCGGGGGCGTCGATGGTGCCGTCGGTCGACTGGCCGGCGAAGGCGGCCAGTTGCTCGTCGAAAGCCGAGGGGGCCGGCGGGGCTTGGGTGGCCGTCTCGTCCACTGGGACCGCGCTCACCGGGCCGACCGCTTCATGCCCAGGCCGGCGGTGGCCAGGATCTCGCGCTGGACCTCGTTGACCCCGCCGCCGAAGGTGTTGATCTGGCACTGCCTCGACGCCCGGTCGATCTCCCCGTGGAGCACCGCCCCCGGTGAGCCGGGACGCAGGTAGCCGCCGGCGCCGACGATCCCGAGCAGCAGGCGGTAGACCTGGATGGTCGACTCGGTGCCGAATACCTTCACCGCCGACGAGTCGGCCGGTCCCAGGGTGTCGTTGGCCACCGCCGCGGTCATCCGCCAGTTGAGGAGGTTCTGGGCCTCGAGGAGGGCGTGGGACCGGGCCAGGTCTTCCTGCACCCAGCCGACGTCGGCCAGGTCGTTGGCCAGCGCCCAGTCGGCCACCTCGATCCACAGCCGCTGGGACAGCGCGCTCATGGCCGCCAGGCCCACCCGTTCGTGGTTGAGCTGACCGGTGATCAGCCGCCATCCCTCGTTGAGGTCGCCGACCAGGGCGGTGAGCGGCACCCGCACCCCGTCGTAATAGGAGGCGGTGGTGACCGTCCCGCCCACCGTCACCAGCGGGGTGCACGAGAACCCCGGGGACGACGTCGGCACCAAGAAGATGGAGATCCCCTTGTGCTTCGGTGCCT
>DASXFR010000013.1:0-16176 GCA_036489495.1 Acidimicrobiales bacterium | reverse complement strand
ACAGACCCGGGCCCGGATCGACACCCGGGGTTCGTCCTTCTTGTCCCCCTTGGCGTAGCTGAAGTACGGGATCACTGCAGTCACCGACGCGGCGCTGGCTCGCTTCAGCGCATCGATCCAGAACAACAGCTCCATGAAATTATCGTTGGCCGGAAACGCGGTTCCCTGCACCATGAAGACATCCCGGCCCCGGACGTTCTCCAGCACCCGGACGAACAGGTTCCCCTCGGAGAACCTCATGGTCTCGGACGCACCCAGAGGGCAATCGAGGTAGTCGGCAATCGCCTGGCCCAACTTCCGGCTCGCCGACCCGGCCAGCAGCACGAAATCATCCTCCACGAGGCCAAACTACCGGCAATCCCCTCGCCAGCCGTGCCGGTGGGCGGTGCCGATGAGGACGGCGCCGACGTAGAGTTGCGAATGAACGAGTCCGTCGAGATGGTCCTGTTCGACCTGGGTGGAGTGCTGCTGGAGATGCGAGGGGTCGCGTCGATGCGGGAGCTCTCCGGGATCTCCAACGACGACGACCTCTGGAGTCGCTGGCTCGGGTGCCCATGGGTCCGGCGATTCGAGAGCGGCGCCTGCTCCGACGACGACTTTGCCCGCGGCATGGTCGGCGACTGGGGCTTGCCGATCTCCCCGACCGCCTTCCTCGACGAGTTCCGGACGTGGCCGTCCGGACCATTGCCCAGGGCCGAAGACTTGGTCAGGGAAGTGATGGCCCGGGTCCCAGTGGGATGTTTCTCCAATACCAATGCCTTGCATTGGGACGAGCACCTCGCCGGGTGGCCACTGATCCGGATGTTCGAGACCCGCTTCCTCTCGTTCGAGATCGGCGCACCCAAGCCCGACCGTCGGGCGTTCGACGCTGTCGCCGACCAGGTGGTCCCTGATCCGGAGCGGGTGCTGTTCCTCGATGACAACGCTGTCAACGTCGACGGTGCCATCGCCGCCGGCTTCCGCTCGGTTCGGGTGGCGGGCGTCTCGGAGGCCAGGCGGGCCCTGGTTGCCGCCGGCGTCCTCGAAGATCCGACTCGATAGGCCGGCTCCACGGGCCCTCTGCGGTCGCCCTCGCTGACGACGACGAGCCCTCCTGGATCCCAACTCCCCCGAGATACGGCCGCTGACCTGCACAGATGGTCACCGAGTTGCCCAGTTGCATTTCTCGAGTCAACTCCGCTAAAGTAGCTCTGTAATAAAGTAACTAAGTAATGCAGCACAAGGAGCAGTTGTGAGAAGTGCCTATACAGAAGATTTTGGCGGTCGGCGAGGCGGACACGGAGGTCGGCGAGGCGGGCCCGGAGGCCGACGGGGCGGCCGGGGTGGATGGCAACAGGCCGACCTTCCCAGCGCCGATGACGCCGAAGCCTGGTTGGCCGGGCGACTCCGCGACGATTGGTTCGTCTCCTCCCCCGAAGTAATCATCGACCGGGAAGAGATCTCCATCATTGGTGAGCTCAGTCCCCCCGAGCCGACCGACGAGCAAGGCCGCGAGGCGGCCCTCGAAGGACGGATCACCCGCTTCCGGGAAGACAGCCGCGACGAGCGGGTGGCCATCGCCCAGGAGATGGAGGGGCGTTACGGCCGCAATGTCGCCTGGGGTGCAAGGATCGGCGATACCACCCAACTCTTCACCCACATCGCTGTCCCGGCCATGACCCGGCTACGCCAGCCGGAGCGCCGAGTACTGGACACGCTGGTCGACGCCGGTATCGCCCGGTCCCGGTCAGACGCCCTCGCCTGGTGCGTGAAGCTGGTCGGCAGCCACAGCGACGAATGGCTGGGCCATCTGCGTCAGGCCATGAGCGAGGTCGACAAACTCCGGACGGAGGGTCCCGGAGTCTGAGCCTCCCGACCGCCTCTCTGACCGGTTGGGGGAACGAAACCGCTTCGTCGCTGGCCGCCGGGAGTTTGGTCGGTCGCCATGGTGGGTATCCCACCATGAGTGGTGCTGTCCGGGCCGACCTTGATGCCCGGGCTCTCGTCGCCACCAGATGAAAGGGGACGCGATGCGATCGGGATATGGCTCGGGATTCGCCACCAGCATGTTGGTGTTCGCGGTTGGAGCCGTCCTGTACTGGGGAATCACAACGACCCAGACCCATGGGTTTCGGCTCTCTACCATTGGTGTGATCCTCATGATTGTCGGAGCCGTGGGGTTGGTCATTACCCTCGCGCTCTTTGCCGCCTCAGGGGTCCGACGCCGCAGCACGTTCGACCAGCGGGCGATCGATAACGGTGGGCGACGGTCCGTCGTTCACGAGGAGCTCCGCTAAGCCCGAGCCGTCGCCCATTGGCGTCTTTCACGGCCGCCGGTGCAAGCTGCACCGATAACAGCCGGCGGTCCCGTCGGTGCCATCAATGTGGGCGGTCCGGAGGTTGGAGATGAAAGGCAACGTGGTGTCGGTGGAGCGGGTGATCCCCGCTCCACCTGAAGCCATCTTCGAGCTGGTGGCCGATGTGGCCCGCCACCCGGAGATCGACGGCTCCGGCACCGTGGTCAAAGCCAAGGGTGGCGCTCCGCCGCGGCTTTCCCAGGACGCCACCTTCGGTATGTCGATGCATCTGGGCATCAACTATTCGATGGTCAGCACCGTCATCGAATTCGAGGAGAACCGCCGGATCGCCTGGCAAACCCGGCCGGGTGGATTCATGGGTCAGTTCGTAGCTGGCCGTATCTGGCGCTACGAGCTCGATCCGGTCGAGGGGGGAACCCGGGTGCGGGAGAGCTGGGACATCAGCCACGACCACCAGCGGATGTTCTTGAAGTTGGGGAAGCTGCCCGAGACGACCCGCTCCAATATGGAGAAGACCCTCGAGCGGATCGAACAGCTGACGTCTACGACGGCCGCCGACTGAGCAAACGGTCAGCTCAGCTGGGCGGCGTGGGGCAGTACTTCCGCGCCGATCAGTTCCAGGTGTTCGAGATCGTCCAGGGTCAGAAACTGCAAGTACATCCGATCGGTGCCGACGTTGGCGAAGCTGGCGAGTTTCTTGACCACCTCATCGGGGGTGCCGCATAGGCCGTTCTGGCGAAGTTCGTCTACCGAGCGACCGATCTCCGCGGCCCGGCGGACCAGCTCGGCTTCGTCTCGTCCGCAGCACACCACCTGGGCTGCCGAGCACACCAGCGAACCCGGATCGCGGCCGATCGACTCGCACACCGCCTTGGATCGCCGGAACTGGACCGCGGTGTCGTCCTCCGAAACGAACGGCACGTTCACCTCGGCGCCATAGGTCGCCGCCAGCCGCGGGGTGTGCTTGGGCCCGTGGCCCCCGATCAGTACCGGTGGGCCCGGACGCTGCACGGGTTTGGGGAGAGCGGGGCAGTCTTCGAGTTGGTAGTGATCTCCGTGGAAGGAGAACCGGTCACCCGACGGGCACGCCCACATCCCGGTGATGATGGCCAACTGTTCCTCCAGCCGTTGGAAGCGCTCGCCGAGGGGCGGGAAGGGAATCCCGTAGGCGGTGTGCTCGCCGTCGAACCAGCCTGAGCCCAGACCCAGCTCCACCCGGCCCTGGCTCATGGCATCCACTTCGGCTACCGCCACTGCCAGCAGACCCGGGAGCCGGAAGGTGGCCGAGGTCATCAAGGTCCCCAGCCGGATCCGGCTGGTCTCCCGGGCGATGCCGGCCAGGGTGATCCAGGCGTCGGTCGGGCCGGGGAGGCCGTCAGTGTCGCCCATGGCCAGGAAATGGTCGCTCCGGAAAAAGGCATCGAACCCGAGTTGCTCGGCGAGTTGGGCCACCCGCACCTGCTGGTCGTAGGACGCGCCCTGTTGTGGCTCGGTGAAGATTCGTAACTCCATGCATCCGGTTTAGTACACCGGTCGACGATCGCGACGGAGACATCCCGGCGGCGGCTAGCCGATGGCCACCCCGGTTCCGAAGGCTCCGTCTCCAGCACCGGCGTCGGCGTCGGCGTCGGCAGCGGCGTCGGCTTCGGCGTCAGCCGAACCCGCCATCGCCCCGGTCATGGCCACATCCTCACTCGGCCGCTCGAGACCGGAGTTGGTGCGGAGCCTCACCTCCTTGAGAAACAGGGTCAACACCAACATGACCACCGCGACCGGCACGCCGACCAGAAACATCGTATGGAGGGACCGGACGAACGATTCCAGGATCCCGTGCTGCACCACCGCCGGGAACCCGCGCAGTTGGGTCGGGCTCATGGAGAAACTCCCCGTCACATGGATGCCCTTGGCCGCCGCCCCCGGCACCAGCACGGGGATCCAATGGCCGAGGCCGGCAATGAACACAGCTCCGAACAGCGACGTCCCGAAGGCGCCCCCGAGCGATCGGAAGAAGGTCACCGCGGCGGTGGCCGTCCCGATCTGGGTGGGCGCCACCGCGTTCTGGGTGGCCAGCACCATGAGCTGCATGGTCATGCCCATCCCCGCCCCGAGCACGATCACATAGAGGCTCATCACCACATGCGAGGTGTGCAGCCCCAGCTGGGACAGCAGGTACATCCCGATGATCACCAGCACCGAGCCCATGATCGGGAAGATCTTGTATCTCCCGGTCCGGCTGACGATCTGGCCGGAGGTGATGGAGGTGGCCAACAACCCGACCATCAACGGCACCAACAGGAGGCCCGACACCAAGGCGGAGACCCCGTCGACCAGTTGGAGGTACAGGGGCAGGTAGATGATGGCACCGAACATGACCATGGCCAGGAGGAAGCTCACTCCGGACGACACCCGGAAGATGCCGACCCGGAACAGGCTGGGGGGGAGGATCGGCTCCGAGGCGCGTCGCTCCCAGAAGATGAACGCAGTGATGAACGCCACCGCGGTGATGCCGAGGGCAATGATCTCCGGCGAACCCCAGCCGTATTGGGTCCCGCCCCACACGGTCACCAGCAATGTCGCGGTGATGGCCACCATCAGAAGCACCGCGCCGAAGTAGTCGATGTTGTGGGATTGCCGGCGGAACGGGAGCTTGAGGACCACCGAGGTCACGCCGAGGGCGACGATCCCGATGGGGATATTGATATAGAAGATCCACCGCCAACTCAGGTTGTCGGTGAATACGCCTCCGAGCAGCGGCCCGGCCACTGATGCCAGTGCGAAAGTGGCACCGAAATACCCCTGGTATCGACCCCGGTCCCGGGGTGCAACCACGTCGGCAATGATCGTCATGGCCATGGCCATCAGCCCGCCGGCCCCTATACCTTGGATCCCCCGGAAGGCGATGAGCTCGCCCATGTTCTGACTGAGGCCGGCGAGCACCGACCCGACCAGGAAGATCACGATGGCGAATTGGAAGATCCCCTTACGACCCAGCTGATCGGAGAGCTTCCCGTACAACGGGGTGGAAATGGTCGAGGTCAACAGGTAGGCGGTCACCACCCAGCTGATGTGGTTGAGCCCGTGCAAGCTGTTCACGATGGTCGGGAGGGCGGTGCCGACGATGGTCTGGTCGAGGGCGGCCAGGAACATCCCCAGCATCAGGCCGCTGAAGATGATGAGGATCTGTCGATGGGACAGTCCCTCACCGGGAATCGGTGCCGGCGGAGTCGTCGCCGAAGGGTCGGCCCCGTCAACCCGCTTGGCCGGCGTGTCGATGGTCATCGGCAGGCCTTCGGCGAGTTCTGCAGCCCGGAGGCAAGCCGCAACAGTCCCGTCGCGAAGGTGGCGCGCTCGTCGTCCGACCAATCGGTGAGCGCATCGGCCAATGCCTGGCGACGGGCCTCGGAAACCGACTCCAGGACGGCCGCGCCTCGGGCGGAAAGGCTCAAGAATGACGCTCGGCCATCGTGGGGATCGGGCTCCTTGGTGATCAATCCGCCGTTCACCAAGGCACCCATCTGCCGGCTGACGGTGGACAGGTCGAGCTCGACCGCCGCGGCCAGATCCGAAAGGCGGACCGGCCCCGTCTCGGATACCCGGACCAGCAGCCAGTAGCCCGCCTTGTCGATCGACTCACCCTCAGCCAACGCATGCCGGGGTATCCCGAGATGGATGATCGCCCGGGCCACCTGGGTCAGCGCCCGTTCCAGGTCGGCCGGAACCGATCCACCGGCGCCCGGCGTCGACGAAGCATGGGTCGCCGTGGGAGTTGTCCGGCTCGAGGTGGTCGCCACCTTCGTCTCTCCTCTGGCTCGTCAGTTGTGGAGGCCCGAAAGGCCCGACCACTGTGGGTGTCCCACTAACTGCTTGTAGCAACCAACTATATCTCCACTGCCGTGCCCGGAACAATCCCCTGGTCAGGTCCGTAGGCCAACGCTGGGTCGCCGATGGCCGGCCGTCAGAGCGGCACGGGCCGCCTGTCTCACCCCGGCCGTCGAGTCCCAGAAGGCCGCTTGCCACGGGGCGGCCTCGGGGGCCACGGCCCGGCCCACCACCAGCACCCCCGCCACCCGGACACCGGCCATCCGCAACGCCACCGCCGCACTCTGGGCCCGGGCACCGGTGGTGAAGGTGTCATCCACCACCAGGGCACGCATTCCCCGGGTCTCGGGCCCGGCACCGCCATCCCGGCGCACGGTGAACCCCGATCGGGCGGCGACCAGATGATCGGTGGAAGCGGTTCCTCGGACCAGGAGCTGTCGGTGGATGCGAGCCAGGTCCGGGACCGCCTTCAGGAGGATGTCCACCGGGGTCCCGACCGGCCGGTGGGAGGACGGGACCCCGACCGCCAGGTCCCAGGGTCCGAGGGTGCGGGCGAGCAGCTTCCCGCGGTGTTCGTCCAACCACCGGTCGACCATGGTCGCCAACCGCGCCGCCGATGCCGATCGGGCATCGAACGACGCCGCATCTTTGTAGCCGCGTAGCAGCCGGTGCATCCGGTCGCCCACCCGATAGGGGGTGATCGCCGCCACCGGGGCCAGCGGCATCCGCAGCTGGCCGACCAACGTCGAGCAGCAGAAGCACAGCCGGAATCCGGGCTGGGTCGGTCCGTCGCACACGTTGCAGACGCCGAATGCAGTCTCTGTCGCGCCCAAGGCCACCCACTCCCGTGGACAACCGGCGTGTCGCCGGTATCGGTCTCGGCGACGTCGGCCGGATCGACCCGTCGCGAAAGTGAGCCGTGTCGAAAGGTCAGTCGGTCACGGCGGTCGCCACCGGGCTGGCTCCATCCGTCACCCGCTTCGAGCGCTGAAGCAAGAAGGTTCCGGTGGACCGGCTGACCAGCCGATCCTGGTTGTCTCGCACGGTGGCCTCGCCGTAGGCGACCTGGCCGGCCATCCGCACCACCTCGCCCCGTAGCCGGTACGACTCGGCTAGCAGCGCCGGCCGCATGCACTCGATCTTCATCTCCAGGGTGGCCTTGGTGCGGTCACGCCCGGGGAGGGCGGCATTGATGGCGAAGTTCATGGCGGCATCCAGCAACAGGCTGTGGACCCCGGCCTGGACGATGCCGTGCGGGTTGCAGGCCGGCGCCAGCGGGGTGAAGGCCCCGTCCACCCAGCCCAGGTCCTCCCCGTCGACCCCGTAGGCGTCGAACGACCCGCCGACGGTACCGATCAGCTCCATCCCGCCATTGCCCAACCATCGGTCCATGTCCTTGACTCTGGTGCTCACCGGGCCGACCGTAGCGAAAGGGTGGGTCGGCGTCGATACCGACCCCGGGATGCTGGGACGAGCCCGACCTGCCCGGATACCCGGGTTGACGCCGGAGCCCACCGGGATAGAATATTGACCAGGTGGTCAAGTTTTCCGCCCGTACAGTTGACGGACCGACTGAGGGTCCGCAACAGTAGGTAAGGCCGGCAGGCACAGCCTCCGCCGGACCGAGAGAGGAGTCCCAACATGACCGAAGCGGTGATCGTTGATGCGGTGCGTACTGCCGGTGGCAAACGCAACGGGAAGTTCCGGAACTGGCACTCGGCCGATCTGGCCTCGGAGCCGCTGAAGGCCCTCATCGAGCGCAACCAGCTCGACCCGGCGCGGGTGGACGACGTCATCATGGGCTGCGTCATGCAGGTCGGTGAGCAGGCGCTCAACGTCGGTCGCAACGCCGCCTTGGCTGCCGGGTTCCCCGAGTCGGTACCCGCCACCACCATCGACCGCCAGTGCGGCTCGTCCCAGCAGGCGCTCCACTTCGGCGCCCAGGGCGTGATGGCCGGCGCCTACGACATCGTCATCGCCGGCGGGGTCGAAGTGATGACCCGCACCCCGATGGGTGCATCGGTCGTCCGTGACCTCGGGTTCCCCTTCGGTCCCCGGGTCATGCAGCGCTACGCCGAGCGGGGCGGGCTGGTCGGCCAGGGTGAGGGCGCCGAGCTCATCGCCGAGCAGTGGGACATCACCCGCCAGGACCTCGACGAGTTCTCGGTGCGGTCCCATCACAACGCCGCCCGGGCCACCGCCGAAGGCCGCTTCGAGCGGGAGATCGTTCCAGTGGCGATCAAGGACGACAACGGTGCCGACACCGACGAGTTGGTGACCGCCGACGAGGGCATCCGGTCCGACTCCTCCGTCGACGTGCTGGCCAACCTGAAGCCCGCCTTCCGGCCCGAGAACGGACGGGTGACCGCCGGCAACAGCTCGCAGATCACCGACGGCGCATCGGCCGTGCTGATCATGAGTGAGGAGAAGGCCAACGAGCTCGGCCTTACCCCCCGGGCCCGGTTCCACAGCTTCGCGGTGATCGGCAGCGACCCGATCAAGATGCTCACCGGGCCGATTCCCGCCACCCAGATCGCCCTCGACCGGGCCAAGCTGACCATCGACGACCTCGACATCATCGAGATCAACGAGGCGTTCGCCTCGGTGGTGCTGGCCTGGGAGAAGGAGCATCATCCGGACATGAACCGGGTCAACGTGAACGGAGGGGCGATCGCCCTCGGTCACCCGCTCGGAGCTTCAGGCGCCAAGCTGGCGGCCACGCTGCTCAACGAGCTGGAGCGCACCAACGGCCGGTACGGGATGGTGACGATGTGCGAGGGCGGGGGCATGGCCAACGCCACCATCATCGAGCGCTTGGGCTGACCCCACCCCTCGAGCCGCGGCCCTGGCGCCCAAGCTCGATCCATCTGCACATGGGATGAAGAACCGGCCCTTCGGGGCCGGTTCTTCGCGTCAGTGGTATTGGGTGGCCACCATCAGACCGGCGAAGATCGAGCCGATGGCTCCGACCAGCCACCAGTTGGAGACTCCTCCGGGGAGCACGCCGGCGTAGTTGAGGATGATGACCAGGACGCCGATGACGAAGAGCGCGATGATGGACAGGCCCATCCACCGGGGACTGACCTTGGTCTTCTTCGGGATCGGCGGGGTGTAGCGATCACTGTGGCTGGTGTCACGGGTGGCTTGCGGGGTGGTGCGTCCGCGTACGGAGCGTCCCTTCTTCGTCGCCCTCCCGGGACCGGCCTTGGCCTTGGTTGCCATGGCCGCCAGGATAGCCAGCCTTTTCGGTCGGTTGGGCCCGGGGGAGACCCTCACGATCGACCAGTACCCTTGGAGGGTTATGGGCCCCCGGGTGCTGGTCATCGACAATTACGACTCGTTCGTCTACAACCTGGTCCAGGAGCTCGGTGAGCTCGGTGCCGATCCGGTGGTCTTCCGAAACGACGAGATCGATATTGCCGGGATCCGGGCCGATTCGCCGGATGCCATCCTCATCTCCCCCGGGCCCGGACGACCCGAGCACGCCGGTATCAGTGAGGCGGTCGTCGCCGAACTGGGCGGGGAATACCCGATTCTGGGAGTGTGCCTCGGGCATCAATCCATCGGTCATGTGTTCGGAGGAAACATCGTCGCCGCCCCTACCCTGATGCACGGCAAGACGTCGTCCATTCATCACAACGGGACGGGGGTGTTCGAGGGGCTCCCCGACCCCTTCGTGGCCACCCGCTACCACTCGTTGGTGGTGGAGCCGAGCTCACTGCCGGAGGTGTTGGAGGTCACCGCCACCACCGGCGAGGGGGTGATCATGGGGTTCCGCCATCGCCAGCTCCGGATCGAAGGCGTGCAGTTCCACCCGGAGTCCATCCTGACGCCGTCGGGACCCTCGCTGCTCTCGAACTTCCTCGCCTCCGCCGCCCGCGTCTAGCTGCCGGTCCCGGCGCGCGCGTCCACCACACCCGAACTCCGGTCCGGAGCTCCTAGCGCGGCGGCTTCCGAACGAGACCGGGGATCGTCGTCGTCGTGGTGGTGGTCGTGGTGGTCGACGTCGACGTCGACGTCGATGTCGACGTGGTCGTGGTGGTCTGCTGCGGGCCGGTGGAGACGATCAGGGTGACCCCCGAGCCGGGCTGGACCGATGCTCCGGCACCGGGATCCGACCCGATGACCACTCCGGCTTGGTACTGCGACGACGACTGGGTTGTCGTGCCGGAAAGCGACAGCCCCCGATTGCCGATGAGGTTCGCCGCCGCCGTCTGACTCAGCCCGGCCACCGAGGGCACGGTGACGGTGTTGGGCCCGGATGAGACCGTCAACGTCACGGTGGCACCCTTGTTGATCGACGATCCGGAGACCGGATCGGCGCTGAGGACCAGGCCCTGTTGGGCGTTGTTGGGCGTGTTCTTGACGGTGAACTGCAATCCGGCCTGTGTCAATATCCCTTCGGCGGTGTTGACGTCGGTATTGGTGATGCCGGCGGGCACAGTCGTCTTGGCCACTGCCGGGGCGGCGGCCACCGTCAGGGTGACATTGTTCCCGCTCTTCACCAGGGCGCCGGCCGACGGGTCGGTCTTCAGGACGGTACCGGCGGCGTACTGGGTGGTGGCTTCCGGGGTGCTGGAAACGGTCAGGCCGTCACCCTTCAGCGTGGTGGTCGCCTGGGCCTGGGTCTTGCCCACCACGTTGGGGAGATTGAACGATGACGCGCCCCCCAGATACCCGAGCTGACGGGCCAGGAGCACACCGACGACGGCCAGGATCACCAGCAGGATCACCAGCACGATGACGTAGGTTCGGGTCCGGTTCCGCTCGCCGCCGGTGGCGGCGAGCCCGTTGTCACCGGGTCCACCCGCGCCGGCCCCCGACTGGGCCGAGATGGCTTGGGTGACATCCGCCCCACCCACCGCTCCGACGACCTGGGTGGCGCCGAGGGCCGCCTGCATCGCCGTCGGGTCGTTCATGGCCAGCACCGACCGGCCCTCGTTGAACCGGAGCAGATCGGCCCGGAGCTCCTCGGCGGTGGCGTAGCGGTAGTCGGGATCCTTGGCCATCGACTTCAGGATGATGGCCTCGAAGGTGGGAGGGATCGACGCGTTGATCTCCCGGGGGACCGGCGGGATGTCGCGCACATGCTTGGAGGCGACCGCCACCGGGGTGTCCCCGAGGAACGGAGCCCGCCCGGTCACCATCTCGAACAGGACCACGCCGAGCGAATAGATGTCGCTCCGGGGGTCGACCCCGATGCCCTCGGCTTGCTCGGGAGAGAAGTAGGTGGCGGTTCCCATCACCGCCCCGGTCTGGGTGAGGCTCTCCTCGGTGTTGATGGCCCGGGCGATGCCGAAGTCGGTCACCTTCACCTGGCCCTCGTCGGTGATCAACACGTTGCCGGGCTTGACGTCGCGGTGGATCACGCCGTGCTTGTGGGCGTAGCCCAACGCCGCGGCCACGTGCGAACCGATATCGGCGGCCCGATCCGCCGACAGCGGGCCGGCCGTCTTCAAGATGGACGAGAGCGGCCGTCCGTCGATGAACTCCATGACGATGAAGTACGCCCCCGAGTCCTCGCCCCAGTCGAACACCGGCACGATGTTGGGATGGGAGAGGTTGGCGGCGGCCTGAGCCTCCCGCCGGAAGCGCTCGACGAACGACCGGTCCACCGACAGCTCGGGGAATAGGACCTTCAGCGCCACCGGGCGGTCGAGGAGACGGTCATGGGCGCGGTACACCTCGGCCATGCCGCCTCGGGCAATGAGATGGTTCAACTCGTACCGCTCAGAGAAGACACGGGGTGCCTGGGATTCGTCCATGTGGGTCAAAGCCTATTCCTACGATTCTGATTGTCGGATGATCTCATTGCCCGTTGCCTGAGCTTGGCTGGTTTCCCAAAATGTCCCCGAGGATCTCCTTGACGATCGGGCCGGAGTACGTCGCACCGGTGGCGCTTCCCGGTTCGTTGGGGAGGACAACCGCCACCGCCACCTTGGACGCGCCGTTGGGAGCGAAGGCAATCAGCCAGTCGGTCGTCTTCGTCGGGTTCGGCCCGAAGGAACCGACTTGGGCGGTTCCGGTCTTGGCCGCCACACTCCAACTCGCCGGGAAGCCCACCCCGGCGGCGGTACCGCTGGTGACCACTCCCTGCATGAAGCCGGTCAGCGTGCCAGCCGTTTGGCCCGAAATGGCTCTCATCCACGGCTTCGGCGCGTAGGCCTCCACCAGGTTTCCCTGCGAGTCGCGGATCTGGGCCATCACATGGGGGGTCATCTCCACCCCCCCGTTTGCCACGGTCCCGGCCACCATGGCCATCTGCAGAGCCGAGGCGGACACGTTCTGCTGGCCGATGGCCGACTTCATCAGACCCGGGATGCCAGCCTGCCCGGACTGGGAGAAGTCCGCCACCGTCCCGAAGTTTGACGGAGCCACCGTGTCGGAGGGGACGTCGAGGGGGATCCGCTGGTTGAATCCGTAGGCTTGGGCTTGGTTGACCAGCGCGGTTGCCCCCAGTTGTTGACCAATAAAGGCAAAGTCAGCGTCACAGGACTGGACCACAATCTCTTCGAGATTGCCGCCGCACTCGCCGCCCTGGTAGTTGGTCAATACCTGCGGTGGGTTCCCGGTGTCGGGGAGGGGAATCGACGGCACCACCGGGTATTGCATGGCGGCCAGATCTGGACGGCCCTGGAGGACAGCGGAGGTGGTGACCACCTTGAAGCTCGATCCGGGCGGGTTGATCTGGTTGTACGCACCCGCCCGTAGCGGGTTCCCGGGCGCCGCGAGTTCAGCATTCCAAGCCGCGGTCTCGGTGTCGAGATTGGTGGATACCAGCGGGTTGGGATCGAAGGTGGGATTGGAGTACATGGCCAAGATGGCGCCGGTAGTGGGATCGAGCACCACCGCCGCGGCTCCGTCCAGTCCGGGGGCGCCGTTGTCGACGGCCTGGGCGACTTCACGTTGCAAGTTGGAATTGATGGTCAGGGTGACGTTGTCCACCACCGTCTGGTTGGTCAGCAGATCCCGCAACGACTTGGCCGGCCGGTTGTGGGCAACCAGGAAGCTGTTGTACTCGGACTCGACCCCGTTGAAGTTCCCGTACTTGATGGAGTCATAGCCGACGATTTGGGAGAACAGCACCGCGGTGTTCGGGTTGTAGACCCGCTGGTACTTGTAGTACCCGCTCTTGGTCGGTTGCGAGGTGGCCAGCGTCACGCCATCAGAGGAAACGATGTCACCTCGAGGTTGGTTCCGCGCCGCGAGTTGAATCCGGGGATTCGCCGGGTTGGTGGCCAACGAGTTGGCCTTCAGAATCTGAATGTTGTTGAGCTGCACGAACAGAGCTATCAGACACAGCAGCATGAAGATGCCCAGCCGGCGGATGCGTTTCTCCATCAGGGCGTCCCCGGCACGGTGGTCGTTGTGGTGGTAGTCGTCGTCGTGGTCGTGGTAACCGGAAGGACGGTGGTGGCGTTGGCGGGCTTCCGGACGTTCGTCACATAGCTCTGGGCCTTGGCCAGGGTCGATTCCGCCACCCCGGCCTGGATCTCCGGCAGGTATGTCTGCAGGACATCGGCGGTGGTCACTCCGGTCCGCTGTACCTCGACCGGCTTGTACCAGAGGAAGCCGCCGATCCGGCCCTGGTAGATGACCAGCTCATTATGGTTGACGCCGACGTAGTAGGAGTTGGTGTTGTACCAGCGCACCGAGTAATACGCGCCGCCCACAATGGCCACGAACAGGACCGTGAACAGCAGGGTCCGGAAGGTGATCAACCGTCGTCCCCGGTCCCTTCGCCGCTCCCGGCGCTTGGCCCGCCGGCGATCCCGGCGGTTGGGGATCTGTATCTCGGGAACCGGCAGGGGCTGAGGCGGGGCGGCGCCATCGCTGGCCAAGCCGGTCGGGCTGACGAATTCCGTCGACATCGGGGCGACGGCCGGAACCGATCCGGTGTCCTCATCCCCGACGATGACGTCGATGACCACCGCGGTGATGTTGTCGCTCCCGCCATGGGTCCGGGCCGCCCGAACCAGCAGATCGGCGGCGGCCTGGGGATCGGCCACCGTCGACAGCACTTCGATGATCTGGTTGTTTCCCAGCTCGTTGGTGAGTCCGTCGCTACAGAGCAGGAAGCGCTCGCCGCGAATCGGCCGGATCCGCCACACGTCGACGTCGACGTCGGGAGACACTCCGAGGGCCCGGGTGAGGATATGCCGGTGGGGGTGGAAGGCGGCTTCGGCCGCCGTCAGCTCACCGCTGAGGACCATCTCCTCGGCCAGGCTGTGATCCTTGGTGATCTGGGTCAGCTCGCCATCGTGAAAACGGTAGGAGCGCGAGTCGCCGACGTTGACCAGAGCCAACACGTCATGCCCGCCCTCGTCGACCAGCGCCACCGCGGTGAGGGTGGTTCCCATCCCCCGCAGATCGGCGTTCTCCTGGCTCTGCGCCCATACGGCGGCGTTGGCGGAGGTGACGGCGTCGGCCAATCCGACCCCAGTGGGTTGGCGGCCGAAGGCGGCGGTCAGCGCGTCGATGGCGAGCCGGGAAGCCACCTCGCCACCGGCGTGGCCTCCCATGCCATCCGCGACCGCAAACAGGCTGGAGGTCTCGAGGGCCAGATCCTGGTTGGTGGACCGAACCAAACCGACGTCGGACGCGGAGCCGGACCGGAGGACCGTCATCTCACTTACCGACTTCGAATACGGTGCCGCCTACTTGCAAGAGGTCGCCTTTTTCGATCCGAGTTCGTTCGAGAATACGCTCGGTGTTGACCCAGGTGCCATTGGTTGATCCCAGGTCCTCGACCCATACGTCGCCGTCCAGCCGGAACAACCGGGCATGGAGATTCGACGCGAAGGTGTCGTAGTCGATGGGGACGCCGCACCCGGCGGCCCGACCGACGGTGACCTCGGCGCCTATTTCGTACGTCGCCCCGGTGTGGTCCTCCGGGCGCACTACGTGGAGCCGGAGCCGCTTCCCCTTGCGCGATTTCCCGGCAATCGCGGGGTCGATGTCGTCATCCTTCTCGCGACGCCGCTTCCGCTTCAGTGGACGGACCTCCACCCACACCGCTCGGACCACCCACATGAAGAACAGCCACAACAAGAGGATGACGACGTACTCGAGAGCACGGAGTACGGGCGTGTTGTTGGTTGGCCCCGGGATCAAGACGAGGTACAGGTGCATATGGGATCAGGAGCCCGCCGCCATCACGACGTCTCGAATCGGAGAAATGTCGTTCCGACCACGATCTCGTCGCCATCAGCCAGCTTGCGCTCCTGAATGCCGGCCCCGTTGACCCGGGTCCCGTTGGTGGAATTGAGGTCCACCACCACCACGTCGTTCCCCACCCGCCGGATCTCGGCATGACGCCGACTGGCATTGGGATCGGTGACGACCACCGTGCTCTCGGGGAGTCGGCCGATGGTGATGGCCTCCGGCCCGAGCACAATCCGTTCACCGTCAGCCAACACAATGGAGGCCGCCGACAGCCCGGATGGGCCCTCGCGAACCTCCGAGAGGATGGAGAAACGGCCCCGGCGGAGGCCGGGGTCCTCGATGGCGGTCACCGTCACCGGCCCGACGAACACATAGTCCTCCGCTCGGGCATGCTCCCGTGCCGCTTCCTCCAACTCCCTGACCAGGGCATCTATGAAGCTCTCAAACCGGGCGAAATCGGCTCCCGACAGGGACACCTCGAAATAATTGGGCGCGATCAGGCCATGGACACCCAGCCGGCGCCGGAGGTCCATCTCTCTGGTGAGTCGGCGACCGATCTCCACGGGATGCAACTCACCCCGAAAAGCTTTGGAGAACGTGCCATCGACAATGCGCTCAAGGCGCCCTTCGAACTTCTGGAGTCCCATGCTGGCCACAGCCTATCTGGGCCAACGTAGCTGCCGTAGACGCCGGGCACTTTCTCGTCGGTTGGGCCCGGTGGCCGGAATTGTCCCCGGCAGCGCAGTCCTTGGTCGCGAATGCCCTGGTAGGAAGGGCCAGATTCTTCGGGTAATCTCGTTCGGTCGCTCGGGCGAGTGGCGGAATTGGCAGACGCGCAGGATTCAGGTTCCTGTGTCCGAAAGGATGTGGGGGTTCAAGTCCCCCCTCGCCCACC